>DATAFR010000001.1:0-7683 GCA_036257375.1 Methyloceanibacter sp.
CGCGTCATGGTCGCGGCCGTGGTGCCGCCGGGCTGCGGCGCACCGCCGGGCGTGGCCTCGCCACCTGGTTGCGGCTGCGGCGGGCCGGGCTCGACTTGGGTCTGCTGCTGCTCGCCTTCCGGCTTCACCGGGGGATGCTTCGGCAGGAAAAAATACTGCCAAGCGAACAAGACGCCGATCGACAGAACGATGGCCAGAATGAAATTACGATTGTTCTCGTCCATGTCGCTTTCGGTTCAAGTCGCTTCAGCGCAAACGGCGGCGCTTGGGTTAATTGGGGGCTGGGGCAGGTCAGGTCTAGCGGCGTCTAGCGCTTCTTTGCTGAGGGCTCGTGCACCTTGGCAAGCGCCCGTTCGAGGTCCTTGATGAGATCGGTGAAGCGCCGTTGTACCGTGCCCTCGCGGGCGATCAAAACATAATCATAGCCTTCCACGGCATGCGAGGGCCCTGTGCGCCGCACGGCTTCCTTGAGGCGCCGCCGCGCCCGGTTGCGCAGAACCGCGCCGCCGAGGCCCTTTGTGGCGGTGAAGCCGAAACGGGCGAGATGGCTCTCCTCGGCCGCGCCGTTGCGTTTGCGTGCCTGAAGCACCAGCGAAGGCATGACCTGCCGAACGCCGCCCCTTACATGCAGGAACTCTGCGCGTGTCTTGAGACGTCCGATCGCCGTCACCGGTGAAGCCTGCCGGCTTACGCCGACAAGCGCTTGCGTCCCTTGGCTCTACGCCGTGCGAGCACCTTCCGGCCGCCCTTCGTCGCCATGCGCGCGCGAAAGCCGTGGCGCTTTTTGCGGACGAGCCGCGATGGTTGATAGGTGCGTTTCAAGGGAGCATCTCCTGGGCTCGATTCAGCCTTGAGCCGGGTCGCGCGAGCGCACCCGGCATCCGCCAATTCCTGGGGCTTATAGGGTGCGGCAGCGGCCTAAGTCAATCCGGCCGCCGTCAGGGGCGGAGTTGTGCCCCGCGCCAAAATCCGGTTAATCATTGGCGGACCTTCCGTTGCCGGCGCTTCTCGCCAGTCTGCGCGTTCCGAAGCATGCGCCCTCGCCAGTGTGCGACAATCTCGTCGGTCCGCCTCGCGCCGTGTGACGAAGCATCACAATGGCGCGAAGCCCTGTTTCCCGTGCTCGGCGCGATGGCCAAGTTAGTGGCGCCGGCGTTGGAACGAGGAGTGCGCTTGAGCATGAAAACTGCAGCGGAAAGCATGAACGGCGCGCTCCTGTGGCTGAAACGGCTCTGGCCGCTCCTCGCTCTCTTGGCCGCGACCGGATTCGTGTTCGCGATGGGCTGGCAGCGCTACCTCACCCTCGAGACGCTCGCGGAGAACCGCGAGGCCCTGCGCGGCTATATCGACGGCAACATGGTGCTGAGCCTGCTCGGCTTCGTCGCGCTTTATGCGGCCGTCGTTGCGCTGTCGCTGCCGGGAGGCGCCGTGCTCACCATTGCCGGCGGTTTTCTGTTCGGCTGGTTCCTGGGCGGCGTAGCCTCGATCATCGCCGCCACGATCGGCGCCAGCATCATCTTTCTCATTGCCAGGACCGCTTTGGGCGATGTGTTCGCTGCCCGGGCCGGACCTTGGCTTTCCCGCTTCCGGGAGGGATTTCAGGAGGACGCTTTCTCCTATCTGCTATTCTTGCGGCTCGTGCCGATCTTTCCCTTTTGGCTCGTCAATTTGGCGCCTTCGCTGCTCGGCGTGAGTTTCGGGACCTATGTCGCCACGACCTTCCTTGGCATTATTCCCGGCACTTTTGCTTATTCCTTGGCCGGCAAGGGCCTCGACAGCGTTATCGAGGCGCAGGCGGCGGCACACCAATCCTGCCTTGCCAAGATGGGAACGGGAGGCCAAGAGTCTTGCTCATATGCGCTCGATCCGGGGGCGCTTTTGACGCCGGAGCTGATTATCGGGCTCGTGGCGCTGGGGGTCGTGGCGCTCGTCCCGGTGGCGATCAAGTGGCTCAGGGGAAAGCGCGCCTGAAGCAGATGGCGATGGGGGATTAGGCGGTATGGAAGAGGTACTGAAGCCCGACCTCTGCGTTATCGGCGCGGGCTCAGGGGGTCTGTCCGTCGCTGCGGCGGCGGCCCAATTCGGCGTCCCCGTCGTGCTCATCGAGAAGGGACGCATGGGCGGGGACTGCCTCAACTATGGCTGCGTCCCATCCAAGGCACTGCTCGCCGCCGGCAAGCGCGCGGACGCCGTGCGCACCGCTTCCAGTTTCGGCATCGACGTCATCGAGGCGCAGATCGATCATCGCGGCGTTCACGACCATGTGCATGGCGTGATCGCGGCGATCGCGCCGAATGATTCCATCGAGCGCATGACGGGCTTGGGGGTGCGCGTGATCCAGGCGCAGGCGAATTTCCTCGACAAGTTCACCGTCGAGGCGGGGCGTGTGCTCGTCCGCGCGCGCAGATTCGTCATTGCGACAGGCTCCGTGCCGCAAGTCCCGCCGATCCCCGGTCTCGACGAGGTGCCCTATTTCACCAACGAGACGATCTTCGATGTAAGCGAGCGCATTCAGCATCTCATCGTTATCGGCGGCGGTCCTGTGGGGCTTGAGCTCGCGCAAGCCCACCGCATGCTCGGCTCCCATGTGAGCGTATTCGATGTCGGACCCTTCCTCCCCCATGAGGACCCGGAAGCCTCTTCCGTGCTGATCAAGCGCCTGACCGACACGCAAGTCATGCTGCATCCGAACACGCGAGTGGAGAACGTCGAGCGTTCGGTGCAGGGAATCGCCGTGCATTTCACCGAGAACGGGGAGCCCACGATCCTGAAAGGCACGCATCTGTTGGTTGCGACCGGCCGCAAGCCGAACGTTAAATCGCTCAGTCTCGAGCGTGCCGGGGTCGCCTACACCGACGAAGGCATCAAGGTGAACGATCAACTCAAGACCACCAACAGGCGCGTCTACGCCATCGGCGACGTGATCGGTGGTCCGGGCTTCACCCATCTCGCCAATTATCACGCCGGCATCGTCATCAGGAACGCACTGTTCCGGCTGAAGCCCGACGCGAGCGCGGGCATCATCCCGCGCGTGGTCTATACCGATCCCGAGCTTGCCCAGATCGGGCTGACCGAGGCCGAGGCGCGCAAGCGCCACCGGCGCATTCGCATCTATCGTTGGCCTTACGCCGACAACGACCGCGCCCAATGCGAGCGCGAGACGGAAGGTTTCATCAAGGTTATCACGCGGCCCGACGGCACCATTCTCGGCTGCACCATCGTCGGTGCCGAAGCCGGTGAATTGCTTCAGCTCTGGGTGGTCGCCATGGCGCGGGACATCAAGATTGGCGACCTTACCTCCCTGGTATTGCCCTATCCCACCCTTTCCGAGCTCTCCAAGCGCGTGGCATACACCTATTATTTGCCGACTTTGACGAAGGGTTGGCTCCGTAGCATCATTGGCTTCCTGCGCCGCTTAGGATAGCGGCAAGGTGCTGATGAGCCGCGCTTTCTTGCGTTTCGAGTGATCCCTGTGAAGGACGACGCCCCTAGCCCAGCTTCGGAGATTGCCAGGCGGTCCCGCTACGTGCCGGGGCTGTCGGCCAAGCTTCTGCTGCTCACCATCCTGTTCGTCATGGTGGCCGAGGTGCTGGTGTTCGTGCCTTCGGTTTCCAATTTCCGCCGCCAATGGCTGATGGAACGGCTTGCCGCCGCCCAGATTGCCTCGCTTGCGGCGGAGGCCGCCCCCGGCGGGCAGCTGCCTTCGATGCTGCGCGACGAGCTGCTCGAAAAGGCCAAGGTCAAGGCCATTGCCGTGAAGCGCGCCGATGCCCGCGTGCTGATCATCGAGATGGACATGCCGACCGACATCGATGCGTCCTATGACTTGCGCGACGCCTCTTGGCTCACTTTGATCGCCGACGCGCTGATGGTCTACATGGCGCCCGACGACCGCATCATTCGCGTCGTCGGCGAGCCCGGCATGAGCGAGGGCGAGATCATCGACGTGGTGATGGGCGAGGGACCGCTGAAAGCGGCCATGATCCGCTATGGTCTCGACATTCTCGGGCTGTCGATCCTCATCTCGATCATCACCGCCGCGCTCGTCTATCTCTCGCTCGATGCGCTTCTGGTGAAGCCGATGACCAAGCTCACCTGGAACATCGTGCGCTTCTCCGAGCGGCCGGAGGACCCGACCAGGGTGATCGCCCCGTCGTCGCGGCGCGACGAGATCGGCACCGCCGAGCGCGAGCTCTCCGCCATGCAGAAGGAGCTCGCCGAGACGCTTACGCAGAAATCGCGCCTGGCCGCACTCGGGCTCGCCGTGAGCAAGATCAGCCACGATCTGCGCAACATGCTGTCGAGCGCGCAGCTCCTCTCCGATCGTCTCATCACGGTGAAAGATCCGACCGTGCAACGCCTCGTGCCGAAGCTGATCGCTTCGCTCGACCGCGCCATCAGGCTCTGCGCCCGCACGCTCGATTTCGGCCAGGCGCAAGAGACCCCGCCCAGGCGCAAGCGCTTCCCGCTTGCCCCTCTCGTCAGCGAGATCGGCGACAGCCTCGGCCTGCCGCGCGCAAACCGCATCGATTGGACGGTGGAGGTCGACGACGCGATCGAGGTCGACGCCGACCGCGACCAGCTTTACCGCGTGTTGAGCAATCTCTGCCGCAACGCCGTGCAGGCGCTGGAGGGTGAAGGCGAGGGCGTGGGCGAGATCATGGTGGTGGCGCGGCGCGAGGGGGCCGTGACCGTGATCGAGGTGGCCGACACCGGCCCGGGCCTTCCCGAGAAGGCGCGCGAGCATCTGTTTGAGGCCTTCCAGAGCGTTGCGCGCAAAGGCGGTACCGGACTGGGCCTTGCCATTGCCGCCGAGCTGGTCAAGGCCCATGGCGGGCAGATCGCGCTCGTGAAAAACGAAGGCGGTGCCGCCTTCCGCGTCACCATTCCCGATGTCGTGGTCGAGCTGGAACGCGCAAGGCTCCGCCGTGCTTGACATCCCGCTGTGGCCGGCATGACACAGGCGCTGCTTTTTTCGCCACGACCGCATCCATATGGCCTTGACCGGTCGTTGCTGGAAAGCCATGCCGGAATTGCCTGCGAACGAAGTGAGACTGCCCATCCCAGTTTGGGAGATTCGCATCATACAACCGTTGCGATTGGCGCGTTATAATCGCTACCCCATGAGCACTCCCCGCATGGCGCAGGGCGCATGCGCTCCCACCAACGAGGACTTTCTCGTTGCCGTGGCCGGGGGCGATCGGCCGCGTTCCGTCAGCTTTATGACGCCACCTCGCCCGTGCTCTTTTCGATTTGCCTCCGCATGATGCGCGACCGCGACGGGGCGCGCGACGCGCTTCAAGACGTCTTCTTCCGCATTTGGCAAAAGGCCTACCTGTACGATCGGAGCAAAGGGAGTGCGTTCGCCTGGATGATCACGATCACCCGCCGCTCCGTCCTCGATAGGCTCGCGACGTCAAGGCACGCTATGCTATCGCTGGATGAGGTCGACGAGGAGTTGCTCTCAAACGCGACCTCGGCGCTCGGCGCGGGGTCTGTAGAGAGCGTCAAGCTCAAGGGCTGCCTCGAGCGGCTCGACGCGAAATATTCGCGGGCAATTCTCATGGCCTATTTGTATGGGCTCACCCACCAGGAACTTTCCAAGACGTTGCGCGTCCCGCTCGGCACGGCGAAGAGCTGGGTGACGCGAGGACTGGCACAACTTCAGAGCTGCATGAGTGGAGGAGCATGAAGGAGATTGACGAGCTGGCCGCTGGGCTCGCGCTTGGCACACTTGATCCAGGCGAGCGCGCCGCGGCTCGCGAGCTCGAGGCGCACGACCCCGCGTTCAGGCGGCAGGTCGAAGCCATTGAACGGAGACTTGCCCCGCTTGCCGCCGGCCTACCGGCCGAAGCGCCCCCCGCCGGTCTCCTCGCTGCCATCGAGGCCCGCATCGACGCAGCGAAAGCAGCCCTTCCAGGCACGATCACGCTGCGCGCCGGCGAGTACGATTGGCAGCCGCTCGGCGAAGGCATCGATGCCGCCCTGCTCTGGCGTAACGAAAAGGCGAGTCGCCAATCGCTGTTGATCCGCATGCAGCCTGGCGCACGATATGAATCTCACGCCCATGAGGACGACGAGGAGTGCCTCGTGATCGAGGGCGATCTGGTGTTCGGCGAGCTCACGCTCAAGACCGGGGACTTCCATTTCGCTCCCAAGGGGCGCACCCATCCTTCCGCCTTCAGCCCTTCGGGCTGTTTGCTTTATGTCACTTCAGGCTGCTGACTCGCGCTCGTGAAAGGCGAAGGCGGCGCCACCTTCCGCGCAGGGCGGCGCCGCGCTTGCTTCAACTTATGGACTACTCGAGCTTCTCGACGTCTGAGGCGCTGCCCACGGGCTTGCCGTCCTTTAGCGCACTCTTCTTGTAGCTGTCGCCTTCCTTAGTGATCTTGGTGACCCAGCCTGACTCCCAGGTGATCACCGCAGCATTGCCCTCTTCCTTCCACATGCCGGCCAGGCCTTCGTTGGCGCGGTCGCCTTTGGCAGTGCCGTCGTCCGAAAGCCAGATCGTGAAGGGCTTGCCCTCGGTGTCGGTGGTTTTGAACTTGCCGACAAATCCGCTCCCGGCGAGCGCCGAGGCGCCGGTGAGAGCGATCGCCAAGGCAATGGCGGCGAAGGCCGACGTCGCTCTGGCGAGAAAACGAGTGAACTGCATGGATGCTCCTCCAGGGTAGGCGTTGGGAAAATGCCCACATAAACCGTCAGCCTTTCCAAATCGTTCCGAGCCTTGCCTTTGCGCGCTCGACAGCTTAGGTAGGCCTTAGCCTAACCGCGCGACATCCCCCGCCTTCCCAAGGCGGATGCCTGTGCTAGGCTCTTAGCCCTCATCGCGAAGGCAAGACGCGCCCGTAGCTCAGTTGGATAGAGCACCAGACTACGAATCTGGGGGTCAGAGGTTCGAATCCTTTCGGGCGCGCCAATAAATCAAGGACTTAGCTTTTCGGACGGTTGAGATAGCGGCGACGGGGTAACATCCAGGGTAACAAAATGCCTACCTCGCCGACGCCAGGGCGTGAGCGCGTCCGATGAGCGGCCGTCAGTGGTCAAATGTGGGGCTCATCTAGCCTTCAGCTTGCTGCGTGCCTCTGCTTGCTCGCGCGCATCGCTCAAAAAGCTCCCCGCTCATGCCCGGCTCGTGCAAATTGGCAAGGTCCTCATCGACGATACGACGACATGCAGCCAGTGCTTCGTCGAGGGTATCGAACACCCCTAACGTCCAGCGATGGCGCGAATCCATGTAATGGAAATTATCGTAATGGAAATTATCGTCGACGAGGACGGTATAAGGCATGGACTAGTCGTCCCCTCCCATCGCCCATTCCCTCACGTGCTCTCGGATGAACCGGCCGGTCAGCTCCTCGCCGCTCTTGCGTGCCCTCGCCACGATGCTCGCCACCAGGGGTGCCTGCGCCTCGAAGGGAACACCGCCGCAGCTCACCATGAAGCGGGTGTTGACGGCCTCGTCACCCGGCATGCGTTTCGTCTGGTCGACGTCCGCCTTGATCAGGCTGACGTCGATCGAGAACGCCTCGCCGCCAACCAAACCGACCGCCATGCAGGTGGCCACCACGCGCTCGAACACGCGGCGGAACACCTCGCTCTCGCGGAAGCGCTCGTGCCGGGCACGCGAGAATACCGAGTGGTCGGGGATCTTGTCCTCGATGCTCAGACGACAGAACCACC
>DATAFR010000002.1:0-6044 GCA_036257375.1 Methyloceanibacter sp.
GTGAAGTGCCGGAAAGCAAGACTAGCAGCACTAAAATGGCGGTCCTGCGACAAGATTGAAAGGGTTATAGGCCACTCATTTGGGGGGCGCAATGCGGGCCGGCCCCACCTCGCGGCCTCTCACGACGAGGGCGGAACCCGCTCGAGCACGACGAAGCTGAAGGCGTGGTCGTCCTTGGGACCAGGAGCGTGGTTCTCGCGCGACACCTCGCGCCATTCGCGGCGATCGAGTTCGGGAAACCACGTGTCGGCATCGGGCGTGGCCTTCACCTCGGTAAGGTAGATGCGGTCCGCTAGCGCCAATGTCGCGCCGAACAGATCGGCGCCGCCGATGACCATGATCTCATTCGCGCCCGTTCGCTTTGCTTCACGCCGCGCCAGGTCGAGCGCCTCCTCGACGTCATGGGCCACCACGGCGCCGGGCGCCGCGAAGGCTTTATCCCGCGTGAGCACGATGTTGAGGCGGCCGTCGAACACGCGAGGGAGCGAATCGAACGTTCGGCGACCCATGAGGATGGGCTTGCCCATAGTGATCTTTCGGAAAAAGCGCATATCGCTCGACAGGCGCCAGGGAAGGCCCCCGCCTCTGCCGATGGCGCCGTTGTCGCCCATGGCGACGACAAGCGCGATGATCGGGTCTGCGGGCACTAAGATTCTTTCAGACCGCTACCCTGGCTTTTATGTGGGGGTGTGCTTGATAGTTAGCGAACTCAAAGTCTTCAAATTGGAAGTCGTCGATTGAGGTAACATCCCTCTTTATTAGTAGGCGCGGTAGCGGCAGCAATTCGCGAGTCAGTTGTTCGCGAGCGAGTTCGATGTGATCCCGATAGAGGTGGGCATCACCAAACGTGTGCACGAACTCTCCAACCTTTAGACCTGTCACATGTGCAATCATATGAGTCAGGAGCGCATAGGAAGCGATATTAAAAGGCACACCGATGAAGACATCAGCGCTTCTTTGATAAAGCTGGCACGACAGTCTTCCGCGAGCCACATAGAATTGGAATAAGCAGTGACACGGCGGTAGCGCCATATCTTCGATCTGTACGACGTTCCACGCGCTCACGATTAAGCGCCGCGAATCTGGGTTCGTCTTTATCGTCTCGATTACGTTCGCGATCTGGTCTATGAATTTCCCGTTGCGGTCCTTAAGCTTTCGCCATTGAACGCCGTACACCGGCCCAAAGTCACCGCTCTCCGGGCACCATGGTTCCCAAATGCGCACCCCCTGTTTGCGGAGGTAATCCGCCTTGCTATCGCCCGTGAGGAACCAGAGCAGCTCGTAAATGATGGATTTGGTGTGGAGCCGCTTCGTGGTCAGGAGCGGGAACCCCTTACTTAAATCAAACCGCATCTGGTATCCAAAGACACTAAGCGTGCCCGTTCCAGTGCGATCTTCCCTTTCTGTCCCGTGCGCGAGCACGTGACGCATCAGGTCGTGATACTGCTGCATCGCCACGCCATGTGAGTTGGGGTCGCGCAACGCCCACATGTAGTGCGCAATTGCTGTTAGTTAGCGCGATTCGGGGTCGTTCGAAACCCGAAGCGATGGGCTCACCACAGTTTTAGGCGCCCCAGGGACTATACGCAACCCACCCAACGTGACCTGCCGGGAAAACAAGGTCAGAGGTACAGGGAGTTGGTTGAACTCCGTCAGACCAACGAGCCGATTTTCTCCTATGATAGGCGCTGGAACGGGCGCGCCCAGGCGGCGTTCATCCTGTCGATCATGAGCTTTCGCAGATAGTCCAACGAAAAGGTGCTTCAATGCGTACGATCCCCGCTTTCCTCGCTCTCAGCCTCGGGCTTGCCGCTCCCGCCTCGGCCCAGCCCGTGACCATCGAGGACGTCCGCGGGATCGCCTTCGCCAAGGGCATCGTGAAGATCGAGCAGGTCGAGCTCGACGACGGCGTCTGGGAGGTCGAAGGCATTGACGCAAGCGGGCAAGAAGTCGAGATGAAGATCGAGGCCCGAAGCGGCCAGATCATCAAGCTCGAGCGCGACTAGCGAACCCCAACACCATAGCACGGTTTCGATTCGCGCCCCTGGGGGTTGTCGCGGCAACCACCTTTCTTTTGCCACCGGAGAGGCTTATATAGATTCCTGCCGGTGCAAGCCGGCTATGGCGATAAATAGCCTTCGTAATAAGCCATTCGGACCCGGGGGCGGTACCCGGCGCCTCCACCAGGGCGCAGAAGTCAGTGGTGAGAACTCAGCGTGGCTTTCTGATTTCTGACAACTGATTTCTGGGACCTGACATGGGGGCGAAATAGGATCGACGAGGGTGTAAAGGTCGTGCTTTCGCCCGGCATGGTTCCGCCGTTATCGGGCCAACCAAATAGTTGCCAACGACAACTATGCGGAGGCTCGTCTCGCCGCGTAAGCGACGCGATAGCCTAAACATCAAGTCCCAGCCTCTTCGCAGGGGCTAGGCGCGGTTTCGGAGGGCACCGGGCAACAGAAGCCCTCCACTTTATTGACCGGGGTACGGGGGTGCTTCGCGTCGCAAGCGGTAGGCGGCGATTCCATGGCAGAAGACGAAATCCGATACGATCTTCTCACGCAGGACGCCCTGCGCGGCGTGGTGCGCCAAGTTTTGGCGCGCGTTCAGCGCGAGGGCCTGCCCGGCGAGCACCACCTCTATATCGCGTTCGACACCGGCGGCGACGGCGTGTCGGTGTCCAAGCGCCTGAAGGAGCAATATCCGGAAGAGATGACGATCGTGCTGCAGTACCAGTTCTGGGACCTGCAAGTGACGAACGACCGCTTCGAGGTGAAGCTCTCTTTCTCCAACGTGCCGGAGCGGCTGGTGGTGCCGTTCAGCGCGGTCAAGGCCTTCTACGATCCTTCGGCCCAGTTCGGGCTCCAGTTCGGCAAGCCCGGTGCCGCCAACGATTCCGCACGCCAGCATATGGCGGCCGCCCTGCCCGACCTCGTTGGCGAGCCCGAAGAGTCGCGCGGGGCGCTCGAGCCGATACAAGACGAGGCGAGAGAGCCGCAAAGCGCCGAGGTCGTGCTGTCACGGCCTCCGGCCGAGGTCGTTCAACTGGATCGCTTCCGCAAGAAATAGCCGCGCCCCGCCGCCGTAGCGGGTTCACGCCTCCATCACGCCGATAGGGCTAAGCCGAAAGCGCCGCCGCCTTGTTTTGCGACGCCTGGCGCTGCTCTTTCGACTGGTCGAGCGGCACGCTCAGCTCGACATAGAGCCCTGCCGGCCTGAACTCGACCTTGGTGTTGCCGCCGAGATTGTGGCGGACGCCCTTGTCGATGAGCTGCATGCCGAAGCCTCCGCCGTTGCGCCGGGCTGGAGCCTGAACCGGCGTGGTGGCCCGCTCCTCCCAGGTGAGCAGCAGGCGGTTGCCGCGCGCGGTCTTCCAGTGGATAGCGAGCTGGCCCGTGTTCGAGGACAACGCTCCGTATTTGACCGCGTTCGTCGCCAGCTCGTGCAGGGTCATGGCGAGAATCGAAGTGCATTGCGGCGGCAATAGCACGTCGCTCCCCTTGATCGCGATCTTCGGGCCGCCTTCGCGCCGGTATGGATCCAGCTCGCGTTCGACCATGGCCTTGAGGCTCGCGCCCGACCATTGCGATTCGAGCAGCAGGTCGTGGGCGCGATGCAGCGCCTGAAGGCGTTCGGCCAGCGTCTGCGCCATCGCTTGCGCGGCCTGCGAGGTCGCCTGACGCAAGCTCGCCTGCACCAATGACTGGACGATGGCGAGCGCGTTCTTGACGCGATGGTTGAGCTCGCCGACCAGCATCGACTGGCGCTGAGCCGTGCGCCGCCGCTCGGTGACGTCGCGGAAAATGAGCACGGCGCCGGCGAGCGAGCCGTCGAAGCCGATGATCGGCGCGCCGCAATGCTCGACCGGCAATTCCTGCTTGTCGCGGGTGACAAGCAGGGCGCCCGATTCGAATCGCGTCACCGCGCGCTCGCGCAGTGCCTTCAGCGCCGGATCGTCCACCGGTTTTCGGCTCGTTTCGTTGATGACCCGGAACACTTCCCAAATCGGCCGGCCCCGCGCCTTCGCGCCCGACCATCCGGTCAAATGCTCGGCAATCTTGTTGAGCAGCAGCACGCTGCCGTTCGGGTCGGTGGCGATCACGCCATCGCCGATGCTGGCGAGCGTCGTGCTCAGCCATTCGCGCTGACCGCGCAGCTCCATCAGCGCCGCGTTGCGGTCGCGATCGGCGCGCCGCACCGCGCCGATGGTCGTCCACGCGAACAGCGCCAGCACGAAGATGCTCGCCACAGCGAAGACGGCGAGAGTCGCCGCGCTGTCATGCAGGGTCCGCGTCTCGGCCTGATGGGCGAACCAGCCGATCACCAGCGGCAGCACGATGATTCCAGGCAAGAGTCTGCGCAGCATCTCTCCGGCGGGAGACTGTTCGACGATCGCCGCGCCGATGCCGTATTCGGGCGAGGCTGCAAGCAGGCCGAGTCCGAGCAAAAGCCCGCAGACGGCGCCGTACATCGACATGTCGGTGAAGGGAAAGGCGTAATAGGTCGTGGTCACGCCGTAAGCGTACGCGGCCAGCACGATCAGGACCTGGCCAAGGATGATGAGGGCGAGGATCTGGCCGAAGGCGGAGGAGATGCCGCCCTGCTTGCTATAAAGCAGCGCCAAACCGAAAACGATCAACAGCCCCGTGACCCCGGGCGCCAGGCGCAGATTCTCGAATTGCTCCGTCCCGCTGACGGGGTCGGCACGCATGAGCGCTTGGTCGAGGCCGAGTTTGAAGCCGAACAGGTCCTGACTGAAAATGGCAAGGCCGAGCACGACGAGGGCAAAGCCGATCACCCGGGCGATCGGCCGTAGCGGCCGGAAGGTGAGGCAAAACAGCCCGATCGAGGCCGCAACGATGCCGCCCGCCGCCGCCGGGGTCATGCTGGCGAGACCGGGAAAAACTTCGTTCAAGCGCGCGAAAGGAAGCTGCCAGACGAGCAGGATCGTGCCGCCGATCAGGGCGACGATAAAGGCGGCAAGCCGCGCCAACATGAGCGACACGCGCTCCGCGCGTGGCGCGGGCAGCGCCATTCTTACCTGCACTTCAGCCACTCGCCTTCCTCACCCAACTTCACGGAAACGAATCCGGAAGCCTTGGGTGCTCCTCGGCAGAAGGCCGCAACGCATGCGAACGAGCGCGTTCTCCCACCCTGTGAGCATGTTATAGCGTAGCCCCTATGGAGCCGGTAGGGCCTTGGGCGCGACGGAAACGTCGCCAAAGGCCGTCCACAGGAGATTCGAGCATGCCTCAAGACCGAGGTGCCAAGAGCGCGTCCCCAACCTCCGCGCGCACCGAGACCGACAGTCTCGGCCCGATCGAGGTGGCGCATGACCGCTATTGGGGCGCGCAGACCGAACGTTCGCGCCGGAATTTCAGGATCGGCGAGGAAAACATGCCGAAAACCCTGATTCGGGCGATCGCCCTCGTGAAGAAGGCGGCAGCCGAGACCAACCGCGAAATCGGTGTTCTCGACGGACGATTGGCTCACGCCATCGCCGCAGCCGCCGACGAGATTATTGCAGGCAAGCTCGATGCGCATTTCCCCCTGGTCGTCTGGCAAACCGGCTCCGGAACCCAAAGCAACATGAACGTCAACGAAGTCATCGCCAACCGCGCGAGCGAATTGTTGGGCGAGACTTTGGGTTCAAAACGGTCGGTTCACCCAAATGATCATGTCAATCTCGGTCAATCCTCCAACGATGTCTTCCCCACTGCCATGCATATCGCCGCGGCCGAAGAAATCGCCTATAGGCTCAATCCGGCTCTGTCGCGGCTATACCAAGCACTCAAGGAAAAGGCCGAGGCGTTTCAGGACATACTCAAGATCGGCCGCACGCATTTACAAGACGCCACACCCCTAACTTTAGGGCAGGAATTCGGCGGCTATGCGGCACAGATCGACCATGGAATCGAGCGGATAAGGCTCACTCTTCCCGGTCTTTATGCGTTGGCCCAAGGGGGCACGGCCGTCGGGACAGGCCTCAATACCAGTGCGCTATTCGCCGAGGCCTTTGCCGCGAAGATCGCGGCGATGACCAA
>DATAFR010000003.1:0-33500 GCA_036257375.1 Methyloceanibacter sp.
CTATCGCGCCACCTGCGAAGGCTTGCGCAACGAGCAGCATCTCTTCGCCGAGAACGCCGGCCCTTATGCCGGTCTCAAGCCTGAGGCTGCGCAGCGCGTTCTTGCCGAGCGGACCAGCAGTCTGATCATGGTCGAGCACGCGGCCCATCTTGGTGGTCGATGGCTTAAGCTTCGAGCGTGGTAGGGTTGCCGTCGCGCGGGCAGAGGATGTCTCTCCAAGCTTCTGGGATAGCGCCTGACACTCAGATTCGGCTTCCTGCAAAGATCTCTGCAAGTCGGTGATGCGCGCTTCCAACTCACGCTGCGCTTTGCCACTCTCTCCGAGTCGAGCTTTCAAATCGGCGACTTCGTCCAGAGCGCGGTCGCGGTCGCGCTCAACGTCGAGCGCGGCTTCTGCGCCGCTCGCCAGCTTCTTCTCCATTTCTCTTGCGCGGCTTTCGGCCCGCCTAACGGTTCGCTCTGCCTTAACGTCAGCCTCGAAGCTGTGAATTGCTCGCTGGAGCCAAGGCGGCACGTGGGGCGTGAGCCTATCGACTATTTCTTTGCGGATCTTCTGCCAACCCTCATCGGAGTCGTCACCGGACCAATTGATGAGACGAACCGCCTGCTCCGAGTAGAGGCCCATGGGGAACTCTTCGGCCTCGAGGGGGTCAAGTAGTACCGAGATAAGTTTGCGCGCCTTCTGCGCAATCGTTGCTTCGTGGCGAACGTTGCTTGACTTGATCGAATGCTGGGACCAGAGCACCAGAGCGCACCTAGCATCTACCAGACGTTGTCTGATCCAGCTGTCCCAATCGACGCCTGGGGGCACGTCCTGGTCCCAGAAGACATTGAAACCATGCCCCTCAAGTAAAGTGATTACGCGAGAGACGGTCCGATCCTTGCTGGAATAGGAGAGAAAAACGTGGGTCACGCTGTCCCTCAACCCTGCCTGTTGTAGAGAGTAGCGCGGAGAAGATACGGAAAAAAGCGCGTCGCGGCGCTGCTGCCGAAGCAAAAACGGGGTAATTGCTACAAGAAACTATATGGATCGACATCCACGACGAGGCGCACGTCGCCCTTGGGCTTGGGCACTTGGCTGAGCCAGAGGCGGAGATAGGCCTGGAGGTTGGCTTCGCGCGCGGCTTTGACCAGAAGCCGATAGCGATAGCGGCCGCGGATCACCGAAAACGGCGCTTCGGCGGGGCCCAGCACCTGAATCCTTGCGGCAGGAGGCGCGGCGAGTGCGACCGCGCGGGCATAAGCTTCCGCAGCGTCGCGTGCGCTTGCGCTGACGAGCAATGATGCGAGCCGGCCGAAAGGCGGCAGCGTCGCCTCGCGCCGCGCTTCGATCTCGCGCGCATAGAAGGTGTCGCGGTCTCCCGAGACGAGCGCCTGGATCACCGGATGCTCGGGCATATAGGTCTGGATCAGGCCGCGGCCGGAAATGGCGTCGCGGCCGGCGCGTCCCGTCACCTGATTGAGCAGCTGGAAGGTGCGCTCCGAAGCGCGCGGGTCGGCCTGAGCGAGGCCGAGATCGCCGTCGACCACGCCGACCAATGCAAGCCCCGGGAAGTGATGACCCTTGGCGACGAGTTGCGTGCCGATGATGACATCGACCTCGCGCTCCTCGATCTCGCGCAAGGTCTGACGGAGATCGGCGATGCTCGGGGTGAGGTCGCTCGAGAGAAGCACGCGGCGCGCGTCAGGGAAACGCTCGGCGATCTCCTCGGCGATGCGCTCGATGCCGGGTCCGCACGGCACGAGCGAATGCTCCGCCCCGCAATTGGGGCACTCCTCTGGGATGGGAATGAACGTGCCGCAATGGTGGCATTCGAGCCTACGGCGGAATCTGTGCTCGACCAGCCAGGCCGAGCAGTTCGGGCATTCGAACTTGAAGCCGCATTTGCGGCAGAGCGTCACCGGCGCATAGCCGCGGCGATTGAGGAACAGCAGCGCCTGCTCCCCGCGCGCGAGCGTCTCGGCCACCGCATCGACCAGAACAGGCGAGAGCCATTTGCCGCGCTCGGGCGGGCTCGCGCGCATATCGATCGCCGAGATCGAGGGCAGGCCGGCAGCCTTGTAGCGCGTGCCGAGCTGGATGTGCCGGTAGCGGCGTTGCTCGGCATTGACCAGACTTTCGATCGAAGGCGTAGCTGAGCTCAGCACGACCGGGCAGCGGCCGAGGGACCCACGCACGACCGCCATGTCGCGCGCCTGATAGGCGACGCGCTCCTCCTGCTTGTAGCTCGGGTCGTGCTCCTCATCGACGACGATCAGGCCGAGATCCGGGAAGGGAAGGAACAGGGCGGAGCGTGCGCCGACCACGAGCTTCGCCTTGTTCTCGGCGATGGCCCGCCAGATGCGGCCACGCAAAGGCGCCGAGACCCCGGAATGCCATTCGGCGGGACGGGCGCCGAAACGCTCCTCGCAGCGGGCGATGAACTGGCTCGTCAGCGCGATTTCCGGCATCAGCACCAGCACCTGCTTGCCGCGGGTGAGCGCCGCAGCGATGGTCTCGAAATAGACTTCGGTCTTGCCCGAGCCGGTGACGCCGTCGAGCAGCGTCACGCTGAATCCATCGCTGGTATTGGCGAGCAGTTCGCGCGCGGCCTCTTTCTGCTCGGAGGTAAGCTTGGCGCGTTGGCGCGTCAGGTCGAGAGGGATGTCATGCCAGTCCGGCAGGGGCTCGGCGATGAGCGCGCCGGAGTCGACCAGGCCGTCGATCACCCCAGGACTGACTCCGGCGGCCTCGGCGAGGCTCGACTTCACCCAGATCAGCCCGTTATTGGCTGCCGCCAGAACGCGGGCGCGCGCCGGGGTCATGCGCTCAGGCGGAGGACCCGCGAGCCGCACCCCATAACGCGGCGCCGGAGGGTCGAAGGCGCGTCCGGCGCTCATCATCATGCGCAGGACCATGCCGGGGGAGGAGAGCGTGTAATTGGCGACCCAGTCTGCGAAGGTGAGGGAGACGCGCGGGAGCGGTGGAACGCCGTCGACGACCTCGATGATCTCGCGCAGCTTCTTGCGGTCGATCTCGGGCGGGGGCGCGTCCTCGGGGCGCGTCCAAACCACGGCGAGATATTCGACGGTCGCGAGCGGCGCGACGACGAACTGGCCGGGCGCGACCTCCATGCCTTTCGGCACGAGATAGTCGTAAGCCGCCGGCAGGGCGAGCGGAAGCATGACGGGAACCGTCACAGGCGCCGCCTTTGCCGGTCTCGGCTTGGTCTTTGCTTTGGCCAGGGTCATTCTTTCGTTTAGTCTCGGATTAACGACTCAGAAGCGCATAGTAGCCTTTGCGCCTCGCCATTACCGGCGTCGATCGGAGGGATCTGAAACCTGGCGGAAGACGCCAAATCACCCGGATATATGGGGTCGCCTTACGTCCGTGAGGCGGTCGAGGCTTGGCTTGCCTATCTCAGCGTCGAGCGGCAGCTTGCCGCCAATACCGCCGAGGCCTATGAGCGCGACATCTCCCAGTTCCTCGCCTTCTTTGCGCGCAAGCTGAACAAGCTCCCCGACATGAAGCAATTGATGGCGCTGCAAGCGCGCGACGTGCGCGGCTTCCTTGCCGCGCGGCGCGGCGAGGGCGTTAGCAGCAGAAGCCTGTCGCGGAACTTGAGCGCGCTCCGCATGTTCTACAAGTTCCTCGAGCGGCGGGGTTACGGCAAGAATGACGCGATTGGCGCCGTATCGTTGCCCAAGCTGCCGCATTCTGTGCCAAAGCCTCTTACCGTTCCGAAGGCCACGGCGCTGGTCGATGGCGCCGATATCGCCACGCCTGAGGCTCCGGAATGGATCCTCGCGCGCGATACGGCTGTGCTTGCGCTGCTCTACGGCTCGGGCTTGCGCATCTCGGAGGCGCTATCGCTGCAGCGCAAGGATGCGCCGATCAAAGGCCGCGACATGCTGCGGGTCACCGGCAAGGGCAGCAAGACACGTGTCGTGCCGGTGCTGCCGGTCGTGCGTGAGGCGATCGAGCGCTATCTCTCGCTCTGCCCGCTCACGCTCGGCTCGGACGATCCTCTGTTCCTCGGCGTGCGCGGGAAGCAGCTCTCCCCGCGCATCATCCAGCTCAGGATTGCCCGCGCCCGCGACGCGCTTGGGCTGCCAGAAACGGCGACGCCACACGCTTTGCGGCACTCTTTCGCCACGCATCTCTTGGGCGCAGGCGCCGACTTGCGTGCTATTCAGGAGCTGCTCGGCCATGCCAGCCTGTCGACCACGCAAGGCTATACCGAAGTCGACAGGGCGCATCTGCTCAAAGCATATGCGAGCGCTCACCCCCGGGGGTGACGGTTAAGCTGCTGTTACACAATCCTTTTTGATCTCGATCAAGGCCCATTTCATCCTGGCCGGCGATAAGAAGCTTCCGGCTCTACGCGCCCTCTTGCAGTACTGACCAGTCAGTCATTATATATATGGGAGGAGAGTCTTGGAGGGGGAGCCATGGCGAGAGACAAGACGTTGCGGAAGAGCGCAACCCCCCGCACCAGCGCCAAGAAGCGCGAGCGTCGCGATACGCGCCCGCAAGAGATCGTCGCGGCCGCCTTCGAGGAGTTCGCCACGCATGGCTATGCCGCGACGCGGCTCGAAGATGTCGCCGCCCGCGCACGGGTGAGCAAGGGCCTGCCCTATCTCTACTTCAAGACCAAGGAAGAGCTGTTCAAGGCCGTGGTGCGCAGCGTCATCACAGCGCATTTCGACACGATCCGCGAGAAGACGGAGACGACCGATCTTTCGGTCGAAGCCTTCCTCAAGGGCCCGTTTCTGTCATTCATTCAAGAGCTTGTCAGCTCGCGGCGCGCCTTCATCGCGCGGCTTTTGATCGCGGAGGGGCACAAACATCCGGAGCTGACCAAGTTCTACTACGAGCAGGTCGTGTCGCGCGGCATCGAGACGCTTTCGCGCCTGATCGATCGCGGCATCAAGAGCGGCGAATTCAAGCCGACTCCGTTGCGCGACTATCCGCAGCTGTTCGTCGCGCCGGTGCTGACCGCGATCTTCTGGCGGCAATTGTTCGAGCGATATCATCACCTCGATACTGACGCGCTGCTCAGGACCAATGTCGAGCTCTTGACCGACGCGATCAGGGCGCCCGCGGCTCAAGGGGGTGCGCGATGAAGCGAATGGTCGTTCTGCTCGGCGGCGTCGTGATCGCATCGGCCTTGGTGCTGCTGCTGATGACCTTCCATGCTGACGAGGACGCCGCGCTCCCCGGCTATATGGAGGCAGACCTCGTGCTGGTCGGCTCCGAGCAAGGCGGCCGCGTCGCCGAGCTCAGTGTTGAAGAGGGCGACAGGGTGGCTCTCGGCGACCCTATCTTCACGCTGGAAAGCTCCGAGCAGGAGGCATCGGTTGCCGCCGCGCGGGCGCGCGTGCAGGAGGCGGAAGCCCGGCTCGCCGACGCCAAGGCCGAGGTGCAGCGGCCTGACGAGATCAAGGTTTTGGAAGCCGCGCTGAACGAGGCGAGGGCGATGCTGCAAGTGGCGAGCAACAATCTCGAGCGCGCCAAAGCCCTCTACGACAAAGGATGGACCACACGCGCGCAGCTCGACGACGCCATCGCCCAGCACGACCGCAACGAAGCGGCCGTGGCGGAGGCTGAGAAGCGCATTATCGCCGCCAAGCTGCCCGGCCGATCCGACATGATCGCGGCAGCGGCCGCCAATGCCGAGGCGGCGCGGCATGCGCTGGCGGAAGCCGAGAAGAATCTCAGCAAGCGAAAGGTGTTCGCGCCCGCCGCCGGCACCGTGCAAGAGGTCTATTTCCGCCCGGGTGAGGTCGTCAATGCAGGTCAGGCGGTCATCGCGCTTCTGCCGCCGCGCAATCTGAAAGTCCGCTTCTTCGTCGCCGAGCCGGTGCGCGCCAAGCTCAAGCTCGATGAGAGCATCGCCATCGCTTGCGACGGCTGCCCGCCCGACCTTCACGCCAAGATCAGCTTCATTTCGCGCGAGGCGGAGTTCACCCCGCCGGTGATCTTCTCGCGCGAGCAGCGGGAGAAGCTCGTCTATCTCGTCGAGGCTCGGCCTGAAGGCGAAGCCAGCGCGCTGACCGCCGGCCAGCCGGTGACGGTGACGCTCGGACCTGACCAGCAGATGGTGCGGCGATGAAAGAGATAGCCATCGACGTACGCGGTCTCACCAAGAGCTTCGGCCCGCGCACGGTGGTGCATGATCTCAGCCTGCAAGTGCCGAAGGGCGAGATCTACGGTTTTCTCGGACCTAACGGCAGTGGTAAAACCACGACGTTGCGCATGCTATGCGGACTGCTCACGCCGGACGCGGGCGAGGGCACCTGTCTCGGTTATGACATTCGCAAAGAGGCCGACGCGATCAAGCGCAATGTCGGCTATATGACGCAGCGTTTCAGCCTCTATGCCGATCTCTCCATTCGCGAGAATCTGGAATTTGTCGCACGCGTGTATGGCGTGCCGAATCCGCGTCAGGCAGCGCGCGAGGCGATCGGCCGGCTCGGGCTCTCGACGCGCGCCGATCAGCTCGCGGGCGAGCTGTCGGGCGGCTGGAAACAGAGGCTTGCGCTCGGCGCTTGCATCTTGCCGCAGCCGAGATTGCTGCTCCTCGACGAGCCGACCGCCGGCGTCGATCCGAAGGCACGGCGGGAGTTCTGGGACGAGATCCACAATCTCGCCGCCGAAGGCATCACTGTGCTCGTCTCAACCCATTACATGGACGAAGCCGAACGTTGCCACGAGCTGGCCTATATTGCCTTCGGCGAGCTGCTGGCGAAGGGCACGGCGTATCGACATGGTGGCGCCCTTCGGTGCCGAGCTGCATGTCTCGGGCCGCGACAGCCGCGCGCTCGATTCTGCGATCGAAGCGGCAAAGAAGGCCGATGGCGCGCATCGCTGGACGCGCGGCGAGCCTTCGCTCGAAGACGTGTTCATCCTGCTCATGGACAAGGCCAAGGACAATTTTGCATGAGGCCGACCGGCTATAACGGCGCGACCGACCACGATCCCGGTTTCTTCCGGCGCATGTGGGCCATGGTGGTCAAGGAGTTCGTGCAAATGCGGCGCGACCGCATGACCTTTGCCACCATGATTTTCGTGCCGATCCTCCAGCTCACTCTGTTTGGCTACGCCATCAACACCGATCCCAAGCAGTTGCCGACCGCCGTGCTCGTGCGCGACGACGGACCGCTCACCCGCGCGGTGTTGTCGGCGATGAAGAATACCGACTATTTCGACTTCCGCTGGCAGGTGCGCGATCCCGAGGAGCTCGACAAGCTGATCAGGTCGGGCGAGGCACAATTTGCCGTCGAGATTCCGGCGAGCTTCGAGCGCGATGTGCGGCGAGGCGACCGGCCGGCCATATTGGTGATCGCTGATGCCACCGATCCAGTGGCGACGGGAACGGCCATCTCGGCCGTCGAGGGGCTGGTCGACACGGCGCTGCGGCGCGAGCTGCGCGGACCCGACGCAAGCGTGAACGCGACCTCGCCTCCCTTCGAACTCCGCCTACAGCGCCGCTACAATCCCGAAGGCATCACCCAGTACAACATCGTGCCCGGTCTGCTCGGCGTCGTGCTGACCATGACCATGATGATGTTCACCGCGCTTGCCGTGACACGCGAGATCGAGCGGGGCACGATGGAGAGCCTGCTCTCCATGCCGATCAAGCCGGTCGAAATCATGATCGGCAAGATCGCGCCCTTCGTGCTGGTCGGCTTCGTGCAGATGACCATCATCATCGGCGCGGCGCACTACCTGTTCGATGTGCCGATCATGGGCAGCGTGTGGCTGTTGGTGGCGCTCTCGACTTTGTTTGCTGCCGCAAATCTCGCCGTCGGCTACACATTCTCGACCTTCGCCACCAATCAGCTGCAGGCCGTGCAGATGACGTTCTTCTTCTTCCTGCCCAATATCCTGCTGTCGGGCTTCATGTTCCCGTTCCGCGGCATGCCGCAATGGGCGCAGGCCATCGGCGAAGCGCTGCCCCTCACGCATTTCCTGCGCATCGTGCGCGGCATCACCCTGAAAGGCACCGGCTTCGCCGACATGCATATCGACGTGTTCGCGCTGGTGCTGTTCATGGCTGTCGCGATGGGGCTTGCGCTCTATCGCTTCCGCACGACGCTCGACTAGCGCTGTATCCGCCTCTCGGGTCGTGCCCGCGCGAGGAACGTGCTAGAACACGCCGGCATTGGAGGTGACGTGCGCGGACTCGCATTCATCGTTGGGGCGATGTGTCTCGCTGCTCTCGCGCGGAATTCAGTTCCGCGCGTCGACGCGCGTGGCGTAAGTCATGCGAGGTCGGCAGGATCATCGCCGCTGAAGCTGCCTCCGGTCGCCCTGCCCGCGGTCGCCTCGGGAGCCACAGCGCTCGGAACGGTGGCGGTTGGGTCTTTGGCGGTCGGGGCGCTGGCGATCGGCGCTTTGGCCGTTGGAGCGCTGGCCGTCGGTGCGCTGGAGATCCGCAAGGCGCGTCTGCGCGAGGTTGAGATCGATGACCTCGTGGTGCATCGCTTCCGCGTGGTCGAGGATCCTGGCGAAGAATCGCGCCTGTGAGCTGCTGCGTGGCTGAGGCTACTGGATTGCCCGGTCGAGCCGGGCAATGAGAAGGAGGGAGGGCGTGGTCATCAAAGTCTCGCGCTTCGTAGCGCTTCTGCTCGCGGCGCTGACGCTGGGGCTTAGCTTTTGCCATTTGATGCAGCTTCCCTCGCGCATGGCCTGGGACCAGTATCTCTGGGTCGGCTCCACGGTGCAGGGCGGTCTCTACGCCATGTTCGGCTCGGTAGGTGCGGTGATCTTCGTAACGACGGTGATCGTGCTCGCTCTGCTCGCCTATTTCGTGCGCGAACATAAGCGTCCGGGCTTCGGGCTCGCACTCGCCGCGGTGATCCTGTTCCTGCTTGCGCTCGTCTTGTGGTGGGTGCTCGTCTATCCCGTGAATGTCGAGCTGGCGAAATGGGTGAATGGCCCCGTCCCGGCCGACTGGACCGACTATCGTGCCCGTTGGGAGTGGGGCCACGCCATTATCGCCGGCGTCGAGCTGATCGGCTTCGCTGCGCTCATTGGCTCCGTGCTGGCAGACACGCCGCGGGGGCTGCCGACAGCGATAGCCTGAGGAATCCCAGTCCGAGCTCGCGCGGGTCGCCCGAGAGCCCAAGCGCGAGCGGTGAGGCGGGAGCATCGACTAGAAAGGAGATGCGGAGCTCGTCACCCCCCACAAGGCGCTGCGGGAGTTCTGCCACGCACCAGCGCGGGCTCCAGCCGCCATTGCCCGGCAGCGTGAAAACCCACTCAGTCGCAAGTGACTCATTGCACATCACGCGGACCGAGAGCCGATCGTGCTGTGGGGTGAGAAGGGGCGTGACGAAAGCGTTCAAGGTCAAGGATTCACTAGGGCGCTCGTCAAGCCTCAGCCTCAGCGTTGCCTCGCGCCCGATCGTCCAGACGCCCCAATCCTCGGTATGGGACCAGCCGCTGCCCATCAACAGCCGCGAGTCGCAAGCATCATTGAAGCTAATGTTCTCGCCCAGGCGGTAGCGCGGCTCCATATCTGGTGATTCTGTAGCAAGCTCGAGCATGCGTTCAAGAACGCGCTGGCATGAGTTCTCCTTGCGTATCACCGGAGCGATTCTTTCAGCTGCGGCGGCAAATGAATCCAGCCCTTGCAGCGCCTCAATGACCGAGTCCGCTACCGATTCGGCGGTCGGCTTTGCGAAGATAGTTCCGGCGGCGTGTCCTGCGGCCAGCTGCTCCGACATCCAAGTTCCCGCTGGCACGACGACGGGCTTGCCGAGGGCCGCCGCCTCAATGAAGGGACCGGAAGATTGTGACCGTGCCGCGTGCGGCTCGTACGGGAGAACCAACAGGCTAGAGCGCGAAAGCCCCGTCAAATATTCGACGAAATCCTGCTCGGTGGGAGCACCTCGATTAGCGAGGCGGAACCGCGGGGCAGTGCGGCTGCCTCGCCATGGAGACATCCTTCGTATGTAAATTTGATGATGAATTTGGCGTTGCGCACACCCAGCCGTATGCGACGGATGATGTCTCCGACCGTGCCAGACAATGCGCCAATGCGGCGATTGACGTGGATATAGACCGTCGGCGAGCCCGGAGCCCGCAAATCCGGCGATGCGCCATCGAGATATTTCGACATCGGCACCATGAAGCTGCGGCGCGCACAGATGCGCGCCACAGCCCGTCGCATGCTGGTACCGTTGACGAGGAAGAATACGCGCTCCTGTCCCGCGCGCGTGCTGAGGTCCTTGGCCGCCAGGCGGTAGGGTATTGCCAGCTTGCTGTCGGCAGGTCTCGGTGTCTCTGCGAACTGACTCGTGAAGCGAAAAAACATGGGCGGGAGAGGATCGATCGGTACCTTCCGAAGCCATAAAGCCACTCCGCGCACGACCGCCGCATGCGTAGTGGCGAAAATGATCGCGCCAACCTTTGTAAGATCTTCCCTCTCGATAATGGTCCACAAATAGTCGAGTTCTTCGCTGACGCGGAGGAACTCCTCTATTGCGTCTTTGAGGTCGTCGATTCCAGCCAGGTTGCGAATCGGTTCAAGGCATCGCTCGGCCCCGAGCGGCGCGGCGAGCGCGTGGGCGGTCGAGCGAGGTACGAAGATCCTAGGCTCAAGTCCTAGAGCCTCGGCGGCTGCCTTGTAGCCCAACAGCTCGTTAAAGAAGTGGCCGGAGAAGAGCGGCAGATCGAAGGCCCCAATAATCAGCTTGCTGTGCGGGGGCGGTCCTGGAAGCCCGGTGTTCGCACTGCTCATGGCTCACTGCGCCTCCGCCTGTGCCGCAATCCATGCATAGGTTTGCTCCAGTCCGTCGCGAAGGCGGCCGGCGGGCGCCCAGCCGAGCAGTTCGCGAATGCGGCGATTGTCGGAGCTCCGTCCGCGTACTCCCACCGGACCGTACACGTAGCGCTTTTCAATCTTCTTCCCCGCGATCTCGATGATCAGATCGGCAAGACCGCCGATCGTGACGAGTTCCTCTGAGCCAATGTTCAGAGGCTCGGCGACTTCCGAGCGCATGAGGCGAACCGTTCCTTCGATGCATTCGGAGATGTACAAAAATGTACGCGATTGGCGCCCGTCGCCAATGATGTCGATGGTTCCGCCGTCAGGCGCTTCGGCGACCTTGCGACATAACGCTGCCGGGGCTTTCTCGCGACCTCCGCTCCAGGGGCCTTGCGGTCCGAAGACGTTATGATAGCGCGCAATGCGCGGCTCGAGGCCGTGACAGCGGCCATAATTGAAACAAGCGTTCGGCGAGAAGCTTCTCCCAGCCATATTCGCTGTCCGGCGCAGCCGGATAAGCCGTATCCTCCGCGCAGTTGGGATGATCCGGGTCCAACTGATTGCGCTCCGGATAGATGCAAGCCGACGAGGAAAAGAACACCCGCCTGGAACCGGTTTGCTTGCAGCTCTCGGCAACGTTCAGATTGATCAGCATCGAGTTGCGCACGATGTCGGCATCATAACGTCCGTCATAGATGTACTCGGTCCCACCCATGTCGGCTGCGAGTTGGTAGGTCTCGTCGAAGGGTCGGTCGAACACCGCGCGGCAGCTCGTGATATCGCGCAAATCGGCAAGGACGAACTCGTCGGCCTGCGAAGGGGCAAACTCGTGGTGCTTCCGATCGACGCCGCGGACCCAGAAGCCATCCTGCTTCAGCCGCTTGACCAGATGGCCGCCGATGAAACCACCGGCCCCGCAGACGATCGCCGTCCTCATTCGGCAGCCGCGTCGATGGATGTTTGCGCGGGACCGGCAAGGCCTTTCCGGCCGGGCCGGACCAATTTAGGGTGGTCATCTCCGACGCAACCCTACGGGTCGATGATCCACCGATCAGGCGGTATGACCGCACCTAGTCCGGCAAACTCGGGATTTTTGTTGCAGATAAGTACGGTTTCGGCGCCGCGCCAAGCTTCGGTAAGAACGTCGAGGCAGTCGACGCTGCCTCCGAACGCGGCGCGAGCCTCCTCCCGCGCCTGCTCGATGGGGTCATAGGCAGACACGCGGATGGAACGGTCGATGAAGCGCCGCATCAACTCGAAGGCCGGAGACGCGATCGTCACCGGGGATCCCGGTTTGAAGGAAAGGCCGAGCACGGCGACGCAACGTGGCCGCGTCGCGAGCACATGGCGTCGATGAGATCGTATTGCGCCGCGTTGATTTCGTCGGCGGCGCGCGCCAAGCTCGCGTTCAGGCCGAGAGACTGTGCAAGATGGTTGAGCGCCATCGTGTCCCGCGGCAAACAAGGGCCGCCAAAGGCGCCTCCAGCGCGCAAATATCCGGCGCCGATCTTCGGCTCCAGCGCCAGCGTTTCGGTAATGCCGTCGAGGTCGGCTCCGCCCATCCGGTCACCCAGCTGGGCCAGGAAGTTTGCAAAAGACACCTTCAAGCACATGAAGACATTGTGCGCGACCTTGGCGATCTCGGCGTCGCGCAGCGACAGAGTGCGTATCGGCGTGTCCGGCGCGGCGATGCGGCGGTAAAGTGCGACGGCCTGGGCCGAGGCACGGGGATCGTCGCTACCTATAAGCAAGAACGGGGGGTTCTGAAAGCCGCGCACGACCTCGCCGAGCGCCACGAAGTCCGGCACATAGGCGACGCCGAAATCGTGACCTGCGCGCTGTTGCAGCATCTCTTCCAGAAGCGGCACGATCTTGCCGGCGGTTGCGCCCGGCAGCAGCGTCGAAGATATGACGATGAGATGGTAGCGCGGCCGTACGCGTGCGTTGAGGGCTGAAGCCAGATCGCGGCAAGCAAGTTCGACGAAGGCGCTTGAGAATTCCGGCGAGAACGCGTCGGAGGGAGTTGGCACCAGGACGATCGAAGTGTCGGTAACCTCCGCGTTTCCGGCATCCGTGGTGAAGGTGATTGCCGGTCTTGCATCGGCCAGCAACTCGGCGAGACCCGGCTCGACGTACGGCGTCTCTCCCGCGCGCAGTCGATCGATCAGTTGCAACGGTCCGCAATCCGCTGCGGGCAAACAAGGCTGCAAGCGGCAAGCCAAGCTTGCCCAAGCCGAAAAACGAGAGGTTGCCGCTGCTGGGCTCGCTTGGATGGTTCCCGTTACTCACGCTAGCTCCCCTCAAAACTAGCGAGGCTACAGCCTAGAGAGTTGGAAACAGGGACGCAACGCCGCGTGGACGCTAGATCTCGACCTCGATGTCGGACCCCGTAATGCGCACATTGTGGCGGCCAACGGCCTCGTAAGCCGGATCGCATAAAACCTCGCCGGTTCTGATATCGAATTTCGCGCCATGCCAGGGACAGGTCACCTCGAAGCCCTCGATCTCCCCCTCGCACAAGGGCCCTTCCTCGTGGGTGCAGAGGTTGTCGAGAGCGAAGAAATCGCCGTCGACGTTGAACAGGACGATCTCCTTGCCCTTGAGGATGACGAGACGCGATTGACCCGGCGCGATCTCGCTCGTGCTGGCGGCCTTGACGAATTCGCCCATGAACTCGCCCTCCTCGCGTTAAACGCCGCCGCTTGAGGCAGCGTTCCGAGTGTCACGCCTCACATATGGATCGGGCGCGCGTCGACAGCGAGCGCCGCTTCTTTGATCGCCTCGTTCAGTGTCGGGTGTGCGTGGCAAATGCGGGCCAAATCCTCGGCCGAGCCGCCGAACTCCATCAGCACGGCGGCTTCCGCGATCATGGTGCCGGCATCGGCGCCGATAATGTGCACGCCGAGCACACGGTCAGTCGCTTCTTCCGCGAGAATCTTGACGAAGCCCTCCGTGGTGCGGTTGACCTTGGCGCGGCCATTGGCGGTGAAGGGGAATTTGCCGACCCGGTATCCTATCCCGGCTTCTTTCAATTCCTCCTCGGTCTTGCCGACTGAGGCAACTTCCGGCGCCGTATAGATCACGCTCGGGATCACGTCGTAGTTCACATGCCCAGCCTGGCCCGTGAGGATCTCGGCGAGTGCGATCCCTTCATCTTCGGCCTTGTGCGCTAGCATCGGGCCTTTGATCACGTCGCCGATGGCATAGACACCAGGGACGCTGGTTGCGAATTTTGCATCGACAACAACGCGCCCGCGATTGTCGGTCTTGATACCGGCCTCGGCGACGCCGAGGCCTTGCGTGTTGGGCACGCGGCCGACGGCGACCAGCACGACGTCGCATTCGAGGGTTTCCGCTTGGCCGCCCTTTGCCGGCTCCAGCATGAGTTTGAGGCTTTTTCCCTTGGTATCGACGCCGGCGACCTTGACGCCGAGCTTGAAGGTAAGACCCTGCTTAGTCAGCACGCGCTGGAGCTGCTTTGCGACTTCGGCGTCGAGGCCCGGCGCCACGCGATCCAGCATCTCGACCACGGTGACCTCGGAGCCGAGCCGCGACCAGACCGAGCCGAGTTCAAGCCCGATATAGCCCGCGCCGATCACCACCAGCCGCTTCGGCACGCTCGGCATGGACAGCGCCCCGGTTGAGGAGACGATCCGCTTCTCATCGATAGTGACACCGGGAAGGTTCGCAACCTCGGAACCGGTAGCGATGACGATGGCCTTCGCCTCCACCACCTGCTTCTCGCCGTTGATGAAGGTGACCTCGACCCTGCCCGGTCCGAGAATGCGGCCGACGCCATGGAAATGATCGATCGTGTTCTTCTTCAACAGAAACGCGACGCCATCGACATTGCCCTTCACGCCCTGATCCTTGAAGGCGAGCATGGTCGCAAGGTCGAGCTCGGGCTTCACTTTGATGCCCATGGCGGCGAAGCCGTTCGCAGCCTCGGCATAAGCCTCGCTCGCGTGCAGCAGAGCCTTGGAGGGGATGCAGCCCACATTGAGGCAAGTGCCGCCATGGGTGGCGCGCTTCTCCACCACGGCCACCTTCATGCCGAGCTGCGCCGCGCGGATGGCGCAGACATAGCCGCCGGGGCCGGTGCCGATGACGATCAGGTCGTAACTCATGCTGGCTCCTTGCCGGTCATGGCTCAGGCGTCAGAGTCTCTTCGCCAAAGCCCGCATCCCATAGCCCGGTCAGGCTTCCGTCCTCGGTGAGTGCGTAGACGACCGGCGTCGATGAGCCCCAGTTCACGGTGAGGATGTTGCCTTGCAGCGTCCCGCTGCCCTTGTAGCTCGAGCTGCCGACGCTCCAACTCAATTGATAGACCTTGCCGTGCTTCGTGATTGTGACAGTGCCGTCGTAGCTCGTACCATCGGAATTGCGCCCTTCGGCTTTGTAACGTCCAGGCTGAAGCGCCATCTCGCCGGGCGCGGCGCTGGCGACGGGGAGAAGCGTCTCGGTGGCGGAGCCGTCGGCCCATTCGCCGTCAAGCGCGCCGCCGTCGCCGAAAGTGTAAATGACCGGGTGCTTGTCACCCCAATTCACCACCAGCATCTTGCCGGCGAAATGCCCGGTGCCGTGGAACACCTGCTTGCCGATCCACCAGATGAGCGTGAACTCGTCGTTCTTTTGACTGAGCGCGAGCATGCCCTGGTATTGACTGCCATTCGGATTCGTCCCGTTCACGCGATAGATGCCGGCGAGCTCCGGCTTCTCGGCCGGCGCTTGCTGCGGGATGGGGAGGGGGCGCAGCAGCGCTTGCTGGCCGCTCGCAGCCGCACTTGGCGATGCGTCGGGCGCAGGCGAGGGGGCGCCATTCGGCCGAAAGACGAAGTCGCCGAAAAAGGTCGACGAGATCCAAGGCGTCTGCTCGCCCTTGGTCTCTACATAGACGCCTTTCAATGTGCGCTTGAAGGTCTCCTCGATATTGAGGTTGGGTGTCGCGATCGAGGCGGCCAGGTATTTGGTGTAAGGGCTGTTAGCCCCTTCGCCGTCGAGGGCGACGGCGCCCGGCGAGGTCGAATAGGAGACGAACAGGCTCTCATTCGAATCGATGCGCGACAGCCCGCGCGTGGCGCCCTTGTTGATGGGGTTGTTGCGGCAGGCATCGAGCACGACGATGTTGAGGCCGTTGCGCGCGGTGGCCATGGCGTCGACGATCTCCGTCGCGGTCACCGCACCCGTCTTGATGTCGCTCTCGCCTTTGATACGCCCGCCGACGGGAAGCAGATAGTTCTCGCCGCTGATCTGCACGCCGTGACCGGCAAAATAGAACAGCCCCACGCCGCCTTTCCGCTTCAGCGTGTCGCCTAACGCCGAGATCGCCTTTTGCATTTCGGACCGGTCTGCGTCGGTCTCAAGCGTCACAGCAAAACCGGCCTGTTCCAGGGACTTGGCCACTGCCTCGGCGTCGTTGATGGGGTTTGTGAGCGCGCCGAAGCTGTAATCGGCATTGCCCACGACGAGCGCATTGCGCGGCTCGGGCGCTTGCGCCTTGGCCAGCGTAAGCGTGCAGAGGAGGGCAATCAGGCGAAAACAGACCGGTACAAGGCGCATCGCGGCGACAGCACAGCAAACCGCGGACCCGATTTCAAGGGCCGGCTAACCGCTCGGTTATCGCGGTGAATGGCTAAAGATCGAGGACAAGGCGCTTGGGGTCTTCGATCGCCTCCTTGATGCGGACCAGGAAGGTCACGGCCTCTTTGCCGTCGACCAGGCGATGGTCGTAGGAGAGCGCGAGATACATCATAGGCCGCGCCACGATCTCTCCGTCGCGCACCACGGCGCGCTCCTCGATTCTGTGCATGCCGAGAATGCCCGATTGCGGCGCATTCAGAATTGGCGTGGACAGTAGCGAGCCGTAAATGCCGCCATTGGAGATGGTGAAGGTGCCACCTTGCATCTCCTCGAGCGCGAGCTTGCCTTCGCGCGCGCGGGCGCCGAAATCGGCGATCGCGCTTTCGATCTCGGCAAGGCTCATGGCGTCGGCGTTGCGCAGCACGGGCACGACAAGGCCGCGCTCGGTGCCGACCGCGACGCCGATGTGATAATAATTCTTGTAGACGATGTCCTCGCCGTCGATCTCGGCATTGACCGCCGGAATCTCCTTCAGCGCATGCACGGCGGCCTTGACGAAGAAACCCATGAAGCCGAGCTTAACGCCGTGCTTCTTCTCGAAGGGTTCGCGATAATCCTTCCGGAGCTGCATCACCGCGCTCATGTCCACGTCGTTGAACGTGGTGAGCATGGCGGCGGTGTCTTGCGCCTCTTTCAGCCGTTTGGCGATGGTCTGGCGGAGCCGCGTCATGCGCACGCGCTCTTCGCGCGCGGCGTCGTCGGCCGGCGCCGGCGCGCGCGGTGGGGCCGGAGGTTTCGGCCTTCGCTCGCGGTTCAGCAGCGACTCGGCGGCGCTGGTGATGCTCGTCACCGGCTTGGGCGGGAGCTTAGCGACCACGTCCTGCTTCAACACTTGGCCGCGGCGGCCGGAGCCTTGCACTTCGGCTGGGCTCATGCCGGCTTCGGCGATGAGCTTGCGCGCGGCGGGCGAGGGGGGCATCTCTTCGGCACTCACCTCTTCGCGCCGCTGCGGTTCGCGTTCGAGTTTCTTCGGCTCGGCGGACGGCACAGGTTTCGGCGCGCGGAGGGCGGGCTCATCCGCCATGGCCTCCGCTTCGATCTCAGCGAGGTCTGATAAAGCCGCTTCCGGCTTCGCCTTGGCGGGCTTCGCTTTGCCGTCGCCTTCGCTGATAGACCCGAGGAGAGCGCCGACGGCGACGGTCTCGCCCGGCTTTACCGAAACTTCCGAGAGCACGCCGGAGGCGGGCGCCGGCACCTCGACGGTCACCTTATCAGTCTCGAGCTCGACCAGCGGCTCGTCGGCCGAGACCGCGTCGCCTTTCTGCTTGAACCACTGACCGACCGTCGCCTCGACGACGGATTCACCCAAGGTCGGCACCCGGATCTCAGTCGCCATGGCCATCGCTTTCTAACCAAGCGCCTCTTCGAGAAATTCCTTCATCTCGCGCATATGCTTGCTCATCAGCCCGGTGGCGGTGGCCGCCGAGCTTGGCCGCCCGGCATAGCGCGGGCGCTTATGCTTGGCGCCAATATGGTCGAGCACCCATTCGAGATTGGGCTCGATGAAGCTCCAAGCGCCCATATTCTTGGGCTCCTCCTGGCACCATACCACTTCCGCATCCTTGAAGCGTGACAGCTCCTGGATCAACGCACGGGCCGGGAAGGGATAAAGCTGCTCGATCCTAAGCAGGTATACGTCGTCGATGCCGCGATTCCCGCGCTCATCGTAGAGATCGTAATAGACTTTGCCCGAGCAGAGCACGACGCGCCTGATCTCTTCGTCCGGCTGGAGCTTGATCGCCTGGTCGGGCAGGAATTGGGCGTCGTCCCATAACAGGCGATGGAAGGTCGTGCCGGCGCCGAGTTGCTCCAGGTTCGATACCACGCGCTTGTGACGCAGCAGCGACTTCGGCGTCATCAGCACCAGCGGTTTGCGGAATTGGCGGTGCAACTGACGGCGGAGAATGTGGAAATAGTTGGCGGGCGTCGTGCAATTTGCGATCTGCCAATTGTCCTCGGCGCAAAGCTGGAGATAGCGCTCGAGCCGCGCCGAGGAATGCTCCGGTCCTTGGCCCTCATAGCCATGCGGCAGCAGCAGCACGAGCCCCGACATGCGGAGCCATTTCCGCTCGCCGGATGAGATGAACTGATCGACAATGACCTGCGCGCCATTGGCGAAGTCGCCAAATTGCGCTTCCCAAAGCACGAGCGCATTCGGCTCGGCGAGGCTATAGCCGTACTCGAAGCCGAGCACCGCCTCCTCCGAGAGCATCGAGTTGATGACCTCGAAGCGCGCCTGGTCGCGGGCGACATGCTTCAGTGGCGTGTATTTCTTCTCGTTCACCTGGTCCATCAGCACGGCATGGCGCTGGGAGAAGGTGCCGCGCTCCGAATCTTGGCCGGAAAGGCGCACCGGGTATCCCTCGACGAGAAGCGTGCCGAAGGCGAGCGTTTCCGCCGTAGCCCAGTCGATGCCTCTTCCCTCCTCGATCATCTTGCGACGGTTGGCCAAGATACGGGCGATGGTCTTGTGCGGTGTGAAGCTCTTGGGAAAGGTGGTGATCTTGCGGCCGACCTCCTTGAGGAGATCGAGATCGACGCCGGTCACGCCGCGACGCGCCCCTTCCTCGGCATGGCCGATGCCCGACCATTTGCCGTCCAGCCAGTCCGCGCGGTTCGGTCGGTAGGACTCGCCCGCCGCGAACTCCTCTTCGAGAAAACTGCGGAAATCGGCCTGCATGCGATCGACCTCCTCGAGATTGAGCAGGCCTTCTTCCACGAGTCGCGCGGAATAGATTTCGACCACGCTCGGGTGCTCGGCGATGCGTTGATACATCAACGGCTGGGTGAAGGCCGGCTCGTCGGCCTCGTTATGGCCGTGCCGGCGGTAGCAGAACATGTCGATCACGACCGGCTTGCCGAAACGCTGGCGGAACTCGATGGCGATCTTGGTGACATGCACCACGGCCTCGGGGTCGTCGCCGTTCACGTGGAAGATCGGGGCGTCGATCATCTTGGCGACGTCGGAGGGGTAGGGCGATGAGCGCGAGAAACGTGGTGCCGTGGTGAAGCCGATCTGATTGTTGACGATGAAATGCAGCGATCCGCCGGTGCGGTGGCCGCGCAGGCCGGAGAGTCCGAGGCACTCGGCCACGACGCCTTGACCGGCGAATGCGGCGTCGCCGTGCAGAAGGAGCGGCAGCACCGATTTACGCTCGTCGTCTTTGCGCTGATCCTGTTTCGCCCGCACCTTGCCCAGCACCACCGGATCGACGATCTCGAGATGCGATGGGTTGGCGGTGAGCGAAAGATGCACGCGGTTCTCGTCGAACTCGCGGTCGGAGGAGGCGCCGAGATGGTACTTCACGTCGCCAGAGCCCTCGACCTCGTCGGGATGCGCCGACCCGCCGCGAAACTCGTTGAAGATCGCCCGGTAGGGCTTGCCCATGACATTGGCGAGCACGTTCAGGCGCCCGCGATGCGGCATGCCGATGACGATCTCGTTGACGCCGAGCTGGCCGCCGCGCTTGATGATCTGCTCCAGCGCCGGCACCATCGATTCGCCGCCGTCTAATCCGAAGCGCTTGGTACCGGTGTATTTCACGTCGAGGAAGCGCTCGAAGCTCTCGGCCTCGATCAGCTTCTTCAGGATCGCTTTCTTGCCGTTCGCGGTGAAAGTCACCTCGCGACCTTCGACGCGGTCCTGGATCCAGTTCCGCTGCTCGGGGTCGGAGATGTACATGTACTCGACGCCGATATGGCTGCAATAGGTGCGCTTCAGGATGGAGAGCACCTCGCGCAACGTGCCGAATTCGAGCCCGAGCGCGCCGCCGAGATAGATCGGCCGATCGTAGTCGGCCTTGGTGAAACCGTAGGTCTTGGGCTTGAGCTCGGGATGCTCGCGCCGCGAGATGAGCTCGAGCGGGTCGAGCTTGGCGGCAAGATGGCCGCGCGTACGATAGGCGCGGATCAGGATGCGCGCGGCCAGTGTGTCCTGGGCCGCGGCAAGCGCCTCCCGCTCACTTAGAGCGCCGCGCGGCACGGTGGGCACGATAGCCCTATCGTCTGAAGGAGCCCAAGAGGGTCCCCGCGCTCCGGCGAGGACGTCTTCCCTATTGTCCTCCAAGCTCGCGAAGAAGGCGCGCCACTCCGGATCGAGCGAGGCGGGATCCTCCTCGTAACGAGCGTAAAGCTCGGCGAGGTAGGTGGCGTTAGCGCCTTGCAGGAACGAGGTGCTGAGAAACACCTCATTCAGTTCGTGTCGCGTCATTTAAGTCAACCCTGCCGGCTGTTGAACGGCCACCGGCGTGCCGGGCAAAGAAGGCGAGCTTTGGGCGCTCGCCTCAGCTGTGATTTAATAATCGTGCAAGGGTTGTTCCAAGGGCAGCGGGCGAGTTTGCCACCACAATTCCCGCCTCGCGCATTGCCTCAATTTTGTGCTTTGCGTCGCCTTTGCCGCCTGAGATCACGGCACCGGCATGGCCCATGCGCCGCCCGGGCGGAGCGGTCGAGCCTGCGACAAATCCGACTACAGGTTTCTTGTTACCGGCGGCAATCAGGAATTCCGCGCCATCCTCCTCGGCGCTGCCGCCGATCTCCCCGATCATGATGATGGCTTCGGTGGCGTCGTCCTTGAGGAACAGCGACAACGCATCGACGAAGTTCGTGCCGTTGACGGGATCGCCGCCGATGCCGATGCAGGTGGATTGGCCGAGGCCCACGGCGGTGGTTTGCGCCACGGCCTCATAGGTGAGCGTGCCCGAGCGCGAGACGATACCGACCTTGCCGGGCTTGTGGATATGGCCGGGCATGATGCCGATTTTGCATTCTCCCGGCGTGATGATGCCGGGGCAATTCGGCCCGATCAGTCGGGTTTCCGAGCCGCAGAGCGCACGTTTCACCTTGACCATGTCGAGCACGGGCACGCCCTCGGTGATGCAGACGACAAGCGGCACGCCGGCATCGATCGCCTCCAGGATCGCATCGCCGGCAAAGGCGGGCGGCACATAGACGGCGCTCGCGTCGGCGCCGGTCGCGACGACGGCGTCTTTGACCGTGTCGAACACGGGTAGGCCAAGATGCATGGTGCCGCCTTTGCCGGGCGTCACGCCGCCGACCATTTTGGTGCCATAGGCGATGGCCTGCTCGGAGTGGAAGGTGCCTTGCGCGCCGGTGAAGCCCTGGCAGATGACGCGTGTATTCTTGTCGACGAGGACTGACATGATCGAGCCAATTACCCTGCAAGTTTCAAGCCGCGGCCTTCACCGCGGCCACGGCCTTCTTAGCGGCGTCGTCGAGGTCGTCGGCGGGAATGATGGCAAGACCCGACTCACGCAAGACTTGCTTGCCGCGCTCGACATTGGTGCCTTCGAGCCTGACTACCAGCGGCACGGTGATGTGCATCTCACGTGCCGCCGCGATGATGCCTTCGGCGATGGTGTCGCAGCGCATGATGCCGCCGAAAATGTTGACCAGCACGCCCTTCACATGCGGGTCGGAGAGAATGATCTTGAAGGCTTCCGTCACGCGCTCCTTGCTCGCGCCGCCGCCGACATCGAGGAAATTGGCGGGCTCACCGCCATAAAGCTTGATGATGTCCATCGTGGCCATGGCGAGCCCGGCGCCATTGACCATGCAGCCGATCGAGCCGTCGAGTTTCACATAAGAGAGGCCGAGATTGCCTGCCTCGACCTCGGCCGGATCCTCTTCATGGATGTCGCGCAACGCCGCGATGTCCTTGTGGCGGAAGATGGCGTTGTCGTCGAAGCCGATCTTGGCGTCGAGGCAGAGCAGATTCCCCTCTTTCGTCACCACGAGCGGGTTGATCTCGACGAGGCTCGCGTCCTTGTCGAGAAAGAGGGTGTAGAGGGATTTGACCAGCAAGGCGCACTGCTTGGCGAGGGGTCCTTCGAGCTTCAGCGCCGAGGCGATGACCCGGCCGTGGAACCCGCTGATGCCCGAAGCCGAATCGACGGTGAGCGTGACGATCTTCTCCGGTGTCTTGGCTGCGACCGCCTCGATATCGACGCCGCCCTCGGTCGAAGCGACAAAGGCGACGCGACCTGACCCGCGATCGACCAGAAGCGAAAGATAAAGCTCCCGCGCGATGGTCGCGTCCTTGACCACATAGACGCGCCGCACGACCCGGCCCTTAGGCCCGGTCTGCGGCGTAACGAGCGGCTTGCCGAGCATGCGGTCGGCCTCGGCGTGAAGCTCCTGCAAGGTCTTCACCAGCTTGATGCCGCCCCCTTTGCCGCGCCCGCCGGCATGGATTTGCGCCTTCACCACGAAGGTCTCGCCGCCCAGGGCCTGCGCATGTGTCGCGGCCTCTTGCGGGGTCGCCGCAACGCGGCCGTCGGCGACCGGTGCGCCATACTCGCGCAGTAAATCTTTGGCCTGGTATTCGTGAATGTTCATGGGGGGCTCGCGACCGGCAAGCGGCCGCGCCTTAGTCGATGCGGGACAATGACCTTAAGCGGTGGCGAGGCTCGGCGCGATCCTCTGACACAATTCCACGAGCGCCCGGACCGAGCCCACGGAATGCATGAAGGCGTCCTTCTCGGCGGAGGTCAGGTCGAGCTCGATGACGCGCTCAACGCCCTTGGCGCCGATGATGATGGGAACGCCGGCATAGATGCCCTTCACGCCATACTCGCCGTTGAGATAGGCGGCGCAAGGCAGCACGCGCTTCTGGTTCTTGAGATAGGACTCTGCCATCTCCAGGGCCGAGGCCGCCGGCGCGTAATAGGCCGAGCCCGTCTTCAACAGTCCGACGATCTCCGCGCCGCCGTCGCGGGTCCGCTGCACGATGTCGTCGAGCCGCTTCTGCGTGATCCAACGCATCTTGACGAGATCGGTGAGTGGAATGCCGGCGACCGACGTATAGCGGATCAGCGGCACCATGGTGTCGCCGTGGCCGCCGAGCACAAGCGTGCTGATATCCTCGGGGCTCACGTCGAATTCCTGCGAGAGAAAGAAGCGGAACCGCGCCGCGTCCAGGACGCCGGCCATGCCGACCACCTTGTTGCGCGGCAGCCCGCTCGTCTTTTGCAGTGCCCAGACCATGGCGTCGAGCGGATTGGTCACGCAAATGACGAAGGCTTCGGGCGCGTATTTGCGCAGACCCGCGCCGACTTGCTCCATGACCTTGAGATTGATCTCGATCAGATCGTCGCGGCTCATGCCCGGCTTGCGAGGGACGCCGGCGGTGACGATCACCACATCGGCATCCTTCAGCTCGGCATATTCGTTGGTGCCCTTGAATTTCGGGACATAACCCTCGACCGGCGCCGATTGCGACAGATCCAGCGCCTTGCCTTGCGGGACGCCGTCCACCACGTCGAACAGCACCACTTCGCCAAGCTCTCTGATACCGGCAAGATGGGCAAGTGTGCCGCCGATCTGACCCGCGCCGACCAATGCAATACGATTACGCGCCATGAGATCCCCTTCCGCTTGTAGGGCGCCCGTCGCTCCCGCAGGGCGCAGCAACGCGAGGTTTGGTTAAATGCAATCCGGTCCGGGCGCAAGGTGCTAAGCCGCATGGACCGATTTGGGGGCCATCGGCTAAACTTCGCCGCTTGAGGCCTTTCTTGCGGGGAGGGAGGGCGCCATGGTGGAACATTCGGCAAGGCGCTCCGCCGAGAAGGCCACTTGGCCGCTTGTGGTGTGGCTGGCCCGGCTCAGCGTCTATTTTCTCGCGCAAGGCGCACCCGTCCTCTTGGCCTATGCCTATTACGGCTTCGGCACCGATCCCAACAGTTTTGCGCTCGGCTTCCGCATCGATCCGATCCTCGCCACGATCAATCTCGTCTGGGGCGCGATCGGCACCTATATCGGCTTCTTCAACCCGCGCTACGCGCTTGCCTTCGTGCTCGCCTGTGCCGCCTTCTATACCCTGATCGCCGTGCTCGGCACTTTCACCTCACAGCATTTCGGCATGCTGCTCAACGACAGGGTGAATCTGTTCCATTGGGCAATCGTGATCCCGGCCTGGGCTATCGGGCTTTATGCGCTGTGGCGCAAGCGCGCCTGATGCTTATTGTTGCGGCGGGGCGGGGACCTCGACCACGAGAGGGGCATCCTTCGGCTTGATGCGCACGACGAAGAGCTTCACCGGCTTGTCGCTATTGTTCATGCCGCGATGGACGACATTCGGCCGAAGATAGGCCGCTTCGCCGGCCTTCAGCTCCCTTATCGGCTCGCCTTCTAGCTGAAAGCTGAAGTCGCCCTCGACCACATAGGCGATCTCGTGCGCGTCGGGGTGGATATGCCAGGGCAACATAACAATCCCTAGTATTTCCGCCATTTGGCATATCTCCTTTCGGTCTTACAGCCCTTTGAAAATAAGGTAAATGTGCCCTATTGTAACGACGGGTAACGGTGTTATATAACAGGGGTAACGGACCTATAACAGCGGCCAGCGGTTACCCGCTAGTTACCGCTAAATGCCTAGCATCACACACGCAGCCGCATCGAAGCTGAAAGCTAAGAGCGGCCAGGACCGCACCGACTACTTCGACAGCTCTTACCCTGGCCTTGCTCTCCGCGTCAGCGGCACCGGGCGCAAGGCGTGGGTCTATTTCTACCGCATTAAAAATGGGAAGGTGCATCAGCGCCGGATGACGCTTGGCGTGTTTCCGGCGATGGATGTCGCCGCCGCGCACGAGGCTTGGCGCAAAGCGTTCGACCTTGTGCAGGCCGGCCGCGACCCCGCTGTCGCGGATACCAAGCTCCCGCCCATGTCATTTGAGGGCGTGGCGGAGGAATGGCTCAAGCGCGATCAGGCTGGCAACCGCACTGGCAAGCTGATCGAGCGCCGCTTCCGCAACTACGTCCTTCCGGCTTGGCAGGGACGGCTCATCACCGACATCGACCGCCGCGCATGCCTCGACCTGATTGACACGGTAGCCGACAGCGGCAAGGTCGTACTCGCCCGCCGCATCTTCTCTCACCTGCACCGCATGTTTGTCTGGTGCATCGGACGCGGCATCATCGAGGTGAACCCGCTACAGCATGCCGAGAAGCCGGGGACGGAAGTGTCGCGCGAGCGCGTGCTGACCGACGCGGAGCTGGTCAAGGTGTGGGAGGCAGCTAAGAAGCTGTCGCAGTCTTACCGCGATGCCTTTTGCCTGCTCGTGCTCACCGGGGCACGCAAGCAGGAGATAAGCAGCCTGCGATGGGACGAACTGAAGGACGGCATTATTACCCTTGAGGGCGAGCGCACCAAAACCGGCAAGGCGCATGTCATTCCGCTGTCGTCACCCGCTCGCGCGGCTCTGCCCATGACGCAGCGCCACGCCACCTACTTGTTCCCCACCGCGAACGGCTCGCCCATTTTCAACTGGACGAAGGCGAAGCGTATTCTTGACCGCGAGAGCGGCATCACCGGCTGGACGATCCACGACCTGCGCCGCACGGTCGCCACCGGCTTGCAGAAGCTTGGCGTGCAGTTGCCGGTGACTGAGGCAATCCTCGGCCACTCAGGCGGCAGCCGTGGCGGCATCGTCGGCATCTATCAGAGGCACGACTACGCGGCGGAGAAGGCTGCTGCCCTGGAAGCCTGGGGCGCTCACGTCATGGCCTTGGTCGAGGGAAGTGTGCGCGGCAAGGTTCTGCCGATCAGGAGGGGGTAGTGCCCACGAACCGCAAATGGGGCGGCAAGCGTTACGGCGCCGGTCGGAAGGCGCGCTCTCAGGCGGGGAAGGCGTTCTCTAAGCTGGAGCGCCTCCGGATCGCCATCGAAACCGAAACGGTCTTGCAGAACGACCGCACTCCGCTGCCTCACCCCGACCTCGATCACGACGAGATCGCGAGCGCGCGCGAAGTGCTGCACAAGCGCGGGGAGGATGCCGCTGCGGCGCTGGACTACATCCAGGCGGAACTCGACCACAAGCCGGGGCTGCGCGTTGGCAGATCAGCCCGCCCGACGCTGCCAGACGTTTGCAAGCGCGTCGCTGACAAGCATGGCGTCACCGAGCGACAAGTCCGCCGATGGCGGCAGGAATATCTCGACACCAAAAAACGCTGATCGCCTCTGCCCCTCCAACTTGATTTCGGTCAACCTTTTGCAGGGCACCTTTTGGAGGGGCTTACAACGGTACGCATCGCGCCGTTGCGCAATGTCGCGCGCGGACAACTAGCGGAGACCGTACCATGACCGACGAAGTCTTTCTCACCGATGCGGAGCTAATGGCCCGCTGGAAATGCTCCAAGATGAAGTTGTTTCGGCTTCGTAGAGCCGGTCGGCTTCCCGCGCCAATCAAACTCAACAGCAGCGATACATCTCGCAACCTGACGCCGCTGTCGGTTGTCAGGGCACTTGAGGCTGCATCCGTGCCGGAGCCTGCCGCCGCATGAACCCCCAAAGAAAACGCTGCCGGCGGGCCGCACGCGAACAGTTCGACGCGATCTGGAGGCCGACATGAGGCTCACCGCCGATGAACTCGTCGCCAAGCTCGAACGCGCCTGCGAGGAAAAGGAAGACCTCGAACGGCGCAACGACGACCTTGTTGCTGCCTTCTACGTCCTTCGAGGCGAGGCGCAGCAGCTTGCCCAACGGCTGAACGCATTCGCGCAACTCATCCCCGTCTCCCTGGGCGACCAGAGGCCGAAATAAGAGCGGGGCCGGCGCGAATGTCTAGGTCTAAGGCCGAAACCATCAGGCGGTTACGCCAGGGCGATCTAATCCGCCTCTGTCAGCATCGCTATGGCGAGAGATTGCCGAACGATGATGCTGGCCGTGAGACGCTATTCGACCTCGTTTGCTTGGCCTCTCTTGCGGCTTTCAATCCGACGAAGAAGATGACCAACATCATCGAGCTACAGGCTCCTTGGATCAGCCCCAACGAAGCCGACGAAATCATCGACGATGTCAGCCGTATGCAGCGCTCGGAGCGATGGCGCATCCTCAAGACGCTAGGGGAGAGACACCGTCTCACCTATGCTGAACGCGAGCGCATCGGCGGCCTTAGCATCCTACCTTGCGACGTGACGCGTGAGGAGTTGGCCAAGCGGCGCAAGGCCAGGGCCCGAAGCCGCAAGAGGCAGGCACGCGCCGAGGCGCGAGCGAGGAGCGGCGGCAGAACGCGCGCGGAGTATGAAGCGAACTCACTGAGCCGTAGGAAGCCTTGGGAGGCCTTCGGTTGGAGCGAGCGCCATTGGCGTCGCATGGGCAAGCCTGATCCCGGCGATGTCCGAAGTACCATCCGAGGGGCTAACGGGCATCATGTCCGAAATGCCGTCCGCAACAAAGATATTTTAGGCACGGACGCAACTTCGGACATCGGACCCGCTGCGACCGCCGCAGGGCTGCCAGTAAGGACAGTGGACTTAGCGCTGAGACAGAAACTGAAGCCGGATGGAGGGTGGATTGACGGTAACTGAGGACGCGGATGGGAGCGTAGTAGTGACGTTCAACGACGGGTCTTTGCTCCCATTGATGCCGCAGGCACTGCCAGAGGAGATCAATTGAGATGGCGTTCAAGTTCGCAAGCGAGGCCGAACGGCTAGCGGTGGCAGGCCGGCACGCCGAGATTTACCGGCTGGCGGTCAGGGGCGAGATCGACAGCGAGACGATGCTGCGCCTATCGCAGGAGCTGCTTAAACCGTACCGAAAGCGAAGGGGAAAAGCGGCTAAGGCGCCCTTTGTGCGCCAGATCAGCACGATTAGGCGAGGGTAACTCAATGGAAAAGAAGCGAATAAAGCTTGGCCCCCTGGATACGGCGGGCAGCGTGGCGGCGGAGAATAGGTGGGTGTACCGGCAACTCAAGGCCGGCGCTATGGAGCCTAACCTCGCGATGAAGATGTCGCAGATATTGATGAACCAACGCGGCATGGTTGAGACCAGTGACGTTGAGAACAAGATCACCGCGCTTGAGAAGAAGCTCACCGACCTGCTGAACAAGGGCGCTGGCAGCAATGTGGTGCGCTTCAGAAAATCTGGCGGCTTTGACATATGACGCTAAAGGCTAGGCTGCATCCCATCGGCAAGCACGGTGTTTACAACGTGCTGTTTGACGGCAAGTTGTTGGTCGAGAACAGCAGAGTGCCAGAGCTGGACGCATGCCGCGCATTACTGGCTATGGGCATTAGTGGCGAGCTGACACTGTGCGACGGCAAGACCGGCAAGCGACGCAGCATCGTGGACATTGAAGGAGCGGTTAAGGTGACGGTGGAGGAGAACAACACCACTGGTCCTCGCTTCAGGAAGTGGAGACCCTTCCACGTGAAGGCCCAACAGACCGGGAACGGTACGCCGCACAGCCCCGAAGACGAGGCAGCTTAGCTTGGGTAGGGTAAGCTGAGACACGCGCTGTGGGGATACACCGAACATGGGCTGTAACGGGTAGGATAGGGTTGAGTGAGCGCTCAGCCGTCCAGTCCAGCCGTCGACCCTCCCCCTCTTGGGTCCACGCGACACCGATAGCTGACCCCTGCTAACCCACTAGGATGTGCTAAGCAAGCACAGCACAAGCCTTGATAATCAAGGGGTCTAGGAGTGTGTGGGTAACGTACGGATAACCGGAGCTAGGGATAAGCATGCTTTGCCGGCATGCCTGGCTGGAAGTTTTCTCCGCCGACGACAAGGCCCCCCGTACATAACCTTTCTGCGGGTGCCCAATACATTACGAACCTAAGACACTCAGGCCCACAGCCAGCACCCGTACATCCCACAGCCACCACTCGCTGATGGGTCCCATCTAAGTACCTTGAGCTTAACCGGTAACGTGCTAGTGAACCTCTTTTAGGGGCGTCCTGTAGCCCCCGCGACGATCTGCCGACCTCTCTCCCTTCCGCGCTGAGCAACTCTTTTTCTGGTCCGCCGTTACAAGCCTGATGACTGTATAGCCAGCCGTTCCTCGCAACGAAGCGCGGCTAGGAGAACTATCATGAAAGCACAGCTGATACTGATCGCGTCCGCCCTCCTACTTGCAAGCAACATCGCCAGTGCGCAGGAACAGCCAAACGCCGGTGCCCACGAACACGAAGCGCCAACCGCCAAGATGACAGGCGATGACACGATGGGCCATATGGGCGGCGGATGTAGGATGGGTCGTGGCATGATGGGTCACGGCATGATGGGTCAAGGCATGTTCAAGCGCATCATGTTCGTCCTAATGGATACTGACGGCGACGGGACTTTGTCGCTTGAGGAATTCCAGACGGCCCATGCCAAAATCTTCAAGGTGATCGATGCCGACAAGGACGGGAAGGTGACGCCCGCGGAGATGGAGATGTTTATGAGTGGTGGCTCTCCAGCTTCCAATCGATAGCTTTGGACCGCGTTTTTCTACGCAAGCAGCAGCGCCAACAAAGCAATCGCTATTTTCATCGAAAGCCCCCGGTTGCAAGCCAATCCTTCTGGCGGCGACCGCCTTGGGCGTGCGGTTGACCGGCTGCTTGCCCTGCAATCTATGGTCATCCGGGAATACCGAACGCTGGATCAGATTGTCTGAGGGAGATTTAGCCGCCCTGCATCACTTGCGGTATGGCAATGTGCCTCTGCCGACGAGTGGCTAGCGCCAAAGAAAGAAAAAAGCCACGGTCGTGAGGTGTCAGCTCAACCGGGGCCAGTCTGCAGTATGGAGAATTTAGGAACATGTGCGAGTTGCCGTGGTCTCTGCCTCCCCGCATTGGTCCAGGCAGCCACCCCGCACGAAGGCTTGTTACCACTAGTCATTGCGTTTCGCTGTAGCGAGAGAGGCACAGAAAAAACAAAAAGCCCCGCAGGTTGCGGCCCAGCACCACTTGGGGGGCGCGAGAACCGCGTTTGCGAGCAAGCCTAGACGGGGGTTTAGCTTGTGAAGGCTGGCTATCGGATCAACAAGCGCGTGGCGTGGTAGTTCCGGCCACTAGGCGTCCCGCCGCCAATCCCCTTCTGATCGAGCGTTAAGATTTTTGGCACGAAAGTGTCCTGCTCAAGGTCATTTTCAGTCGGTGGCAACCCACACCTTCCGCAGTGATTGAGTGGTTGTGGAAAGCGTAGGAGGTGTCAATGTCACACGTCCTGTTCTGCATCTTCATGCTGATGCTCTTCATGCTGATGTTATTAACTAGCTATGCTTCCGCCGAACAAGTTATTGCAACTTGGTATGGCGATGAGTTTAGAGGCAAGCGTACGGCTTCGGGTCAGATCTTTAATCCGGCGGGCCACACTGCTGCTCATAGAAGTCTGCCTTTCGGCACGTGTCTGGTGGTTCGAAATCCACGCACCGGACGAGAAGTCCGTGTCACCGTGAACGACCGAGGACCGTTCGCCCATGGTGCCAGCTTGGATCTTTCGTGGGGCGCTGCCCGCGCCATAGGGATGCGCTCTACACAGGCGCTCTCGATGAGGCGTTGTTGACGCGAATTACCTCGCCGTCCGAGCGGCTTAAATACATTTCTAGTCGCCACGGCTTGACCGAGTGCACGGATCCGCCGCACTCGGCACAGCGTAATCGCTCTGAAAGCTGCTGGAATTAGTGGGGCGAGGCAGAGGCCGCGGCTAGTTGAAATCCAAGCTCGTATTTCGTCAGCGCACCAATGCCGATGCCAATGCAGAGTGCGAGTAGAGCGAGAAAAGCCGTGCGGTATGCCATCGCAAGAGACTACGCGGTGCTGGTGCTGCAGGCATGAGCCCCTTAACGGTTACCCACAAGGTAGATCGTAAGACAAAGGGAGATGCGAGGGGAGCCAATTGCTCGACCTCAACCTCGTCATGCATCGAGGGCAATAGCATTCGATATGAGTGAAGCCTTCTGTGGCGAATTCCTCGATAGGTGCAGCGGGTCCATCGCCGTGAATACAGCAGCAAGCCAAGAAAGAAGCCCCGCAGCCGTCGAGTTAGGAGACGGCCCGATCAGCCTCCAATCGACACACTCCTGTGACAGTCCGGAGGCTTACGGCCAGCGGCTTCGTCAGACCGCACTAAAAGCGCCAGTTCGTTGTCGAACCGCTCGTGGAGGATCGCTTTTGCGTCTTGCTCATCCGACCCGCGTCGCTCAGCTATCGGCTTCGATTGTTCAAGACGGATGAACTCATAAAGTGCTTGGGCGATAATGTAGTTATCGCGACCGGTCACCTCTGGGGTGTCAGTCATTTCGACCCTCCAATCCGTTCTAAGCAGGCTGACAGTGCCAGTAGCACCATGCTGAGGTATCACACGGCCACATCCTTGCTCCCCGCGCCCTCAGTTTCGCATGAAATGAAAAAGCGCGACTAGTTTTCTAAACGAGTTCAGGGGCTCGGGCATGCCGTTAATCTGGCATCGCCGATTGGCAAATTCCAGGCTGAGAGCCGCGCGCATGTTGGGAGGAAGATGTCTGCAACATGGGTGCCTCGCTTTACGAGCCAATTAATGTCTACAAGCCAGTCGCGCCGGACATCGGCATCGTCGATGGCCCATTCGAATATTTGACCGTAGGCGGGATCAGGCTGCCGCTTCCGTTCACGACCCGCATGACAGTGGTTCGCCTTTCGAACGGCGACCTCTTTCTCCATTCTCCGGTCAAGTTCGACGAGAGATTGGCCAAGGAGCTGCACGGGCTGGGGACGGTTCGTCATCTCGTGTCGCCCAACCAATTCCACTATGCGCATATCGGGGAATGGGCGAGAGCGTTTCCCGAAACGATTTCGTGGGCATCACCACGTGTGCGTCAACGGGCACGGGCCCGGCACGTGGATATCGACTTCACAAGGGATCTCGACGCCAGAGCGCGCGAAGAGTGGCGCGGGGAGATCGACCAACTGCTTTTTCCCGGCGGCTATTTCAAGGAGTTCATTTTCTTCCACAAGGCTTCGAGGACGCTGATACTCACTGATACGATCATCAACATCGAATTGGACAAGATTTCCGAGCCTTGGCGAACGGTCACCAAGCTCTCTGGGATGTATTATCCCTATGGCCAAATATTCTTCGGCTTGCGGCTACCGCTACTTTTCCAACGGGGCAAGGCGAAGGCGGCGATCCGAAAGATCCACTCATGGCAGCCGCAGCGAATTTTGCTCAGCCATGGCCGCTGCTTTGATGCAGATGCCGATGAAGTCATCCGAAGGATATTCGGAGGGCCGCGCCACTGAGGCAGCGGACCGGCGCAAACAATCCGCTGTGGTCGGCGACGAAATTCGTCAAGCCAGATTGACTGCTAGTCGCGATTGTCGGGGCTCTTCGGGTTGGAGTTCCCTCACCTTTATGGCAATCCTGTCGGCTTCTGAGAGTGCCTGCTGAGCTTCGTCTTTGAAGGATTGTTCGTTGGTGATTTCGTACTGAGCCATCAAGCTCCTGTACGTGCTCAACATGCCTTCATGTTCTTCGGAGAGCCGCCTAATTTTATCAGCGTTGGTTTCCTTAGCCATGTGGTGACCTCTTTGTGCGGTCGTCGTCTCGGCGTGCTTCCGCCTAGAAAGCAAGAAGAGCCCGACCGCGCTCGTGCGCAGCCGGGCTTCTCTGAACCTCCAGACAATCGACATGAACGGAGCATGCCGCTGTCTAACGTAAAACCCGCGGGATCATTCATGAGTTCCAACGAACAAGCGCGCACCGCGCCAAATTCGCTGCGGAACCGAGATGCGAGATCGGTTCGACCCAAACTAACTTTAAGGGTTCGTCACCTCGCTGGGCCGAGGCTGCTGCGTCATGCGACGGTGCGGGAACTCGCGTTATTCAGACCGTAAACAGCGCTTCCTCCATAGACAGAATTAATCCCAGCGACGATAAGCGCGGCGAGCAACACGACGACCATGGCCCCAATAACCTCCATAATACGGACGCCGATAACCGTAGCCGTAACCGTAGTAAGGCGCATAGCCGGAGTAGTACGGTCTGTAATACGGGTAACCGCCATATCCGTAGTACGGGTAGCCGCCGTAGTAGGGATAGCCGCCGTAAACGTAACGCGATCCGATGGCTATGCCGATGCCACCCCAACCCAGGCCGAGACCTACTCCGCCCCAACCCCATCCACCACGCCACCCATGGCCGGCATATGCATCTGATGGCGTAAGCATCGTCGCCACGAACACTCGCCTTTTCTTTCACAGCGCCAGCGTTTGCCGGTACGGGGGCGGCGTCCGGCTCGCCGACTTCGCAGAAGGCTTGCGCGAAGGCTAAGATGAAGTGGGACGCATCACAACAGAAGTGCTGCTCTACCATGACGACAAACGGCCGTTGCATGTAGCGC
>DATAFR010000004.1:0-1706 GCA_036257375.1 Methyloceanibacter sp.
AGCCGAGGCCGCCAAGGATGTGGCCTTGCGCAAAGTCGTTGCGGTCTATCCCATGGAGGTCGTGCTCCATGACGGGGTCGTCGAGCCGCTTTCCGTGCGCGAACGCATCCGCGCCGCCCACCGCACGACGCTCACCAAGGATTGGTACGATGTACCGCTATGACGAGTTCGACCACGCCTTCGGGCGCGAACGCGTGGCGGAGTTCAAGGATCAGGTCGAGCGCCGGCTGGCCGGCCAGCTGACCGAGGACGAGTTCAGGCCGCTGCGCCTGCGCAACGGGCTCTATCTACAGCTCCACGCCTATATGCTCCGCATCGCCATTCCCTATGGCGTGCTGTCGCCGAAGCAACTCCGTCAGCTCGCCATGATCGGGCGGCGCTGGGACCGCGGCTACGGCCATTTCACCACGCGCCAGAACCTTCAGTTCAACTGGGTGAAGCTGGTCGATATTCCCGAGGTGCTGGCGGCGCTCGCCGATGTCGAGATGCACTGCATCCAGACCAGCGGCAATTGCGTGCGCAACGTCACCGCCGATCCGTTCGCCGGCGCCGCTAATGACGAGCTTGAGGACCCGCGCCCGTGGTGCGAGATCTTGCGCCAATGGTCGACGCTGCATCCCGAGTTCTCGTGGCTGCCGCGCAAGTTCAAGATCGCCATCTCAGGGGCCGCAGAAGACCGCGCGGCAATCGGCTTCCACGATATCGGCTTGAAGATCGTGCGCGGGCCAAACGGCGAGAACGGCTTCCGCGTGCTGGTCGGCGGCGGCATGGGCCGCACGCCGTATGTCGGGCAGGAGATCAGGGGCTTCCTGCCGAAGCAGCATCTGCTCTCCTACATCGAGTCGATCCTGCGCGTGTACAATCTGCATGGGCGCCGCGACAACATCCACAAGGCGCGCATCAAGATTCTGGTCAATCAGCTCGGCATCGACAAATTCCGCGAGGACGTCGAGGCCGATTGGGAGGCGACCTATAGAGACGCGATCGACCTCCCGGACGGCGAGCGCGACCGCATCCTGTCCTATTTCGCGCCGCCGGATCTCGCCGCGCGCGCCGTTCGCGACGAGGGCTTCGACAAGCGCCGCGCCGCCGATCCCGTCTTCGCCAATTGGGTCAAGCACAATGTGCGGCCCCACCGCGTGCCGGGCTATTCCACCGTGGTCGTCTCGCTGAAGGAGCCGGGGCGCACGCCCGGCGATGCCAGCTCCGACGCCATGGAGCTGGTCGCCGATCTCGCCGAGCGCTACAGCCAGGCGGAAGCGCGCGTCAACTACACGCAGAATCTGATGCTGCCCCATGTCGCGACCGCCGATATCGTCGCGCTCTACGACATCCTCGCCGCGCACGGGCTCGCCACCGGCAATTACGATCTCTTGGGCGACATGATCTGCTGCCCGGGCCTCGATTACTGCAATCTCGCCAATGCCCGCTCGATCCCGATCGCCAAGGAGATCGCCAAGCGCTTCGAGGATCCGAAGCGCCAGGAGCTGATCGGCCCGCTCCGGCTCAACATGTCGGGCTGCATCAATGCCTGCGGCCATCACCATTCCGGCAATATCGGCATTCTCGGCGTCGACAAGAAAGGCACCGAGCTCTACCAAATCTCGCTCGGCGGCAATCCGAAGGACGACGCCGCGATCGGCACCATCATCGGCCCGGGCTTCCGCGCCGAAGCGGTGCCGCAAGCCATCGACACCATCATCGAG
>DATAFR010000005.1:0-21458 GCA_036257375.1 Methyloceanibacter sp.
AGCCCGCTACGGCCCTACGAGCTCGTCGCCGCGCTCAGCCTGTGGAGCATCATCAGGCTCGGCGTGAGCATGGTCCCCGTTGCCATCGCCGCCTATTTCATCTTCGGCTTCAACCTGCTCGATCTCGGACTGCCGCTCGTCGCCTTCTTTGCCGTGCTGGTGCTGACGAGCTGGTCGCTCGGGTTGATCTCTGCGGGCGTGATCTTGCGCTACGGACTCGGCGCCGAGGAACTGGCCTGGTCGCTCGCCTTTCTTCTCTTGCCGCTCTGCTGCGTCTATTATCCGGTCTCCGTCTTGCCCGACTGGCTACAGGTCATTGCGCTTGCTCTCCCGCCCACACATGTGTTCGAAGGCATGCGCTCGATCCTGCTGCATAACACCTTCGACGTGAGGGAGCTGTGGTGGGCGATCGGGCTCAACGCCGTCTATCTGCTTGCAGGCTACCTGACCTTCAGCTGGTTCCTTGGCAGCGCGCGAGAGAACGGTACCCTGGTGCAATTGGGTGAGTAGATGCGTGGCCGCCTGTTAACCGTAATCGTCGCCGGTTTTCTCGTGGGTGCGCTCGGCGGCGCAGCCCTCCTCGCGCTGAGCCAAGGCCCCGCGGGCCCCGCGGTGCAGACGACGGGCAAGGCGCTGATCGGCGGCCCCTTCACCCTTGTCGATCAAAACGGGAAGACCGTCACCGACCAGGATTTCCGCGGGCGCTATATGCTCGTGTTCTTCGGCTTCACCCATTGCCCCGATGTCTGCCCTGCGGAGCTTCAGGTGATGTCGGCGTCTCTCGACGAGCTCGGTCCCCAGGCCGACGAGATTGTCCCCATTTTTATTACCCTCGATCCCGAGCGCGATACGCCGGCGGCGATGGGCGCTTACGTCAAGAATTTCGGCCCTCGCTTTCTCGGGCTGACTGGCTCTCCTGAAGCAATCTCCGCCGCTGCTAAGTCATATCGCATCGCCTACTCAAAATTTAGAGAAGACGAGAAGAGCGACGATTACAGCATCGATCACTCGGCCCTTGTCTATCTAATGGGCAAGGACGGCGAATACATTACTCATTTCGCCCACGGCACACCTGCCTGGAAAATGACCGAGATTCTGCGCCGCTACTTTTAGCCGCGGGGCACAGAAGTTACACTGAAATGTCATCGTTGCGCCGCAACATAGAATCACGATTTGATTCCGCGTTGCAGCATCTATGATGAGTCAGCGAGAGAGGTCGAGGGATGCTTTATCACCTATACGAGCTGAACCAGGCCGCCTTGAGCCCTGCGCGGGCGGCGGCGGATGCTTATCGGCTCTTGTTTCGCAATCCGCTGAATCCCGCGGCTTATACGCCGATCGGCCGCAGTGCCGCCGCTGCACTCGAGCTATTCGAGCGCACGACCCGCCGCTACCGGCGTCCGATTTGGGGGATTCGCGAGACGGAAATGAGCGGCGGTAAGGTCCTCGTCAGGGAGCGGACTTTGATCGAGAAGCCGTTCTGCAAGCTCATTCACTTCGAGCGGGAACGGTCGCGCTGGCGCTTCCACAACGATCCCAAGGTCCTGGTCGTGGCGCCGCTTGCGGGACATTTCTCCACGCTTCTCCGCGGAACGGTGCGGGATCTCCTGCCGCATCATGACGTCTATGTCGTCGAGTGGCAGGACGCGCGCTTCGTGCCGCGCGCGGCCGGAGAGTTCGATCTCGACGACTATATCGATTATGTCATTGAGTTCCTTCAGTTTTTCGGAGGAGACGTGCATGTGATGGCGGTCTGTCAGCCGACGGTCCCGGTGTTCGCGGCGGTGGCGCTGATGGAAGCCCTAAATGACCCTGCCGTTCCGCGCTCCATGATCCTCATGGCAGGCCCCATCGACGCGCGCGAGAGCCCGACAGCGGTGAACCGCTTTGCCGAAGCCCGGTCTTTGAACTGGTTCCGCCGCAATGTAATCACGCAAGTTCCCTGGCCCTATCCGGGCGTGATGCGCAATGTCTATCCGGGGTTTCTCCAGCTCAGCGGCTTTATGGGCATGAATTTCGATCGCCACGTCACAGCGCATCGCGATCTCTTTCATAACCTGATTAAGGGGGACGGGGATTCGGCCGACAAACACCGCGAGTTCTACGATGAGTTTCTCGCCGTGATGGACCTTTCGGTCGAGTACTACTTGCAGACGATTGAGACCGTCTTCCTCGAACATAAACTGCCCAAGGGCGTTATGGTGCATCGAAACCGACACGTCGACCCAGCCAAGATCCAGAGGGTGGCCCTCATGACGGTGGAGGGCGAGAAGGACGACATCTCGGGGATCGGCCAGACATTCGCTGCACAAATATTGTGCACCAACCTTGCTGACTCGAAGCGTGCACACCATCTCCAACCCGGCGTCGGCCATTACGGCGTGTTCAACGGCTCGAAATTCAGGGCCGAAATCGCGCCGAAAATCCAAGATTTTATCAAGACCCATCAGCGCCGTAGAGGGTTGCTGGCGAGAGCCTTCGGGCTGGCTGCCTAAAGCAGAGGCGCGCGCTCCCTCAAAAGCCTGTGCTATCGTATCGGCCGCCGATTCGAGGGGGCCGGACGGCAGTAGGGAGCGTAAGCATGCTTAAGCGGCTGAATCTCGCGCGTGGCGAGACCATCGAGGTCAAAATCAGGGGCCTCAATATCCCAATGGTGCTGAGACGGAGCGCGCGGGCGCGAAGGGTCAGCCTGCAAGTGAGCGAAGCGCGCCGCGGCGCCGTGCTGACCATGCCGCTTTATGCGAGCTTCGCCGACGCCGACGAATTTCTCTCGCGCCATCTCGATTGGCTGAAGGAGCGCGTCGCCGGCCTATCTGAGCCGGTGCCCTTCAGCCATGGTGCCGTCGTCCCCTTGCGCGGCTACGCGCATCAGCTCCGCTTCGCCGGTTCGGTGCGGAAGCGCGGCGTGGTGTGGATCGAGGCTCCCGAAGATGCCAAAGCCGCCCCGGCCTGGCCCGAAGGCGCGCGCGTCGGCATGCGCCGTCTGCCGCGCCTCTACGTGACGGGCGAGGAGGAGCATGCACCGCGCCGGCTGCTCGACTGGCTGAAGCGTCAGGCGCATCTCGATCTGAAGCTGCGTGTGTCGATCCACGCCAAGCGTCTTGATCTCATGCCGAAGCGGCTTTACGTGCGCGACCAGACCACGCGCTGGGGCTCGTGCTCGACGAGCGGAGCACTGTCTTTCTCCTGGCGCCTCGTGCTCGCGCCGCCTTTCGTGCTCGATTATCTCGCCGCGCATGAAGTCGCCCATCTCGGCCACATGAATCATGGGCCGCGCTTCTGGAATCTGGTCGAGCGCACCATGCCGCGCCACGAGGAAGCGCGGACTTGGCTCAAGAAGCACGGCGCGAGCTTGCATCGCTACGGTGCGGAAACCGTGCTGCGATCGGCCAACGGCTATTCGCCGAAGCGCAGCATCGAGTAGCTACTGTCCTGCAAAGATGCCGAAGACGCGCTGGAAGAGCGGCTCGCCCCCGCTGTCCGCGTGTGGCGCATTCCAGGGAAGCCGCGCAACGGCATCGAGTCTCGGCCCGCGCGTGCCGGGAAGCGGCAGCGGCGTCTTGTCCCGATGCGCATAGGTCATGATCTCGTGCCAGACCTTCGCCGGCAAAGTTCCGCCCGTGACCTTTTTCATGCGCGCGCCGTTATCGTTGCCGACCCACACCCCGCCGACGTAATGCGCCGTGTAACCGACGAACCAGGCATCGCGGAAGCTTTGCGTCGTGCCGGTTTTGCCCGCGGCGATCTGACCCTCGATGGCCGCCTGTTTGCCGGTGCCGCGCGACACGACCGCGTACATCATGTCGTTCATGGCACCCACGTATTGCAGCGCCACGATCTGCCCCGTGGTTGAGTGGCGGCGCTCGTAAAGGACCTTGCCGTCGCCGTTGCGCACGCGGGTGATGATGTGCGGCAGGACGCCCTGACCGCCATTGGCGAAGGGCGTATAGGCGCCGGTCAGCTCGAGCAGCGTGACCTCCGCCGTGCCGAGCGCGATGGAAGGATTGTCGTGCAGCTTGGAATTGATGCCGAGCCGCCGCGCCGTGCGCACGACGCGCCAGGGTCCGACTTCAGCCGCGAGCCGCGCCGCTACGGTATTGACCGATTGCGCCAGAGCGTCGCGCAGGCTGATCTCGCCTTGATAGAGGCCGGTATAATTCCGCGGCGACCAACCGGCGACGGTGGTCGGCCCGTCATAGGCGACCGAGTCCGGCGAATAGCCGTCTTCGAGCGCTGCGAGGAAGACAAACGGCTTGAAGGCGGAGCCAGGCTGGCGCAGCGCCTTCAGCGCGCGATCGAACGGGCTCGTTGAGTAGAGGCGTCCCCCGACGAGCGCTTTCACCCCGCCCATCGGATCGAGCACCACGACGGCGCCTTCGCTCGCGTTTAGCTCGACGCCCTGCTCGTCGAGGATTTGCCGGAGCGCCTGCTGCGAGATGCGCTGAAGACCGGCATCGATGGTCGTCTCCACGATCAGGTCGCCGTCCTGCTCGCCCACGAATTCCGGCAGCAGCTCGGCCACGAAATCGACGGGATAGGGATAGCCGGTGTCGTCGCCCCTGGCCGACAGCCTGAGCGGCTGCTGGCTCGCGTTGCGCGCCTGCTCGGCGGAGAGGAACCCCGCCTCGACCATATTGTCCAGCACCTCGTCGACGCGCGCATTCGCCGCCATGACGCTCCGCGTCGGGGCATAGCGCGAGGGCGCCTTCAGCAGTCCGGCGAGGAGCGCCGCTTGCGACAGCGTGACGAAGCGCGCCGACTTGCCGAAATAGCGGCGCGAGGCGGCCTCCACCCCGTAGGTCCCGCCGCCGAAATAGACGCGGTTGAGATAGAGCTCGAGTATCTCGTCCTTGGAGAAGCGCTGCTCGAGCCAGATCGCGTAGACGACCTCTTGCAGCTTACGCACATAGGTGCGCTTCGGGTTGAGGAACAGGTTCTTGGCGAGCTGTTGGGTGATGGTCGAGCCGCCCTCGACCACCCCGCCGGCAGAGGCGTTACGGAAGGAGGCGCGCATCAGCCCGAGCGGGTCGATGCCGAGATGCGAATAGAAGCGCCGGTCCTCGGTCGAGAGCACGGCCGCTTTGAGATAAGGCGGCAGCGTGTCGAGCCGCACATGCCCCCGGCGCAAGCCACGCTCGGCGAGCACGGTGCCGTCCTCGGCGAGGATGGTGACGTTAGGCGGCCGATCGTCAAGCGCGGCGATGACGGGGTCGGGGACGCTGGCGATGAAATAGACGATCGCCCCGCCCAGCACGATGCCGCCCCAGATGGCGGCGAGCAGCGAGAATTTAATGCCGCGATAGGCCCACGGATGGCGTGACACCCAGCGCTTCAGTCGATTGGGACGCCGACGCTTGGGTCGCGATGGCCGTTTGCTGTCGCGGCGCCCACCGCCGAAATTGGGCTCGCTCCGGCGATGGATTTTCGCCCCCGGCCGTGCGCTCCGCCGCGCGCCTTGCATTGCTCCCGTCCTTCCCGACAAGCGAAGGTGAGGCGCGCCAAGACCCTGCCAGGGACTCAGGCGAACCGCTGGGGATGAAGCTAGGCGTTCCGGATTGACACAATGTTAAAGGATTGCCCTACCAACCCGCTCACACATCGAGATTGGCGACTTGGAGCGCGTTGGCCTGGATGAACTCGCGGCGCGGCTCGACCACGTCGCCCATCAGCCGCGAGAAGACGTCGTCGGCGTCCTCGCCCTCCTTGATCTTCACCTGCAGGATGGTGCGGGTGTCGAGGTCGAGCGTCGTGTCCCAGAGCTGTTCGGGGTTCATCTCGCCGAGGCCCTTGTAGCGCTGGAGCGTGAGCCCCTTGCGGCCCGCGGTCATCACCGCATCGAGCAATTCGCTCGGGCCATGCACGATGAGGCTCGTGTCCTTCCGCCTCAGCGTCGTCGGCTTGGCATAGACCTCTTGCAGGTGCAGCGCGTACGCGTCGAGCTTGAGCGCATCGGCCGAGGCGATGAACGGGCCGTCGATCAGATGCGATTCCATGACGCCGCGGAGCTCGCGCCAGAAGCGCAGGCCGCCCTCGGGGAGCGCCTCGCCATGCCAGCCCTTCTCGGTGTCCTCGGCAAGCGCATCGAGCCTTTTGGCGATGTAGGTGGCCGCAGCCTGAGCGTGTCGGGGTTCCTTCAGGAACTTGGGATTGAGCGCGCCGGCGATCGCCACCTGCTCGACGACGAAGCGCGGATAGCGGCTATGCAGTCCCCTTAGAATGGCGCCGATCTTCCGCGCGGTCTCGACGATGTCGCGCAGGTCCCCGCCGCCGCGGCTCGCATTGTCGCCGGTGATGAGGATCGCATCCTCGAGCCCTTCGCCGATCAGATAGTCCTCGAGCGCCTTCTCGTCCTTGAGATAGCGCTCGGACTGGCCGCGCTTCACCTTATAGAGGGGGGGCTGGGCGATGAAGAGATGTCCGGCCTCGACCAGCTTCGGCATTTGCCGATAGAAGAACGTCAGCAACAGCGTGCGGATATGCGCGCCGTCGACATCGGCGTCGGTCATGATGATGACCTTGTGGTAGCGGAGCTTGGTCAGGTCGAACTCATCATGACCGATGCCGGTGCCGAGCGCGGTGATGAGCGTGCCGATCTCCGCGGATGACAACATCTTGTCGAAGCGCGCACGCTCCACGTTGAGGATCTTGCCGCGCAAGGGGAGCACGGCCTGGAAGGCGCGGTCGCGCGCCTGCTTGGCGCTGCCGCCGGCCGAGTCGCCCTCGACCAGGAACAACTCCGACTTGGCGGGATCGCGCTCCTGGCAATCGGCGAGCTTGCCGGGGAGGGAGGACACATCGAGCGCGCCCTTGCGCCGCGTCAGCTCGCGCGCCCTGCGCGCAGCCTCGCGCGCCGCCGCAGCCTCCACGATCTTCTGCACGATGTTACGCGCCTCGCCCGGGTTCTCCTCGAACCAGCCGGAAAGCGCGTCGGCCATGACGCTCTCGACCACTGGGCGCACCTCCGAGGAGACGAGCTTGTCCTTGGTCTGACTCGAGAATTTCGGGTCGGGTACCTTGACCGAAAGCACGCAAGTCAGCCCCTCGCGCGCATCGTCGCCGGTCAGCGCCACTTTCTCCTTCTTGGCGATGCCGGACTCCGCGGCGTAGGTGTTGACGGTGCGCGTCAGCGCCGCGCGGAAGCCGGCCAAATGCGTGCCGCCGTCGCGCTGCGGGATGTTGTTGGTGAAGCAGAGCACGTTCTCGTGGTAGCTGTCGTTCCACCACAGCGCCGCCTCGACCGTGATCTTCTGCTGCTGCTTCTCGACCACGATCGGCTCGTTGATGAGCGGATGCTTGGTGCGGTCGAGGAAGCGGACGAAGGCGCGCAGGCCGCCCTCATATTTCATCTCCTCGATCTTCGGCTCCACGCCGCGATGGTCGGAGAGCACGATACGCACGCCGGAATTGAGGAAGGCTAGCTCACGCAGGCGATGCTCGAGCGTCGCGTAGTCGAACTCTACCATGGTGAAGGTGGCGGTGCTCGGCACGAAGGTGATGCGCGTGCCGGTCTTGCCGCTAGACTCGCCGACGACCTTGAGCGGCTGCTCCGGCACGCCGTCGGCGAAGCGCATGAAATGCTCCTTGCCGTCACGCCAGATGGTGAGATCGAGCTTGGAGGAGAGCGCGTTGACGACGGACACGCCGACGCCATGCAGACCGCCCGAAACCTTGTAGGAGTTCTGGTCGAACTTCCCGCCGGCATGAAGCTGCGTCATGATCACTTCGGCGGCCGAGACGCCTTCGCCCTTGTGGATCTCGGTCGGGATGCCGCGCCCATTGTCCTCGACGGTGGCGGAGCCGTCGGCATTGAGCGTGACGAGAATCTCGTCGCAGAAGCCGGCCAAGGCCTCGTCGATGGCGTTGTCCACCACCTCATAGACCATATGGTGCAAGCCGGAGCCGTCGTCGGTGTCGCCGATATACATGCCCGGCCGCTTACGCACGGCATCGAGGCCCTTCAGCACTTTGATCGACTCTGCGCCGTATTCGGCTGCGGCTTCTGCTTTACGTTTGGAAGCTGGTGTCATGGTTCCCTGAAGGCGGTTGTTGGTCTTGTTGGCGGGGGTGAAAACCGCCTCGTGAATCAGGCTCCGATCTTACCCCGATTCACCGCAAAGATTTGGGCCTTTTCTGCCATCGGAGCGAACAGATCCCGGTCGGTCCCGGTCATCCAAGCCTGGGCGGAAAGCCTTGAAATTTCAGCGAAAAGTGCCCCTCGCCGGGACTGGTCGAGATGCGCCGCGACCTCGTCCAAAAGGATCATGGGGGAGGCGCCTTCAAGCTCCTTGATCAGCTCGGCTTTGGCGAGGATGAGACCGATGAGAAGCGCCTTTTGCTCGCCGGAGGAGCAATGGGCGGCGGGGGCATTTTTCGGGCCGTGACTCACAATTAGGTCGCTGAGATGCGGTCCTTCAAGGGCCCGTGCCGCGGCACGGTCACGCTCGCGGCCTTGGGCGAGCTGCGCGCCAAATTCGTCTTCGACCTCGGTCGCCGGAAGCCGCGAGAGCGCCTCTTCGAGCGTCCCTTCGAGCGCGATCTCTGCCCAGGGGAAGGGGCCCTGTCCACGCGCGTCGCGCATGCGCTCGATCAGCGAGGCGAGCCGCGTAACCGCATCGAGCCTCGCCGCAGCGATGGCGGTGCCAGCCTCGGCCATCTGCTCCTCCAGCCCCTCGAACAGCGTGCGGCTTCCCTCGCGCATCTGGAACAACCGATTCCTCTGCCGCATGGCCCGGTCGTAGCGCCCGAGCGGCGAGCGCATCTTCGGATCGACCGCGAGCACCAGCCGGTCGAGCAAGCGCCTCCGCTCCGACGCAGACCCGGTGAAGAGGCCATCCATGGCGGGGATCAGCCAGACGAGCTTCACATGCTCGCCGAGCGCGCCGGCGCTCGCCTCCTTGCCCGCGATGCGCACGGTGCGGCCAGGGTGCTCTTCCTGCGTGCCGGCAGGAATGCCAGTGCCGATCTCGACCTCGTCGTCGCGCGACACGATCCTTGCGGCGACCGCGAAGCCGCCGGCGCCTTCCTTGCGGCATAGCTCGCTATAGGGACGCGAGCGCAGGCCGTTGCCCGGCCCGAGCAGCGAGACGGCCTCGAGCAGATTGGTTTTTCCAGAGCCGTTGTCGCCGATGAGCACCACGGGGCGCGCATCGAGAAGAAGCTCCGCGCGGGCATAGTTGCGAAAATCGGTGAGCTTGAGCGAGCGGACGTAGAGGCGCGTCTTCGCGAGGTCTCCCGCGATCGCCTTGGTCTCGCTCTTTCCCTTACGGTCGGCCCTCATACCCGCATCGGCATGAGCACGTAGAGCGCTGACGCATCCTTGCCGTCGCGCACCATGGTGGGGGAGCCGGGATCGGCGAGCTGGAACTCCGCCGTGCCGCTTTCGAGCTGCCCGGAAATATCGAGCAGATAGCGGGCATTGAAGCCGATCTCGAGGGGATCGAAGCCATATTCGACCGGCAGCTCTTCGCTCGCGCTGCCGCTGTCGGGATTGTTCACCGACAGCGTGAGCTTGCCGTCATTAATGCTGAGCTTCACCGCGCGGCCCTTGTCGCTGGAGAGTGTCGAGACGCGGTCGACGGCTTGCGCGAAGGCGGCATTGTCCACCTCCATCTTCTTGTCGTTCGACTGCGGGATGACCCGCTCATAGTCGGGGAAAGTGCCGTCGATCAGCTTGGAGGTAAGCACGACACGCGCGGTCGAGACGCGGATCTTCGATGGGGAGAGCTCGATGCGCACTTCGCCTTCGCCGTCCTCGACCAGCTTGGCAAGCTCGAGCACGGTCTTCCGTGGCACGATCACGCCCGGCATGTCCTTGGCGCCCGAGGGGAGCGGCAACTCGACCTGGGCGAGCCTGTGCCCGTCGGTCGCGACCGCGCGCAGCATCGGCTTGCCGCCGCTTACCGTGGCGTGGAGATAGATGCCATTCAGATAGTAGCGGGTCTCTTCGGTCGAGATGGCAAAGCGCGTCTTCTCGATCAGGCGCTTCAGATCGCCTGCCGAGAGCGTGAAGCTATGGCCGAGATCATCGACGCTGAGCGCCGGGAAATCGTCGGCCGGCAGGGTCTGGAGCGAGAATTGAGCCGGGCCCGAGGTGATGGAAAGACGGCCCTGCTCGCCGTCTCGGGTGAGCTCGATATCGGACCCCTCGGGAAGCTTGCGCACGATGTCATAGAACATATGCGCCGGCACGGTGGTCGCGCCTTCTCCCTTGGCCTTGCAGGGCACCGTCTCGACCAGCTCCATGTCGAGATCGGTCGAGGTGAGCTTCAGCTCGTTGCGGCCGGCGCTGAGCAGCACGTTGGAGAGGATAGGGATCGTGTTCCGCCGCTCGACCACGCTTGCGACATGCGCCAAAGCGCGCGCCAGGCCGGGTTTGTCGATGGTGAGCCGCATACCGTCAGATACCTTGAAAATAAGCGTTTCCGCCGGTGCGTAGCGGGCCGGCCGAAGCGGTTGAGCCCCGGTCCAATCCGCGTCCAATCCGGTGAGAAACTAAGAACTCCCGAAACGACCTTGCCGCGCCAGGGGGCATATTTCAAGGGCCACGAAACCCGAAAAAAGGGGCGTTTGCTCGATCAAGCTCGAAAGCGGTGGGGGGACGCCTGGCTTGGGATCCAGCCCCCGCCGCCTTCCCCCTATTCGCGCAGCAAGCGCTTCAAAAGCTCGATCTCCTCGCGGAGCTGTGTGTCGTTGTTCATCAATTGCTCGATCTTGCGGATCGCATGCAGCACGGTGGTGTGGTCGCGATTGCCGAATCTGCGGCCGATCTCCGGCAGCGAGCGCGAGGTGAGCAGCTTCGCCAGATACATGCCGATCTGCCGCGGTCGCACGATCGACCGGTTGCGGCGTCCCGACAGAAGGTCGCCGCGATTGACGCCGTAATGCTTCGACACGGTGCGCAGGATGTCGTCGATCCGCACGCGCCGAGGCTCGGCGCCGCGCATCAGATCGCGCACGATCTGCTCGGCGGTCTCGATCGTCACCGGCTCGTCGGTCAGCTGGAAGCTCGCGCGCAGACGATGCACCGCGCCCTCAAGCTCGCGACCGCTCTCGGTCAGCCGCTCGGCGAGGAAGGCAAGCACCGTGTCGGAAATTTCCAGCCCCTTGGTCTCGGACGTAGCTTCCACCGCGCGCTTCTCTAGGATCTTGTGGCGGAGCTCATAGTCCATGGCGCCGATCTCTACGACCAAGCCGCCACCAAGCCGCGAACGCATGCGCATGTCGAGCTTGTCGAGCTGGGTCGGCGCCCGGTCGGCGGCGACCACGACCTGACGCCCGCCGTCGATCAGCGAGTTCAGCGTGTGACAGAATTCCTGCTGGATCGTCGGTCCTTGCAGGAACTCCATGTCGTCGATCAGGAGAATGTCGATCTTGCGCAGCTTCTCCTTGAAGGCGAGCGCGTCGCGCGCCCGCAAGGCCTGCACGAAACCCGACATGAAACGCTCCGCGGTGAGGTAGAGAACCTGCGCCTCGGGCTTGCGCTGCTTCACGTCCCAGGAAATCGCATGCAAGAGGTGGGTTTTGCCCAAGCCGACATTGCCGTGCACGAACAGCGGATTGAACAAAGGTTGCGGCGCAGAGAAGGCGCCAGCCACCTCTTCGGCCGCGGCATAAGCGAGCCGGTTAGAGGCCCCGACCACGAAGCTTGCAAAACTCAGTCGCGGATCGAGCGGCGAGCCCTCGAAGCCGCCATAGCCGGTGCGCAGCGGCATCGGTAGCGACGGTGCTTCCGCGACGGCTTCCACCTGAGGACGCCGCTGGCGCGGCGGCTCCTGCGGCACATCGGCGCCGAAATGCGGCTGCCGCACCTTGAATTCCAGGCGCTCGACGGTCGGCCATTCGCCGCGCGAAAGCCTCAAGACGGAGTCGTAGTAGTGCGACCGGAGCCAATTCCTGAGGAAGCGAGTCGCAACGGTAAGGTGCACGACCTCGTCGTCCACCTGTTCGACCTCGACCCCCCTAAACCAACTCGCGAAAACGTCCTCTCCCAGCTCAGCGCGTAGCCGGCTCTTGACCCTCGCCCAAGCGTCGCTTGGCGCGCACTGCTCTTGCTGTGCCACGGTTTCTGCTCTTTCCCATTCTTATGGTTCGCGCCGTTACGCACCGCACGCACGTTACATGAGCAGTCAACAAGATCGACGCGGACAGTCATAACCCGTCCCTACAACCGGTCTCGATCCTAGCTAGCTTTGCTGCCAGGGCAAACCGGCCGCCTTCCAACCCGCGACAGAACCGCGATGCCTCCCATCGTCGAGCGGTCCTTCGAAACCGCATGCGACGTTGTGACAAGCGCGATACCCCACCGCCGCCATCGCCTTGGCCGCAGCCATGCTCCGGCTTCCCGAACGACAAATGAAGAAAAGGTCGTCATCATCTTTCACGCCGAGCGCCTTGACCTCTCCGGACAGACGTTCCGCAAAGCGCGGGTCCACCGCCTGATCGGGGAAGGTCTGCCACTCTACAAGGACAGTCCGTTTGCCGACAGGTGCGAGATCCGGAATCCCCACATAGGTCCACTCGGCGCGCGTGCGCACATCGACAAGCTGCGAGCCGGGCTTCGACTGGAGGGTCTTCCAGACCGTCTCCACACCGACGTCATCGACCGCTCTATCGCCGGCCTGTGCGCTCAAAGGAACGTTCTCCCTGAAGACGAAGAGTACGACGTAAGAACAAATTTGGTGTTGGCTACAATAGGTGGTGGAAACTCAGGCCAACGAACCAAGGTCACCCACAGATTGCGCATTAACCTTCCACAAGATTTCCACGCTCCCCACAGCGAAGACAAAGAAAACCTTTCCCGGAGAACGACCAGGACCAAGGTACTCAATTGTGAAGGAGGGGAATGCCCCGTTCGGATGATTGAACTATACACATGCCCCAAGTCCTGATCAAGCGAGCGGCCCGCGCGGGAAGAGTTCCGAGTCGTCGTGGAAGGAGACCTCAGCGGGGTCCGACAAGCCCCTGTGGCGCAAGCGTGAATCGTTTGAAACTCTCGATAAGCAGCACAACGCGGCGGTGTCTCGCGCGCACCAAAACGGCACGAATTTTTTCTGGGGATGATGACGGCGGTCGGTGTGTTGCGTTTCGACCGCAGCGCCGCGCGCGGAAAGCAGTTGAAATATTCGTTGAAATGACATGGTCGGCGCGCGTTCGCACACGCCGTCTGTTGCTGCGAAACAACAGGAGAGGTTTTTTTGTTAGGGGGAGCCCATGGCGCCGATGCGCTTCGCCAGCCGCGAGACTTTGCGCGATGCGGTCTTGCGATGCACGATGCCCTTCTGCGCGGTCCGCACGATGATCGGCTGGGCCTCTTTCAACGCTGCCGCCGCGGCCTCCTTGTTGCCCGAGGCGATCGCCTCTTCCACCTTGCGCACAGAACTTCTCAATCGCGTGCGCCGCGTCTTGTTGACGGCGGTACGGCGGACGGTCTGACGGGCGGCTTTCTTTGCCGATTTGGTATTGGCCATAATGTGATCCTTGAAAGCGACCCAAAAGCCTCTCAACGGGCAGAAGCAGGGGTTCGCGGGAAGAGATTTGGGTGCTCTATAGCGAGAGCCCCACCGACCGTCAACCGCACCGGAAAGGGGCTTTCCCCGGGTCGCCGGTGCCGATTGACAGAGCGAGAGGTCGGTGGCTCTCCTGTCGCCAATTTGCGGGCGAGGGGCGAGAAAGTCTTACCATGAGAGTCTTGGTTACCGGCGCCGCCGGCTTTATTGGCTATCACACGGCGGCCCGGCTGCTCGACCGCGGCCACGAGGTGGTCGGCTTCGACAATCTCAATTCCTATTACGACGTCTCTCTGAAAGAGGCGCGGCTGGCGCGGCTGAAGGAGCGTGAGGGTTTCCGCTTCCTCAAGGCGGATCTCGCCGACCGGACAATGGTCGAAGCGGCCTTCGCCGAGGAGCGGCCGCAGCGCGTGATCCATCTCGCCGCGCAAGCGGGCGTGCGCTACTCGCTCGATCACCCGCACGCTTATATCAGCGCGAACCTCACCGGCTTTCTGCACATTCTCGAGGGGTGCCGCCATCACGGCGTCGAGCACCTCGTCTACGCCTCATCGAGCTCGGTCTACGGTGCCAACCGCAAGTTGCCCTTCGACGTGACCGATCCCGTCGATCATCCGGTGAGCCTCTACGGTGCGACCAAGGCTGCCAACGAGCTGATGGCGCATTCTTATGCCCATCTCTTCGCGCTGCCCTCGACGGGTTTGAGGTTCTTCACGGTGTACGGTCCCTGGGGGCGGCCCGACATGTCGCTCTTCCTGTTCACGCGCAAGATCCTCGCCGGGGAGCCGATCGAGGTCTTCAACTACGGGCATCACGCCCGCGATTTCACCTATATCGACGACGCAGTTGAAGGCGTCCTGCGCAGCTTCGACACGGTCGCCGCGCCCGATCCCGCGTGGAACCCCGAGGCGCCGAACCCCGCCACGTCGTCGGCACCCTACCGCATCTACAATATTGGCAATCACAGCCCCGTTGCGCTGCTAGACTATATCGCCGCGATCGAGAATGCGCTCGGCCGTACGGCCAAGATCGAGCTCCTGCCGCAGCAGCCCGGTGATGTCGAGGAGACCTATGCCAGCGTCGAGGCGCTGAAAGAAGCGACCGGCTTCCAGCCCTCGACCCCGCTCGAAACGGGCATTGAACGCTTCGTCGCGTGGTACCGCGACTATTACAAAGTGTGAGACCTACTCCTTCACCTCGATCCAGAGCGTGATATCGGGCGGCTCGTCGAGAAGGTCCGACGCGACCTTGCGGAACGCATCGATATGTGTCGAGGCGAGATGAGCGTCGAGATCGGCCTTGGACTCCCAGTTCTCGTGGAACACGAGCAGCCCCGGATCGTCGGGGGACACATGCAGGTCGTAGTTGATGCAGCCCTTCTCGGCGCGGGTCGGGGCGCAGACCTTGATCAGCGCCTCGCGCAAAGCGCGCTCCTTGCCGGGCTTGGCCCGGTGTTAGGCGATAACGGTGACCTTTCCCGCCATGGTTTGGCCCTTGGAGCGGGAAAATGCGGGATTGGAGTTGAGTTGACAAGGCGCCTACAGGCGCCATGATCGCTTGCGGCGCCACATAGCCTCCGTAACGCGAGCCAATCCCTTGGCGGCAAGAAAGCCAAAATCAGCCTCAAAAATCGCGGCTTTCATCAGCCATGCCAAGGCCGATGGCAAGAAGGCGCAAGAGATCGCCGCCTTACTGGAAGAGCGCGGCTTGAAATGCTGGATCGCGCCGCGCGATGTGACGGCCGGGCGCGCCTACGGCGACGAGATCATCAGAGGCATTGAGAGCGCGCGGAACTTCGTTCTCGTGTTGTCGAAAGCTTCCAACAGCTCGGACTTCGTCGCGCGCGAGGTCGAGCGCGCCGTCAGCAAGAAGAAGCCCATCTTTGTCATCCGCCTTGCCAATGTGGAGCCCGCACCCGCGCTCGAGCTGTTCATCGCCGGCACGCAATGGATCGACGCCTTTCCCGGAAGGCTCGGCCCGTATATTGGCCGCCTTGTGAATCTGCTTGGCGAGGATGAGACCGCGACCGAGGCCGCCGTTGCCGCCGAGCATAGAGAGGACGACGAGCCTAAGGCGCGACGCTGGCTTTGGCCGGCGGCGGCGGCCGTTCTGATCGCCGTCGGTGGAGGCGTCGTGCTCTGGCCGAAGCCTGAGCCATCGCCAACGGGCCCGTCCATTGGCCCTGCGATTCTGACCCAGCCCGTCAGGCCGGACAATCCTGAGATCCAGGCGCGGGAGCAAATGGCCGCAGTGCCCGACGAGGTCGCCATGGCCGGCGGCAAGACGGCCGAAGCCGGGGGCGCCGTCGGCATGGTCGGATCGCCAAGCGACATGTCGTCGACCGACCCCGATTTCCGCGCTTGCGAGAAATTGACCGGAAAGGACGGCATCGAAGCCTGCAATCGCGCCATCGCCTCGGGTAAGTTTGCAGGGCGGAAGCTTTCGTATCTTTATAGCGATCGCGGCTACCTGCTCATGCAGAAGGGCGCCCTTGTCCCCGCTCTTGCCGATCTCAACGAGGCGGCGGAGATAGACCCCACGAACTTCTACGCTTACTGGAATCGCGGCGCGGTCTACGCCGCGCAGAACGACCTGGATAAGGCCCGCGCCGATTTCAACACTGCTCTCAGCCTCGATCCAGATGCGACATCGAGAGCGCGGATCGAGGAGGCGCTGAACGCGGTCGGATCAGGGCAAAGCAAGGAAGCCTCAGATCCTTCGGTCATCACCGATCCTTCGATTTTCGGCGGCGAGCAGCAAGGGACCGCGGCCGCCTCCTCGGGCGAGGTTCCGACCGATGCCATGGCCGCTCCGAACCCATCTTATGCCATCGAGGCCACGCCTTCGCCCATGGCGGTGATCCCGGCGATGCCCGCATCGCCTCCGCCGCCAGTCCCTGTGCGGTAGCGCTGCTCAGCGGTTCCTGAACTCGGGTTTTCGCTTCTCGATGAAGGCTGCCATGCCTTCCTTCTGATCCTCGGTCGCGAATAGCGAATAGAACTGGCCGCGCTCGAAGCGCGCGCCTTCGGCGAGCGTGGTGGCGAAGCCGCGATTGATCGCTTCCTTGATCATCATGACCGCATGCTGCGAGAGATTGGCGATCTTGTCGGCGACCTTCATCGCCTCGTCGAGCAACTCGGCGGCCGGCACCACCCGACTCACTAGGTTCGAGCGCTCGGCTTCCGCGGCGTCCATGCGCCGGCCGGTTAGGCAAAGCTCCATGGCTTTGGCCTTGCCGACGGCGCGGGTCAACCTCTGCGTGCCGCCGTTGCCCGGCATGATGCCGAGCGTGATTTCCGGCTGACCGAATACCGCCGTGTCGGCGGCAAGGATGATGTCGCAAGCCATGGCGAGCTCGCAGCCGCCACCGAGCGCATAGCCGGCAACGGCCGCGATGATCGGCTTGCGGCAATGACCGATGCGGTCGAAGGGCGCGAGAAAATCGCTGCCATAAGCCTCGACGAAGGTCTTCTTGTGCATCTCCTTGATGTCGACGCCGGCGGCGAAGGCCTTCTCGTTGCCGATGATGACGATGCACCCGATCGCGGGATCCGCTTCGAAGGCATTGAGCGCGGTGTTGACCTCGCCGATCAGCTCCGCGTTGAGCGCGTTCAAGGCGTGCGGTCGGTTGAGCGTGATAAGCCCGACCTTGCCTTTGGTCGAGACGACAATCGTCTCGAAGCCGCCGTTCTTCTTCGGCGCCTCGGCCTCAGGCTCCGGCTCCCGCGGTGTAAAGACATTCAAGAACATGTTGGCTCCCAGTCCCCTAGCGTTGACAGGTTGGACAATAAAAGGTCGAGCGTCCTCCTTGCACGATGCGGCGTACGGTTCCTCCGCAGCCTTTTCTTGAGCAGGGCTTGCCTTCGCGGCCATAGACCCTGAAGCGATGCTGAAACTCGCCGAGTTCGCCGTCGGCACGCCGATAGTCGCGGAGCGACGAGCCCCCAGCTTTGATTGCGTCTTCGAGCACCGCCTTGATGGCAGCGACGAGCACTTGGGTTGTCTTGGTCGGTTTGCCGGATTTGGTCGCGAGCGAGCCCGCGAGCCTCAACGGCGAGATGCGCGCCCTGAACAGCGCCTCGCAGGCGTAGATATTGCCGAGCCCCGCGATCAGCCTCTGATCGACAAGCGCCGCCTTGATCGACGTGGTCTTGCCCTTAAGCCGCGCGGCGAGCCACTCGGGGGTGAACTCCGCGCCGAGCGGCTCGACGCCGAGGCCTTTGAACAGAGCGTGGGTGTCGAGCGCGCTTCTAGGTATGAGGTCCATATAGCCGAAGCGACGCGCATCCGAGTAGCGCACCGTGGTGCCGTCGCCGAGATGGAAGACGATATGCTCGTGCTTGGGCGTGTGCGCCTGCCGATGCGCAAAGCGCCCCGGCGCGTCCCTCTCGCCGTTGGCGTGGTCGATCGAGAAGCGGCCGGTCATGCCGAGATGCATCACCAGCACCTCGCCGTCATCGAGTTTGGCCAGCAGATATTTGGCACGGCGGTCGAGCCCTTCGATCCTGCGCCCCGACAGCCGCGCGCCGAAGCGCTTCGGGAGCGGAAAGCGCAGGTCCGGACGCCGCTGCTCGACACGCGCGAATGCGTTGCCGACCAGGATGGGCTCCAACCCCCGGCGCACAGTCTCGACCTCTGGTAGCTCAGGCATGACGATGGCCCGATACCGCAGTGCAGAAAAAACTCGTTGCGGCGCAACAATAGCCTGATCTTAGCCCTTGCGCTATTGTCCTAGTCAAATGTCAGAAGACGTGAACAGCCCGGATACCGCACAGGCGAAGGCGAATTTCGGCTTTGCCCGCGTGCGGGAGGACCAGAAACAAGGCCTTGTGAATGAGGTCTTTTCCAAGGTCGCGCGTCGCTACGATCTGATGAACGATTTGATGTCGGGCGGCCTGCATCGCTTGTGGAAAAGCGACCTCGTCGCCTGCCTTGCCCCGCCAAAAGGCGCCGTTCCTTACAAGCTTCTGGATGTCGCCGGCGGCACGGGCGATGTGGCTTTACGCGTGCTCGAGGCTTCAGGCCCCGGCACGTCGGCTGTGATTTGCGACATCAGCGCGGAGATGATGGAGGTCGGGCGGGCGAGGGGAGAGGACGAGAGCGGGGCGCTTAGCTTCGTGCAGGGGAATGCCGAGGCGCTGCCTTTTCCCGACAAGAATTTCGACGCCTATACGATCGCGTTCGGCATGCGCAATTTGACGCATATCGAGGCTGGCCTGCGCGAGGCCTATCGTGTGCTCAGACCCGGCGGCCGCTTCATGTGCCTCGAATTCTCCCGCGTGGAGGTGCCGCTTCTGGACACGCTCTATGACGCTTACTCCTTCAACGCGATTCCGGCGCTCGGGCGTCTTGTTGCCGGCGACAGCGCCGCTTATCGCTATCTCGTGGAAAGCATCCGCCGCTTCCCAGATCAGAAAAACTTCACGCGTCTGATCGAGAATGCGGGCTTCGAGCGCGTGCGCTACCGCAATCTCTCCGGCGGCATTGCCGCGCTCCACTCCGCTTGGCGGCTTTGATGAGGCCATGACGAACGCAATAGGCAATGTGGCGCGGCTGACCAAGGCCGGCGCCGTGCTCGCCTGGTCGGGCGCTCGCGTCCTGCCCGAGGACGCTGCGTTGCCGGGCCCGCTTGCGCTCTTCGCGCGCGTCACCGCGCCGCTCAGGAACGGCGCCGCCGAGCAGGCGAATCAGGCCAAGCTTTCGGACGCGCTCACCTCGCTCGGGCCGTCTTACATCAAGCTCGGCCAATTCCTTGCCACCCGCGACGACATTATCGGGCGCGAGCTTGCCCGCGATCTCTCCACGCTGCAGGATCGCCTGCCGCCGTTTTCGCAGGCCGAGGCAAAGAAAGCCGTCGAGGAAGCGCTCGGCGCGCCGATCGACACGCTCTATGTCGAGTTCGGGCCGCCTGTCGCCGCCGCCTCGATCGCGCAAGTGCACAAGGCCAAAGTGCGCATGCCCGACGGTACGCTGAAGCCCGTCGCCGTCAAGGTGCTGCGCCCAGGCATCGAGCAGCGCTTCCAAAAGGATCTCGACAGTTATTTCTTCGCAGCGCGCATGATCGAGCGCTTGCACCCACCCTCGCGGCGTCTGCGGCCCATCGCCGTGGTCGACACTCTGGCGAAGTCCGTCGCCATCGAGATGGATCTTCGCATGGAGGCCGCGGCCATATCCGAGATGGCCGAGAACACGAAGAACGACGAAGGCTTCCGCGTGCCCCAGGTCGACTGGACGCGGAGTGCGCGGCGCGTGCTGACGCTGGAATGGATCGATGCGATTCCCATTGCCGACCGTGTCGCGCTCGCTGCCGCAGGCCACGACGTCAAGGCGCTCGGCGCACGCCTGATGCAGACCTTCCTGCGGCATGCCATGCGCGACGGCTTCTTCCATGCCGACATGCACCCCGGCAATCTGTTTGTCGATGATCAGGGCCGCATCGTCGCCGTCGATTTCGGCATCCTGGGCCGGCTCGGCATGAAGGAGCGGCGTTTCCTCGCCGAGATTCTCTACGGGTTCTTGAACCGCAATTACACCCGCGTCGCCGAAGTGCATTTCGAGGCGGGCTACGTGCCGCGCAAGCATTCGGTGGCACAATTCGCGCAAGCCTTACGCGCCATCGGCGAACCGATCATGGACCGGCCGGCGAGCGAGATCTCCATGGCGCAGCTGCTCGGGCAGCTCTTCCAATATACCGAAGTGTTCGACATGCAGACCCGGCCCGAGCTTCTACTTCTGCAAAAGACCATGGTTGTGGTCGAAGGCGTCGGGCGCTCGCTCGATCCGGAGCTGAATATGTGGGTCGTGTCCGAGCCCGTGGTGAAGGAGTGGATGGAGCAGGAGTTCGGCCCGGGCGCGCAAGTTCAGGCCGCGGCCGAGGGCGCGGCTTCCGTCGGGCGCTTCATGGGCGAAATTCCCAAGTTTCTGGGACAGGCGGAGCGGACGGCGGAAGCCTTATCGGCCATGGCCGAGGAGGGCTTGCGGCTGGACGACCATACCGTCGAGCGCTTGGCGGAGGCGCAAGCCCGAGAGAACCGGGCAAGCCGCATCGGCATCTGGATCGGCGCGCTGGCGCTGGCGGCAATCGCGCTGGCTCTGCTGTTTTGAATTGGTTGACCGCTAACCCTATTTCATTGTCATTGCCCGGCGGCGCATGTTCTATGGCTTAGGTCGCGGGTGAGGAATGGAATGCAAGACAAGCGCATCCTCTTGATCGTCGGCGGCGGCATCGCCGCCTATAAGAGCCTCAATCTCGTGCGCCGCTTGAAGGAGCGGGGTGCCGCGGTGCGCGCCATCCTCACGCGCGGCGGCGCCGAGTTCGTCACGCCGCTTTCGCTCGCCGTGCTCACCGAGGAGAAGACCTTCACCGATCTCTTCGACCTCAAGGACGAGGCCGAGATCGGCCACATCGGTCTCTCCCGCGAGGCCGATCTCGTCGTCGTTGCGCCGGCGACCGCCGATCTTCTCGCCAAGATGGCGAACGGGTTGGCTGACGACCTCGCCTCGACCGTCCTTCTTGCCACCGACAAGAAGGTGCTTGCTGCGCCCGCCATGAATGTCCGCATGTGGCACCATCCCGCCACGCAGCGGAACCTCGCGATACTCCGCGCCGACGGAATCGGCTTTGTCGGACCCGACGAGGGCGAGATGGCTTGCGGCGAATATGGACTGGGCCGCATGGCCGAGCCTCAAGCGATCCTTGCGGCCATCGAAGAGATGCTCGGCGCGGAGGCGCTCGCGCCACGCGCCGGCGCCACGCCGTTGAGGTCACTTGCCGGCTGCCGCGTGCTCATCACCTCCGGCCCCACGCAAGAACCGATCGATCCGGTGCGCTACATCGCCAACCGCTCCTCCGGCAAGCAGGGCCATGCCTTGGCGCGTGCCGCGATCGCGCTCGGCGCCGAGGTGACTCTGGTGACCGGCCCTGTTGCGCTCCCCGACCCTCAAGGCGCGCGC
>DATAFR010000006.1:0-1536 GCA_036257375.1 Methyloceanibacter sp.
CAGAATCCGCGCAAGGCCCGCGGACTCTTAGGCCACGCGACCGCGAGGGTCAATCCACAGGGCAAAATATTTTGTTGTTAGAACAATAGCTTAGGTCAACGAAATCCCTTGCTCCAGCTTTCGCCCTCGATTAGTTTGGAAACTTCCTTCCCGAACCCAGCCGAACATCCATGCGCGACACCGTCACCGCCGCCTTGAAGGCTGCCACCAAGGCGCAAGACAAGCGCCGCATCTCGACGCTCCGGCTGATGAGCGCCGCGATCAAGGATCGCGACATCGCCGCCCGCACGGCCGGCAAAGGCGAAGCGACCGACGCCGAGCTGCTCGAGCTCTTCGCCAAGATGATCAAGCAGCGCGAAGAGTCGGAGAAGATCTATGCCGATGCCGGCCGCGCCGAGCTTGCCAAGCAGGAGGCCGAGGAGATCGTCATCATCCGCGAGTTCCTGCCGAAGCAGCTCTCTGCCGCCGAACTCGACAAGGCGATTGCCGATGCGCTCACCAAGACGGGCGCATCGAGCGTGAAGGAAATGGGCAAGGTGATGGCCGAGCTGAAGGCGCGTTACGCCGGCCAAATGGACTTCGCCAAGGCGAGCGCGCTTGTGAAAGCGAAGCTCGGCTAGCGCCTGGTTACGGCCTCGTCATTCCGGCGCAAGCCGGAATCCAGCGCGCGAAGCGCAAACCCAAAAGCTGGATACCGGCTTTCGCCGGTATGACATCGTCTGTTTTCTAACGTGGCCCACATCTTGAGCCGAGCGAGCACCCCGTGCTCGCTGCCCCCATCGATCTGAAAATCCAATCGCCTCTTCGGGTTTCGCCTGCGACGGGAAGCCACGCGGCCTTTTGTCTTCGCACCGCAACATCGAATCGTCACATGGTTTCAATATAGATGCCGCAATGCAGCATACACTGCAACTGCGGCACATTGATTCGATGCGTGCATTGAAAGGAGGCCAGTCATGGCAAAGCTCTCACCTTCCCGTTTCCGCGCCGCTGTGAGCGCGCTCGTCGCGCTTGCACTCACCGCAGCCGCAGGACCCGTCCTCGGCGCCGAGGCGCCTGCGCAAAATCTTGGACCCGTTGGTCCGTCCGAGCCAATTCTTGTGACGGCCGGCAACCAGCGCGTCGTCGCTTATTTCGCCCCGGAGCGCGGGGGATGCGCCGTGAACGCCGTCACCTGGAAGGATGCCGAGGCGACCGCGCCCTACGCTTCGACGCGGGTTCGCGTCAGCTTGAAGCCTGGGCAGATCCTGGCGCTCGACGGCTCCCAGCGCCAATCGATGAGCCTACTTTGCGGCGCCGATGCCGCAACGCTTGTGGTCGTGGCGCCGGCCGAGCTGATCTTCACCGGTTCGAGCGGACGGAACTGAGCATTCCGCGAACGCCCCATCGCGGGCAGAAGCATGGCGCCCTCCCTCTTATAGGGGGGGCGTCTTTGTTTATGTTCTCGACTTGTTCCGGCAGGGCTGTAGCGTGGATAACGGTGAAGCATCCGATTCGCCGATTGGCTCGACGCGAAAGGCGGCGCCCACTCCGAAG
>DATAFR010000007.1:0-2133 GCA_036257375.1 Methyloceanibacter sp.
TGGCGGCGCCTACGACGTCATGTCCTCGAAACATATTCGGGGCGACGTGAACTACGCCTGGCCGTCGGCCGAGATCGCGGTGATGGGGGCCAAGGGCGCGGTCGAGATCCTCTATCGCGCCGAGCTTAGCGATCCCGCCAAAATCAAGAAGCGCATCGACGAGTACCAAGCCCGTTTCGCCAATCCGTTCGTGGCGGCGGAGCGCGGCTATATCGACGAGGTGATCCTGCCGCACGGCACGCGCAAGCGCATCGCAAGAGCGCTGCAGATGCTGCGCAACAAGCGCGTCGAGAACCCCTGGAAGAAGCACGACAACATCCCGCTGTAGCCCTCACTCTTAAGAACCTCCCCCGTGGGGAGGTCCGACGACGCCGATACTTTTGCGCTACCGCTCCGCTGCTTGAGCGCAAGGCGGCGTCGGGGTGGGGGGAAGCGTCTCAAGCGGCAGCGCACTGAAACCCCTCTCCCCATGAGGGAGAGGGCTTTCCGCCCGCCGCGCGAAGCCACGACGTGGCGAAGCGCGGCGAATGGCGGGAAGGGTGAGGGGTGATTTTTTTTGACGCCGCTTCGCGCCTGACCCCTCACAGCGAGCGCGAAAATGCGCTCGCGTGCTGTCCCCAACTTGCCTGCCCGAAGCCGAAGCGGCTTCGCTTCGGCGAAGCAGGGGGAGAGCGGAAAAGGAAATCCTCAGGGTGAGGTCAATCAAAGTGCCTCGTCATGCCCGGCTTCATGCCGGGCATCCACGATTTGGCTGAATCAGACTCAATCGTGGATGGCCGGGCCAAGCCCGGCCGTGACGTGGAACACTCCAAACCACTCATGCTGAGGAGCGCGCGGCGGCTCGCCGCAAGCGCGCGTCTCGCAGCACGGGTCAGGTTAGGCCGGTCCGCTGTTCGGCTTGAGGCGATGCGCGAGCGCGATGAGGTTCGCGTCGTCCTGGGGCGTGGAGGCGGGCACCTGGTTGTCCTGGATCGCTTCGCGGGTGACCCTGTCGAACTGCTCGAGCTGCGCCAGGATTCGGCTGCCGAGCTCCAAATATTGCTGGCGGATCAGGCCGAGGCGACAGCGAAGCTCTTCGTTCGCGGCAGTCAAGGTCACCAACTCGCGCTGTTGAGCGCCGACGCGATCCCGCAGATTGTCGCGATCGGCGATGAGGCGCTGGATCGCCGCCGCTCCGGCGAGAGCGACGCTCTCGATCGTCGCATCGGACCCGCCCTCGGACAACTGGGCTTGCGGCTTCGGCGTTATGATCTGTCGCAGGGTCTCAATCATGTGCAACGAACTCCCTTTATCGGTGGACGGGGGCGGCCATTAGGGTCGGAGCATGTTGGGCGTGATTTTCGCGCTAAATTGTGCAGTTGCGCGGCCTCTGCCGAGCTTTTCTTTGTCCGATGCTTAATCGGGGCATTAACTGAGTTGAGCCTTCGGATGGACCGCTTTCGGCCGAGCGCGGGGGGTTGGCCGAAGCCTCGGTCTCGGGCTAATTTCTTGAGGTCGCGAGAGGGTACGGGCATGCGCTTCCTGGCAACTGTAATGTTGGGCCTGTTGGCGATGGCCGCGCCCTTGGCTTTGGCCGGCGGCTTTGCGCGCGCCCAAGTCCAGGATCAGGCCAAATCACCGCCGGCGCCGGCGGTGCCTGAGCCTTCGCCGGACGCCGCGGTCGTCCAACCCGCGACCGCCGGTCCCGCGTCGGCACCGGAGATCTCTTCTCCGGCCGCGCCCGAGGCCATCCCCGCGCCGTCCGATCCGTCGTCTGCCGCCGCTTCGCCGCCCTCGGCGGCGCCTGTAGACCCTGTGGTGGCGATGATCAGGACGAAGCTCGCAGACGCCGCGACGGCCAAGGACGCGCACGCAAGCGATCTCGCCGCGCTGACGGAATTCTACGCGGCGAGAGCAGGCCGCGCTCTTTGGACCACGGAGATGGGCTTCTCGGCCAAGGCGCAGCAAGTCCTGTTCGAGATCGAGAAGGCAGGAGGGTGGGGGCTCGATCCCGCTTCCTTCGAGCTTCCGCCCGCCGGCGCGCTGCCGGCCACGCCGGAGACGCAAGGAGACGCCGAGATTGCGCTCGATCTCGCCATTCTGAAATACGCCCGATTCGCCCGCGGCGGACGACTGACCCCGTCGGCAATCAGC
>DATAFR010000008.1:0-3222 GCA_036257375.1 Methyloceanibacter sp.
TTCATCGGCTATCGCGCCCGCCGCTATGCCGGCGTGGTCGATGTCGATGCGATCGGCGCCCACGACCCCGATCAGTTCTGGGAGGCAGTGCATCTCGGCGGCGATCGCCGCCTCGTGCTCGATCCGCACGAGTTCTACATCCTCGCCTCGAAGGAAAGCGTGTCGGTGCCCCCGGCCTATGTCGCCGAGATGGCGCCGTTCGATCCTTTGATCGGCGAGTATCGCGTGCACTATGCCGGCTTCTTCGATCCGGGCTTCGGCTATGCGCCGGGGAAGCCGCCGGGCGCCAAGGCCGTGCTCGAAGTGCGCAGCCTCGACATCCCGTTCATCCTGGAGGATGGGCAGATCGTCGGGCGTTTGGTTTACGATAAGCTCACCGAGATCCCCGACCAGATCTACGGCCAGGGCATCGGCTCGCACTACCAGGCGCAAGGCTTGAAGCTGTCGAAGCACTTCAAGCAGAATTAGCGCTTCTCAGGCCGAGCAAGAGCCGCCACCGAGCACGCAGAACTTGGCGCAATGAACGTGGGCGAGCTTGACCGCGCCACGCTCGAACATGCCGCCATCGGCGCGCGTGGCCTCCGCCAGCGTTTCCCCCATCTCAAAGGCGGGATCGTAGGGAAGCAGCGTGCAGGGAAGGACGACGGGAGCACGCGCGCCCTTCCGCTTGACCACCATGCGGCTCGACGCGCACATCACGTCCGCCGGGTTCTTGCCGAGGATGCCCCAGCAATCTTCGGTGATTTCGGGAACGTCGGCGCCTGCGTCCATTTCGGGGAAGAGCACGAGCGCGGCCGGGTCGTACGCATCGACGGGCCAGCGTCGCGCAGCGATCAGCCGGTCGTAGCCGCCGCGAAGGTCCGCTTCACTCTCGCCCCAGCAGGTGCGACCGGCGAGCGCGAGCTTAAAGCCCTCGCGCGCGAGCCAGTCGATCCCTTCGATCGTCTTGGCATAGGAGCCTTCGCTCCGCTCGGTGTCGTGCAGCTTCTCCGAATAATGGTCGAGGCTCACGCGCATCGTGAGCTTGTCGCCGTGAGCCTCGCGCAAGTCGAGGAGCCCGGCCATGACTCGCGGGCGGAACATCGGCTGCATGGCGTTGGTCAAGACCAGAACGGAAAAGCCGCGATCGAGCGCATCGCCGAGCAAGGCGATGATGTCCGGATTCATGAACGGTTCGCCGCCGGTCAAGCCGATCTCGGTGACGGGCCAGCGGTCGCGGACGATCTCGTCGAGATAGGCGGCCGCCTCTTTGCGGGTGATGTAGGCGAGGCGGTCGTTCTCGGGGCTCGATTCGATGTAGCAATTGCGGCAGGTGATGTTGCAGAGGCTCCCGGTATTGAGCCAAAGCGTGCGGAGCGCGCGAAGCGCGACCCGCGCGCGCTTCTCGCCCTTCGCCGTGACGTCGGGGTCGCTGAATTTCGCCGGATTTGCGTCGAGCGCGGCTTTGGCCATGTCCTACCTTCCGCTGGCATTAACAGGAGGTTCGGGCCGCTCGGCAAGGGGAGGCGGCATCACCGCTCGGTGAGGGGTCGCTTTTCGTGAAAAATCCGTCGTGATAAAGCTACCGGGGCGCGGGTGTAGCTCAGTGGTAGAGCAGTAGCTTCCCAAGCAACAGCAGTACGATGCAGGGTGCGGAGTTCTGCGGTGTTTCGGTTCAGCGCCATGCGGAACGGAGCATAAACAAGCGCCCATTACGCGGAAATTCTGCGGAAGGATTTTTTCCCCGTTGCCTCGGCTGCATCTCGCATATGGTCGGGGTGATGATGCCCATAGACCTCGATCAGTATTTTCTCGCTCATCGCTAAAAAGCCCGCCGCCTCCCAGGCGCCGATGCCCGATTGCATCCGCCACGTCGCGGCTGTGTGACGAAGCGTATGCGGCTTCACATCTTCGAGTCCGGCCCGCTTGCATGCGGCAGCAAAACCCTTCTTGATGTCGCCAATGGGGTTGCCGTTGATGTGTAGCACGAATCCCATCTCTGTGCCGCGCATCCGCGCTCGCCGCAAATGGGGGAGCAGCTTCCGGGGGATTGGCACCGCGCCCCGCTGTTTCTTGGTGCGCTGGCGTCCTGGAACTTCAAAGTCAATGAGGCCGCGCTCTAAGTCAACTTGCGGCCAACGTAGCGACAAGATCGCCTCTTTGCGGCGGCCGGTGTAGAGGCCGAGCAGGATAAACAGAGGCATATAGAGTCGCGCCTTCTCGGTGCGCGCGGCCATGATAAGTTTGGCTGCTTCTTGTCTCGTCAGCCATCGCTTGCGTGACTCAGGCTTGGCGGGAAGCGTTACGGCAACAGGCCGCGTTAGTTTACCGTTCTTGTATCCCCAAATTGATTGCCGCCTGGAGAACGGCGAGTTCACGTCTCGCAGTGTTTGTAGATCGCCCGCGCCAATCGGTATAGCGACCGCATGTTAGGGGCGTCACCTCCGCAACGGTGAGCCCTTCCCAATAATGAGACATTGCGGAGATTGCACAGCCAATCACACGCGGGGCGGCGACTTTCGGGCCGCGCTCATTGGCGTAGTCAGTTAGTGCTTCGGTGACTAAGACTTTAGCCGGATCACTTGGGCCGTGCTTTCGCCCTCGGGCCTGCATCCATTCTCCGAAGATGATTTCAGCTTGTTCGCGCTCTGCCGTGCCAGTCGAGCGCTCGCGGCTGCGACCGTTCTCGGTCCAACAGATGTAGAAGGCGGCACCATAGCGGTGCCATTTGAGTCTTGGTCCCTCGTTGCGTCTTGCCATGGCTTCACCTTGTTGGCTTCAATAAAGCGCTCGAATGCGCCCTCAGGAATAAGAACTCTGCTGCCGATATAGACGTGCTCGAGTTGGCGTCTCTGAATCAGACTCCGGATCTGACGCTCGTTTACACCAACACGCGCAGCTAACTGTTTAGGTGTCTCCAGGCTCAAAAGGGCACCTCCGGTTCATCTTCCTCCTGTGCCTGATCGGCTTCACCCTTCATCCACTGTGTCAGTTTGAGCGGATCAATCGAGGCAAGTCCCGCCAGCGTCAGCGTGGTGAAGGCATCAATGGCGACCTGTGAATCACCGCTCTTCTTGTCCAGGCGCGGAATGTCTTGAATCCAAAATTGCTTGATGCGCTTCTCTGAAAGCCGTCCCTTTATCGCCCCCAAAATCAGGAGTTCGAAGGCGAGGTTGAGTGCATCAACATGGTCTTTCAACCTAATGTCGGCTATAACTCCAAGTCTCTTTCCGAGTATTTGAA
>DATAFR010000009.1:0-1819 GCA_036257375.1 Methyloceanibacter sp.
CCGGCAGCGCAGGCAAGACCGGCACCAAGGAAGCTTTGCGCCTTGCGCTCGGCCCGAGCGGTTCGGTGCACGCCTCGGCCAAATCGTTCAACAATCATTGGGGGGTTCCGCTGTCGCTCGCCAACATGCCGAAAGACGTGCACTTCGGCGTGTTCGAGCTCGGCATGAACCATGCGGGCGAGATCGATGCGCTGACGCGGCTCGCGCGGCCCCATATCGCCATTATCACTACGGTCGCGCCGGTCCATCTCGGCTACTTCCGCACGGTCGAGGACATCGCCGACGCGAAGGCCGAGATTTTCCGGGGGCTCGAACCTCGCGGCACGGCCGTCATCAATCGCGACAGCCCATACTTTCAGCGGCTCAAGGATCATGCGCTTCGTAGCGGCGCAACCATCGTCGGCTTCGGCGAAGCGCCCGAGGCCGATGCCCGGTTGCTTGACGTCGCGCTCGGTCCCGACTGGTCGAATGTGAGCGCCGAGATCCTCGGCGAGACGATCGCCTACCGGCTCGGAGCGCCGGGCCGTCACCTGGTGCAGAACTCGCTCGCCGTTCTCGCGGCGGCGAAACTTGCCGGCGCCGATCTCGATTCCGCCGCGGGCGCGCTTGCCGGACTTGAGGCGCAAGCCGGGCGCGGGTGCCGCAACGTCATCGCGACCAAGCCACCGATCGCGATCGTCGATGAGTCCTACAATGCCAATCCGGCCTCGATGCGCGCCGCGCTCGCGACGCTCGGGCTGATCCCGCGCGGCGAATACCGCCGCCGGGTCGCGGTCCTCGGCGACATGCTCGAGCTAGGCCCGGAGGGGCCCGGGCTTCACCGCGAGCTTGCGGAGTTCATTGACGGAGCCGGGGTAGATGTTGTCTTTGCCTGCGGCGAATTGATGGGCACCCTTTATGAGGCCTTGCCCACGAGCCGCCGGGGCGCCTACGCGAAGACCTCCGAGGAGCTTGGACCGAAGCTCCTTGAAGCGGTCGGTCCGGGGGACGCGATCATGGTCAAAGGCTCTCTCGGCAGCCGCATGGGGCCTCTCGTCGAGGCGCTGAAACGGCGCTTTGGCACCGAAGCGGCGCCGGCGTAAAAAGGGCCTCGGGAGGGGGAGAAGGCGATGCTCTATTGGCTGGCCCAGTTTGCGCCTGAGCTCTCCGTCTTCAATGTCTTTCGCTACATCACGTTCCGGACCGGCGGGGCGCTGATCACGGCCCTGCTGTTCGTGTTTCTGTTCGGACCGCGAGTGATCCGCTCCTTGCGCATCCGCCAGGGCAAGGGCCAGCCCATCCGCAAGGACGGCCCCGAGCGCCATGTCATCCAGAAGCAGGGCACGCCGACCATGGGCGGGCTCATGATCCTGTCCGGCGTCACCGTCGCTGTCCTGTTGTGGGGCAATCTGGAGAATATGTTCGTCTTGGTCGTGCTGCTGCTCACGTTGGTCTACGGCGCTGTCGGCCTCTACGACGACTACTTGAAAGTCACCAAGCAATCGGCGGAAGGTTTTCGCGGACGCATCAAGATCGTGATCGAAGCCTTCGCCGCCGTGGCCGCCACCGTCGCGATCGTGCATGCGAGCCAGGAGCCGCTTGCGACCTCGCTCACCATTCCCTTCTTCAAAGGCACGCTCATCAATCTCGGCTGGCTCTATATACTCTTCGGCGCTTTCATCATCGTCGGCGCCGGCAACGCCGTGAACCTGACCGATGGCCTCGATGGGCTCGCTATCGTTCCGGTGATGATCGCGGCCGCCACCTTCGGCTTCATCTCCTACCTCGTCGGCAACGCGCTCTTCGCCGACTATCTGCAAATCCATTTTGTTGCGGGAAC
>DATAFR010000010.1:0-20010 GCA_036257375.1 Methyloceanibacter sp.
AGAAGCGTAAGGTCGAGCTCATCCGGCAACAGGCCGCGCAGGATCTGCACGCAGATCAGGAGTGCCGCGACGCCCGCCACACTGCGCGGAACGTCGAAAATCGGCTCACGCCCAGCCATGGCCGGAAAGCCCTCCAGAGACCTGCCTATGCGCGGCCGGCACCCCCAATGGCGCAGAAGCACCGGCCTTCCGCGCGCCCGCCTTAGCGCTGGCATACTCCCTGCTTAGTTGGACCATGTGCAGCTCAGCCATTGTGCCAAACAGGGACGTTTACCTTGGCGCGGCGGATGGTTGGGCGGGATGTCTAGGTACGATGTAGCGTTTGCGCGGGTTGGGTTATGCAGCAGCCAACGAGTAGGCAGCTTTACGCGTATTGGGATCGCGTACGCAATGGCCGCGTTGCGCCACGCCGTTTCGAAATAGAACCCTCCATGATCGCGGCGGTCCTCCCCGAGACGTTTATCGTCGAGGCCGCAGGAACGCTGGGCTACCGCTTTCGGCTTGCCGGTACGCGCATTTGCGAGCAGTTCGGGCGAGAGCTGAGAGGCGCCGACTTCTTACAGCTCTGGCAAGAAGCCGACCGCGACGCGATCAGCTCGCTTCTACGCAACATATTCACCGATGCCGCCGTCGGCTACGGGCGCTTCCGCGCCTCCAGTTGCACCAACCGGCAGGCGAACTTCGAACTCGTGCTGTTGCCGCTGATCCATACCGGCGAGACCGTTAACCGCGTTCTCGGCGCCATAACGGCAATCGACCCGCCCTTCTGGCTCGGGGCGGAACCGCTGCTGCGTCAGGAAATCCTCGAGCTCGACATGCATTGGCCCGATGGCAAGCCGGCTTTCCTCACACAGGGCAGCGGCAATCGCCGCTTTCGCGTGCTCGAGGGAGGTCTCGGCAGCGGGCGCGGAAATAATTGAAATACTACGTCTACTGATGATTTTCGTTTTGGGGCGTGGGCTTAGACGTTCCTTAACCTAGAACGACCTAGCTTGTACGACCGGGCCTGTGTTTCGCTCAGTACACGACGTATATACCCGATCATTGCAACCAGTGCGGGCTTTGGCGAGGATGAGCACCCCCACATCCGAAAATGAGACGCCCGTGGCTTCTCTCAAGGGACGCGAGGAGCGGCGTCTCGATCGCAAGATGAATCGGCCGCTCGCCAAGATCGTGCCGGACCGCCGTCGGCATCGCAGGGTGCCCGTGAGCGTGTTCGGCCGGTTCATGCGCGAGGACAAGCACGAATATCCTTGCCAGGTGACCAACATGTCGGCCGGCGGCATGGCCATCCTTGCCCCGGTGACTTGCGAGCCGGGCGAGCGCATCGTGGCCTATCTCGACAATCTCGGTCGCATCGAGGGCGTCGTGGTGCGCCCCATCGAAGGCGGCTTCGCGGTCCGCATCCTCGCGAGCCTGTACAAGCGTGAACGCATCGCCAACCTTTTGACCTGGCTCGTCAATCAAAAGAGCCTCGGGCTGGGCGAAGAGCGGAAGCACGAGCGTATCGTGCCCCGGATCAACGCCGGCGCCTCGGTCGCGTGTGCCGTCAAGCCTGCCGTCGGGACCGTGGTCATTCTCGGCCGCATGCGGGGCCGCGTGGTGCGCCATCACGAGCAGGGTATCGCCCTGCAATTCATTGAGCTTCAGGATCCGGATAGCCTCGCCCGCACCTTCGGCTAGGCACCCCTCCCTTTCCATCCAGTTAACTGCTTTCCGCACGCTGACAGATCACGTCCGCGTTTTGGCCAAAAACACGCTTTGTTCTCGGATTAATTAAAATTTTAGGCAATGCCAGAACGTTCAGGTTTGAGTAGTTCTCACTAAAAAACCCCTACCAATACTACTTCAAACCGATCTCTTCTTTTATCTGGATCTCAAAATATTTCTGGGACACTGCACTCAACAATATGGGGGGTGCAATGAAACAGTTTGTCGTGGGCTCTGCCTTCTTGATGTTTATCTCATCTATGCCGGCCGATGCCACAAATGATCATGCGATCAGCCTGGAGCCGGCGCCTCAGGTGCAGAAGATCGCCTTCATGACGTCCTTTGGCGATACTTTGCCGCCGATCGGTTATGTGACCTTTTGCCGGGAGCATCAGGCAGAGTGCCGTCCGGGCCGCCGCTTCGCCGACCGGATTCAACTGACCGCCGCCAAGTTCAAAGAGATCGAGGAGGTGAACACCGCCGTGAATACGGCCGTGGCGCCCATCACCGATCTCGAGCTGTACGGCAAGCCCGAGCTCTGGACCTATCCGGCCGCCAACAAGGGCGACTGTGAGGATTACGTGCTGCTCAAGCGCCGCACTCTGATCGAGCGCGGCTACCCCGAGAGCACGCTCCTAATCACGGTCGTCCGCGACGAGAACAACGAGGGCCACGCGGTGCTGACCGTCCGCACCGACAAGGGCGATTTCGTTCTCGACAACAAGCGGCGCGAGGTTATGCGCTGGGCCGAGACGCCCTACACCTTCATCAAGCGCCAATCCGAGAAGAACCCGCTGGTGTGGATCTCGCTCCTGCCGCCGGACGCTGTCCCGCAAACCGCCATGTCGGCCTCGAACAGCCACTAGCAGGAGCTTTCGACCAACTGGGAATGTTTTGAGGCCCGGTGACCATCCCCCACCCATCCCCGACCCCACCGGGCCTTTACTGGAGCCGGCCTCGCCAAGAGGCCGGCTCTTTTTTTTCAATCGGGATGCGCCTTAGAGATGCAAGATCAAATCGAGCAGCAAGGCACCGGAGAATAGGCTCCACACCGCGGCGATCGCCGTCGAGAGGCCGAACCAGATCTTCGGCCGCGCTTCGAGCTGCAAGCCACGCCAGGCGTTGCGCATGAGGATGGCGGGACCGGCCCACACACGGAGGATCACCCCGCCGAGCGAGATCAGGAGCGGACGTGGCTCGATGCCGAAACGGAGCGGCTGGCCGGAGACGAGCTGAGCGAGGCTCGCCAGCACCCCGGCAGAGACGAAACCAACGGCCATGACGTAGAAAAAGACTGCCACGTCTCGCATTGGGCCCCCGCCCGCCACGCTTTGCCTTTGCGCGCAGTCTAGCGGGGCCGCCGAGGCCCTTGCCGGGATTCTTAATGATTAGTTAACGGCCGTGCCCGAACGGCACTGGCCCTACTCGTTCAGGTCGTAGTCGAGGATCGCCATCTGAAATTGGTAGGCGATCTCGCCCTCGTCGTCGTCGCGGAAGAGGATGCCGATAAACTCCTCGTCGACATAGACCTCCGCGGAGTCCTCCTTCCGCGGGCGCTGACGCACCTGGAGCGCGGGCAAGCGGAATACCTTCTTGAGATAGCGCTCGAGCTTGATGATCTCGTCCCGCGTCATCGCCGCCTCCCCGGAGCCCGCCGGATCGGGCTCCCCAATCGTTGCCGAGCCCTAGCGGCGGTCTTGATCGTCATCGTCCACGAACATCTGATCCATGGCGAGCGCGGGCTCCTCACAGCCTGCAACCGAGCCGACCTCTCGCGCCGGCACGCCTGCCACGGTGCGCCGCGCCGGCACATCGGCGAGCACCACGCTGCCGGCAGCCACGCGTACGCAATCGCCAACCTTGATATTGCCGAGGATCTTGGCGCCGGCGCCGATCATCACGCCGCGCCCGATCTTGGGATGCCGGTCGCCCCTCTCATTGCCGGAGCCACCTAGCGTCACCCCGTGCAGCAGCGAGCAATTGTCGCCGATCACCGCCGTCTCGCCGATCACGATGCCGGTGGCATGGTCGAACATGATGCCTTTGCCGATCACCGCGGCGGGATGAATGTCGACCTGGAGGAACCGTGAGGTCAGGCTTTGCAGGTAAAGCGCAAAGTCCTTGCGCCCCGCTTTCCAGAGCGAATGCGCGACACGATAGGTCTCGAGCGCATGAAAGCCCTTGAAATAGAGCAGAGGCTCGATCAGCCGGGCGCAAGCCGGGTCGCGCTTGGCGACGGCCATGAGGTCGGCGCGGAACGCATCCCCGAGCGACGGATCGCTCGCGAGCACTTCGTGAAACGCCTTGTGCAGCAGGCCTGAATCGAGCGCCGAATGCTGGAGCCGGCGCGCAAGCCGATGGCATACGGCATCCTCGAGCCGGGCATGGTCGAGCACCGTTGCGTAGATGAAGCCGCCCAGCGCGGGCTCGGCCGCACTGATCTCCTCGGCCTCGCGGCGCACCTGGCTCCAAATCGGATCGTAACTTTTGATGTGCGGCTCTGCCGCCGCGAAGGTCTTTGCCATCGGAACCTCAATCTACCCCCGGACGAAGGGTTGGGGGGCTACATCGACTAACCTGACCCCTGACTAAGGCCGCTCGGTTAAAAAGTCGAGCACACCTTGCTTGAAACGCTTATCGCCGACCGCCTTCATATGATCGCGCCCTGATATATCAAGGAGTTGGGCGTTCGCGATCAGGCCTGCAAGCTCCGCTCCGGAGCCCGCGATCACATCCTCGCTGCCGGTGGCGATGAGAACGGGGGTGCGAATGCGGGCAAGATCCTCCCGCGTGATCTTCTCGCGCGGGCCCCGCATGCAGGCGGCGAGCGCCTTGAGATCGCTGCCGGTCTTCTCGGCGAAGGCCCGGAAGCTCCGCGCCGTATCGTTGGTCACGTCCTCGATATGCGGCGCTTCGAGCGCTTTGGCGATCGGTCCTGTCCCCACCATGCCACGCACCAGGTTGATGCCGACGCCGGCGAGGATGGCTCTGCGCACCCGCTCCGGATGCGCCAGGAGGAGAAACGTCGCGATGCGCGAGCCCATCGAATAGCCCATCACGTCGGCGCGGGCGATGCCGAGATGATCCAGCAGCCGACGCGCGTCCTCCGCCATCGATGGCGCACCGTAACGACTCGGATCGTAAAGTTTCTCGCTCTGCCCGTGCCCGCGATTGTCGAAAGCGATGACGCGCCGCCCCGCTTCGGTGAGCGTGCGCACCCAGCCGGGATCGAGCCAATTGGTCGCGACATTGGAGGCGAAGCCGTGGATCAGGAGAATTGGCTCCCCCTCCCCCTCGTCGATATAGGCGATCCTGACGCCGTCTGAGTCGAAGCTCTGCATTCTTGCGCTACCGTTTTGCTTCAAGGCTCACTATGCTCGCGGCGATTTCCGAAGGCGAGAGGCGAAGAACGACTTCCATGGCTCAAACGCTCGTGCCGCATTTGGTGAACGATAAGGGCGTCGACCGCATCAGGATCGGCGTCAAGGAATTCCAATGCATGGGGGCGACGCCGCCTTACGATCACCCGCATGTCTATCTCGACATGGGGCATGACGTGCAGATCGTCTGCCCTTATTGCTCGACGCTGTTCGTGCACGATGGCGCGCTCAAAGCAACCGAGAGCGATCCGCCCTCCTGCATCTACATCGCGACCGCCCCTCCAGGCGCACCGGCGGCCTGAGGCACCCGCCTCGTGCCCAAGACGGAAGAGCGCGTGCTGATTGCCGGAGGCGGCATCGGCGGTCTTTCGGCTGCCATCGCGCTTGCCCGCCGCGGGATCGGGACGGATGTGCTCGAACGTTCACGCTTCGCCGAGGAAACGGGCGCCGGCATTCAACTCGGTCCCAATGCCACGCGCGTGCTTGCAGCCCTCGGCGTGCTCGATCTGATCGAGCCGCACGCCTTCACGCCCGAGGCCATCGTCATCTATGACGGACTCTCGGGTCGAAAACTTACCTCCATGCCGCTCGGCAAAGAGGCGCAGGCCCGCTATGGCGCGCCCTATCTCACATTGCACCGCGCCGATCTCCATGCCGCCCTTCGTGCCGCCGCCGAAAGCCAGCCGCATGTCGCGCTGAGGCCAGGCTTCGAGGTGACGGCCGTCGATACCCAAGGTCCCGACGTCCTGCTTCGGAGCACCGAGGGGAAAGAGGTCAAAGGCGCCGCCCTGATTGGCGCCGACGGGCTGTGGTCGACGATCCGGCCGCTGATCATGCCGCAAGCGGGCTTGCGTTTCACCGGCGCAACCGCCTGGCGCACGCTCCTGCCGCGCGAAGGCCTTCCCCCACCCTTCGATGCGCCGGCCGTCGGGCTTTGGCTCGGGGCTCGTTCGCATCTCGTGCACTACCCGGTTCGCGGCGGCAGCGACCTCAACGTCGTCGCCGTCACTGAAGGCGGCGCCGAGCTGCAAGGTTGGAACCAAGCAGGCAACGCGAAGGCTTTGCTCGCCGGTTTCGCCCGTTGGACCAAGGATTCGAAATCATTGCTGGAACGCGCTTCGACCTGGCGCAGCTGGTCGCTCTATCGCCTCGACAATTTGCGCCGCTTCAGCGAGGGCCGCATTGCCCTTCTAGGCGACGCCGCGCATCCCGTACTGCCTTATCTCGCGCAAGGCGCCGCGCTTGCCATCGAGGATGCGGCTACGCTTGCCGACTGCATGAGCGCATCGCTCGACCATTTGTCTCAAGCCTTTGACCGTTACGAGCGCGTCCGCCGCCCCCGCAGTTTGCGTGTGCAGCGCCAGTCGCGGCGCTTCGGGCAGCTCTACCATCTAGACGGGGCCTTCCGCCTCGCACGGAACTTCGTTCTCGAGCGGCGAAGGGAAGAGCAGAGCTTGCGGCGCTTCGATTGGCTTTACCAGTCCGCCGGCCGGCAGCCCTAACAGGCTATTGCGGGAGCTTCTCCGCCTCCTCCAGATGCTGCTTGATGGCGGGGAGCGTGTTCGCCGCGAATTGCTTCAACGCGGCGTTGTCCCCGCCCTCGGCATAGGCGTCGAACAAGTCGGCGGCCTTTTGGTGCGCCTTGATTTGTTGCTTCACAAAAACCTTGTCGAACTCCTCGGGCTTCGCGGCATTGAGGGCATCGATGCGCTTCTGCACCTTCCTATTAAATTTGTCGGGCAGCTTTACGTCGATCTTCTCGGACTCAACGATGCGTTTCAGCTCCTCGAGCGCCTTGGTGTGCGCCTCGACCATGTGTTGGCCGAATTGCTTGACGACCTCGGACTGACCTTTCTCGCTCGCGATCTTGCCGGCGGCGACCTCGAACAGATCGCTTAACGCGACCTTCCTGGCAAATTCCGGCGTGCTCGGCGCACCGCAAGAGACGAGGGCAAGCGTCGCCAGGGCTGCGAACGCAGTCAGAAGATTACGCATGCTGCTGCTCCGTTTCGGCTCCGCGGCCGCTCAGGCCGCCGCATCAAGATAGAAAAGCCGAAACGCGGACACAAGTTCCGGCGAGCGAGATCCGGTCTCTACGCAAGCCTTAGTGGCCCGGATCGCCCCTCCTGCTTGCCTCATAGAGGAACCAAACGCGCCGCTCGGCTTGGTCGATCCACACTTCGATCAGGCTCGTGGTCGCCACGTCGTTCTCCTCGGAGCAAAGCTCATGGGCCTCGCGCAAGGACGTAATCAGTGCCTGATTGTCCGACCTCAGTTCAGCCAGCATGTCGAGTGGATCGACATAGTCGGCGTCGTTGTCGGGAATGCGCTGCAATCGCGCGATATTGCCGATCGAATGCAACGTCGTGCCACCGACTTTGCGCACGCGCTCGGCAATGTCGTCGGTGATGGCGAAGATCTGGTCGGCCTGCTCATCGAACAGGAGATGATAGTCGCGGAAATGCGGTCCGCTCACATGCCAGTGGAAATTCTTGGTCTTGAGGTAGAGCGCGAACACATCGGCGAGCAGCGCATTGAGCGCGCCGGTGATGTCGCGACGGGCATTGTCGCCGAGATCGGTCGGCGTGGTGAGCGGCGCCTTGCGGCGCTCCTTAACGTCCTTGTTCATGCGTGTCTCCTTGGCGGGGGCTCGGGCTACCATCGTTGCGTATATAGGAACGGTTGCCTGTCGGTTTATTGACGGCGGTCAATTGTCGCTGACCGGCATGGCGGAGTAACCTAGAAATCCGGACTTTCTCGGCTATCCTGCGGCCCGCAACCAAGGAACACAACCATGTTCATCGCTATGAACCGTTTCAAAGTGCGCAAGGGCGCCGAGCGCGACTTCGAGCAGGTCTGGCTGACCCGCGATAGCCATCTCGGTGGGGTTCCCGGCTTCATGGCCTTCCATCTCCTGAAAGGTCCCGAGTGCGACGATCACGTGCTTTACGCCTCGCACTCGCTGTGGCGCTCGGAGGCGCACTTCCTCGATTGGACGCGATCGGAGGCCTTCCGCAAGGCGCATGCGGGTGCTGGCTCAGGCAAGCCGCTTTATCTTGGCCATCCCGAGTTCGAGGGCTTCACCGTCCTGCAAGAGGTGACGGCCAAAGGCGCCGCGCAAGCCGCCGTATAACCGCCCTCGCAGTTCACCCGCACGACCTCGACCAGATTGTCGGAGAAGGTCGGCGCGCGGCCGAGTCCGCAATGCGCATCCGATGCGATCGAATTCACCGACCCGTCCGAGCGGTTGAGGCTCCGCCAATAGCCGAGCGTAGCGACGACGATGCCGGCATTGACGTCGTCCGTGACCTTGGCCACGCCCTCGAAATCGCCGCGGTCGTTATAGACACGCACGGGATCGCCGTCGCGAATGCGCCGCGCCGCCGCGTCCTTCGGGCTGATCATGACGAATTGTTCGCCCTGGCCTTTGATCTTGTGCTTCTCGTTGGCGTAGCAGGAATTGAGGAAGCCGTGACTCTTGGGCGAGATGACGTTGAGCGGATAAAGCTTGGCGCGTTCGGGGTTGGTCTCGGGCGCCTCACGGTTCGGCACGTAGCCCGGCAGCGGATCGACCGGCGAGCCGTCCTGGTCGCCCTCGTACATGGCGCGGAACGGCCCCGCGACGAAATTCTTGGCGTCGTGCAGCAAGAACTCCACTTTGCCTGACGCGGTCGGGAACTTGCCGTCTTTATGCGGCGCGCGCGTGTCCGCCGAGCCGACGTCGATCTTGTAGTAGCCGTGCGTCTTGAAATACTCCATGTCGATGCCGCCCATCTTGGGGTCGTCCCAGTTGAGGTGATAGGCGGCGAGCTCGCTGTCGGTCATTCTGAAGACGGGATCGTCGAAGCCCATCTCCTTGGCGAGGAGGCGCCACATCTCCGATGTCGGCTTGCATTCGCCGGGCGGATCGACGGCCTTCTGGTTGTAGGTGAAATAGAAATGGCCCCAGGACCACATCATGTCCTCGGCCTCGCCGGCCATGGCAGCGGGCAGCACGATGTCGGCGTATTTCGCCGTATCGGTGAGGAAGTGCTCGGCGACGACGGTAAATAGGTCCTCGCGTTGCAATCCCTTGACGATCTTGTTCGTCTCGGGCGCCTGGCTCACGGGATTGGTGCAGAACACGAACAAGCTCTTGAGCGGCGGGTCGAGTTTCATCTCGCCGGTCAGAGCCGCGCCGAGTCTGAGATTGTTGATCGCCCGCGTGCCCGGCTTGACCCAGTCGCCGCGCGACACCTTCATCCAATCCACGGGGAAGTCCCACAGAGGCATTTGCAGCAGGCCGCCGCCGACATGCCTCCACGATCCCACCAGAGCCGGCAGCGCGCAGACCGCGCGGATCGCCTGGCCGCCGCCGGCGTGACGCTCGAGCGCCACGCCGAGGCGAACGACGGAGGGTTGAATGGTGGCGAACTCCTTGGCGAATTTGGCGATGTCGGAGGCTTTGACGCCGGTGATCTTCTCCACATAGTCGAGCGTGAACTCCGCCGCGCGGGCCTTTAGCTCCTCGAAGCCGTATGTATGCTGCTCGACATAGTCTTTATCGATCAGATCCTGCGCGATGATCGCATTGATGACGCCCATGGCGAGCGCGCCGTCGGTTCCCGGCCGCGGGCAGATATGCCAGTCGGCGGCCTTGGCTGTGCGGGATCTATAGCTGTCGATGACCACGACCTTGGCGCCGCGCTTCTGCGCCTCGAGCACAAACGGCCAGTGATGCAGATTGGTCGAGATCGAGTTGCACGCCCAAATCACGATGAACTTGGAATGCACGAAGCTTTCGGGGTCCACGCCGCCGGTCGGGCCGACGGTCAGAAGCCACGCTGTGGATGAGCCCGAAGCGCAGAAGGTCTTCTCGTTCACGGTCGAGCCGAGCCGGTTGAAGAATGGATCGCCGGAATTGATGCCCTGCACGAGGCCCATATTGCCGAGATAGGAGTAAGGCATGATCGCCTGGCTGCCGTAAGTCGCGATAATCTCGCGCCAGAGGCGGCCGATCTCGGCGATGGCCTCGTCCCAAGTGATGCGCTCAAATTGCTTGGAGCCTTTCGGCCCCGTCCGGCGCATGGGATATGTCAGCCGGTCGGGATTGGCGTGATGGTCGTGGAAGTCCTTCAGCTTCACGCAGAGCCCGCCGCGCGTCATGGGATGCTCCTTGTTGCCCCTGACCTCGACCAGCTTGCCGTCTTGCACCTCGTAGATCATGGCGCAGGTGTCGGGGCAGTCATGCGGACAGGCGCCGAAAAATGTCTTGCGTTCCGGCTGAACGTTCATGCGCGGCTCCCTAGGTTTAAGCGCCGCTTATGCGCGGCGTCTGGTCCGGGTCAGCGTACGAACAGCGCCCGCGCTTGTCGATTGGGTTTTGCTATCGCTCGATGGGAAAACGGCTGTCATCGATCAGCTGGAAGTGCCGCCCGTCCCCAACATCCCGATGAGGGCCACCGCCAGAATGTAGGCGGCACTAAAGCCATACACTGCCAACTCGGCACCGTTTGCCTTGTTGCGGCGCCACACGGCGATACCGAGACCAGCAGCGGCGATGACGATGGCAGCCGCGAACTCCACACCTGCGGCACCTTCGGTCCCCAACATGCTGCTTGCCAGAATGATGTTGGCGAACAGCGCGGAGCCCATCAGATAAACGGCCATTTCGAGCCCGCCCACATGGCGTCCGCGAAGGGAAACGACGAACGCCGCGGCAAGAATTGCAAGGCCGCATGGGAGAGAAGCGGCAATCAAGCTGCCCGCTCCGCCGGCGATCATCACGGAGTTCACCAGAAGCGAGAGGAAACTGAAGACGGCAAGCCAGGTCAGCGCAACCCCAGGTGCGCTGAGCGATTCGCGTCGCAGATAGACGCCGGCGAGAATGATGAGAAGTGCGGCCACGCTCACGAGCGCGCTCAAACCGAAAAGGCCGCCAAGCTCGCCCGATCCTCGCATGTGTAGCCAAAAGAACAGTGCCGCAAGACGCCACAGGAACAGCACGATGGCGATGAAGCCGAGAGAGACGAGCCAAGACTCGCGCGGAGGAAGAGCGGCGACCCAAGCGCGGAATCCCTTCCAGGCGTCCCCCGATGCTGCGTCTTTCTTGCGCCGTTCACGCCGTTCCCTATCGGCCGCGGACAGAGCCTCTTCGAGCGCCTTGACCAGGCTCTGCGCGTCGGCACGAAAGCGCTCATGCGTCAGCCGCACGGCGTTGCATCTGGCGAACGCCTTCAACCCCTCTGGCAACTCCGTCGAGCGGGGCATCTTCGCATCGTTCACCAGCACCGGAATGACCCGCTTCCTTTGCGCCAGCGCCGATTCGATCTCGATGCGGACGAAGTCCTCCGGATTGTCCAACCGCCGTTCACCCGAACTGTCAGCGGCATCGAGCCAGTTCTTGCCAATCACCGCGATCAGCACGTCGCAGCGGGCGACCTGCTCGTTCAGCACCTGCACGAAGTCGAGCCCGGGCGCGATGTTGTCGACATCCATGAATAACTGGTCGGCCGCAAATGCCTGTTCGAGCCGAGTGTAAAGCGCCTGGGTGAAACCCGGGTCGTCGCCGCGCCGATAATTGATGAAAATGTTTCCGGCCATCTGCCCTGCTACTGGCTCAGCCCTGTGGGGGCTCCAAATTAGCGCAGATGACGCTTGCCGTCAGGGTACTGAATGGTGCGGACGGCGAGACTCGAACTCGCACGGCCTTTCGGCCTCAGGATTTTAAGTCCTGTGTGTCTACCAGTTCCACCACGTCCGCGTGCCGCTCACTCTAGCCCGGGAACGTGGAGCGTTCCCTAAGCCGGCGAGAGCACTTTGGGCTCCGGCTCGTCCGAGTCGGCCTCGGATTCGTCCTCGGCGCCCTTGTCATCCTTTGCCGCCTTCTCGGCCGCCGACGCAACCCTTTCGGCCAGCGGCTTCGGTTTGCGCGGAGGCACTAAGCCGACCGCCAAGGTCCTTTCGATCTCAGAGAGCGGCTTTTGATCGCCGGCATCCTCAGAAATCGGCGGACGCTCAGCTTCCGCAGGGCGAGGCTGCTCGGGCTCGTAGGACTCTTCAGGCTCGGGCGCCATTTCGGCCTTGGCGACGGGCACCTTGCCGCCTTCGAGGCTCGCTCTCAGCAGCAAGAACAGCGCCAGGGCGTTGAGGATGTGCCAGGCGAAATGGGTGCCGGCCTTGCGCCCGTCGATCAGGATGCGGTCGCATAGAGCGAGGTCGAGCGAACGGAGCGTCACGGAAATAGTGAGGATGGCGGCGGCCCACAAGAGATAAGGGGCCGCGCGATGCTTTTGCTCATGGGCGAGCAAGCCGACAATGACGAGCGCGAACAAGGCCGGCAGATAGAAGATGCTGCCGTTCAGACAGGGCTTCACGTTCTGGATCTCGGGTCCCGGCACGCCAACCCCGCCGTCCCAGCATCTCACCTGTCCCGTCATGGCCATGATCGCGGTGAAGCCGATCACGAGCAGCACCGTGAGCCCCGGCGGCAGGCCGAGAAAGCGGTTCAGCGCGAAGCCGAGATAAACGAGCATGAATAGCGTGATGGGGACGACATCGAGCAACTCCGTCGCCTGCGTGGCGAAGAGATGGAAGGCGAGGCTGCCGAGTCCGATCGCGAGCACGAGGAAGACGAGGAGATAGTGGTCGGCGCTGCGCTCCTCGCGCGGGCGCCACAGAACGAGCTGCAAGCCGATCAACGCGGCGAAAAGAAAAGCGATATTGCTGAGGGCGTTGATAGGCTCCGCCGAAAGCGCCGAGCTTGTGCCACGCTCGCAGTAAAGGAAGACATGCTCGCCGAAGTTCATGGTCCCTGTCCTTTCGACCCGTTAGTCCAGGAAAGAGGCCTCCCATGCCGGCGGTTCCACCGCCGGAACGTCCAGGACCGCTTTTTTGCAGCGTCCATCCTCCGGGTACGCGCTTATGTTTAGCGCGAAAACCGCGCCCTGGTGAGAGCTTGTCGTGAAAATGCTGGGGACTTCGGGCACGCCAATGCGATGGCGGCTGAGCGACGTGGCGTGCCGTTTGACAGGCTACGCATGCCGTTGAACGAGTAAGGCGGGCTATTCCGGCGGCGAGCCGTCGTCCTCGGCCGGAGCTTCCTCTTCCTCCGGCATGCCATCGTCCTCCAGGGGCACCTCCTCGATATCGGTGCCCTCGTCGATCGGAAGACCAAGGCTCGTCCTACAGGAATCCTCGAAGCCCTCGTTGGCATTCATCAGATCTTCGAGCGTTGGATAGCTCTCGGCGTCGGCGTCGCTGATGTCGTCCTTGTGCATCTTGGTCAGCATGTCGACATCGGCTTGGCTGAGCTTGTTCTTGGCGACCTCGGCGGCGACGCACTCGCAGAACGCCTTCGGCGTGACCTTGCTGTCCTCAAATCCGGGATCGCTGGTGACGTTCTCGTCGGCGCTGCACGCGGCGACGAAATTGGCGGTGTTGAGCGCGGCGGCCAAGGCCTCGTCCTGCGGCATGCAAAGACACAAAACGGCGAAGGCGCCGAGCGCGACGACGCGCAAAGAAAAGGTGTTGTGCATGCCCGCCCCTCCCGTCGCTACGATCCTTATCGGCTTAGTTTAAGCGATCGCCACCAAGGGTAAGGAATGACTCGACATTTGGGCAACAGTTGGAGTGGGCGAAAAACGCCCTAAGAGAGCTGCCAAAATTAACTCTTGGGCGGCGGCACCACCCTAATGTGCAATTCCTTCAACTGCTTAGGCGAAACCTCAGACGGCGCGCCCATGAGCAGGTCCTCGGCCTGCTGGTTCATCGGGAACATGACCACCTGCCGCAGATTCTCCTCCCCGCAGAGGAGCATGACGATGCGGTCGATGCCGGGCGCGATGCCGCCATGCGGCGGAGCGCCATATTGCAGCGCGCGCAGCATGCCGCCGAAGCGCTTCTCCAGCTCCTCCTTCGGGTAGCCGGCGATGGCGAAGGCCTTCTCCATGATCTCGGGCTTGTGGTTCCGGATCGCGCCTGACGAAAGCTCCACGCCGTTGCACACGACGTCATATTGATAGGCCAGAATGTCGAGCGGCTCCTTCGTCTCGAGCGCTTCGAGGCCGCCCTGCGGCATGGAGAAGGGATTGTGCGAGAAGTCGCTCTTCCCCTCCTCTTCGTTCCACTCGAACATGGGAAAGTCGACGATCCAGCAGAACTCGAAACGGTCGGTCTCGGTCAGCCCAAGCTCGTTGCCGATCTTCACCCGCGCCTGCCCGGCAAAGGCGGCGAACTCCTTCGGCAGCCCCGCGACGAAGAAAACAGCATCGCCGTCTGCGAGTCCGAGCTGCGTCCTGATCGCCGCGGTCCGCTCCGGGCCGATATTCTTGGCGACGGGACCTGCGCCTGCGCCTTCACGGAAGAAGATGTAACCTAATCCCGGCTGGCCTTCGCCTTGTGCCCACGCATTCATGCGGTCGCAGAAGGCACGGCTGCCGCCGCCTTTCGCCGGAATCGCCCAGACGCGCGCATTCGCGTCCATGTCGAGCATGCCTGCGAATACCTTGAAGCCCGAGCCTCTGAAATGCTCGGTGACGTCCTGCATCTCGATCGGGTTGCGCAAATCGGGCTTGTCGGTCCCGTATTTGCGCATCGCCTCTACATAAGGAATGCGTGGGAATTTCCGCGTGACAGGCTTGCCGCCACCGAACTCCTCGAACAGGCCGCGCAGGATCGGCTCGACCGTGTTGAACACATCCTCTTGCGTGACGAAGCTCATCTCGAGGTCGAGCTGATAGAACTCGCCGGGAGAGCGGTCGGCGCGCGCGTCCTCGTCGCGGAAGCAGGGCGCGATCTGGAAGTAGCGGTCGAAGCCCGCGATCATGGTCAGCTGCTTGAATTGCTGCGGCGCCTGCGGCAGCGCGTAGAACTTGCCGGGATGCACGCGAGACGGCACGAGATAGTCACGCGCGCCTTCGGGCGAAGACGCGGTCAGGATCGGAGTTTGGAACTCGAAGAAGCCCGCATCGCGCATGCGGTTGCGCAAGCTCCAGATGATCGCCTGCCGCTTCATGATATTGGCGTGCAGCGTCTCGCGCCGCAGATCGAGGAACCGGTATCTGAGCCGCGTGTCCTCCGGATAGTCGGGCTCGCCGAACACCGGCAGCGGTAGCTCCCTCGCTTCCGAAAGAACTTCAAGGCTCTTGATCCTGACCTCGACCTCTCCTGTCGGCAGGTTGGGATTGACGGTCTCCGGCGTCCGCGCCACCACTTCGCCGTCGATGCGAACCACCCATTCCGGCTTTAGCTTCTCGGCCTCCTTGAAGGCGGGCGAATGCGGATCGGCCACCGCCTGGGTCAAGCCGTAATGATCGCGAAGGTCGATGAAGAGCAGGCCTCCGTGATCGCGCATGCGATGCACCCAGCCCGAGAGCCTGACCGTCTTGCCGACGTCCTCTTTGCGAAGCGCGCCGCAAGTATGGGTGCGATAAGCGTGCATGGTCGGGTCTTTGGCGAGTGCGGTGGCGAACGGTTGAAAGCGCCGCGGAACAGCGCATGGGAGGCCTACCCTTGTCAAGCAAGCCCGCGGCGCCAAAATGGGAACGATGCTTTCCGAGCCCGGGTTTCTCCTTGCAAAGACGAAAACAGGAGAAACGCCATGTTGTCACAACTCTATCGGCGTGCGGCCCTATTGCTGGCGCTCGCGCTTGTTGCGCCGTCTCTTTCTGCCGATCACCTCCTTGCCGCCGAGCCGGCGGCGCCACAAGGCGAAGACCCGCCCGGCGCCGACAACGGCACCAACCCGCCGATGCGGAAGCATGACGGCGTCATCACGCCGCCGCCAATCGGCGACGAAGGCATTCATGCCGACGTGCCGAACCCGGATGCCGGTCACACGACAAAGAGGTGATCCCGCCTCCCGACACGCAAGAAGGCGCCCCCGACATCGACTCGCGCTGACAGATCGCGGGAACGATGCGGCCCCACGCGGCGTTTGGAGGTCGGTAGCCTAGAGAGGGAATTGAACCATGTCTAAGAACCTCCACACGCCCCCGGTGCGGACGCGGGTTCCCCTTGCGGCCTGGACAGTTGCAGCAATCGTGACGCTCGTCTCGCTGATGTCGTCCCTGCTGCATGGAACGCAAGCTGGAGGTCACTTCATGCCGAGCGCCGAGCGAAGCCTCGTGCCGAAAGCCGTGCAGCACCAGGCGAAAGTTTGAAGTCCACCCTAGCAAAATAGAACGGGATTGCCGAAACTTTGCGCGCCTGCGCCCTTGGCCTGGCGCGCACGCTTGGGCTATACCCGCCCCCCATGAACCTCATCACTCGCACTGACGAGCTGGCCGAAGCCTGCGCGCGGCTGGGGGATGCCCCTTTTGTCGCCGTCGACACCGAGTTTATGCGCGAGCAGACCTTCTGGCCGCGGCTCTGCCTGATTCAGGTGGCCGCCAACGGCACCGAGGTGCTGATCGACTCGCTGGCACCAGGCATTGACCTCACGGCGTTCTTCGAGCTGATGGTCAATGAGCGCGTGCTGAAAGTATTTCACTCGGCGCGACAGGACATTGAAATTGTCCATCACCTCGCGCGAGTCATCCCGCATCCGATCTTCGATACGCAGGTCGCCGCCATGGTGTGCGGTTTTGGCGAGGCGGTGAGTTATTCGATGCTGGTGAAGCGCATGTTGAACCGCAATCTCGACAAGACTTCGCGCTTTACCGATTGGAGCCGACGCCCCCTCTCCCACCGCCAGCTGACTTATGCGCTCGGCGACGTGATCCATCTCCGCGATCTCTATCCCAAGCTACGTGCCCAGCTCGACAAGTCGGAGCGGGCGAGCTGGCTCAACGAGGAGATGGCCGTGCTGACCGATCCCGCAACCTACGACCTGCACCCTGAGCAGGCCTGGCGGCGGCTCAAGATGCGCATCAAGACGCCGAAGGCGCTTGCCGTGTTGATGGAGCTTGCGGCTTGGCGCGAGCGCGAGGCGCAGGCGCAAGACGTGCCGCGCGCGCGCATCCTGAAAGACGAGGCGCTTTATGACATCGCGAGCCAAGCGCCGCGCACGGTAGAGGATCTTGGCTCGCTGCGCACGCTGCATAACGGCTTCGCGCGCTCGATGCGCGGGCGCGCCGTGCTCGAAGCGGTGGGACGCGGGCTCGAGCGTGATCCCAAGACCATTCCGCCGATCGAGCGCGGCGAGCCCATGCCGCCGGAGGCGCAAGCCGTGGTCGATCTGTTGCGCGTCCTGCTCAAGGCGACAGCCGGAAAGCACGGTGTGGCGCCGAAGCTGATCGCCACCAGCGACGAGCTCGAGGAGATTGCCCGTTCCGACGAGACCGACGTTCCGGTGCTGCGCGGCTGGCGCAGGAAATTGTTCGGGGACGACGCGCTGGCGCTGAAGCGCGGCGAGCTGGCTCTCGTCATCGACAAGGGCGAGGTCGCCGTACGCCCGGCCAAGCCGCGGTCAAGCTAGGCGAAGATCTGGAAGAGCCTCTCGTTTCAGAGTTTTCGGCTGTCATAGGCCCAATGCAGCAGGGCCTGCCGCTGCCGGGGCCGGCAAGCGAAGTCCCCCTGCTCGCAGTTCCGCTCAATCTGCCGGATATGCCGGCGCATCATCTTCCAGCGCTTGATCTGACGCCGATCGTCCTCCATCCGCCGGCCGAGATAATAGCGGCAATACCACTGGAACCAGCCGCGCGGATCGTCGGGATGGATCCACCCCTTCTTGCGCCAGACCGACAGCGGCTGGCTTGCAGCGACACCGAAATAATTGAGCGAGCAATCGCGCTTACCTCTGGCCAGCTTGGCGCCGACAAACCAGCTCTTCGGAAATTCCTTCCGCGTGTCGGTCATGTACTTGCCGCAGAAGACGCCGAGCTTCAGCATCTCGTGCGGCGTCAGCTCGGGCTTGAACTCGCAATCGAAGTTGCGCCCGACCGGCGCGCTCAGGACGTAGCGATAGCCCTTCTGCATCTTGTCGTTCACGACAATCGTTCTCTTGCGCATGTCGCAGGCGGGAGCGCGCGGCGCTAGTGGCGGCGAAAAAGCCAAAGCACGAGACTCAGCAGCAGGCTCACGATCACCGCCGTGGTAATCGGCGCGTAGAAATAGAAGCTGCCATTGTCGATCACGATATCGCCCGGCAACCGGCCGAGCCCGTAATAGACGCTCGCATAGGTCAACGCCAACACAGCCAGCAGGAACAAGAGCGCGCCGCCGATCGATTTCATCGCTCTCCGCCTTCTCTCCGGCGCGTGATCTTCATCTTCACCACGGAACGAATATCGGGCGGCAGATCTTCCAGCGCGTCGAGCAGACCCATCAGCTCGCAACGCAGCCCGTGGATCTGATCGATGAGACTGAGCAGGACCGGCACGTCCTCCTCGGCGAAACCCAGCTCATCCTCGAGATTGCAGATGAGAGCCGCCCGCGCGATATCGGCCTCCGAGAAGCTTTGCGCCGCCGCATCGGCCGGCTTGATCCATCCTTGCGCGACCCAAACTCTGAGCCGCGTCACGGTGAGGCGTTCTACGCGCTGAATGACGTCCCGCTCGGTCGGCATCAGGCCTGCTCCCTCAGCTTGCGCCTGGGATCGTAGCGGTGACTTTCACGCCATTTCTCGGCGAAGCTCTTCAGCTCCTCGTCCATGCGCTCAGGCATGACAACGCTGAGCTTGACGAGCTGATCCCCCGCCGCGGTCCCGCGCTTGATGCCCCGGCCTTTCAATCGCAAGGTTTGCCCTGTATTGGCGCCCGCCGGCACCGTGACGGACACGCGGCCGCTGATGGTCGGCACCTCGACCTTGCCGCCGATCACGGCCTCGTCGAAGCTGATCGGCACCTCGACGACGATATCGTCGCCTTCGCGCTTGAACACGGGATGCGGCTTGACGGCGATCTCGATCAGGGCATCGCCGGGCTCCCCCTCGCCGATGCCCGGACCGCCTTTGCCGCGCAGCCTGAGCACCTGGCCGTCGGTAACGCCGGGGGGGATTGTGACATCCAACGTGCCGCCATCGGGCAGCGTGATGCGTGTCTTGGTGCCGTTCACCGCGTCGAGGAAATTCACCTCGAGACGGTATTGCGCGTCAGACCCGCGCATGGAGAAGCGGCGCCCGCCGGCGCCGGCGCGTGCCCCTCCGCGCTCGCCGAACAAGTCGCCGAACAGATCGCTGAACGCGCCGATGTCTTCGAAGCCCGCCGTCGAGCGGTAGCGCGCGCCCTCCGCGCCCCCGGCATATTCGCGATAGTAGCGCTGCTGCGGGGTCTCCTGGCCCGAGGCGTCGATCTCGCCGGCGTCGTAGCGCTTGCGCTTCTCCTCGTCGCCGATGATGTCGTAGGCGGCGGTGATCTGCTTGAACTTCTCCTCGGCCGTCTTGTCGCCCGGATTGAGGTCGGGGTGCAGCTTCTTGGCGAGCTTGCGATAGGCCTTGGTGATGTCCTCAGCGCTCGCAGTCTTCGGCACGCCAAGGGTGGAATAGAGGTCTTCTGCCATTACCAAAATTTACAGTTGGAGTGAGCTCAATGTTCAGTCGTTACTGCATTCCAGCTCTCGCCGGAACGGCAATTTAGCCGATGATTTGCAAACTTGGTCCAGCAAGTCGAAACTAGCTCGCGGCGAGCTGGAACGCCGAGCCGACCCGGATCTCGGCCTCGCGATCGAGCAGTTCGGCAAGCTGTTTGAAGCGGCGCTCGACGCGTTCCCCTTCCAGATTCGCGTAAGGTTCGGGCAGCGTCCAGACCAGCCGATTGCCCTCGTAGCTGATCGGCGTGTTGGTGAGCACACCCGGCATGGCGGCAGATACCATATGCGCCGCGCGGAAAGCGGCGCCGAGGATACGCGCCCGCTTCAGCATGTCCTTGTCGACGAGTTCGACCAGCTTCTGGCTGAGCTCATCTTTGACCAGGCCCTCGTTGCGGTAATAGACGGTCAGCGCGAGGAAGGCGCGGCCAGGGTGATCGACGCCGACAAGCGTGCCGTGGGCGATGAGGTTCAG
>DATAFR010000011.1:0-62199 GCA_036257375.1 Methyloceanibacter sp.
CACGGCGGAAGAGGCGCGGCGCATGGCCAAGGCGCTTGCCGCCGCCGAGATGGTGCTGGCACGCGAGCAGAAGCTCTCGGCGCTCGACGGGCTTGCCGCCGCCGCGGCGCACGGGCTCGGCACCCCGCTCGCGACCATCGCGGTCGTGACCAAGGAGCTGATGCGCGACGCCAAGCCGTCGGACCCGCACTACGAGGATCTGGTGCTGTTGCGGGCGCAGGCCGAGCGCTGCCGCGACATCCTCGCCGAGCTCGCAGGCGGCGGCGAGCAGCAGGACTTGATCGTTTCGCGCCTGCCATTGAGCCATCTGATCGAAGAGGTGGTGGCGCCGCATCGCCTCGTCGCCGTGCCGATCGAGGTGATGCTCGGACGGGCGGCGGGCGGAGCGCCGCGGGGGGCGCCATCCGAGCCGGTGACGGAACGCAACCCCGGCATGCTCTACGGGCTCGGCAATTTGGTCGAGAACGCCGTCGATTTCGCCGCGAGCAAGGTCGAGGTGGAGGCGCGCTGGACTAAGGACGACGTGACCATCGTCATTGCCGATGACGGCGCCGGATTCCCGCCGGACGTGCTCGAGCAACTGGGCGAGCCCTACGTCACGACACGCCGCGCGCCGAGTGAAGGTCAGGAGCCTTCCGACGAGCACATCGGCATGGGGCTTGGCTTCTTTATCGCCAAGACGCTGCTCGAACGGTCTGGCGCCACGCTCGCGCTTTCCAACCGGCCCAGAGGCGGCGCTGTGGTCACGGTGATCTGGCCCCGGACAAAATTCGAGCCTGCGCCCGAGAAGCCGGCGCGAAACCCTGAGCCCGTGGCTTAGCTGGCCTGGTTAATCGGCTGCGCCAAGGCCGATCGCCATAATCGCCGCTTCCAGCCTTGCCGAAGCCGGGATAAGCCCCTAGCTCTACGGCATCTCGTCGCAGAGCATTCAAACACCCAAGAATCCTTCTATCCTATAGGGAGCTTAGCCTTGGGGACGGGGCGAAAGCAGGATCACCAGGAGAGCCCTGACATGGAAGCTCAACAGTTCTCGCCCACGCCTCAGACAGATTTTGCCCCGCTCGAGGACAACACCCTCCTGATCGTCGATGACGATCGCGCCTTCTTGGCGCGTCTCGCGCGCGCCATGGAGACGCGCGGTTTCGAGGTCGAGGCGGCGGCCTCGGTCGAGGACGGCCTGTCCTCGCTCCGGCGCAGGCCTCCGGCTTTCGCGGTGGTCGATATGCGTCTCGATGACGGCAACGGCATCGACGTGATCGCCGCCCTGAAAGACGTGCGGCCCGAAGCCCGCGCCGTGGTGTTGACCGGCTATGGCAATATCGCCACTGCCGTCACCGCGGTGAAGCTCGGCGCCGTCGACTATCTTGCCAAGCCGGCCGATGCCGACGACGTCTACAACGCGCTCGTCAACACCTCGACCAACGTCAAGGCGCCGCCGCCCGAGAACCCGATGTCGGCCGACCGCGTGCGCTGGGAGCACATCCAGCGCGTCTACGAGCTCTGCAATCGCAATGTCTCGGAGACGGCGCGGCGGCTCAACATGCATCGCCGCACGCTTCAGCGCATCCTCGCCAAGCGTGCGCCCAAATAGCTCAGAGTTCGAATCCGCAAGACGGATCGAGGTGCAACTGCAAGCGCAGCGCCGCGGCGCGCGCGAAGCAGAGCATCATGGCCTTGCGGCGTGCGGCCGATAGCCGCTCTTCGAGCGGCTCCCGCACCAACTCCGCGCCGTAGCGATCGGCAAGGATCAGCCCCGCGCTTTTCGGAATGACCTCGCAAGGGAAGTCGGCCGAGACTGCGAAAAAGAGCCGGTCGCAAAACGGCAGATAGTCCTGCCATTTGCCGTCGGTCTGGTAATCCACCAGGCAGGACTTGATCTCGATGATGGTGATGTCGCCTGCGGCAGAAAGCCCCACCACATCGGCACGCCTGCCGTTGGCAAGCGACAATTCGGTGACCACCGAGAAGCCTTCGGCGCGGAATCTCCGGCAAACGCCCCGCTGCAATTCCGCCGCGACCGGCGATTGACGGCGGTCGAAGGGAATGACGGTATCGTCGCTTCTGGCACGGTTATTCTGCACCGAAAGACTCCCGTTATAATCAAATTCGCTCACCAAGTTGTGCGATGCTGAACCATTCCGCCTGGCGGAACAAGCTGGTAAATCTCGCGTTTCGGTGAGTGCGGCGCGTCGCGCGGCGAATCCGGGCTTTTCCCCGTACGAGACAGCCTGAGCCGAAGGAGCGAATGATGAACCTCCACAGCGTCGCCGTCGCCGATATCAAGCCAAAGACCGAATCAGCCTCGTTGCGCGAGCGTCTCTTTGCCACGCGCGCGCTGTCCGCCGAGCTTGCCGCGCCTTTGAGCGACGAGGACCAGGTCGTCCAGGTGATGGACGACGCGAGCCCGACCAAGTGGCATCTCGCGCACACGACATGGTTCTTCGAGGCTTTCCTGCTGAAGCGCTTCCTGCCCGGCTATGCCGTCTTCGACGAGCGCTTCGAATACTGCTTCAACTCCTACTACGAGAGCGTCGGCGCACGGCAGCCGCGACCGAAGCGCGGGCTGCTGACGCGGCCAGCGGCGCAGGAGGTGCGCGCCTATCGCGGCTTTGTCGATGCCGCGCTCGGGCGCCTGTTCGATACGGGGCTCACGCCCGAAGCCGCGGAGCTGATCGAGCTCGGCATCAATCACGAGCAGCAGCACCAGGAACTCCTGCTCACCGATGTCCTTGCGCTGTTCGCCGCCGAGCCGCTCAAGCCCGCTTACCGTGACGGAGGTTCGGGCGTCAGCGTGGGTGCCGCGACGCCGCTCGCCTGGGTTCCCTTCGAGGGCGGCATCTTCGAGGTGGGGCATGACGGCGAAGGCTTCGCCTATGATAATGAAGGTCCGCGTCACGAGGAGCTGATCAGGCCCTTCAAGCTCGCGAGCCGCTCCGTCACCAACGCCGAATGGATCGAGTTCATCGAAGATGGCGGCTACGCCACGCCGACGCTTTGGCTCGCCGATGGCTGGAATACAGTGAAGGCTCAAGGCTGGGACGGACCGCTCTATTTCGAGAGGGCCGAGGGCGGCTATGGCCAAATGAGTTTGCTCGGCTTCCGTCCTGTCGACCTCGCCGCGCCCGTCACGCATGTCAGTTATTACGAGGTCGACGCTTTCGCCCGCTGGGCTGGCTGCCGCCTTCCCTCAGAGTTCGAATGGGAGGTCGCCTCGGCCAGCGTTCCGCTCGAAGGGCGCACGCTCGGCGCCGGCCATTTGCGCCCCTTGCCGGCAGGGATCGGCCCGCGTCTTCAGCAGATGTTCGGCGATGTCTGGGAATGGACCGGGAGCGCTTATCTCCCCTACCCTGGCTTCAGGGCCGCGCCGGGCGCCGTCGGCGAATATAATGGCAAGTTCATGTGCAATCAGTTCGTGCTCCGGGGCGGCTCCTGCGTGACGCCGGAGGGCCATGTGCGGCGAACCTACCGAAATTTCTTCTATCCTCATCAGCGCTGGCAGTTCACCGGCTTACGTCTTGCGGCGGACGCATGATGGAGGGCGAGGTCTCAGTTCACGCCCTCGCAGGCGCGGTCGCTGCCGCGCGGGCGCTGCGCACGCAACGGTCGCCGGCGATCGGCGAGTTCACCGAAGCCGTGCTGACCGGTCTTGCGCGCAAGCCCCGCTCCATCCCCTGCCGGTTCTTCTATGACGCGCGGGGCTCGGAGCTGTTCGAGGAGATCACCAAGCTCGAGGAGTATTACCCGACGCGAGTCGAGACCGCGTTGCTCGAAGCGCACGGCGAGGAGATCGCCGCGCTCGCCGGACAGGGACGCGTCCTGGTCGAATTTGGATCGGGATCGAGCCGCAAGACGAGCCTGCTGCTCGGTGCGCTGCGTGATGTTCCTGCCTACATCCCAATCGACATCGCTGCGGAGAGCCTGGAGGAGGCCGCTCGATGGCTATCCGGCCAACATCCGGGCCTCAGCATCCTGCCGCTGATTGCGGACTTCACCACGACACGCGCTCTGCCGCCCGTGGCGCGGTGGAAGCCGCGGCTCGGCTTCTTTTCAGGTTCGACCATCGGCAATCTGACGCGTGACGAGGCGAGCGCCTTTCTTCGCAATGCCGCACGGCTACTTGGGCACGGCAGCACGTTCCTGCTCGGCGTCGACCTGAGGAAGAGCGAGAGCATTCTGCTTCCCGCCTATAACGACGCTCGCGGTGTCACCGCCGCTTTCAATCTCAACCTGCTGGTCCGCGCCAATCGCGAGCTCGGCGCCAATTTCGATCTTTCCCGCTTCGTCCACGACGCGGTGTGGAACGATGAGATGGGACGGATCGAGATGTATGTCGTGAGCCTCGCCAACCAGACGGCGAGGGTGCTCGGACGCAGCTTCACCTTCGCCGAGGGCGAGCGCATCCATACCGAGAACTCGCACAAATACACCGTCGTGGAATTTCAGGCCCTCGCAAGCGCCTCAGGCTGGAGTCCCGTGAGGTCCTGGACGGACCCCGACCAGCTCTTCAGCCTGCATCTGCTTCGGCTTTAGGCGCTCTCGATACGATGCCATTCTACTGTTACTTGCCCTTCGCACCAGTCGGAGAGAAGCGCCGGGCCATCAAAGCAGCTTCTCGATTTTCCGACTCGACAGAGAGCTCCTGGATTCTTGTCGAAGCGCGTTGCATCGCCTCATGCATTTGTCGCAACTGCACCAAGAGTTCGTTTGCAATCTGCCGGTAGTGATCGCGATGCGCGGTCGTTTTTTCGTTTTCGCGACGCAATTCCTCGTTCGCGCCGGTGAGGCGCTCGCGCTCCCGCCGGAGTTCGTTTCGCTCGGCGATAATGCGGCGGATCGCAGCCGAACCGGCGAGGGCAATACTCGCGATCAATTGATCCGAAGGCTGGTTGAGCGGTGCGGACTGTAGCGGCGTCGCGGTCGGTTGGTTCCCGGTCGCCGTGGTCTCCTCTACTTCCGCCGACATGCGTACTCGCCATTAATCGATACCGTTACTATAAATTATGCTGCAAATTCGTTTGAGCGACTTGCACAGTAATTTAACCTTAACCCGCTCCCGCATCATCTGTCTGCTCGCCGCATCAAACGCTCGCGGCCTTCAATCCCAGACGACCTTGCGCGGGACGCCCGGCATGCCGAGAGGACACTCAAGCGCAGCGCGATCCCATTTGCCGAGCGAGGCAGCCGCTTCATAGGTGGTTATCAGAAAGTCCATCAGCGTCGCTTCCGGGTCGCTCGCGGTTCTCACCGCGTCGTAAGGCAGGAGGAACTGGTTGAGACCTTTGTTCCAAAAAGCTTGCGCCGGACGCACTTTTGCCGAAGCGAAGCCCTCCGGCGCCGGCGCGGCATAGGAATAGAACGCCGGATAGTCGACGCCTTGACCCCCCGGCCAGAACCCTGCGCTGCTCACCTCGTGCGAATAAGCGTCGAGCACCACGACTTCTGGCATATTCGGCACGCTGCCGGCGCGGGAAAATTTCGGCGCGCGGCGCCCAGAGAAGCGCGTCACCGCTAGATCGAAGCTTCCCCAGAAGAAATGCACGGGACTGCATTTGCCGATAAAGGCGGTGCGGAAGCGTTCGAAGACGCGGGTCGATTGGAGCAGGATGCGCCAGAAGCGTTCCGCGTATTCGCGGTCGTAAGATGCGTGAAGCTGATCCTGGCTGAAGCGGATTGCATCGGGAATCTCGTTGGGCGGCTCATGGATGCGAACATCGATTCCCATCTCGGAGAGGGAGCGCATCACCTCGGCGTAGAAGTCAGCCACGCTGCGCGGGTAGAGCCCAACTTTCTTGCGTCCGCCGTCGCTTGTCGCAAGATGCAGCACATGGTCGAGAAAATCGAAGTTCAGCTCGAAGCTGCGGTCACCGTAAGGGATGGTAGACGTGCTGAGACCGCGCGGCGTCACATAAAGAACGACGTGCCAGGAGTGGTTGAGCCATGGCGTCTGCACGAGTCGGATCTCGCCGACGATCTGCGTCCAGAGTTGCAGCGTGGCGCAGCTATCCTTCCACGCTTCATAGGGCAGTTCGGGCCAGGCGATGGTTTGGGACGACATCGGTGCCTCCACTTGCAGAATGTCTTGGCAGCATCGCACAGGATGAAGGCCGAAAGCGGAAGCCTTGCCAGGGCGCGCGCCTCCGGGGCATTGTGCGCGGCTCTTGGGCAAGGAGTGACGCGAAGTGCCAGATATCGTTACCGGCAATGCGGTGATCGGCCAGTCCGGCGGCCCGACGGCCGTCATCAATCAGTCGCTTGCAGGCGTGGTCGAAGGCCTGAAGGCCGGGCTTGCCGCCTCCGGCAAGGTCAAGACCATCTTCGGCATGCGGCATGGCGTCCGTGGTCTGGTGAAGCCGGGGACCGACGGCCTGCTCGATCTCACTCAAATCGACAAGGCGAAGCTCGACGCGGTCGCGCGTACCCCCTCTGCCGCGCTCGGATCGACGCGGGACAAGCCGGACGAAGCCTATTGCGAGAAGATCCTCGACGGCTGCCGGCGCAACGAGATCCGCTATTTCTTCTATATCGGCGGCAACGACTCGGCCGATACCTGCCGCATCGTCAGCGAGAAGGCGGCCGCCGCCGGTTACGAGCTCCGCTGCTTCCACGTGCCGAAGACGATCGACAACGATCTGCTCGAGAATGACCACACGCCGGGTTTCCCGTCGGCAGCGCGCTATGTCAGCCTCGCCTTGATAGGGGATGCGCTCGACAATGCGAGCCTCGGCGGCATCAAGATCAATGTCATCATGGGGCGCAACGCGGGCTTTCTTACGGCAGCGGCTTCGCTCGCTCGTGGCGCGGCACCCGAGGGCTCCGCACCAGCCGACCGGCCCGCCCCGCATCTCATCTATCTCCCTGAAGTGCCGTTCTCCACTGACGCCTTTCTCGCCGATGTCGAGGCAGTCTATGCGAAGCTTGGGCGCTGTCAGATCGCCGTCAGCGAGGGCATCCGCGATGCATCCGGCGAGGAGATCGGACCCAAGCTGATGCGGGGGCCGGGCGAGGTTGACGCGCATGGCAATGTCCAGCTCTCGGGCTCGGGCGCGCTCGGCGACGGGTTGGCCGAGCTGGTCAAGTCGGGGCTGACGCCAAAGGGCGGCAAGGCGCCACGCGTGAGGGCCGACACGTTCGGCTATATCCAGCGCTGCTGGCCGCATCCCTCGCCGGTCGATAGCGAGGAGGCGCGCGCCGTCGGGCGCTATGCCGCAGAGCTCGCCGCGCGCGGCGATGCCTCCGCCTCAGTCATCATCCGCCGGGTCTCCAACGCTCCCGAGGCCTATCGCAGCGAATGCGCCCGTGCCGATCTCGCGGCCGTAGCGCGCCGCACGCGGCATGTGCCGGCCGAGTTCATCTCAGGGTCCAACGATGTGAGCGCCGCCTTCCACGCCTATTGCCGGCCGCTGGTCGGCGACTTGCCGAAGCTTACGCGCCTCTAGCTAGCCTTCGACAATTTCCTGCACGTAGGTCGGGAGCGCGAAGGCCGCCACATGGACGTCAGGAGTCCAGTAGCGCGTAGGGAAGCTGCCCGTCTTCTCGTAGCGTCGCGCGATCTTCCGTCGCTTATGGTGCCTGAGCTTCTTATTGTCGGTGGCCCAGCCATAGGACATGGGACCGCCGAAATAGGTCGGCGTGGTGGCGATGTAGGCGAAGGCATCGCCAAACAGCTCGCGAAAGAAGGAGATGCTCTGTTTCAGCTCTGAAGCTTGCAGGAAGGGCAGCCCGTTCTGCGTGACGAGAAGGCCGCCGGACTTCAGACAGCGGGCGCAGCCCGCATAGAACTCGCGAGTGAACAGAACGGCGCCCGGGCCCACGGGATCGGTGGAATCGACCATGATCACGTCGAAGCGTTCGTCCGTCTCGGCCACGAATTTGGTGCCGTCGGCGATGACGATCTTGGTGCGGGGGTCGTCATAGGCGCCGGCCGATATGTCCGGGAAGTACTGCCGGCAAAGGTCGATCACCCCGCGATCGATCTCGCAGAGCGTCACCTGTTCGAGCTCCGGGTGCCTCAGCGCCTCGCGCAGCACCCCGCCGTCGCCGCCGCCGACGATCAGCGCCTTCCTGGCCTTTCCGTGGGCGAAGAGCGGCACGTGGCTCATCATCTCGTGATAGACGAACTCGTCCTTGGTGGTGAGCTGGACGATGTTGTCCAGCATCATCACGCGACCGAAGTCGTCGTTCTCGAAGATGATGAGGCGCTGGTGCTCGGTTTCGCTGTCGAAAAGGACGCGGTCCGTCCTCAGACGGACACGGAAGCCGCGGTGGAGCGTCTCTTCGACCCAGCGTTCCATCGATTCATTTCCTTGCCGCGCAAATGCTCCTTGACCACCACCTTGCGAGGCTCGAAGGCCTCCTTCAGGACATCGATGGCCGCTCGTGGGTTGGTGTTGCCGCACATGAAGACGTCGAGAGCGGCATAGCCATACTCGGGCCAGCTGTGGATGGAGATGTGCGACTCGGCAAGAACCGCGACTCCGGAAACTCCACCGTTCGGCGTGAAGTGATGCAGGTGGATGTGCAGAAGGGTGGCGCCTGCCACCTCCACGCATCGCCGGAGCGTGTGCTCGATGTGCTCCAGATCGTCGAGCCGTTTGGCTCGAACGAGATCGATGATCAGATGAGTGCCCGCGTAACGGACCCCATCGCGCTCACAGAAAAAGTCCTTGCGCATCTCTCCGTCGGGAGAGAGGCACCGGGAAAGCTTTTCTTCCGTTTGGGCGGTGCTTGAACCATGATCCAAGTCCATCCCCAATTGGAAGAGGGCGTCACTGGACATGGCGTCCTCCCCAACCAGCAGATGTTCAAGTCTAAACGACGCGCTATTTACACCTGCGTTCGAGCGATGCAAGAGGTTTTTGACCTCTGAGGCAGAATGACCACGAAAAAGTTTCCAAGTGCCTTCGAGCGGGACACTCGCGAGGTGTCACAATGGATGACGACGCGGGTGCGGAGCGGCGGAGCGGAGCTTCAGCCATGGATCGGATGACATCAGAGGGCGCTTCGCGTCTCTTCGCCGCGCTCGCAACTCTCTCCTGGTTCCAGTCCGGAGCGTTGGCGATGGGCTCGGTTGCCGCCGAAGAGCTGCCGAAGCTCGGCGCAGAACTCTCGGCGACCTCAGTGTCGGGACTTTCCTCAGGCGCCTATATGGCAGGACAGATTCAGGTCGCTCACGCCAAGGACATCATCGGCGCCGGGATCGTCGCTGGCGGCCCTTACGCCTGCGCCGAGAGCTCGGCGAGCCGCATCTTCCCGTTCTGGCCGACCGCAGTTGCGCAGAACGCCACCCAGGCCGCCTATCAGTGCATGCAAACGACGCTTAGGACGCCGGATGGGGCTGCCTTGGCCGCGCGCGCCAAGGAACTTGCCGAGGACGGAAAGATCGATCCGATCGCCGGGCTTGCCGCCGACAATGTCTATCTCTTCTCCGGGAACGAGGATCAGACCGTGACGCGGCCCGTGGTTAAGGCGGCGGAGGCTTTCTACAAGGAGGCGGGCGTGGGCACCGGCAATATCACGCTGGTGGAAGGCGAAGGCGGCCATGCCTTCATCACCGAGCAGGGCGGCGCGGCCTGCGGCATCTCCGAAGCGCCTTACGTCAGCGATTGCGACTATGGTCAAGCCAAGGCGCTGCTCGCCTGGATCTATGGCCCGCTACAACAGCCCTCGGCCTCGCCAGGAGGCCGCTTCATTGTGTTCGACCAAACGGCCTTCTCCGGGCCCGGCGACGGGCTCGCGGACGAGGGCGTGGTCTATGTGCCGGACGCTTGTACCAGCCAGCCAGGCTGCAGGGTGCATATCGCGCTGCATGGCTGCGATCAGTCGCGCGAGGCGGTCGGCGACACCTTCGTTAAGGATAGCGGTTTCGCCGAGGTCGCCGACACCAACCGGATGGTCATCCTCTTCCCACAGGTGAAGTCCAGCACCGTCAACCCGCATGGCTGCTGGGACTGGTGGGGCTATACCGGCTTGGACTATCTCGGCGCCGATGCGCCGCAGATCAAAGCCATCTGGGCCATGGTCGAGCAACTGACGACGACACCGTAGAGGAGCGCGGATGGAAGAGTCCGATATCGTGGTATTCGAGGCGGCGCTCGGCTCCGATCTCTACCGCCAGGCGCTGCTCCTGCGCGAGGCCGTGCTGCGTCGGCCGCTCGGGCTGACGATCACTGCCGAAGAGTTGGCCGACGACGAAACGCGCCAGCATTTCTGCGCGATAAGGTTCGGCCGTGCCGGAATGGCTTCGCCACCTACCTGAAGGCGACGCTCATCACCATGGGCTTATGCGGACTCTGGCATGGGGCGGGCTTCACCTTCGTGGTTTGGGGGCTTCTGCAAGGGGTGGCGCTGATCGTCTGCCGCGTCTGGGAGGATCGCGGACGTCCGCTCGGTGCGCCTCTCGCTTGGGCGCTCACCATGCTGTTCGTGATCCTCGGCTGGGTGCTGTTCCGGGCGCCTGACTTCGCCACGGCCGGGGCGATGTTTGCCGGCATGGCGGGGTTCAATGGCTTGCTCGGTGCCGCCGAATGGCCGGCGGTGCTTGCGGTGGCTGCGATGGTCTCGCTCCTAGGGCCCACGACCAAAGAGTTCGTCGAAGACTGGCTGAAGCCGCTTCCAGCCTATGGCATCGCCTTCGCTCTCGCCGCCGTCACGGTGGTGCTCGAAGTCGGCGCGGGTCAGCCGAAAAGCTTCATCTACTTCCAGTTCTGACGGCCCGGCCCATGTGGAAACGCTTCCTTAAAGCTTTTGCCATCACGGGCGGCGCGGCGCTGGCGTTGACGCTCGCGCTCATCCTCCTGGTCGATCCGCTCGGAGTGTCGCCGGTCACGATCGTCGAGCCGAAACCCGGTTATGCGTTGAAGGACAGGCGCTTCCTCGTCCAGCAATTGATCCGCAGCGACCAGTTCGATTCCTTCCTGGTCGGAAGCTCAACGATCCATTCGGTGGATCCCGACTGGGCTGAGAGAGTCTTTGGCGGAGAATTCGCCAATCTCGCCATTCATGGCGCTACGCCACATGAACTCGCCACGGTCCTGGAGGCCATCGGCCGCAATGAACCGCATCTGCGCACTCTCGTGCTGGGGCTCGATAGCGAGCGCTGGTGCAGCCTGAAGGCGCCCCAGCCCTACCATCCGAGAGCCGTGTTTCCGGAAGCGCTGTACGACGCCGACCGGCTCGACGATTTCGTGGCCCTCCTCAATTTGGAGATGCTGGACACCTCCTTCGAGCAGCTCGCGGTCGATCTCAAACTCGAAGCGCCCGAGACCGAGGCGGACGGCTATCGCAACGAGCTCGATGAGGCGAAATGGAAGCCGTTCAACCCCGGCAAGGACGACTGCAAGCTTGCCTGCGATGAGCCGGTCGCGGCAATCGGCGGCGGCGGAGATAAATCGCTTTCGGCGGATCGCGGAGGGCGGTCCTTTCCGGCACTTCGGTTGCTCGAGGAGGCGCTCGCCTCTCTCCCCGCCAAGACCAGGCTGATCGTTGTGGTGATGCCGCCGCACGTTTCGACGCAGCCGGACAGCGCCGCGGAGCAGGCCGAACTTGACCTTTGCAAGCAGCGCATCGCGGTCATCGCCGCGAGCTTCCACGGCTACGCCATCGACTTCGACATCGCGTCGGCCTGGACCCGCAATGCAAACAATTATTGGGACGCCAGCCATTTCCGCACGGCGATCGCCAAGAGCTTCATGCTGCGTCTCAAGGAGGCTGTCGAACGGCAGCGCGACGCCGATGACGGCATCTATCGCTATCTTGCGGGCCCTGGCCCCTCAGTCACGACCTTCGTTTGATATTTTCCCATTCGCGCAGAACGTCACAAGCGCAATCGGGCTCAGGAAAATGAGCGCGAGCATTTTTTGCATGGACGGCCTCCGTCTGCCTCTTTGTCTCCGCGATCGATCATGCGGCTCGATCATCATGTCAGCAGCCAGTATGCGGCTCCGGCTGAGGCGGCGATGATCACGGCGCAAGGTCAAACTTCCGCTGATTGATCTCGAACTGACGGCCGACGCTCCGCCCCAGGCTTTCGAAGAACCCGGCAAGGCCAGCCAAGAACACCCCGGATGATGGCGAGGAAGGTTGTCATAGTGTGGGCCTTTCAGAATGGTGGCCAACGAAACTTTGCTGGTCATCATCGGTAATGGTTCATTACCGTAAGCAAGAAAGGACCGGAGCTGTCCAGGCTCCTGCCCAAGTTGCGCACTCTTCTCAGGGAGCGCGAGAGTGGCAGCGAGACGAGCGCGCTAGCGAGCATTTCGCAACTCAAACCTCGGAGGAGCAGCGATGAGCCTGAAGGTGGGAGACAAGGCGCCTGACTTCAGCCTGCCGGCCGATGGGGGCGGCACGGTCTCGCTCAAGGCGCTCAGGGGAAAAGCTGTCGTGCTCTATTTCTATCCGAAGGACGACACGTCAGGGTGCACGGCTGAGGCTTGCGCCTTTCGCGATTCGCTCCCGGACTTCAGCAAGGCAAAAGCCGAGGTCGTCGGCATCTCCCGCGACACGGTCGCGAGCCACGATAGGTTCAAGGCGAAATACAAGCTCCCCTTCCCGCTCGCCTCAGACGAGGATGGCAAGGTCTGCGAGGCTTACGGCGTGTGGGTTGAGAAGAGCATGTATGGCAGGAAATACATGGGCATCGAGCGGTCGACCTTCCTGATCGACGGCAAGGGCGCGATCCGCAACATTTGGCGCAAGGTGAAAGTCCCCGGCCACGCCGAGGAGGTGCTCGAAGCCGCCGAGGCGCTGAAATAGGACGGGTATCCGGCCGGGCTATCCTAGCCGGAACCGACCTAAATCAGCGCTCTCGGTGATTTTCGGTTACTCGGCCGGCGGCTGCGCGGGCTGCGTCTCCGGTTGCGTCTCGGGCTGCGTCGGCTGCGCCTCGGGCTGCGTGGCCGGTTGCTCGGCCGGCTTCTCTTCGCCGCCGCCGCACGTGTTGGCCGACAAACCAACGAGCGCGATCGCCGCGGCCGCCGCCACCATCATAAGCTTCCTCATTGTCGTCTCCTTTGCGGTTAGCTTCCTACCCTGCTGGGTGATTAGGACAATACGCCCTTTCTTGGCAATTTCATTAACACGTATGGCGCACCCGACAGGATTCGAACCTGTGACCTCTGCCTTCGGAGGGCAACGCTCTATCCAACTGAGCTACGGGTGCGAGTCGCGCGACCCTATTCAAATGGCGCAAATTAAGCAACGCCAGGGCGATATTGCAGAAATCGGCACCGGCACTGCCTAAATCAATAGCGGGTGCCCTGCGCGGTTGGCGTGACTTGACGCAGTGCAGCATTGGCGTAGGTATGACCCTCAAAGAAAGGCTGGCAAGGCCATGGAGAAGAAGAGAAAGGTCCTCGTCATCGGCGGCGGCTTCGGCGGCGTCTTCGCTGCCAAGGCGCTCGAACGGCAGGGCCGCGGCAAGCTCGAAGTCGAGCTAGTTAACGCCAACAACTACTTCGTGTTCCAACCGCTCCTGCCAGAAGTCGCCGCCTCGAGCATTCACTCGGCCGATGCGGTCGTGCCCCTGCGCCAGCTGTTGCGCCGCCTTCAGGTGCGGCAAGCCGAGGTCATGGGCATCGACTTCGAGGAGAAGAAGGTGATCGTCGTGCAGGGCACGCGGCGCATCCCCGTCGACCTTCACTATGACGAGCTTGTCATTGCGCTCGGCACCGGCGTCGATCTGAAGCGCTTCCCTGGCCTACCCGAGCATGCGCTCACCATGAAAGACCTCGCCGACGCGCACCGCCTGCGCACCCATGTCATCGGCTGCTTGGAGACCGCCGACATCACCCAGGAGCCGGACGTGAAGCGCCAACTCCTCACCTTCGTGGTGGTGGGAGCGGGTTTCTCGGGCGTGGAGACGGTGGCAGAGGTGCGCGAGCTCGTCCGCCGCGCGCTGAAATACTATCCGAACATCAAGCCGGACGAGGTGCGCTTCTACATCATCGAATATGCGAACCGCATCCTGCCGACCTTCCCCGCCGATCTCGCCGAGTACGCGACGCGGCGCTTACAGATTCACGGCATCGAAGTGTTGACCGGGGTAGGCACCAAATCCGCCACCGGGTCGGGAGTCGAACTGACCGATGGGCGCGTGATCCCGACCTCGACAATCGTCGCCACCATCGGCAACGGACCGCACCCGCTCGTCGCCACGCTTCCGCTCGACATGCATTGGGGCCGCATCAAGACCGACCGCTTCATGCGGGTGCCGGGCCACGATGGCGTGTGGGCGCTCGGCGACGCGGCGCTGATCCCGCTGGTGGACAATCCCGGCGAAGATCCATTGCTCTACGCCACGCAGACCGCGCAGTTCGCGGTGCGCGAGGGCCGGCAGCTCGCCAGCAATATCATCGCCAAGATCGATGGCAAGGAGCTCACGCCCTTCGCCTACAAGTCGAAGGGCTCTCTCGCCTCGCTCGGCATGAGCAAGGCGGTCGCCGACGTCTATGGCGTCAAGCTCTCCGGCACGCTCGCCTGGCTGTTGTGGCGCGGGTTCTATCTCTCGTTCCTGCCGGGCTTCACCGCCAAGCTCAGGGTTGGCGCCAACTGGCTGCTCAACAGCGTCATGCCGCCGAATATCGTGCAGATCCAGTCGAACCCGCCGGCGACCCGCTACATCCACTACCGCAAGGGCGATCGCGTGTTCGAGCCGGGCATGCTGATCGACGGCTTCTATACGGTGACCAAGGGCTCTTTCAAGCTGACGATCGACAATCCGCAGACCGGCGAGCATTTCGAGAAGGTGTTCGGCCCCGGCGAGCATTTCGGCGAGCGGGTGCTGCTCCGCTCGGCCCTGCGCACCGGCCTCGTCGTGGCGCTGGAGGACGGCGTGCTGCTCTTCATCGCGCAGAAGGACTTCACTCGCTTCGCCCGCGCCTTCCCCTTCCTCGACAATTATTTCAAGGACTATATCGAGCGGACCTTCGGCGGCCCTGACAAGGCCTTCGCCCCCGGCAGCACCGATTACAACGCCGAGCTCGAGACCCTGCCTTAGAGGGTGGATGAGGGATCGAAGCGACTCCCTTGAGGGACGCCGAATCCCTATATTCCAGGCATCATGGCAACAGAAAAAGGCAGCAGCCCCGCCGGCAAGCCGGTGGCAAAGGGCGACCACGTCTATCTGATCGACGGCTCGGGCTATATCTTCCGCGCCTATCACGCGCTGCCTCCGCTGACCCGACCTTCGGACGGGCTTCCCGTGGGCGCCGTGCACGGCTTCTGCGCCATGCTGTGGAAGCTGTTGCGCGAGACGGGAGAGCTTGCCCCGCCAACGCATATCGCGGTCGTCTTCGACTATTCCGCCAAGACCTTCAGAAGCGATCTGTTCGACGGCTACAAGGCCAACCGGCCCGAGCCGCCGGGAGACCTCGTGCCGCAATTCCCGCTGGTGCGCGACGCCGTGCGCGCCTTCAACGTCGCCTGCATCGAGCAGGAGGGCTACGAGGCCGACGACATCATTGCGACATATGCGCTCCAGGCTGTGGAGGCCGGCGCCGATGTGACCGTCGTCTCCTCCGACAAGGACCTGATGCAGCTCGTGCAGCCCGGCATCATCATGTACGACACGATGAAGAACAAGGCCATCGGCGAGGCGGAAGTGATCGAGCGCTTCGGCGTGCCGCCCTCCAAGGTCGTCGAAGTGCAGGCGCTGATCGGCGATTCCTCCGACAACGTGCCTGGCGTGCCGGGGATCGGGGTGAAGACCGCGGCGCTGCTCATCAGCGAGTTCGGCGATCTCGAGACGCTGCTCGACCGCGCCTCGGAGATCAAGCAGGACAAACGGCGCGAGAATCTCATTCAGTTCGCCGATCAGGCGCGACTGTCGAAGGCGCTGGTGATCCTAGACGCGCATGTGCCGCTCGATGTGCAGCTCGCCGAGCTCACCGTGCGCGCGCCGGACGCGGACGCGCTGACCGCCTTCATGCGCAAGCTCGAATTCACCACGCTGCTCCGCCGTGTGGCCGAGGGGCTTGGCGCCGAACTGCCCGAGGGCATGACGCCGTCGGCGACGCCGCAGCGGAGGAAGAAGGACGATTACGACCATCCCTTGCGCCGCAGCCCCCGCGGGCCTGCCGTTGAGCCGCAACGCAAGACCGAAGGCGGGTCGCCCGCACAGCTCGCGGTGGAACGCGCGGCCAAGCTCGAATTGATCTCCTTCGACCGCTCCAATTACGAGACGGTGACCGAGGCCGAGCGGCTCTCAGCCCTGCTCGATGAGGCGCGCTATCAGGGCCATTTCGCCTTCAGGGCGAAGCTCAACTCATCGGACCCGATGCAAGGCGAGCTTGTCGGCGTGGCGCTCGCGCTCAGGCCGGGACACGCCGCCTACGTGCCGCTGTCGCATCGCGCCGGCGACGGGCTCGATCTCGGCGACGATACGATCGCGCAGATCCCCATGCGCGAAGCTCTCGATCTACTAAAACCCATCCTCGAAGACGAGAGCGTCTTGAAGATCGTGCAGGACGCGAAATTCGCCATGGTGGCGCTCGCGCGCTACGGCATTGCGCTCGCAAGCGTCGACGATCCTTGCCTCATGTCCTACGCGCTCGATGCAGGTCGTGCCGAGCATCTGCCCGAGCAGCTCGCGGGACGCCTGATGGGCTATACCTGCCTCAGCGAGAAGGAGGTGCTCGGTTCGGGCCGCAATGCCGTAACCTTCAGCCAAGTGACCGTCTTCCGCGCCACCGAACATGCGGGCGAAGAGACCGATATCGGCTTGCGGCTTTGGATGATTCTGAAGCCCCGGCTTGCCGCCGAGTCCGTCACCACGGTGTACGAGACCTTGGAGCGTCCGCTTGCGCCCGTCCTCGCCGAGATGGAGCGCGCGGGCGTGAAGGTCGAGCGGGCGACGCTGTCTAATCTGTCGCTCTCCTTCGCCCAGACCATCGCGCGTCTCGAAGATGAGATCAGGGAGTTGGCCGGGGAGGATTTCAATATCGGCTCGCCCAAACAACTCGGCGAGATTCTGTTCGACAAGATGAGCCTGCCAGGCGGCCGCCGCACCAAGACCGGCGCCTGGAGCACCGACGCCGCGGCGCTCGAAGAACTCGCCGCCGAAGGCCACGAGCTGCCGCGCAAAGTGCTCGAATGGCGCGTGCTAGCCAAGCTGAAGAGCACCTATACCGACGCACTGCCCGCCTATATCCATCCCGAGACCGGGCGCGTGCACACCTCCTACGCGCTCGCGGCCACCACCACTGGCCGGCTCTCATCGCAAGAACCGAACCTCCAGAACATCCCGGTGCGCACGGCGGAAGGGCGCGCCATCCGCAAGGCTTTCGTCGCAGAGAAGGGCAAGAAATTGATCTCGGCGGACTACAGCCAGATCGAGCTTCGCGTGCTCGCGCATATGGCCGACACGCCGACGCTGCGTCAGGCCTTCGCCGAAGGGCTCGATATTCACGCCATGACGGCGAGCGAGATGTTCGGCGTGCCGATCGAGGGCATGGACCCCGCAGTACGACGCAAGGCGAAGGCGATCAATTTCGGCATCATTTATGGCATCTCCTCCGTCGGGCTTGCCGCGCAGCTCGGCATCTCCCGCAGCGAGGCCGGCGCCTATATCAAGACTTATTTCGAGCGCTTCCCCGGCATCCGCGACTATATGGAGGCGATGAAGGCCGAGGCGCGGCGCCAGGGTTATGTAAAGACACTGTTCGGCCGGAAGGTGCACTACCCCGAGATCAACACCAAGAATGCATCGCTGCGCGGCAATTATGAGCGTGCCGCCATCAACGCGCCGATCCAAGGATCAGCCGCCGACATCATTCGCCGCGCCATGGTCCGCATGGGACCCGCGCTCGCCGAGGCCGGCCTGTCGGCGCGCATGCTGATGCAGGTGCATGACGAGCTTGTCTTCGAGGCGCCGGAGGGCGAGGTCGACAAGGCCATGGAGATCGCGAAAGGCGTGATGGAGAAGGCGCCCGAGCCTGCGCTCAAGCTGAAAGTGCCGCTCAAGGTCGACGCGCGCTCAGGCGACAATTGGGAAGCCGCGCACTAGCTCGGTTGCTATTCGCCTAAGCATCCCGTATAAGTTGCACCCTCTTGCATCGCGGGAGGCCGCCCATGACCGGGCCGTGGTTTGCTGTCGTCATCGGTGCGCTCTTGGGCGCTTTGGGCGTTTGGGGCGTCACTCTTTCCGGCTTTGCCCTTCCGGGCTGGATGGCGGCCCTCATTGTCACGGCTTTTGCCGTCGCTGGCGGCCTTGTCGGCACCGGGCTTCCGGCTGGGCACGACCACCCGGGCCTGCGTAAATGTCGTCGCCGCCACCCCCCAGGCCGGAAGACGGCGCGACGACGGGCGGCGGGGTGGGGGGCGCCATCGTCACCATCGTGCTTTGGATCCTCGAGTCGGTTTGTGGCAGATTCAGGTTCCTCCACACATCGCGTCGGCTATCACGGTGATCGTCGTGGCAATTTGCGCGTGGATCGGACAAAGGCTGCGCCGCCCTCGCTAACGGCACTCCTCGTTTCCGCGGCGAAGCTGTGACCCCCGTATTTGTGACGGGGTGAAATCCGTACACTGAAGTTGTCGAGCGCGGCCCGCTCCAGCATAGTGAATCGTCGCTAGCGAATCGGGAAGGTTGCCATGGCGAGATGCGAGCAGTGCGGCAACGACTACGACAAGAGCTTCGAGGTCAAGATCAACGGCCGCACCATGGTGTTCGACAGTTTCGAATGCGCGATCCAAATGCTGGCGCCGACCTGCCCTCATTGTGGCTGCCGTATCATCGGCCACGGTGTCGAGCATAATGGCGAGTCTTCTGCTGCGTGCATTGCGCGCGACACGAAGGCGTGACGGGTTTGCGCGATCGAGACTAGCTGAGAATCGCTCAGCGCTTCACTGGACGGACCACGGCGATGATGTTGGTCTGCACCACGCCGTCGACCTTGGCGATCTTGTTGAGGATCGCCTTGTCGCCATCGGTGGAATCCTCGCAGTCGAGCTGAGCCACCAGCTTCTCCTCCGACAGGACGACGACATTGGCGAGTTTGCAGTTCTCCATCTGCATCGCCTTCAACGTGTCAACGGTCGCGACGGCGTTCGCCGTGTGCAGCAACTCGATAAAGAGATAGATATTCACCATCGATCGCATTCCTCCGGTCTTGTTCGGCGCCCCTTATGCCGGGACGCACCGGACAGTAAACTACCAGGGCGCTCAATGAGGTCCCATGCGCACGATCTTCATGCTTTCCGCCATGTTGCTTTGTCTCGGCCTGATGCCCGGGTCGGCCGCCGCATTGCCGGCGCCGATGTCGCAAAGCGAGCTCCTGCAGAAGAGCGACCTCGTGGCGCTCGTCCGCATCAAGTCCGTCACCTGCGTGAGCGTGAGCAAGGACGATCGCACCGGCGAGGATTTGCCGAGCTACAGCGCGCGCGCCGAGCTGATGGAGGTGATCAAGGGCGAGGACGTGAAGGGCGACACGGTGAACATCACCTTCCATGCGATCCCGGCCGGCGTCTTGGGCCCATGGACGGTCTATTACTATCCCGGCGAGATGGTGTGGACACATCTCGTCGGTAGAGATGGCGACTACACCACCACCTGGTGGAATGGTCGCGGCAACGTCGTGAGCAAGGCGGTGATCACCGAACTGCCCACCAAGCCCGGCGAGACGGTAGAAATTCCCAAAAGGAGATAGCGCCATCGTCCCCGCGGCGCGCTAGGAGGACCCATGCATCCGTTTCGATTGCTCAGCCTGCTCGTTCTCGCCGTCCTCGTCATGTCGCCGGCGTTCGCTTTGCCGCCGCCGATGTCTGAGCAGGAGCTGACCGAGAAGAGCGACCTCGTCGCTCTGGTGCGCGTGCTATCGGTGACCTGCACCAGCGTCACCAAGGATGAGCAGACCGGCGAGTCGCTGCCCGGCTATCTCGCCACGCTTCAGGTCAAAGACGTGAAGAAGGGGGACGCCAAGCCGGGCGATGAGGTGCTGGTCACCTGGCGCGCGGTGCCGAAGTCGATCGTGGGCCCGTGGACGGTCTACTACTATCCCGGCGAGGAGGTGGTCACTCATCTCACCAAGCGAAGCGGCGGCGTGAGCTATGCCTCGACCTGGTGGAACGCCAAGGGCGACGATGTGAAAGCGCCCGATACGCGCGACCTACCCACCACGCCCGGCGAGACGGTGGTGCAGACGCCGGAAGCCCCGAAGCGCATGCCGCTCTAGTTGGATGCGGCGTCGAGCCAAGCGTTGAACAAGGTCTGGCTCGCCGCGTTGGCCGCGGGCGCATACCGCGCCGTCTCGGCGCGCATCTTGCCGAGATCGACCTTGGAGGTGGAAAGCTCGAGCGTATGCCCGATCAGCCATCTTTCCAGATCGCGCTCGGGCAACTCGACATGGAATTGCAGCGCGAGCACTTTCGGGCCGTAGGTGAAGGCCTGGTTCGGCGTGATGGCGGTCGAGGCGAGCCGCGTGGCGCCAACCGGAAGATCGAAGGTGTCGCCATGCCAGTTCAGCACGCGCACGCCCTCGATCACGCCAAGCGGCGAGGCCTTGCCTTCGGCGGTAAGCGTCATCTCGTCCCAGCCGAGCTCCTTCTGCTTGCCGGGATAGACGCGCGCGGCAAGCACGGCCGCGAGCGCCTGGCAACCGAGACAGATGCCGATGACCGGCACGCCCTTCTTCACCGCCGCCTCGATGGTCGCGAGCTCCTGCTTGAGGAAGGGATAGCGGTCGACCTCGTAGATGCCGATCGGGCCGCCGAGCACGACGAGAAGATCGGCGGCCTTTGCGGGGGCAAGATCGTCAACGCCCGCCTCGAGATAGCGAAGATTGACGCCGCGATCCTTCAGCACGGGCTCGAGCGTGCCGGCGTCCTCGAAGGCGACATGGCGTATGGCGATGGCGTTCCGCATGGCTCCCCTCCGCTCTCTGAGGTCCCGCATCTTGGGACGGGCGGCGGCACTCTATTTGACAATTAGCGACGCTCGATTGTCTTTTGCGACGGACGCTCAGACGATGCGGGGGACGCCTTGGCGGCGAGGATCGCCGGCACCTTCCACCGCACCCCCGGCGTCGCGCCGCGCGGCATGCACGCCGCCGAAGAAGAGATTGCGTTCGGGCCAGGCATGCGCCTTCTCGCCGAGCGCGAGAAATTCCGTTTGCACCGCTTCAGGCAGGCCTGGCTCGAAGCTGATCTTGCCGCCGCGCTCGACATGTAGTCGCGGCGCTTCGACGGCATCTTCGAGGCTCATGCGATGGTCGAGCAGATTGACAGCGACCTGGAGGATCGCGGTCTTGATGCGGTTTGAGCCGCCTGTGCCGAGCGCCGTCACCGCACCGTCCGTCCCCAGTATGATGGTCGGCGCCATCATCGAGGACATACGCGTTCCTTCGCGCCAGGAGTCGAGACCGCCGCTCGCGAGATCCTCCTCGCCCAGCATGTTGTTGAGCATGAAACCGAACTTCCCAACGATGGCGCCGTTGCCTTCGCCGTTTGAGAGGCTGACCGAGGCGGCATTGCCGTCCGCGTCGATGACGCTGACATGAGTGGTGCCGCGATAGGCTTGCGGATGGCGCGCGGCCTCGCGCAGCTCGCGCGCCAGGACGCCGCCGGCAAGACGCTCGGCAAGCCCCTCCCCATGCGTCTCGCGCGCCGCATTGGTCGCTTCCATGGCGGCACGCAGAGCGTGCGCATCGATGGGCCGGCCATGCTCCGCGAGCGCTTCGAGATAAGACAGCCCGAAAGCGATGAGAGCGCCGCTCGCCGCCGGCGGCGGATTGAGCGCGACAGTTGCGTCCTTGTGCCGCCAATAGAGCGGCTCGCGCAGCTCGACGCGGTAGCGCTTCAGGTCGTCATGGGTGAGATGGCCGCCAGAGGCGAGCGATTGCACAACGATCGCCCTGCCGACATCGCCCTCGACGAAGAGCCGCGCGCCGTCCTCCGCGAGCCATTCGAGACACTCGGCGAGCTCCTCGTTGCGGAAGGTTTCGCCCGCCGTCATCAGCTTGCCGTTCGGCGCGAAGATGCGCGTCACGCTTTCGCTCGCGGTGAGGATCGGCGCGATAACGGTGAAGAGATAGGCCTGGAAGCTGGTGAGCGGGAAGCCGATACGGCCGGCGCGCACCGCGGGCTCGACCAGGCGCTTCATGGGAAGCTTGCAGAGGCCTTCGTGGATGCCGAAGAGACCGGGCACGATGCCTGGTGTCGCGCTGGAGCCGAGCCCGATATGGAACTCCTGCTTGGCAGGACCGAAATCGGCATAGATGGGGAAAAATTCGACCTCATGCGCGGGGCGGCGCTTGAGCGGCGTCTCGCAAAAGAAATCGAAGAGGCGGGCGCTATCCTTCCCGCCGAGCCGCGCCATGAGGAAGCCGCCGCCTCCCGGCGAAGCGAACACCGCCTCGGCCACGAAGGTCATGAAGACGCCGGCAAGTGCTGCGTCAAAGGCGTTGCCGCCGTCCTGCAAAATTTCAACCGCCGCGGACGCGGTTAGCTCATGCCCGGCAGCGACGACGCCTGGTTGCTTCATAACGCTTGCCTAGGGCGAACTGTCGCGCGCGGCAAGCTTTGCCTGGAAGTCATGGCGCGAAGCGCCCTCAGCTTCCCAGGCGGGCTCTGTGTCAGGTTATAATGATCGCGACAATGCAATCGATGGCTACTGTCGAGCATGCGAATGATCAAAGGCTCTTGTCATTGTGGCTCCGTCAGCTGGACCTTTGAAGGGATCCCTGAGTCAGCCACGGCCTGCAATTGCACGGTCTGCCGACGCTACGGGACGCTCTGGGCCTATGACTACGAAACCGAGGGGATCCAGGTCTCGGGCCCGACGCGGGTCTATATCCGGGGCAAGAATATCGGCTTTCATTTTTGTCCAGACTGCGGGTGCATCGCTTACTGGCGCGGGCTCGAGCCTGGCGAGGACGGGCGCCGCAGAATTGCCGTTAATCTAAGGCTCGCAGACCCGAGGCTCGTGGGCACGATCGTCGTGGACCACTTCGATGGACTCGAGAGCTGGCAGGACTTGCCGCACGATGGTCGATGCGTGGCGGATATGTGGTTCTAGCGCGAAAATCGTCACACCCGCGAGGGGCTTGCGGCCGCGCGAGGATTCACGCGGCCGCTCGTTCTGCGAAGTCGCTCCGCTTAGCCGAGCCGCTTCTCGAGCGCGGCAAGCTCGTCGCTGAGCGTCTTGGGTAGCTTTGCGCCGAAAGTGGCGAAATGCTCCTTGATCAGCGGGATCTCGGCCTTCCAGCCTTCTTTGTCGACAGAGGTCATCACTTTCATGTCGGCAGGATCGACCTTCACGCCCTTGACGTCGATGGCGCCCTCGGCCGGCAGCTTACCGATCGGCGTATCGACCGCCTTCGCCGTGCCGTCGCAACGCTCGAAGATCCATTTCAGCACACGCGAGTTCTCGGCATAGCCCGGCCACATGAACTTGCCGTTACTGTTCTTGCGGAACCAGTTGACGTAGAAGATCTTCGGCATTTTCGCTCCGCCCTTCTCGCCCATCTTCAGCCAGTGGGCGAAATAGTCGCCCATGTGGTAGCCGCAGAAGGGGAGCATAGCCATCGGGTCGCGCCTGAGATCGCCGATCTTGCCGGCGGCGGCGGCGGTCTTCTCCGAAGCCATGATCGAACCCAAGAAAGTGCCGTGCTTCCAGTCGTTAGCCTCCGTCACGAGCGGCACCACAGTGGCGCGGCGGCCGCCAAACAGAATCGCGTCGATCGGCACGCCTTTGGGATCCTCCCATTCGGGCGCGATGACCGGGCATTGGCTCGCCGGCGCGGTGAAGCGCGCATTGGCGTGCGCGGCCACCCGCCCCGCGCTCGGCGTCCAGTTGCGGCGCATCCAATCGATGGTGTGTTCCGGGGTGTATCCCATCTGCTCCCACCACACATCGCCGTCATCAGTGAGCGCGACATTGGAATAGATGCAGTTGGCATGCAGCGTCTTCATCGCGTTGGCGTTCGATTCGTTCGAGGTGCCTGGTGCCACGCCGAAGAAGCCGGTCTCTGGATTGATGGCATAAAGTCGGCCGTCGGCTCCGAACTTCATCCAGCAGATGTCGTCGCCGATCGTCTCGGCTTTCCAGCCCGGTATGGTCGGATTCACCATCGCCAGGTTGGTCTTGCCGCAGGCCGAGGGAAAGGCTGCGGCGATGTACTTCGCCTTTCCTTCCGGGTTGGTCAACTTGAGGATCAGCATGTGCTCGGCCATCCAGCCTTCGTCGCGCGCTTTCACGCTCGCGATGCGCAGCGCATGGCACTTCTTGCCGAGCAGCGCATTGCCGCCATACCCCGAGCCGTAAGACCAAATCTCGCGCGTCTCGGGGAAGTGCGAGATGTATTTCGTCTCGTTGCAGGGCCACGGCACGTCGGCGGTCGTGGGCGTGGAGAGCGGATAGCCGACCGTGTGCATTCCGCGCACGAAGTCGTCGGAATCGCCTAGCGCTTTCCACACCTTGTCGCCCACGCGGGTCATAATGTGCATGTTGGCGACGGCGTAGGCGCTGTCGGTCACCATCACGCCGATGCCGGCAATCGGCGAACCCACCGGGCCCATGGAATACGGTATGACATACATGGTGCGCCCCGCCATCGCTCCGTCATAGAGCTTGCGGAGCGTTTCCTTCATCTCCTTCGGGTCGAACCAGTTGTTGGTCGGGCCGGCGTCTTCCTTCATCTCCGAGCAGATATACGTCTGATCCTCGACGCGGGCGACATCCTTGGGATCGGAGCGGACAAGGATCGAGTTCGGCCGCTTATCGGGATTGAGCCACAAGGCCGTGCCGCCGTCGACCAGCGCCTTCAGCATGGCCTGGTACTCTTCCTTGGAGCCGTCGCACCAATAAACGGACTCAGGCTTGAACAGCGCCTCGGCCTCCTCGACGAAGGCGAGGACCTTCTTGTTAGTCGTCCTCGGTGCATCGTGCCGGCTCGTCTTGGTCGCTTCGGGCGCAAACTTCGTTTGTACGCTCATGCGGCGGGGTCCTCGGGCTTAAGAGTTGGCTGGGACGGCGAAATCGTCCCCTTGCTAGCACCGAAGTCAGAAGGCTTTCAAGGTAAGCTCTGCTGACGCCGGCGCTCAAAATCAGGGCTATTGCCGCCCTGCCCGGGCTTCGGCCGCGAGCCTGACCAGCTCTTTACGGGCCTCGGCGGGCGTGGCGATGGGCTCGGCGAACAGAACGCGCCGCGCGACGCCTTCAAGCACGATATCGAAGCCCTCTGGATCGATGCCCACCATACGCCAAGGACCGGGGGGCGCGTCGGCAAGTGCGGTGGCATAGAGCTCGAGCGCGTCGGCGTGATCCTCGTTCATGTGCTCGATGATGCCCTGCTCGCCCTCGGCGAGGCGTTGAGCCCCGTCGACCGGAACGAGAAGGTCGCCCGGCTCGAGATCGAAGATGCGGCCGAAGCCGCCGATGTAATGCGCGCCTTCGACCTTCAGCGTCCAAAAGGTGAAATCGGGGAAGTCGGCATAGAAGGCCCCTTCCGGGTGCCGGGCCAGGAATCGACGCCTTACAGCCTCCTCCGGCGCCGGCTCGGCGCGGCCGGAGATCGTGACCCTCGCCCCCTGCAGCGGGTCTGCCAGCGCGCCCGTCTCATCGACCATGATCGAGGCGCGGGGATCTAGCGCGAGGTTCGCGGTATGGCGCGCCAGCTTTGAAATGAGGAAGGTCGGTGCGCCGGAAGGATCGGTCGCAAGCGTGATAAGAGACGCGTAAGGATAACCATTCCGGCCGTCGATCGTCGCCAAAGACCCCTTGAAGGCGCGGCGGATCAGCGCGCGCGCGGAGGCCGCGATCTCGGCTTTCGTGGGCATTTCTGGAGACTTATTTACTTGCGCCATAATGATATTTGTTGCACCACAGCACGAGACGGGTGGCGAAGCGCGCCCCAAAGCTGCCATAATCGAACGCAGCCCTGTACCCTGCACCCTTAACCATTCCAATCGCCGCAAGGGCCCCCCACAATGCCAACAATTGCACTTGTCGACGACGATCGTAACATTCTCACCTCCTTGCGCATGGTGCTCGAGGCGGAAGGCTATAAAACCCAGACTTACAACGACGGCGCAAGTGCGCTCGACGGCTTCGCCGAGAGCCCGCCAGACCTCGCCATCCTCGACATCAAGATGCCGCGCATGGACGGCATGGAGCTGCTCCGACGCCTGCGTCAGCGGAGCGAGCTGCCGGTGATCTTCTTGACCTCCAAGGACGAAGAGATCGACGAGCTGTTCGGCCTTAAGATGGGCGCCGACGACTTCATCCGCAAACCCTTCCCGCAGCGGCTCCTGGTCGAGCGGGTCAAAGCCGTGCTCCGGCGCGCCCAACCGCGCGACACGGCCGCAGTGGTTGAGGACAAATCCAAGGTGTTGGAGCGCGGCAAGCTGAAGATGGACCCGGAGCGCCACACTTGCGTATGGGACAACCGCCCGGTCACGCTCACCGTCACCGAATTCCTGATCCTGCAATCGCTTGCCGCCAGGCCCGGCGTGGTGAAAAGCCGCGACGCGCTGATGGATGCGGCCTATGATGATCAGGTCTATGTCGATGACCGCACCATCGACAGCCACATCAAGCGCCTGCGCAAGAAATTCAAGGCCGTCGATTCGAGTTTCGACGTGATCGAGACATTGTATGGCGTTGGCTACCGGTTCAAAGAGTGATGGGTCTGATCAATGACCGCCGAGGCCGACAGGTCCTGGCAACGACCTGACGCCGCAACGTTGAAGGAGCGGGCTCGCCGCGCACTCAAGCTCGCCCGCGACCGAAGCTCGCGCGCCCTCGGCTGGCTCTCCGAGCATCTTCCCTTCCGGCATGGCTTCTCCAGCCTGACGCGACGCATCGTCGTACTCAATCTGATCGGCCTTGCCATTCTCGTCTCGGGCATTCTTTACCTCAACCAGTTCCGCGCCGGGCTGATCGACGCCAAGGTGCAGAGCCTGCTCACGCAAGGCGAGATCATCGCCCGCGCCATTGCCGCGTCCGCCGGCGTCGATACCAACGAGATCCAGCTCGATCCCGAGAAGCTCCTGGAGCAAGAGCAGGGCGAGCCGGGCGCCGACGACGACAGTCTCTCCAACTCGCTCGAATTCACCATCGATCCTGAGCGCGCCGCGCCCATCTTGCGACCGCTGGTGAAGCCGACCGGAAGCCGCGCACGCATCTACAATCGCGACGGGTCTCTGATCCTCGATTCCGACACCTTCTATTCACGCGGCGAGGTGCTGCGCTACGACTTGCCGCCGCCGGAGGTGGAGAAGCCGGACGCTCTGACGCGGTTCTGGCAGGCGGCGAAGACGCACATGTCGCAATACGACTTGCCGCTCTATACCGAGATCGGCGGCGCCAACGGCAAAGCCTACCCCGAGGTTGCGACCGCTCTCACCGGAACCTCGGTGCCGATCGTCCGCATCAATGACAAGGGCGAGCTCGTCGTCTCGGTGGCCGTGCCGATCCAGCGCATGCGCGCCGTGCTCGGCGTGTTGCTGCTGTCGACGCGGGGCGGCGACATCGACAATATCGTCGCAGCCGAGCGCTGGGGCATCGTGCGGGTGTCGCTGTTCGCGGCCGCCGTCACCATCGTGCTGTCGGTGATCCTCGCCAATACCATCGCCGGACCCGTGCAGCGTCTGTCGGCGGCAGCGGAAAGCGTGCGGCATAGTGTCAAGGCGCGCGCCGAGATTCCCGACTTCACCGACCGCACCGACGAGATCGGTCATCTTTCCGGCGCGCTCCGCGACATGACCAATGCGCTCTACAAGCGCATCGACGCCATCGAGAGCTTTGCCGCGGACGTGGCGCACGAGCTGAAGAACCCGCTCACGTCTTTACGCAGCGCGACCGAGACGCTGCCGCTCGCCAGAACCGACGAGTCGAAAGAACGCCTGATGGAGATCATCAAGCACGATGTGAAGCGGCTCGATCGGCTGATCAGCGACATCTCCGACGCGTCGCGCCTCGATGCCGAGCTGGCGCGCGAGGATGCGAAACCCGTCGATCTCGCCGATCTCGTGCGCACGACCGTGTCGCTGTTCAACGACATCCATCGCGATGACACGCCGGAAGTCGTTTACGAAATCGCCTACGCCGCGGGCGCCAAACCCTACGGTGTCATGGGACATGACAGCCGCTTGAGCCAGGTCATCGTCAATCTGCTCGACAATGCGATCTCCTTCTCGCCGCCCGGCGGCAGGGTCGCGGTGCAGGCGCGCCGCATCGGACCGGAGATTCAGATCGCGGTCGAGGACGAGGGCCCGGGCATTCCGCCGGAGAATCTCGAGCGCATTTTCGAACGCTTCTATACGGACCGTCCGCAGGAAAATTTCGGGCAGAACTCGGGACTCGGGCTCAACATCTCGCGCCAAATCGTGATGGCGCATGGCGGGCGTCTTTATGCCGAAAACCGCCCGCCTCCCGGCATGTGGCGGGGCAACGGTGATGGCAAGAGCGGCGGAGCGCGTTTCGTGATCCGGCTGCCGGCAAGCTTTTAGGCGATACGAGAGGCATGTTTGAAAGAGGCACGCGAGCTCGTCCCTGGCACTTGCGTGGCGCTGGGGCGCCGTGGTGCGTTGCTGCGGGGCAGCCCAGGCTCAGGAAAATCTGACCTCGCACTCAGATTCATAGCGCTTCCGGGCGAAGGCGAGGCCGAACCGCATTTGGTGGCGGACGATCAAGTCTTCGTAACGGCGAACGCAGATGGGACGCTGCTTGCCTCGCCGCCTGCCACCATCGCCGGAAAGATCGAGGTGAGAGGGCTCGGTATCGTGGAGGTCCCCTTTCTCGCGGAAGCGGTGCTTGTGCTGATTTGCGATCTGGTCAGCGGCAAGGAGTTGCCGAGAATGCCGCCTGATCCGGAGGAACGGACCCTTATTGCGGGCGTTCCCCTGCCGACGCTAAAGCTTGCCCCCTTCGAAGCTTCGGCAGCCGTCAAGCTAAAAATGGCGCTCTTGCGGGTCGCGCCGGACAATGCCAAGTAAGTATATATTGCAGTTGCGAACATCCCCTCTCCCGACAAAGATAGCGGCCTTCCACCAGGCACACTCGACCCAAAGGGCAACATGATCGGCGTCGTCATCGTCACGCATGGCAAGCTTGCGCACGAATTCCGAGCCGCGCTCGAGCACGTGGTCGGACCGCAGGAGCAAATCGAAACGATCTCAATTGGACCTGACGACGATCTCGAATTGCGGCGGAGCGATATGCTGAGGGCGCTGGCCCGGGTCGATAGCGGAAGCGGCGTGGTCGTGCTCACCGACATGTTCGGCGGCTCGCCGTCGAACCTCGCCATCTCGGCGATGGAGCGCAACAACGTCGAGGTGATCGCCGGCGTCAACCTGCCGATGCTGGTGAAGCTTGCGAGCGTCAGGGGCGAGTGTAAGCTGGAAGAGGCGATTACCCAGGCGCAGGATGCCGGACGGAAATATATTAGCGTAGCAAGTCAGATCCTCGCCGCGAGCTAGAGCGTGGGCAATGCTTCGCGATAACAAGAAAGAGCGTCGCTCAGGGCTCTATTTCGCCGAGGTCACGATTCCCAACAAGAAGGGATTGCACGCGCGGGCATCGGCACAGTTCGTCCGCTGCACTTCGGGCTTCACCGCGGACGTGCGCGTGACGCGCGAGGGGCACACTGTGGGCGGCACCTCGATCATGGGCCTGATGATGCTCGCCGCGGGCCAGGGCCACACCATTCTGATCGAGGCGGAAGGGCCGGAGGCGAAGGATGCGCTCGAGGCGCTGATCAAGCTGGTCGAAAACGGCTTCGGCGAGGAGGATTAGCAAAGGTCCGCTTTACCCTGCCACGAAGATTGATGGCGCGGCCTTAAGATTGCCCCAGATTGACGTAGACATAGCCAAGTCCGCAGCACCGTGTAGGGGCGACCGATGCCGCGTCTCAGCCAGATCACCCGGGCCGTCGCATATCTGCGGGCGGAAAACCCGAACGAAGACATCTCCAAGAATCCGGTTGTTGTGCACCCGCACAACACGAGCAGGGTCATTCCCGAACGGCTGCCCGCCGCGAAGACCAAGGAACTGTCGGCGCTGGAGCCCGCGAGAGCGCTGGCAGCGACAGCTGAAGACTGGGCTGCCATCGTCGGGGCGATCGTCCTCTCCGCCTATTTTTCGCACCCGCTGGTTTACCTGCTCGCGGTCGTAGCGATCGGATCGCGCCAGCACGCGCTGCTGATCCTGGGACACGACGCCTCGCACTATCGCTACCTGCCCTCCCGTTGGCAGAACGACCTCTTCGCCAATCTTTTCTTGATGTGGCCGACCTTCGCATCGGTAGAGGGCTTCCGCAAGTTTCACGGAACGCATCATCAATACACAAATCTCCCCGGCGACGGGAACCGACACATCTGGTACACGCACGACGCCATGGGAGAGCTCGCGCCGGATTGGGTGTTTCCCAAGACGAAGCTCGGCCTTGCGCTCGTGCTGCTCCGCCGCGCGTTGTTCTTGACCGGCATTTTCTGGATCGTCCGCGGCGTGGTGGGCTCATTCCTCGTCCCCTCCCCGCATTGGATGGTCGCCGCCAAGCTCGGCTTTTATTCCGCTGTCGCGGCAGCTTTGACGCTCTTCGATGCCTGGTTCGGTTTTCTGTTGTACTGGCTCCTCCCGTTCTGCACCTGGCACATCTTCGTGCAGTATGTGCGCATCATCTGCGAGCACAGCGCGGTGGAGAGCGAAGAAGAGGAATATTCGATCACGCGCACCACGGTACCGACCTGGATCGAGGCGATGCTGATCCTGCCGCACAATGTCGGCTACCACCTCGAGCACCACTGGTATCCGAGCGTCCCCTTCTATCGCCTGCCCGAGCTACACCAGCAGCTCATGGCGCGCGAAGGCTTTCGGACGCATGCCGTGGTGCGACGCTCCGTCTTCACCTCGCTCGGCGAGTGCGTCAAACCCTCTTGAGCAGCGCCAGGCGTCAGGGCCGCTTGTAACCCGTCACCATGGCGCGCACGAGATTCTCGCGGAAGATGACGCTCGCGAGAATGACCGCGGCGATATGGGCGAGAACGAGCGCAAGCGTGATATTGGCGAAAAGCTCGTGCACCTCCTCGATCGCTTCAGCGGTCTGCTCGCTGAACAATCCGGCAAGCGGTCCCGCTTGGTGCTCGCCGCCGTAGACGACGAGCCCCGTCACTACGGTTGCCATCAAGAACACGAGCAGAAGCACGATCATGGCCCCGCCGCCTGGGCTGTGGCCGAGATGGCGTTGGGCGCGGAACAGCATGAGGTCGCGCATATAGGCAAGCGTCTTGAGCGGCGTGTAGATGAAATCCGAAAAGCGGGCATGCTCCGGTCCGATGAAGCCCCAGATTGCGCGCGCCACGACCAGCGCACCGACGATATAGCCCGACCACACATGCAGCGTGAGGAGATCGTCCTCGGTCAGATAGGCGACGGTGAAGGCCACGACCAAGGTCCAATGGAAGACGCGCACGAAGGGATCCCAGACATAGACCCGGGACGGGCCAGCAATATCTCGGTTCGTACTGAGCATCGGAAATTCTAGGCCTCCCGAGAGCGGATGCACATTGAGGGAGATCAAACGGCCCGCCGATCCAAGTCTCGGCGCGTTATCGCGTCGGCATCTGACTCCGCGGACGCAATCGCCGATCCTGGCTACTTGCAGAATTGCGGGTTGTTGATGACGGGTGCCCGCTCACTCACTCCGGCGGAAAGTGTCGATTCGGCGCTTAACCTCACCGCTTCGTCCCAACATCCGTAACCATTGCAACGATTATAGGTGAAGCAGATCCGGCAGCTTGTGTCGTTCTTCAGCGTGAATTCGCGTTTTTCTTTTGCTCGCTGCGATGCGACTAGTTTCAATCCTTTTGCGAGCTTTGAGCAATTGGCGTTCGCCTTTCCAGCTTTGCGGCCAGGCGTCGCTTCGCGGCTGCACGCGTATTGCCGAAGGGAAGGTGCAAACGTTTCCGACTGAGCCAACGGAACGGATTCTGAAATCACATTGATCTTGGCCGCCCCGCCTTGGAGACAGGGCGCCGGTTCCACAGCAGCCGGCTTATGGGCTTTGCCCGTGACCAGGTCCCTGAATTCCGCCTGAAGGCCAATGATGATCGTATAGTTTCGATCTTCGCTGTAGGGCCTTCCGTTCTTGGCACGCAGCCCGTAGCCCACCGATATTCCCCTCAGAATGATGCGACCTTCGTCATCTGAAACCGGAGCCAAATGCGGGTGATCGGCGTGCGGAAATCGTGGGCGTCTGTCCCTTAGAGCGAAAACCGCGCCCCCCGAACCTCCCACGTCGAAATCGATGTCGGAGTAGTAGAACGGCGGCCCCCCGAGGACTCCGTCGAAGATCCTTCTTATCTTTCCCCTCGCGACCACCGGCTCCCGGCCCGAAACTTTATTCAAGGTACGAAGCTGGTGACCGGTAACTGAAAGGACTTGTTCCCCCTCACGCAGGGATGCATCAGAATCGTTTATCGCAAACGCGCGGCAGTCCTCTAATTCGCGCTTGAGGCGAAGAACGACAAAATCCTCATTGTTAAAAGCGTATCCCCTCCTTTGGTCTTTCTCGACAAGAACCGGAATGGCGACCTTTTTACGCAAATAGCTGCGGAAGCTGCAGCTTCCAAAGGACACCATTGCTCTTTTGCCTTTGAAGAGGACGTGCCTTGCCGTCACCAGCAAGTCCGGTCTGAGCACGCTCACCGCAGTCGCGGTGACTTTAACGCCAACTCTGTCCTCTTCCTCGGTGTGGATGTCAGGCGTCTGACACACGATCTGGCCCGTGCACGCCATCAGCTGTTTCGTCTCGTCAGCTGAAAGCTTTATGCCGAGCTTGGACTCACTCTGGCCGAGATTCCAGCGCCCGTCGACGAGCTTTCGACTTCCTTCTTTGGCGTAGATGACTGCCTGATGGAATAGTGAGATTTGAGAGGAACCAGATTCAAACGGAGAGCGGCTCTTCATTAGCGGCGAAGCTCCCACCGCAAATGAAACGATCGCCACCATTATGGCCGCCAATGCGCCAGCGACGATGCCCTGTCTCAAGGTTCTGCCCCCGTCAGATACTCGGCCCAGAATTACCTTCTCGGGAAAGATGACGCTAGGCGAGAATAACAGCGGCGATCGTGAAGGCCACGACTAACGAACTAACGACCGGGGAGACTGAGCTCCAAGTGGCGTGATCCTGTGAGCAGCTCGCCGTGTCATAAAGAGTGCCGAACGCGACCCTGCCGGGGTAAGAGTTTGGAGTTGCCGATTTTCGTCCGGCGCGTAGCCGGCGGTTACGGATTTACATTTCAACGCGACAAACAAGGCGTTAGGCGCCCGGTTTGAGCGACGGCTTCCGATTGGCGGTATAAAAAGCGAGAGTTCACAATCCCTCTGAATGAGTGGCTGCCGCATCCCCGCCCTCGCGGACTTGGGACGGGCGAGATATTCCGGCTGCCCTTTTGCCTTGGCAGCGTCTTGCAAAACGTATAAGGACTTCTTTATATCCTTATAGTCAAGACCAGCAGGAAGCGAAGCAAGCGTATGAATTACCACGTCAAAGACATCGGACTTGCCGATTGGGGCCGCAAGGAAATCGCAATCGCCGAGACGGAGATGCCGGGTCTGATGGCGGTGCGCGAGGAGTTTGCGGCGAAGCAGCCCTTGAGGGGCGCGCGTATCGCGGGCTCCCTGCACATGACGATCCAGACTGCGGTTCTGATCGAGACGCTGAAGGCGCTCGGCGCCGATATCCGCTGGGCTTCATGCAACATCTATTCGACGCAGGACCACGCCGCCGCGGCCATCGCCGCGCAGGGCATTCCCGTATTTGCCTATAAGGGCGAGAGCCTCGAAGAATACTGGGACTACACCCATCGCATTTTCGAATGGGCCGACGGCGGCACGCCCAACATGATCCTCGACGACGGTGGCGACGCGACGCTGCTCGTGCATCTTGGCGTGCGCGCCGAGAAGGGCGACACCGGGTTTCTCGACAAGGCGATCAACGAAGAAGAAGAGGTCGTGTTCGCCGCCATCAAGAGGCGGTTGAAGGAGAAGCCCGGCTGGTACTCGGAGATCGCCAAGAACATTCGCGGCGTGACCGAGGAGACCACGACCGGCGTGCACCGCCTCTACGAGATGCAGAAGAAGGGCACGCTGCTGTTCCCCGCCATCAACGTCAATGACAGCGTGACGAAGTCCAAGTTCGACAATCTCTATGGCTGCCGCGAGAGTTTGGTCGACGGCATTCGCCGCGGCACAGATGTGATGATGGCCGGCAAGGTGGCGATGATCGCGGGCTTCGGCGATGTGGGCAAAGGCTCGGCCGCATCGCTGCGCAATGCCGGCTGCCGTGTGCTGGTGGCCGAGATCGACCCGATCTGCGCGCTGCAGGCCTCGATGGAGGGCTACGAGGTCACTACCATGGAGGACGCGGCGCCGCGCGCAGACATCTTCGTCACCGCCACCGGCAACAAGGACGTCATCACCATCGATCATATGCGGCAGATGAAGGACCGCGCCATCGTCGCCAATATCGGCCATTTCGACTCGGAGATTCAGGTCGCGGCGCTGCGCAATTACAAATGGCACAACGTCAAGCCGCAGGTGGATGAGATCGAATTTCCGGGCGGCAAACGCATCATCCTTCTGTCGGAGGGGCGGCTGGTCAATCTCGGCAATGCCATGGGCCATCCGAGCTTCGTCATGAGTGCCTCCTTCACCAACCAGACGCTCGCGCAGATGGAGCTATGGACCAATCCCGGTGCTTACAAGAAAGAGGTCTATACGCTGCCGAAGCAGCTCGACGAGAAGGTGGCGCGGCTCCATCTCGGCAAAGTCGGCGCCAAGCTGACCACGCTGAAGCAGGACCAAGCCGACTACATCGGCGTGCCGGTCGAAGGACCGTATAAGCCCGACACCTATCGCTATTGATGGCGGCAGGCGTCACGCGGCCGTCACGATTAACCAAGGCACGCTGGCCAGTGGGCAAGACTCACTGATGCAGCTAATCTAAGCTTGATTCGCCTTGAGGCTCGCGGGGTCGATCGACCGGCGTTCAGTCTGTGGCAGCGTGAGGCGAGGCGGGGCCATGGGCGGGGCGTGGAGCGAGGGACCATGCGGACCAGCGGGGGCAAGGTTGCACCTTCATCAAGGTGGCCCGTGGTGCTGTGCCGCGTCCTGATTTGCTGTGTTCCTCTCTCTGTCATGCCTCTCGACGCGGCTTTTGCCGCGGATGGAGGCTTTGCGCTTGATCCGCGCACGCTGCTGACGCTCGGCATCATCCTCGGCATCATCGCTTTTGCCGTCGGCATCGCCTATGCCTATGTCCGCGCCGCCGAACGTGCCCGCAGGGCGGACAGCACCGCCGCGATCGAGGCCGAGCGCTATCGCTTGAGCGAGAACATGCTCGAGACGCTGCTGACGGCGGAGCCCCAGGCGCTTCTCACCGTGACGGAATCGGGCGAAGCGGAGCTTCTGGTGGCGAGCCTGCCGGCGGCGCTCGGGGTGCCGCGCGACACCGGCGCGCTTCTGCATTTTGCCGGCTGGCTCGACGCCCAGTCCGTGCTTGACTTGGAAAAGGCGATCGACGCGCTGGCAGAGCGGGGCGAGCCGTTCAATCTGATGTTGCGCACGCGCCGCGAGCGCTATGTCGAGGTGGACGGCCGCGCCACGGGCCGCACCATATTGCTGAAAGTGCGCGACCTGGCCGGGCAGCGGCTCGATTTGGCTGACGCCGCCGCCAAGCAGCGCCAGCTCGAAGAGCAGGTCGCCTCGCTGCGCGCGCTGCTCGATGACGCGAACAAGGCCGGGCGTGGCCGCGCCGAGACGAAACCGAGCCCGGAAACGCGTTTCCGGAGCTTCGACCGGCTTGCCACGGCCTTCGCCGTGTTCGACGCAAGCCAGCGGCTTACCCATTTCAATCAGGCCTATGTCGAGTTTTGGCAGCTCGACCCCGACTGGCTTGCGACCCATCCGCGCGACGGGGATATCCTCGATCGGCTGCGGCAGGCGCGCCGGCTGCCGGAAAAAGCCGACTATCGCGAATGGAAGAGGAGCTGGCTCAGTCGCTACGGCACCAACGCGCAAGCGGAGGACCAATGGCATTTGCCGGACGGCCGCGCGCTGCATGTCGTCGCCGACAGCGAGGGCGAGGCGGGCGTGACCTATCTCTATGAGAACGTCACGGAAAGGCTTGCCCTGGAGAGCCGCTACAACGCGCTGATCGAGGTGCAGACCGAGACGCTCGACACGTTACGCGAGGGCGTCGCGGTGTTCGGGCCCAATGGGCGCCTGCGGCTCTATAACCGCGCCTTCGCCACCATCTGGCGGTTGAACCCGCGCCAGCTCGACGGTGAACCGCATGTCGAGGAGGTCATCTCCTGGTGCCGCGTCCTGCATGACGCGCCCGAGGAGTGGGACGCCATCAAGGCGGCGGTGACCGCGATCGTGCCGGCACGCGTCGCCTACGAGAAGGAATTCGATCGTGCCGATGGCAGCGTGCTGGCTTGCGCCGTGCTGCCCTTGCCCGATGGCGGGACGCTGCTCACTTATGTCGATGTCTCAGACGCCAAACACGCCGAGCGCGCGCTGATCGAGAAGAACGAGGCGCTCGAAGCGGCGGATCGCCTCAAGACCGCCTTCATCAGCCACGTATCCTATGAGCTGCGCACACCGCTCACCAATATCATCGGCTTCAGCGAGCTATTGGCGAGTCCCATTGTCGGCACTCTCACCGACAGGCAGCGCGACTACCTTAACGACATCAGGTTCTCGGGCCGTACGCTCTTGTCCATCATCGACGATATTCTCGACCTCGCGACCATCGACGCCGGCACGCTCGAGCTGAAGCTTTCGCCGGTCAAGGTGCGGGAGGTCATCGATCAGGCCGCGCAAGGCGTGCAGGAGCGGCTCGCGCAGAACAGGGTCACCCTCGATATCGAGATCGAGCCTGGCATCGACGAGTTCGTCGCCGACGGCAGGCGCGTCACGCAGATGCTCTATAATCTCCTTTCCAACGCCATCGGCTTCTCGGATGCCGGCGGCAAGATCCTGCTTGCTTGCGGGCGCGAAAACTCGATGATCGCTTTCACCGTGACCGATCAAGGAATTGGCATACCAGCCGACTATCAGCAGGCCGTGTTCGATCGCTTCGAGAGCCGCTCGCATGGCTCTAGCCATCGCGGCGCCGGACTCGGGCTGTCTATCGTCAAAAGCCTTGCCGAGCTGCATGGGGGCACGGTCACGCTCGACTCCGCACCGGGTCGGGGAACGTGGGTCAAGCTGCTGCTCCCGCTCGAGCATGAGCTTGAGGAAGCAGTCGGGCGCGGTGAGCCGCGCTACAAATCTAGCCTCGCCGGATGACCGCTCGTGTGAGTCTCGACGATGTCGATCTCGTCCAGCTCGACATTCTCGCCAGCCGTCTCGCTCTCTTTCTCAAGACGGGCGACGTGATCGCCCTCTCCGGACCGCTTGGCGCCGGCAAAACGACCCTCGCCCGGGCGCTCGTCGCGCGCCTCGACGGCGGAAGCGAAGTGCCGAGCCCGACCTTCGCCCTGATGCAGCGCTACGAGACGCCGCGCCTCACTCTCGCCCATTGCGATTTCTATAGGCTGGAGCCTGCGGAGCTCGACGAGCTCGGCCTCGACGACGCGGTGACCGACGGCGCGGTCCTCATCGAGTGGCCCGAACGCGCGGAGCGCTGGCTTCCAGCCGATCGGCTCGACATCGCGATGGATGAGACGGCGACGCCGGATACGCGTCGCATCGTGCTCACGGGACATGGGAGCTGGGAGGCGAGGCTCGATCGCCTCGAGCAGATGACGAAGTTCCTCGGCAAGACGCCTTACGCCGAGGCCCCGTCCCGTTATCTGCAAGGCGATGCTTCGACGCGCTCCTACACACGGCTCGTGACGCCGGATCGCAGCGCCGTTCTGATGAACTCCCCGCGCCAGCCGGACGGCCCGCCGATCCGCAACGGCAAGCCTTATAGCGCGCTGGTGCACCTCGCCGAGGATGTGACGCCTTTCGTGGCCGTAGCGGGGGCGCTCAGAGAGCGCGGACTTTCCGCGCCGGCCGTCTACGCCTTCGATCTGGACCGAGGCTTTCTTCTCCTCGAGGACCTCGGCGACAAGGTCTTCGGCAGCGAGGTTACGGGCGGACGGAAGATGGCGGAGCTTTGGGGTGCAGCCGTCGATGTTCTGGCGGCGCTTGCGCAGAACCCTCCGCCGGACACGCTGCCGATCGAGGGCCACGCGCCTTACCGGCTTCCGGTCTTCGACGCCGAGGCGATGCTGACCGAAGCTTCGCTCCTGATCGACTGGTTCTGGCCGGCTCTGCACGGCGGGGGCATGCCGGCGGAGCTCGCAGAGGAGTTCAGGGCGCTTTGGCGCCCCCGTCTCGCCGAGGCGGCCAAATCCGACCCCGGCTGGGTGCTGAGGGACTACCACTCGCCCAATTTGATCTGGCTACCCGAGCGGAAAGGGATCAAAAAGGTGGGTATTCTCGACTTCCAGGACGCGCTTTTGGGGCCGTTTGCCTACGATCTCGTGTCCTTGCTCCAGGACGCCCGGCTCGACGTTCCGGAAGCGCTTGAACGGGAGCTTTTCGCTCGCTACTGTTCCGCCCGGGGCGCGCAAAACAAGACCTTTTCGGGCGATCGGTTCGCTTCGCTTTATGCGACGCTCGGCGCCCAAAGAAACTCTAAGATCCTCGGCATCTTTGCGCGATTGGCGAAACGTGACGGCAAGCGCGGTTATCTCGCTCACATTCCGCGGGTCGCGCGCTATCTCGAGCGCAACCTCGCTCATCCCGCCTTGGCCGAGCTACGCCGCTTCTATGCGCACGAGTTTCCCAAAGCAGAAAGCCACCTGTCCCTCGTCGTCTGAGAGGACGCGCCCATGACCCAGGCGAGGACGGCGATGGTTCTCGCCGCTGGTTTGGGCGAACGCATGCGCCCGCTCACCCTGCGCATGCCGAAGCCGCTGGTGCCGCTCGAGGGAAGGCCGTTGCTTGATCACGTGCTCGATCGACTCGCCGCCGCCGGCGTCAAGACCGCCGTGGTGAATGTGCACTACCTTCCCGATCAACTCGAAGCACATCTTGCGAGCCGCAAGGGCAAATCGCCCGAGACGCTCGTTTCTGACGAGCGGGGCGTGCTGCTCGATACCGGCGGCGGCGCCAAGAAGGCACTTCCTCTGCTCGGACCTGGCCCGTTCTTCATCCACAATGCCGACTCGGTGTGGAGCGAAGGCGCCGCGCCCGCATTGTCGCGCATGTTGCGGAAATGGAATCCGGAGGAGATGGATTGCCTGCTCTTGCTCGCGCCGACGGCGACCAGTATCGGCTACGCCGCCAAGGGCGATTTCTCCATGTCGCGCGACGGTCGCCTCGCGCGGCGGGGAAAGAACGAGGTCGTGCCCTTCGCCTTCGCCGGCGTGTCCCTTTGCGACGCGAGGTTGTTCAAGGACGCGCCTGAAGGCCGCTTCTCGCTCAATCTGCTGTGGGACCGGGTGCTCGCCAAAGGCAGGCTCTATGGTGTGAGGCTCGACGGGCGCTGGATGCATGTCGGCACGCCGGACGCCTTGGCGGAAGCCGAAAGTCTTTTCGAGCGCGAAGGTGCCTGAGCCCTTATCAGCGGGCGCAAGGCTCTACACCATCCCGCCTTCGGCGCCGTTTCTTACAACGCTCGCCAGAGCCATTCTCGCCGGCGAGTTGCCGTTGCCCGGCGGCCCGAAGCCCGACCCCCTCATGCTTCCCTTCACGACAATCTATCTTCCGACACGACGCGCGGCACGGGCTCTGCGCGAAGCATTTCTGGCAGAGTCCAAGGGCGAGGCTTTGCTCCTGCCACGTATCAGGGCGCTTGGCGATCCCGACGAGGACGCCGCCATCATTTTCGGAGCTGAGGAAAGCCTGGGGGACGACGGCGCTCTGGGCGCCCCGGCCATCGGCGCGCTGCCGCGACGGCTTGCCTTGATGCGCCTGGTGTTGGCCTTGGGACGCGGCCCGGCCCCCGGGGCGACCGAGGACGAGATGGCGTCGCTTCGCTTCGCGCCTAGCCCCGGACAGGCTTCAAAACTTGCGGCGGATCTCGCTAATCTCATGGATCTGGTCGAGACGGAGGAAGTCGATCTCGCCAATCTCGATCAGCTCGTTCCGAGCGATCTCGCCATGCATTGGGAGTCGACCGTCGAATTTCTCAAGGTCGTCACCGAGCATTGGCCGCTCCATCTCGCGGAGCAACGGCTGGTATCTCCGGTCGTGCGCCGCAACAGGCTCATGGAGCTGGAGACGGTGCGGCTGGCGAAGGGCGCGGCCTATCCGGTGATCGCGGCAGGATCGACCGGCACCGTGCCGGCGACGGCGCGGCTCCTCAAGGCAATCGCCTCGCTCCCGAACGGCGCCGTCGTGTTGCCAGGGCTCGATAAATCCCTCGACGAGGAAAGCTGGGCTACCCTTCCCGAGCATCCCGAGCATCCGCAAGCCGGAATGGCCGAGCTTTTGCGCAAGCTTGGCGCGCGGCGCGATGAGGTCGCCTATGTTGCGGGAAGCGAGCCCGATGCCGCCGCACGCGCACGGCTCTATCTCACCAGCGAGGCCTTGCGTCCCGCCGAGCGCACCGACCATTGGCAGCAGTTTCTTTCCACCGAGGAGCTTATGCCGGAAGGGCGCGCAAGCTTTGCCAATGCACTTGCCGGCACGCGCCTCATCGTGGCGCCGACCGCGCATGATGAGGCCGAGGCCATCGCCTTGATCCTTCGCGGGATGATCGAGACGCCGGGCAAGACCGCGGCGCTGGTCACCCCTGATCGTGTCCTGGCGCGGCGGGTCGCGGCGCGACTGAAGCGCTACGACTTGGGAATAGACGATTCGGCCGGCGTGCCGGTCGCGCGCATCGTGCCGGGCGCTTTCCTCGATCTCGTGCTCGGCGCATTCGAGACGGACTTTGCGCCGCCTCAGTTGATGGCCTTGCTCAAGCATCCCTTGACGCTGCTTGGTCACCGGCCAGAGGTGACACGGGGGGCTGCACGGGCGCTCGAGCGCGGCGCTTTCCGCGATGTCTATGTCGGGCAAGGTCTCGCGGGGGCGCGCGCTGCGCTGGAGGCGGCGCGGAAGGAGGAGAAACGCGGACGACTCCGGTTGAGCGATGCGGAGCACGCGGCGGCTCTGCGCTTGGTCGCCGATCTCGAAGACGCCTTCAAGCCATTGACCGATTTGGCAAGCGGCGATTTGCCCAGCCCCGCCTCGCGCTTGGCGCAAGCGCATGCCGATGCGGCCGAGGCGCTGGCGCGCGACGCGAGCGGATCGTCTTCAAGCCTCTGGCAGGGCGATGCCGGCGAAGCACTTTCGGTGCTGCTCGCCGAGCTGATCGATGCCGGTCACGGACTTGCGATCACCGCCGCCCACTATCCTCCCTTCTATCGCAGCCTTGTTGCCGGCGAAGTGGTGCGGCCGCGCGCGGCGCTGCATCCGCGGCTCTTCATCTGGGGGCCCCTCGAAGCGCGGCTGCAACAGCCCGACGTGGTGATCCTTGGCAGCCTCAACGAAGGTGTATGGCCGCGGCATCAGGAGGCCGGCCCCTGGCTCAGCCGGCCGATGCGCGAGAAACTCGGTTTGGCGCCGCCGGAGCGACGCATCGGCCTTGCCGCCCACGATTTCGCCCAAGGGCTCGGGGCGCGCGAGGTCTATCTCACGCGCGCGCACAAGGTGGAGGGCGTGCAGACCGTGCCCTCGCGCTGGCTGCAACGGCTGCTTGCCTTGGTGAAGGCAACCGGACTCGAACAGAAGGTCGTGCCGGAGCAGCCTTGGGTGGCCTGGGCACGAGAGCGCGACCGCGCGCCATTTGCGCCGATCAAGGCACCGGAACCGAAACCGCCCGTCGAGGCAAGACCAAAGAAACTTAGCGTCACGCGCATCGAGCGCTGGATCGCCAATCCCTACGAGATCTTTGCCAGGAACATCCTGGAGCTCGAGCCGATGAAGGAGCTCGGCGCCGAACCTGACGTCGCCACACGCGGCCAGATCGTGCATCGGGCTTTGCACGATATCTCGCGTGAATTCGCCGACCAGTTGCCCGCCGACATCGAAAGCGAGCTGATGCGCATTGCTGATACGCATTTCGCCAAGCTTAGCGGTTCCCCACTCGTGGCAGCCTTCTGGCGCCCGCACTTTCAGCGCTTCGCCCGCTGGTTCGCGGCAACCGAGCCAGAACGGCGCTCGGGCATCGCGCGCATTCTCACTGAGGTCTACGGTTCGCTCGCTCTCGGCACCGATTTTACCCTTACCGCGCGCGCCGACCGCATCGATGTCGGCGAAGCTGGCTCGGTCATCATGTACGACTACAAGACCGGCAAGCCGCCAGTACCCACGCATGTCGAAAAGCTTGCTTCACCGCAGCTCTCGCTCGAAGCGGCCATCGCCGAAAGCGGTGGGTTCGCCGACCTCGGCAAGCGCGGCGTGAACGGCCTCGTTTACATCCACGTCTCTGGCCGCAACGCTGGCGGCGAGGAACGGGACGCAGCGAAGACTTCTCCAACCGTTCTTGCCAGGGAGGCGCTCGCCAGGTTGAACGCGCTGGTCGCGCGCTATGCCGACCCCGACATGGCTTACGAGGTGAAGCGCCGGAGGGGACCCTTCGCGCGGGCCTATGACTACGACGAGTACGAGCATCTTGCCCGCGTCAAGGAATGGCTGACGCAAGAGGCGGAGGAACTCCCATGAGCAGGCGGACCCTCCCCCCTGAAGCCGACAGAAACCAGGCGCGCGCTTCCGACCCTTCGGCGTCCGCCTGGGTGTCGGCCAATGCCGGCACCGGCAAGACCGAGGTTCTGGTCAGGCGCTGCTTGCGGCTTCTGCTCGCCGACTTCAGGCCCGAATCCATTCTCTGCCTGACCTATACCAAGACCGCTGCGGCAGAGATGCAGAACCGCCTGCTCAAGGTTCTGGCCGACTGGGCGACCGCCAAGCCGGAGAGTTTGAGCGAGGCGCTCACGCAGCTCATGGGACGGGCGCCCGACGACAAAGAACTGCGCACCGCAAGACGTCTATTCGCACGGGCGTTGGAGGCCAAAGGCGGAATCAAGATCCACACCATCCACGGCTTCTGCGAGCGGCTGCTGCAGCGCTTCCCGCTCGAATCGCAGGTCACGCCGCACTTTTCCGTATTGGATGAACGCAAGCAGGCGCTCATGCGCCATGATGCCTTCGACGCCACCATGGCGCGCGCCGCGGAAGACGGCGAAGGCATCCTCGGGAGAGCGCTCGACAAGGCCACCGCGCTCAACTCCGGCGACTACATTCGCCAAGTGATCGACACCGTGCTCGACAAGCGTGCCGAGCTTCAGCGCATGGTCGCCTATCACGGGTCTGCCGGAGATTGGGCCGAGGCCGAATGTGTCGCGCTCAAACGGCTGTTCAACGTGGTGGACATTACGGAAGACGCGCTGATCAACCGACTCGCGAACGTCCTCACCAACGAGGAGATCGACACGGCCCTCGCCGCCTTCGCGGAGTGCGGCGGCGCCACTGACATGGACAGAAGCGCCGAGGCCGCCCTGCGGGCGGCGCGCGCGAGCAACGGCGAGTCCCGCGCGGCTGCGCTGAAGGAGCTGTTCTTCAGATCCGATGGAGATGTGAGGGCCAGAGTTTGCAGCAAGGCTATCGAGAGGGGCACGCCGGCGATTTGCGCGACGCTTGACCGTGCGCAAGCCGATTTTGTTGCCCATAACGACAAGCTCGCGCATTTACGCCTAGCCGAAGCGAGCGCCGCGGTGCTCGCGCTCGCCGATGCGGTGCAGGCACACTATGAGCGGCGCAAGCAGGCGGAGGCCGCGCTCGACTATGACGATCTGATCGTCAAGACGCAGCACCTGCTGTCGCAAACCGACGCTGCCGCCTGGGTCCTCTACAAGATCGACGGCGGCATCGACCACATCCTTGTGGACGAAGCGCAGGACACGAACCCCGCGCAATGGACCATCATCGAAGCCTTGGCGGCTGAATTCTTCGCCGGTTCCGGCGCGAGCGAGAAGCTGCGTACGCTGTTCGCGGTGGGCGACGAGAAGCAGTCGATCTACTCGTTTCAGGGTGCCAACCCCGCGCGATTCGGCGAAGTGGGCCGCAGCTTAAAGCAGAGGGCGACTGCGCTTGGGCTGACTTGGCACGACGTGCCGCTCACGCTCTCCTTCCGCTCGACCGAGCCCATCCTCGAAGCCGTCGATCTTGTGTTTGGCAGACCGCCGGCGGCGCAAGGCCTGACCTGGCAGGACGGCGCGATCCAGCATGATGCCATTCGCAAAGGCGAGGCTGGGCTGGTCGAGCTATGGGAGATTGAGAAGCAGGAGAGACCCGAGGAATCGGACGCCTTCGAGCCGTGGACCGAGGAGCCGGCGGGCGCACGCGCGGTCGACGCGCTCTGCAAGCGCATCGCGACGACGATCAAGGGTTGGCTCGACAATGACGAGCGGCTCGTCTCGAAAGGCCGCAAGGTCAAAGCCGGCGATATTCTGATCCTCGTCCGCCGCCGCGATCCCTTCACCACGCCGATGATCCGCGAATTGAAGCGGCTCGGCGTGCCGGTCGCGGGCGCGGACCGCATGTTGCTAACCGAGCAGCTTGCCGTGCAGGACCTGATAGCACTCGCCGATTTTCTGCTGATGCCCGACGATGATCTAACGCTTGCCGTCGTGCTCAAGAGCCCGCTGTTCGGCTTCGATGACAACGATCTCTTCAAGCTCGCATATGGGCGGCGGGTCTCGCTTTGGGCGGCGCTTCAATCCAAGGCAGAAGACGATCCACGCTTCGCGCAAGCCGCAGAGCAACTCGTGGCGTGGCTCGAGGGTGCCGACTTCCAGCCCCCGTATGAATTCTTCTCCGAACTGCTCGGCGCCGACGGGCAGCGTCTGCGGAAGGCCATGCTCACGCGGCTCGGACCGGAGGCCGCCGAGGCGATCGATGAGTTCCTCGACATCGCGCTTGCTTACGACCGCGAGGACGCGCCCTCGCTCCAGGGCTTCGTCAATCGGCTGCGCGCGGGCGATGTCGAGATCAAGCGAGACATGGAGCAAGAGCGCGATGAGGTACGCATCATGACGGTGCACGGCGCCAAGGGATTGCAGGCGCCGATCGTGATTCTGCCCGACACATGCATGCGACCGCGGCTCCCTGGGGTGAGGCTCTACCCCGTGCCGCGCGCGGACGAACCGCCGGACGAGGTCGTCCATCTAATTTGGCCGCCGGCAGGCCACTCCAAGCTTGCCGGGATCGAGGAGAGTAAGCAGCGGGTCGAAAACGCCGAGCGCGAGGAATATCACCGGCTGCTCTACGTCGCTATGACCCGCGCCGAAGACCGGCTCTATGTCTGCGGCTGGGAGGGTCTGCAAAGGCGGGAGGTCGGTGCCGTCTGGTACGACCTCGTCGCGGACGGGCTCGATGGCCATTTGACGGCGCAGGTGGACGCCGACGGCCGACGCTTGAGCCGCAGGGAGAATCAACAGACGGCACCGGTGACGCCCTGCGAGACCAAGCCTGACCAGGAAGAGGTCGCTACGCTTCCCGCTTGGGCACTTGAAGCGGCGCCACGCGAGCGCTCACGCCCGAAGCTTGCGCCCTCTCGGCTCACGCTTGGCTTGGAAAGCGGCCCAGCGGCGCTTGCCGACCAGCCGCCGCTTGGACCGCTCGCCTTGAGCGAGAATGGCCGCTACGCCCGCGGGCGGCTCGTGCACGCCCTGTTGCAGCATCTGCCCGAGGTTCCGCCACCGGACCAGGAGCGTGCGGCCCGCACCTTCGTCGCGGCGCGGGGCGTGGGCCTGACCCAAGACTTGCGGGAGGAAATCGTTGCCGAGACGCTCGCGATCGTCAGGGACGCATCGTTCGCACCTCTGTTCCAGCCGGGCAGCCTTGCCGAGGTTCCGATCGTGGCCCGCATCGGCGGCTACGATCTTGAAGGCCAGATTGACCGCCTGGCGAAGATCGACGGCGGGCTTCTCATCCTCGACTACAAGACCAACCGGCCGGCGCCTAAGACCATCGATGAGGTCGCTTTCGCCTATATCACGCAACTCGCCGCCTATCGCGCGGCGCTCAGGGGCCCATACGAGGGCCTGACGCTGCGGGCCGCTTTGCTGTGGACGGACGGGCCGCGACTTATGGAGATACCTTCAACTTACCTTGATGATGCCGAACAGCGGCTGTTGCAGCGCGCGCAGCAGCCTTGACGGCTTGGAACCGCATACCTAGTTTCCGAGGCTCAAAAGACAAACCGGCGATTCTGCTGGCGTCGCCGGCCGCGAGGAGAAGCAAATGGCTACTGAGAAGGTTTCCGACGACACATTCGAGGCCGAGGTGCTCAAATCATCGACCCCGGTGGTCGTCGATTTTTGGGCCGAATGGTGCGGCCCCTGCCGGCAGATTGCGCCAGCGCTGGAAGAGATCGCCAAAGAGCTCGACGGCAAGGTGCGCATCACCAAGCTGAACATCGACGAGAATCCGCGCACGCCGTCCTTCTACAATGTCCGGGCGATCCCGACGCTGATCCTGTTCAAGGACGGCGAGGTCGCGGGCACGCTCAAAGGCGCCTATCCGAAGAACCATCTCGCCGCCTGGATCAACGGCACGATCAGCGCGTAGGTTTCGTTCCTTTTGAAATGATTGCGTCATGGCCGGGCCCGTCCCGGCCATTCACGTCTTGCCTCAGCCGTGCAGCTTGAGCACGTGGCCGGCCAAGTATAGCGAACCGCAGATCAGGACACGGCCCGGCCCATCGAGCGCGGCTTGCGACCGCGTCAGCGCGTCTGGCACGCCCGCGGTCGCCACGACATCGAAGCCCTCAGCGCGCGCGATTTCAGCCAAAGCCTCGGCGTCGAAGGCATTGGGCTCGTCGGGGATCGGCACGGTGTAGACGCGCTCCACGAGACCCTTGAAGGGCGCGATGAAGGCGTGCGCGTCTTTGGTCTCCATCATGCCGTAGATGAGATGCACGCGCCGTGGCAGGCGCTCGTCGAGTTCGGCAAGTGCGTGCGCGGTGACATGGCCGCCGGCCGGGTTGTGCCCGCCGTCCACCCAGATCTCGGTCCCGTCGACCACATAGGCATGCAGCCCGCCCACGGCGAGCCGCTCCATCCTTGCCCGCCATTCGGCATGGGTGAGCCCGTGCTCGAGTGCGTGCGTGTTGAGCGCATCGCCGAAGATGAGGTTTGCCGCTGCGATCGCGGTGCCGGCATTGTCGATCTGGTGCCGACCGTTGAGGCGCGGGAGCGGCAGGTCGAGCAGCCGCTGCGGCGTCTGGAAGACGAGACGCCCGCGCTGCTCATACATATCGAAATCGCGGCCGGCGACATGGAGCGGCACGCCAAGCTCCTCCGCCCTGCGCTCGATCACCGCGAATGCGTCCCACTCCTGCCGGCCCACGACGCAAGGCACACCTGGTTTCAGAATACCGGCCTTCTCAGCGGCGATCTCGGGCAATGTCTCGCCAAGGAAGGAGACGTGGTCGATGGAGATCGGCGTGATCGCCGTCAGGAGCGGCTTCTTCACGACATTCGTCGCATCAAGCCGACCGCCGAGGCCCGTCTCCAACAACAGAAGGTCGGCTGGCGTCTCGGCGAAAGCGAGAAAGGCCGCAGCCGTGGTGATCTCGAATAAGGTGATCAGCTCGCCGTCATTGGCGGCTTCCGCGCGCGCCAGGCAATCGACGAGAAAATCCTCGGCTATGGGGCCGGATCCGTGCGGTCCGGCAAGCACGATGCGCTCATGAAAATTGACGAGATGCGGCGAGGTATAGACATGCACGCCTTTGCCGAGGGCTTCGGCGATGGCGCGAGTGAAGGCAAGAAAGGAACCTTTGCCGTTGGTGCCTGCGACATGCACGACCGGAGGAAGCTCGTCTTGCGGGTTGCCGAGGGCGGCGAGCAGCCGCTCGATCCGCCCGAGCGAAAGATCGATCGACTGCGGATGCAGCTTCTTCAGCCGCTCGAGCAGCGTGTCGCTGGACGCGAGCCGCGGACGGGGCGCTCGACGCCCGGCGCTGTGGGGCAATGTGGTCAATTCCCTCTCGCCTTTAGATGTTCTGCGGCGGGTTCGGATTAGCGCCGTTACCGGCAATGTCCGTCAAGTCCTCGACCTCCTCCTCGCCGAGAGCCGCTTTGTCGAGGCCGTTGCCGGAGAGCGTGATGGTCGAAGGCGGCGCCACGCGCGCGAGCTTGCCGTCCTTCATCTCCGAAAGCGCGACATCTCGGCCCGGGCGCCGATGGGTCAAGAGATGGCAGATGCGAGCGAGCGTCGAGCGGAGATTGTGGCGATGCACCACCATGTCGACCATGCCGTGGTCTTGCAGGAATTCGGCGCGCTGGAAACCGTTCGGCAGTTGCTCGCGGATGGTTTGCTCGATCACGCGCGGACCGGCGAAGCCAATCAGTGCGCCGGGCTCGGCGATATGGATGTCGCCCAGCATGGCATAAGACGCGGTCACGCCGCCGGTGGTGGGATGGGTCAGCACCACGATGTAAGGCAGCCGCGCCTCGCGCAGCTCCTGCACGGCGACGGTCGTGCGCGGCATTTGCATCAGGGAGAGAATGCCTTCTTGCATGCGCGCGCCGCCGGATGCGGCAAAGAGAATGAACGGCGTCTCGCGCTTGATCGCGGCGCGCATGGCGGCGATCACTGCCTCGCCCGCGGCGGTTCCGAGCGAACCGCCGAGAAAATCGAAATCCTGAGCGGCGGCAACGATCCTTTGGCCTTCAAGACGGCCGGCGCCTGCGACCACCGCGTCGGCAAGGCCGGTCTTGCTCCGGGCATCCTTCAGCCGGTCGGTATAGCGGCGCTCGTCGCGGAACTTGAGGGGATCGAGGGGAACTTCCGGGAGCGGAAGCGCCTCGTACTCGCCATCGTCGAACAGGGCTTTGAGCCGCGCCGTGCCCGACATACGCATGTGATAGTTCGAGCCGGGAACGACGAACTGGTTTGCTTCCAGGTCCTTGTAGTAGATCATCTGCCCCGTCTCGGGGCATTTCACCCACAGATTCTCCGGCATCTCCTTCCGGCGAAGGATGCTGCGAATCTTGGGTCTAACGACGCTATTGATCCAGTTCACGGCTTTACAGAACTCTCAAAGAATCCAAATCGCTCAAAATCAACGCAACTAAAGCGCGGCCGCTTCGGCCTTGTGCCGCAACGCCGCGGCAAGACGCTCGACGAGGTCAAGCACCTGCGGCTTGGTGCTACGCGAGGCCTTGCCCTCTGCATCGAGACTCTGGGCGATGGAGGCGACGAGGGCGGAGCCTACCACCACCCCTTCGGCGAACCCGGCTAGAGCGCTCACCTGCTGTTCGGTCTTCACGCCGAAGCCGACCGCGATCGGCAAATTAGTATGCGCCTTGATGCGGCTGACATGGCCCTTGACCTCATTGAGGTCCGGCGCCTTCGTACCGGTAATGCCCGCGATGGACACGTAATAGACGAATCCGGACGTATTGGCGAGCACAGCCGGAAGCCGCTTCGCATCGGTTGTCGGCGTGGCAAGGCGAATGAAGTTCAGTCCCGCCGCGGTGGCGGCAGGGCGAAGCTCGGCATCCTCTTCTGGCGGCATGTCGACCACGATCAGTCCATCTGCTCCCGCTTCCACGGCATCAGCGATAAAGCGATCCACCGGATACACATATATGGGGTTGTAATAGCCCATTAGCACTATAGGTGTGGTGGCGTCGGCGGTGCGGAAGGCTTTGACCATGGCCAGCGTCTTTTTCATGGTTTGGCCGGCCTTTAACGCCCGTTGCGAGGAGGCCTGGATCGCCGGCCCGTCGGCCATGGGGTCGGAAAAGGGCATCCCGAGCTCGACAATGTCGGCGCCAGCTGCCGGCAGCGCCTTGAGGATGGCGAGCGAGGTCTCGTAGTCGGGATCGCCCGCCGTGATGAAGGTAACGAGGCCAGCCCTCCCCTCGCGCTTCAGCTCAGCGAATCGGCGCTCGATGCGCGTCATATTGTTGATCGTCGTCGTCAGTTTGATCCTCGCGTCTTGGCGCTCAGATAGCTCGCGACCGAATCCAGATCCTTGTCGCCGCGCCCGGAGAGATTGACCACCATCAGGTGAGACTTCGGCTTCTGCGGCGCGATGTCGAGCACGCGCGCGAGCGCGTGCGCCGGCTCCAGCGCCGGTATGATGCCCTCGAGCTTGCTGCAAAGCTGGAACGCGGCCACCGCCTCGTCGTCGGTCGCCGAGAGGAATTTCACCCGCTTCACGTCATTGAGCCAGGCGTGTTCCGGACCGATGCCCGGATAGTCGAGACCCGCCGAGATCGAATGCGCTTCCTCGATCTGACCGTCGTCGTTCATCAGCAAATAGGTGCGATTGCCGTGCAGCACGCCGGGTTTGCCGCCGGCGATCGAGGCGGCGTGCTTGCCGCTGTCGAGACCGTGCCCCGCCGCTTCCACGCCGTAGATCTCGACTCCCGGCTCGTCGAGGAAGGGATGGAACAAGCCCATGGCATTAGAGCCGCCACCGATGCAGGCGATCAGCGAATCCGGGGTGCGGTTCTCTGCCTCAAGCATCTGCTCGCGCGTCTCGCGGCCGATGATCGACTGGAAATCGCGCACCATTGCCGGATAGGGATGCGGGCCGGCCACGGTGCCAATGCAATAGAACGTGTCGTGCACATTGGCGACCCAATCGCGCAACGCCTCGTTCATTGCATCTTTGAGCGTCTTGGACCCGGATTCGACGGCGCGCACCTCGGCGCCAAGCATCTTCATGCGCAGCACGTTCGGCTTCTGCCGCGCGACATCGACGGAGCCCATGTAGATGATGCAGGGAAGGCCGAATTTGGCGCACAGCGTCGCGGTCGCCACCCCATGCATGCCGGCGCCGGTCTCGGCGATGATGCGGGTCTTGCCCATGCGCACAGCCAGCATGATCTGGCCGAGCACATTGTTCACCTTGTGCGCGCCGGTGTGGTTGAGCTCCTCGCGCTTGAAATAGATCTTCGCGCCGCCGCAATGCTGGGTGAGCCGCTGCGCGAAATAGAGCGGCGACGGCCTGCCGACATAGGCCGCAAGATGGCGATCCATCTCCGCCTGGAACTTGGGGTCGGTCTTTGCTTCGTTGTACGCCCGCTCCAGATCGAGGATCAGCGGCATCAGCGTCTCGGCGACGAAGCGGCCGCCATAAATGCCGAAATGACCGCGCTCGTCGGGACCGCCGCGATAAGTATTCAGCTGGGTCTGTTCGCTGCGCGCGCTCATGAGGCTTTAGCCCTTGTCTTGCGGGGCGGCCGACTTCGCTGCCTGAATGAACCGGCGCACCAGGTTGACATCCTTCTCGCCGGGGCTCCGCTCGACGCCGGAGGAGACATCGACCAAGGACGCACCGGTGAGCCTGACGGCTTCGCCGACACTGTCGGCCGTGAGGCCACCTGACAGCGCGAAGGGCGCCTTGATGCTCTGGAGGACCCGCCAATCGAACGCAACGCCGTTGCCGCCGGGGATTGTCGCACCGGGAGCTGCCTTGGCGTCGAACAGCATGTAGTCGGCAACGCCGGCATAGACGCCCGCCTTGGCAACGTCGTCAGCGTCGGAGATCGCTATGGCTTTCATCGCTGGCAAGCTGGCGCGCGCCTTGATCGCGGCAACCCGTTCGGGCGTCTCGTTGCCATGCAATTGGAGGATATCGGGACGGACCCGCTCGGCGACTTCATCGATCAGGGCATCATCTGGATCGACCAGAACCGCGACCGTGCCAAGCTTGCCTTTGGCGATGGCAGCGAGAACACGCGCCTCTTCGATCTCGACATAGCGGGGACTCTTCGTGAAGAGAACGAGCCCGACATAGTCCGCCCCCTCGTCCGCCGCGGCTTCAATCACAGCAGGCGTCCGCACGCCGCAAATCTTAACCTTGACCGCCACGTCTTGAGCTCTGGTCCCAGGGTTTTGCCCGCTTTTCGGGCTTGCGCGGCGCCACCCTATGCCAATAGGGGACCTAAAGTCTATCGCACTGCAACATTGCCGTTGAAGATCGGTTTAGACCGGCTCAGGCCTGGAGCGCCTTGGCCCGCCACCGCCAGACCGCCACGCCGGCCCAAATCGCCTCGACCACGCCGAAAGGCCAGGCTCCCTGGAGAAAGCCGTAAACCGACGCGAGCGCACAAGCGCCGGCGAAGGCCAGGACGAACCACGGGCTGCGATCCTCCAGGGCATAGAAGATCAGCATGGCGATTACGGTCAGGAGACCGAACAGTGACAGGGCATCCATCAGATTGCGATCAGTCCGCCGTCAGCCGGGGGCGATTGGAGGCGGGGCCAAACCCCTCAAGCTCCTTCTCCAGCCGGTCGGCCTGGCGGCGCCATTGGCGCGCCTCGCGGGCTTCGACCCTGGCCGTGCGCCGCCATTTGCCCTGCCCGAACCAAGTGGCGATTCCGCCGGCAATCAGACCTAGGGCAAAAGCGCCGAGCAGAAACAGGAAGAGCGGAGCTTGCAGGGAAAAATTGGGCTCGGCGCCGCCGAAAGGATCGAGAATGAGCTCGACCGACTTGCGGTTGACGACGGCAAGGGCGACGAGGATCACACCAAGGGGCACAACGATCAGCGCGAAAATCAGTTTACGCCACACGACAACGTGCTTCCTTTTGCAAACCTCTATCGGTCGTTAGGGTTCAGGCGCTCGCGCAGCTCCTTGCCGGTCTTGAAGAATGGCACGTATTTGTCCTCGACGAAGACCGTGTCCCCAGTGCGCGGATTGCGTCCCTGACGCGCCGCGCGATGCTTCACGGTGAAGGCGCCGAAGCCGCGCAACTCCACCCTGTCGCCGCGCGCCAACGCGCTCGTGATCTCGTCAAGCACGATGTTGATGATGCGCTCGACATCGCGATGGAAGAGATGCGGATTGGCGCCCGCCACCTTCTGAATCAACTCCGACTTGATCATATAGAGCCCCCGCCAACTGATCGCCGCACAAGGCGAAAAAGCCGCCTTTCCCCGCTAGTTAGAAGCAGGGTGCCAAACGGAAATGAGACCGTCAAGCTTGAGGGTATCCGAGATTTGGCTGGTTAGACTGGCAATTTTTTCGGCTGGAAGGCCGAAGGAGGAGGCCACAGACTTGAAGAACCAGCCCAACAGGCCGGAGCTTTCCTCTTTCGGCTTCCAGTCGACGATCTTCAGCCCCGAAGCGATGTTGCGCTTCTCGGTCAGCCAGGTCATCGCCGCCTTCTCATCGCCGATCTCGTCGACGAGTTTCAGCTCGACGGCCTGGCGGCCGGAGTAGATGCGGCCATCAGTCAGGCCGGGAACGGAATCAGGGCTGATGCTGCGCCGTTTGGCGACGAGACCGACAAACCACGCTTTGGATTCCTGCACCATCTCCTCGGTCAGCGCGCGTCCCTTCTCGTCGATCGGCTCGAAGGGACTCGGCACCGCCTTCAACGGCCCGCTCTTCACCTCCTCGACCTTGATGCCGAGCGTGTGCAACAGGTCGGTGACTTCGGCCCATTGGAAGATCACGCCGACCGAGCCGGTGATGGTGTTGCCGTAGACGAAGATGCGGTCGGTGGCGAGCGCGATGATATAGGCGGCCGAGGTAGCGAGTGTTCCACACACCGCGACCACCGGCTTCTTCTCGGCCAGCCGCCTGATCGCGTCATACATCGCTTCGCCGCCGGTCGTGGTGCCGCCCGGGCTGTTGATGTCGAGAATGACGGCTTTGACCTGATCCGACTTGGCGACCTTGTCGATCAGATCGAGCGTCTTGCGGTCGTCGGTGATGATGCCCGACACGGTGACGCGCGCAACATGCGGCAGAATGCTGGCAGAGCCGGCCATGTCCTTATCGCCGAGTAGGAGCACGCCGAGGAAGAGAAGTGCGAAGGCGACAGCGGCGATCCGCCACGCGGTCAGCCGCCGCTTGAGGCGGCGACGGTCGATCACGCTTTCGGCGTCGAGAACCATGAAACCTCGTGGCAAAGGCTAGGCGCCACTGAGGGCGCCCAAGACCGCGCTTCGCTTACTCGTCGGACGCGGCGCTCGGCTCTTCCTCGTCCTTCGCGGCGCGCTTGCGCTTCGGCTTTGCCGCAGCCTCGTCGGCATCCTCGCCCTTGGCCTTGTTCAAGGCCGCGCCGAGAATGTCGCCGAGCGATGCGCCGGAATCAGTCGAACCGTATTGCGCCACGGCCTCCTTCTCTTCGGCGATCTCCAACGCCTTGATCGACACCGAGACCTTGCGCGCCTTGGCATCGACCTGGGTGACGACGGCGTCGAATTTCTCGCCGACGCCGAACCGGTCGGGCCGCTGCTCCGAGCGGTCGCGCGACAGATCCGACCGGCGGATGAAGGTGGTGATGTCATGGTCGATGAGCTTCGCCTCGAGGCCGTTGTCCTTGACGGCAAGAACCTCGCAAGTGACCCGCATGCCCTTCTTCAGCTTGGCAGACGGCGCGCCAGAGGCGAACGGATCGGCGCTGAGTTGCTTGATGCCTAGGCTGATGCGTTCCTTCTCGGAGTCGGCCTCGAGCACCACGGCTTTGGCGGTGTCGCCCTTCTTGTAGTCCTTGAGCGCCTCTTCGCCGGGCTTGGTCCAATCGAGGTCGGAGAGATGCACCATACCGTCGATGCCGCCATCGAGGCCGATGAACAGGCCGAACTCGGTGATGTTGCGGATCTGGCCCTCGATGATCGAGCCGGGAGGATGGTTGGCGGCGAAGGCCACCCACGGGTTCTCCTGCGTCTGCTTCAGGCCGAGCGAGATGCGGCGCTTGTCGGGATCGACCTCGAGCACCTGCACCTCGACCTCCTGGCTGGTCGAGACGATCTTGCCGGGATGGACGTTCTTCTTCGTCCAGCTCATCTCCGACACGTGGATCAGGCCCTCGACGCCCGGCTCGAGCTCGACGAAGGCGCCATAGTCGGTGATGTTGGTGACGGTGCCCTTGAAGCGCGAGCCCACCGGGTATTTCGCGGCGATGCCCTCCCAGGGATCGGCCTCGAGCTGCTTGATGCCGAGGCTGATGCGCTGGGTCTCGGGATTGATGCGGATGATCTGCACCTTCACCGTGTCGCCGACATTCACGATCTCGCTCGGATGGGTGACGCGTCTCCATGCCATGTCGGTGACATGCAGAAGCCCGTCGATGCCGCCAAGATCGATGAAGGCGCCGTAGTCGGTGATGTTCTTCACCACGCCGTCGATCACCTGACCCTCTTCGAGGCGGGCGACGATCTCGCTCCGCTTCTCGGCGCGGGTCTCTTCCAGCACGGAGCGGCGGGAGACGACGATGTTGCCGCGCCGCCGATCCATCTTCAGAATCTGGAAGGGTTGCGGCACGTTCATCAGCGGTCCGACGTCGCGGATCGGTCGAATGTCCACCTGGCTGCCGGGAAGGAAGGCAACGGCGCCGTCGAGATCGACGGTGAAGCCGCCCTTGACGCGGTTGAAGATTACGCCCTCGACGCGCTCGCCCGCCTTGTATTTCTCCTCGAGCCGGGTCCAGCTTTCTTCGCGGCGGGCCTTTTCGCGCGACAGCACGGCCTCGCCGGCGGAATTTTCGACCCGCTCGAGATAAACGTCGACCTCATCGCCGATGGAGAGGTCATGGCCGCGGCCCGCCAGGCCGAATTCTTTCAAGGGGATGCGACCCTCGGTCTTGAGCCCGACGTCAATGATGGCGACGTCCTTCTCGATCCCGACGATGGTGCCCTTGACCACACTGCCTTCCTGGAGTGCCGTTCCGGTCAGCGACTCCTCGAGAAGAGCGGCGAACTCGTCGCGGCTCGGATGGCTTACGCTCGTCTGCGGCTCGGTCATTTAGGCTCCACCTCGGCATCGCATCATACAACTCTCCTGCCTCCCCCACACGTTGCTGGAGGCTCTTATAGTCCGGTTTGCGCGGCAGGGGTTGCGAAAGAAGATGGAGGGCGAGCCATTACGGCCTCCGCCCTTGCTCCGCTCGCTAACCCTGCGGAAAATCTCGAAAAGTGATGCGCCCAATGCAAAATGGGCAGAAGCCTCAACCGGCCTGCCCTGCAGGGCCCATCGCAGCATCGATCAGATCGATGGCTGCCTTGAACGCGGCGTCTATATCCAAATTCGTGGTGTCGAGCAAGACTGCGTCTTCGGCCTGAACCAGGGGCGCGGCGGCTCGGCTTTTGTCGCGTTCATCGCGCCTTCGGATATCGGCAAGAACTTCCGCCTCTGAGATTGAGTTGCCCGCCTGGCGGAGTTCGAGATAGCGCCGGCGGGCACGCTCCTCCGGCGCTGCGGTGACAAAGAGCTTCACGTCTGCATCGGGGCAGATCACCGTGCCGATGTCGCGGCCGTCCAGCACCGCGCCGGGCTTTCGCCGGGCGAAAGCCCGCTGATAGGCAAGGAGCTCTTTTCTCACTCCGGGGTGACTGGCCACGATGGACGCCGCCTCGCCGAGCCTGCCGTCCGTCAGGTAAGGATCGTCCAACGTCGTGAGATCGAGCGCCTTGGCTGCGGCAAGCGCCGCGCCGGCATCTGCCGGGTCGCAGCCCAAGGCGCGCGTGTCGCGGGCTACCGCGCGATAGAGCTTGCCGGTGTCGAGATGAGCAAGGCCGTAGTAAGCGGCGATGCGTTTGCCGAGAGTGCCTTTGCCGGAGGCCGCCGGCCCATCGATGGCGATGATCATGCGGCACGCTTGGCGCGATCGATGCCGGCGCGGATCAACTCCGCCGCCTCGCTCGCCTCGGCCCAGCGCTGGAGCTTCGCCCATTTGCCCATCTCGAGATCTTTGTAGTGCTCGAAGAAATGAGCGATCTGCTCAAGCACGATCTCCGGCAGATCGCGGTAGCTGCCGACGCGCTTGTAAAAAGGATGCAGCTTGTCGGTGGGAACGGCGATGATCTTCTCGTCGATCCCGTGCTCGTCCTCCATCAGCAGCGCCCCGATCGGCCGGGCGCGGATGACCACGCCCGACGCCACCGGCGTCGGCGAGATCACCAGGCAGTCGACGGGATCGCCATCCTCCGACAGCGTGTGCGGGATGAAGCCGTAATTCGCCGGATAGAACATGGCGGTATGCAGGAAGCGGTCGACGAACATCGCGCCGGATTTCTTGTCGACCTCGTATTTGACCGGTGCGCCGCCTTGCGGAATCTCGATGATGACGTTGATCTCGTGCGGAGGATTGTCGCCGACCGAAATGCTTGCGATGTCCATGGAGGGCCCCTCGCCTGGCTAGGAGAATCTAGCGCCGAGCCCCGTCATCAGCGCCATGAAATCGGGAAAGCTCGTCGCGATCATGCTGGTGTCGTCGACCGTGACGGGCTTGCGCGCGCCAAGCCCGAGGGTGAGAAACGCCATGGCGATGCGGTGATCCATATGCGTTTCGATCATGCCGCCGCCTTTCACTTCTCCGCGTCCCTCGACGATGAGATCGTCGCCTTCGACATGCGCCTTCACACCGCAAGCTGCAAGCCCAGCGGCGGTCGCGTTCAACCGGTCGCTCTCCTTCACCTTGAGCTCGGCGAGACCTTGCATGCGCGTCTCGCCTTCGGCGAAGGCAGCGAGGCAAGCGAGCATTGGGTATTCGTCGATCATCGAAGGCGCGCGGCCGGGAGGCACTTGCACACCCTTCAAAGCGCTTGACTTGATACGGAGATCGCCCACCGGCTCGCCGCCCTCGAGGCGGCGATCAAGCAGCTCGATATCAGCGCCCATCTCGCGCAAGGTCTCGACGAACCCCGTGCGCGTCGGATTGAGAAGCACATTCTCGACCACGATTTCCGAGCGGGGCGCGATCAGCGCCGCGGCGATCATGAAGGCGGCGGAGCTGGGGTCGCCAGGAACGGTAATGTTCGCGCCGTGAAGCTCCGCATCGCCGCAAATCGTCACCGCGCGCGCGCCGCCACCACGATCCTCGGCGTTCAGCTCGGCGCCGAAATAGCCAAGCATGCGCTCGGTGTGATCGCGGCTCGCCAGAGGCTCGACCACGGTGGTACGGCCCGGCGCATGCATGCCTGCGAGCAGCACCGCAGACTTCACCTGCGCCGAGGGCACGGGTAAATCGTAGACGATGGGCAGCAAATCATGCGTGCCGCGCACCACGAGCGGAAGCGTCGCTCGATCCTCGTCGGCGTCGGTCTCGAGCCCCATCGCGGTGAGCGGCACGAGCACGCGCCCCATCGGACGTCGGCAGAGAGAGGCGTCGCCGGTGAATTCGACTTGCATGTCGTGGCCGGCGACAACACCAAGCATCAGCCGGCTGCCCGTTCCGGAATTGCCGAAATCGAGCGGGGCAGAAGGCGCGCTCAGGCCACCGACCCCCTGACCCTTCACCGCGACGGCACCGTTCGCCCTCTCGAGCTCGACGCCGAGCGCCGCAACGGCCCTAGCGGTCGCCATCACATCCTCGGCCTCGAGCAGCCCGGTGATGCGGGTGATACCTGTGGCGAGCGCTCCCAGGATCAGCGCGCGGTGCGAGATCGACTTGTCGCCCGGCACCCGGATGCGGCCGGAAAGGCCCGCTGAAGGGCTTGCTGTCAAAGGCTGCTGCATAGGGTCATAATCGGGGCTTTCCGGCGGTCGATTAGCTTTTGACAGCACAGATATGTCGTGGCAATGGGGACAAGCAACCCAAGACCAACGAGGAGTGTCAATGTCGAAACCCGCACGGGGAACCAAGCGCGTTTGCCCGAGCTGTGGGGCGCGGTTTTACGACTTGAATCGTACGCCGATCACGTGTCCCGTCTGCCAGGCCGTCTATCAGGTCACGCCGCCACCCTCGCGCCGCGGCGAACGCGCACAGCCGGTTGAAGTGAGGAAAGCGGAAGAGGTCGAGGCGGAAGCGCCCGCGCTTGAAAGCGCCGACGTCATCAGTCTGGAAGAGGTGGAAGAGGCCGGCGCCGAGGCCGCGATTGAAGAGGACGAGGAGATCGTCGATCTCGGCGACGACGCGCCGGAGATTCCGGCAGGCGACGACGAGAACGCCTTCCTGGAAGAAGAGGAGGAAGGCGAGGCCGATGTCTCAGGCATTGTCGGCGACAAGGCTGAAGAAGGCTAGCGCTTGCAGAAGTCAGAAATCGGAAGTCGGAAGGGTCTGTCGCCCGGCTCGGGCGAGCGCATTTTGCTTGAATGGAGGAGAACGCCAGCCTAAGTCAGGTGCAGAGATCAAGCCCTGCCATTTCTGATTTCTGGCTTCTGGCTTCTGATTTCCGGACAAGGGGCCATAGCTCAGTTGGGAGAGCGCGTGAATGGCATTCACGAGGTCGGCGGTTCGATCCCGCCTGGCTCCACCAATTAAATCAATAAGTTAGCGTCATATATAGCGCTATCAGCCGGGGCAAGGGTTGCAGCCTGGGTTGCAGCGGCCGCCCTAGCGCCGTTTCGTCTTGGGGATGATACGCAGACCATCCTCCAGAACCTCGACGCCGTGCGCTCGCAGCGCCTCAAGCACGGCTTGCATTGCTGAAAGCGCGAGAGGGCTGCCTCATTAACCAAAACTTCAGCAAGGTTAATGGAATTATTGGAAACCGCGCTAGTATAGGCGTAGTGGGATCGCGCCCTCTCATTGATGGTCCCACAAGTTGGTCCCCTCCGGACCCCTGAGAAGCCCCGTCCACCCACCGTGGCGGGGCTTCTTCAAATGCGGACAGGACATCGCATGGCGGTCGATCCCAAATATCTCAGAGAACATGCTACCCGGTGCTGGACACTCGCCGCCCAGACGAACAACCCACTGCTGAAGAACAGTCTGCTCAAGGTAGCCCAGCGTAATGTTCGTCTAGCCGTGGGCTTGGAGGAACATCACCAGGCAAAAGTGGTCCTCCGTCTCATCACACCGGAGATGCTGTCCCACCATTGAGGTCCGCCGCGCCAGCGTGCTTCACAATTGGGCTACGCCTTCAGCGCTGCAACGACAATCCAATCACGCATTATCATTTTCATCATGGGGCAGGCTTCGTCTGCCCGCCCCGACAACCCGTGCCGGGGCTTCTTTTTATTAACGAGTTATTAGCGAGTTGGTAGTGATCGCAGCGCATGCTGGACCCGAGTGACGCGCACCGAGGGGGTCTCCTCATTATCTAGATTGGTGCTGCGTACGGAGCGGCCCCGTCCCCAATGAGCGAACGGGGGTGTTTCCTTTTAGTAGCCGCGTTTCTTGTATGGGCGGCGCTTCGCTGGCGGGTACGGCGTGAGGTCGGCTATGCAGCTGGCCATGAAAGCTTCCCTGTCGCCTCGGCCTGAACTAAGGGGGGGCCGGACCTTTTCTAACTGAGCAAAACAGAAGTCTTCGATCTCTGGTGGCGCAGCGAAAGCCGGGGTCGTGCTGAGTACAAGACCCGCGACGATCATCTTCACAGCCGTCAGTTTCACGGCACACCTCCTCGGACCTGCTCGCCATCCGTACGATGAGACGGTAAAGTAGCCGTCATCTGAATGGGGGGCACTTCAATGGCAAATTATTGGCTTACGCCGCCATCGCGTGCGGTCTTCGTAATCTCCGTTTTCCTAGCACTTCTAGCTCTGTTGGTACGTTACGCGCACGTCGCCATTCCTGTCGTCAGTACCTACACGTTCGAAACGCTGCTTACTGGCTTTTTGTTGTTGCTTGCTGGAAATCTCTTCAAAGGATTTTAGGGGCGGAGCCATGGACCCTCTGCACGCCACTATCGGGGAGTTCGCCGCTGATGGCTTCACGCACGTTCAGTGCTTCTGCCCTCGGCGTCGCATGACGAGGCTGATGGCCGATTATTGGCTACCTCGCCTCGCATCTCGATGGGCCTCACCATCGTGCAGCTTTCAGCACGGCTCCGCTGTGCGGAGTGCGGTGGTCAATTACACTCCGTCAAGCCGTGGCGCTTGGAAGACGTGCTTGGCAAGCCACTGGGGCGGCGCGGGTAGCTTAATTAGTCTAAGCCGTAGTTTCAAATCCGAGTAGAGCGGTCAGCGTTTTTTCGCTCTCTTCACTTTAGTGCGCGGACTTACGCTGGCCTCGAGCGCGGCCTTAAAGCCCAGGTTGGTTATGTTCCTTGAGAAGGTTCGCAAACGCGGCGCTTGCCAATTCCTGGAAGTCCTTACCAGTCGTGCGTGAGACGGCCTTAATCGCCTCCCAAGTCTCATCATCGAATTGGACGCGCTTACCGGGCATCAGTCGACCATACAACACCAACGGTTCTATCCGACTTCCAAACCATCCGTGCAAGGCGACGTATTCCTCGCCCCACTCTCGGATCAGCTTCCAACGATATTCCTCGGGCAGTCAGACCACAGCGCATGGGCGTGAGTTCCTCCTAGTGAAGGGCACGCCCCTGGTTGATCTCAATGAAGCGGGGTGGGGCTTTCTTTATGCAAGGGCACTCTCAATGCTGATCCGATGGTCGTGGTTCGGAACCGGTGGTCACCTCCACTTCCATTGGCACTATCACCTCTTCGCTTTGTGACTTCCGTGGAACGGGTTCGATTGGCTCGCCGTCGCAGCTTGTCTGTTTCACTCTCGTCCAGCGCATCCTGTGCCACAACGCTTCCCGCAAACGAGCAATCGCACCCGCAACACTAAGCGCCGATACTTTGATGTCGGGAAACTCGGCAACTTCAGCCGTAACGCCTTCTCGGCGAGGCTTCACGAGCCCACTCAGAACGAGTTTCTTCATGGAAAGCTCCCTTACGCATGACAGGCGGGAGCGCAAACAAGCAGGCTCTCTCAGTCACCGTAAGCCTGGGTCGGGGGCGGTGATGGCGCTACTCTGCGCATATTCGATGGCAATTTCCAGCTAATCGGGGTTGCAATAATTAGCTCATGGAGGCAGGGCGCTCGCTTCGGTGAGCGCCCCTTTTGTCGGATCACTCTTCACACCACTCTCGTATCAGCTTCCACCGATACTCCTCGGCGGTCAGACCGCCGCGCAGCGCAGTGAGCTGCTCTTCGGTCATGGCGGTGCTGCGCTTCTCGCGCTTGATCTCAATGAAGCGGGGTTTAGTTCGGGCGGCGATCTCTCGCGCCAGCGTAATTCGGTCACTCATGGCTCTTTAGGCCACGCTTATGTCAGTCGCCGAACGGTTATCAGGCGGCGTCGGGACTGTGCCGGTTTGACGGGTGCCTAGCCTCAAAGCAGAGATCGTCAATCTCTGCTTTTGTCGCGGGGCTGTGCGGCCACTGAAAAGCATGGTCGCCGGAAGAAGTATAAAACCTCAAAGAACTGCAATTCAAATGCGACTGAGCGCCAGCCAACGTGTTTGCCAGAGCGTGCAAGTTCCCGCGCACGCCATTGCATGTACTCCAAGGTGTCAGTCATCGTGCGGCTCGTTTTGTGCGCTTGGTCGGTGCAAGAGGAGAGATCGCCT
>DATAFR010000012.1:0-8292 GCA_036257375.1 Methyloceanibacter sp.
GGCAACGAGATCGGCGCCGGCCTCGGCCGCGCGCGCCCGGGTCTCGCGGGCTTTTCTCGCATTGCCGTCGAGATCGCCCAAGACCGGGTTGAGCTGCGCGAGCGCGAGCTTGAACTTGTCTTTGATCGCACGGGCCATGACAGGAATTATGCCGCCGGTGCCGAGCCGGCAAGTGAAAGCGGGTTAACGCGGCCTATTCCCCGGCGGCAATCGAGATTTCGGGCTCAGGCCTGCCTTCCCGCTCGCGCTTCAGCCTTTCGGCCATAATGAAGGCGAGCTCGAGCGACTGGTCCGCGTTCAGTCTCGGATCGCAATGGGTGTGGTAGCGGTCCGACAGGTCGGTCTCGGTGACGGCCTTGGCCCCTCCCACGCATTCGGTCACGTTCTGCCCGGTCATCTCGACATGGATGCCGCCGGCATGCGTTCCTTCGCTGCGGTGAATGTCGAAGAAGCTCTCGACCTCCGACAGGATGAGGTCGAAGGGCCGCGTCTTGTAGCCGCTTCCCGCCTTGATGGTGTTGCCGTGCATGGGATCGCAGGCCCACACCACGTGCTTGCCTTCGCGCTTCACCGCGCGGATCAGCGCCGGCAGATGCTTGCCGACCTTGTCCACGCCGAAACGGCAAATCAGCGTGAGGCGGCCAGGCTCATTCTGCGGATTGAGCACGTCGATCAGCGTGAGCAAGCCCTCCGCCGCAAGGCTTGGCCCGACCTTGGCGCCGATCGGATTCTTGATGCCGCGCAGATATTCGATATGCGCGTGATCGAGCCGGCGCGTCCGGTCGCCGGCCCACAGGAAATGTCCCGAGGTCGCGTACCAATCGCCTGAGGTCGAATCGACGCGGGTCAACGCTTGCTCATAGCCGAGCAGCAACGCCTCGTGGCTCGTATAGAAGCTCGTGGTGCGAAGCTGCGGCGTGTTGTCGGCGTTGAGTCCGCAGGCGCGCATGAAGCGCAAGGTCTCGGCGATATGCTGCGCCAACTCCTCGTACCGGTGTCCGGCCGGGCTGTCCTTGACGAAGCCCAGGTTCCAACGGTGCACGTGCTCGAGATTGGCATAGCCGCCTTGCGCGAAGGCGCGCAGCAGGTTGAGCGTCGCCGCGGACTGGCGATAGGCCATCAGCATGCGCTGCGGGTCCGGCGTGCGCGCGGCCTCGGTAAACTCGATACCGTTGATGATGTCGCCGCGATAGCTCGGCAGCTCCATGCCGTCTTGCGTCTCGGTCGGGGCCGAGCGGGGCTTGGCGAACTGGCCGGCGATACGGCCGAGCTTCACCACCGGCGAGCCGCCGGCATAGGTCAACACCACCGCCATCTGCAAGAACACGCGGAAGAAGTCGCGAATCGCATCGGCACGGTGCTCGGCGAAACTCTCGGCGCAGTCGCCGCCTTGCAGCAGGAAGGCCTCGCCGGCAGCCACGCGGGCGAGCTTGGCCTTGAGTTCGCGCGCCTCGCCTGCAAAGACCAGCGGCGGGAAGGTCGCGATCTGCTTCTCCACGTCATCGAGCGCGGCCCGGTCGGGATAGGCCGGAACCTGCTCGATCGGCTTCGCGCGCCAACTGTCGGGGCTCCAACGCGGTGCCATTGAAACTCTCTCCTCGAAAAGTCCACGCTATATAGGCGATCGGCGGAACCCTGGCTAGGCAGGGGTTCCCCGAATTGCGCTCGCGGCGAAGAGCATGCCACATATCCGTTAAAGGTCCTGGGAAGAGGAGCCGGTTTTGCAACCCCAGCTCGAGCATGGCCACCGCCCCCGCGAGATCGCCAAGCGCCTGAAGAAAGGGCCAAAAGCGAGCTACCTGCGCGACTGGGTGTATGGCGGCATCGACGGCACGGTGACCACCTTCGCCATTATGGCGGGCGTCGTCGGTGCCAATCTGTCGGCGGGCGTGGTGATCGTCCTCGGTGTCGCCAATCTGCTCGCCGACGGCTTCTCCATGGCCGCCGCCAACTTCACCGGCACCAAAGCCGAGCTTGAAGAATACAAGCAGCTTCGCCGCATGGAGGAACGCCATGTGAAGCTGGTACCGGAGGGCGAGCGCGAAGAGGTTCGCCAGATCTTCGAGGCCAAAGGCTTCGAGGGCGAGGCGCTTGAGAGCGCCGTCAAAGTCATCACCTCGCACCGTGATCGCTGGATCGACACCATGATGGCCGAGGAGCACGGCATGCCTGCCGTGACCCGGTCGCCCTTTAGGGCGGCGGCGATGACCTTCATCGCCTTTGTTCTGTGCGGCAGCATTCCCCTCCTTCCCTATGCTGTGATGCTAAAGGAGCCGGTGCTGCCCTCTACCGTCATGACCGGCCTAACCTTCTTCGGCATCGGCTCACTGAGAAGCCTCTGGTCCCCCACCCCCTGGTGGCGCGCGGGGCTCGAGACCTTCGCCATCGGTATGGTGGCGGCAGGAGTCGCTTACGCCGTGGGCGTTCTGCTCAAGGGCCTCGTCTAGGCTGGCAGAGTTGTGCCACATTGCGCCGCCATGGCCATCAAGGAACCCAGCTTCACCCTCGGCATCGAGGAGGAATATCTCCTCGTCGACAAGGACAGCCGCGATCTCGCGCAAGAGCCGCCCCCGGCGCTGCTCGCCAAATGCGAAGAGGCGCTGCGCGGCCAGGTGAGCCCGGAGTTCCTGCGCTCGCAAATCGAGGTCGGCACGCGCGTCTGCAAGTCGATGCAGGAGGCGCGCGATCAGCTCATTCATCTGCGCAGCACCGTCGGCCGCGTCGCGGGCGAGTTCGGGCTCGCTCCGATCGCCTCCTCAACCCACCCCTTCGCCAAATGGGCGAGCCAACAGCACACGGACAAGGAACGCTACAACGTGCTCGCGCGCGACCTCCAGCACGTGGCCCGGCGGCTAGTGATTTGCGGCATGCATGTGCATGTAGGCATCGAGGACGAAGATTTGCGCATCGACTTGCTCGGCCAGGCGGCCTACTTCCTGCCGCACCTGCTCGCGCTCTCGACCTCATCGCCCTTTTGGGAAGGCGCGCAGACCGGCCTCAAATCCTACCGGCTCGCCGTGTTCGACGAGTTACCGCGCACAGGTCTCCCCTATCAATTCGGCAGCTGGAGCGAATACGAGCGCACCGTCGAGCTCCTGGTGAACGCGGGGCTGATCGAGGATGCAACCAAGCTGTGGTGGGATCTGCGTCCGTCGGCGCGCTTTCCCACGCTGGAGATGCGCATCACCGATGTCTGCCCTCTGGTCGAAGATAGCATCGCCATCGCCTCGCTTTATCTCTGCGTGCTGCGCATGCTCTATCGCCTGCGCCGGCAGAATCAGCGCTGGCGAACCTACCCGCCCTTCCTGTTGCGCGAGAACCGCTGGCGGGCGCAGCGCTACGGCATCGAGCAGGGCATGGTCGATTTCGGCAAGGGCGCGGTGGTCCCCTTCCCCACCCTGCTGGAGGAGCTCTTCGATCTCGTCGCCGAGGACGCCGCCTATTTCGGCTGCGCCGCGGAGATGGCGCATGCGCGCACCATCATCGAGCGCGGCACGAGCGCCGATCGCCAGCTCGCCCGCTATGACGCGGTGAAGAAGCTCGGCGCCTCGGAGCAGGCGGCGTTGGTCGCCGTGGTCGACGGCATCATCGAGGAAACCATGATGCTGCCATGTAGCGCCTAGGCCGGCATGTTCATATGGCGCGCTGATCGATGAGTTCGATCACGCGCATTCGCCGCCTCAGTTCCGCCGCGTCGAGAAGCATCTGACCCGCCCAGCGGTACACATTGCGTTCTTTGATTAGACTACGCATCAAACTCATGCGCGCCTGCTGTTCCTTCGCGGGCATCGTCAGCGCCTCATGCATCGCCTCGCCCACGGCGTGGGGGTCATAAGGGTTCACGATCAGCGCTTCCGAGAGCTCGCGTGAGGCACCGGCAAAGTGAGAAAGAATGAGCACACCCTGCTCGTCGCAGCGGGAGGCTACGAACTCCTTGGCCACGAGATTCATTCCATCGTGAAGACTGCTGACGACGCAACGAAAACCTCGGCCGGCTCGTGATGCCGTACGACAAGGACTATCGGTTGATAATCCGCATCGCCATGTTTCTTGTTTATTTGCTGTGCAAGGGTCTCAGCTTCATCTTGCAGGGCGCGATAGGCCGGAAGCTTGCCCCTGGTCGGAGCAGCGGCCTGGATGAGCACAAATCGTCCTCGCCATTCCGGACGCCGCGACAGCAACTCATCCACCGCCCTTAGCCGGTCCAGAATACCCTTGGTGTAATCGAAGCGCTCGACGCCCACCGCTAGGCGTGTCTCTTGCCCAAGTCCGAACCGCTCCCGCACACTCGCACGGCATTCGGGAATCGGCTTCTGATTTGCAAGCGCCGCTGGTGGCCACTCGATGGATATTGGATAGGGGCGAACAATCGTCTCATGGCCCCCGAGCGTGACGGATGCCCGTTCGCGGTCGATGCGGCTCTCAACGAAGCGGTCGACCGTCTCCAGGAAGTTATTGCAGTGAAACTGCGTGTGAAAGCCCAGCACGCTACTGCCGAGCAAGCCTCGCACGATTTCTGCCTTCCACGGGCAGATGCTGAAGGTTTCGGGGTTGGGCCACGGAATGTGCCAGAAAGTGACGACTATCGCGCCCGGCAGTCTCTCTCGCAGCATGCGGGGCAGAAGTGCGAAGTGATAGTCTTGAACCAAGATGATCGGGCTTCCGCCCTTCGCCTCCTCCACGATGGCGTCGGCAAACCGCTCGTTGACAGCGCGATAAGCCTGCCAGTCGGCCTCGCGAAAATTCGGGCGCACAAAGGAAATGTGGCAAAGCGGCCATATCCCCTCATTGGCGAAGCCGTAATAGTAGCCGGCCTGCTCGTCCTCAGAGAGCCAAACCCGGCGTAACGAATAGGCCTCTGTGCCGGGCGGCACGCGAATCCGATCGTTCTTGTCCACCGACTCACGATCTGCAGAGCCGCTGCCATGAGCGACCCACGTGCCGCCGCATGCGCGCATGACGGGCTCAAGCGCCGCGACGAGACCGCTCGCAGGGATCTGAATGACTAAGCTGCCATTGATGCGGTTGTGAATATAAGGTTCCCGATTTGAGGCGACGATGACCTCGGCATCGGGAAGCTCTTCGGTTAGCAACGCACGCAGGACGCTCGGCGACCAGTCGACGTGAATCGCGTCCGTCGCCGCCGGCTGAGATCGCAGATCACGAACGAGGTTGCGGATGTCGGCGCCCAATAGGTCCACCGAGCGGTCGCTCGAGCGTCCGATAATCCCGCTGCGCGCCTCCGTTATCGTTTGGCGCACGGCCTTATGCCACTGACGCAACAGATAGGACACGAAGAACGCCGCCAAACTGCCAAGGCCGATGGCCGTGGCGAGGATTGCCAGCAACCAATAGAGCCGCGCTTGTGCCGCGCGGGTCTCTACGAAGCCTAGGTCGTGTAAGACGGCGAGATGGCCCTGGACGCCGCGGACACCAATCGGAAATGATGCTGTAATGATGCTCCGTCCACCGCTGGTGATCGAGGAGAAGCTGAGCGCCTCGGTGCGCGCGAGCTTCTCGCAAGAAAAGGAAGCCGGCATCAGTTTGGTCGAGTAGCGGAGAGAGCCAGCTTCATCGCAATAGCCGATAGCGCGAAGTTTTTCGTCATCCGTGAGCTTGTCAAAAAAGGCGACGAGCTGGTCGCCTCTCCCCTCGCTTAGCTGCAACGCCACATAATCTTGGATCGAGTTGAAAAGCAGCTTCGAGCGCAGCTCGATATCGCGTCTCGACCAGTCCTCCACCAGCGTCGAGGCGAGCGGCGATAGCGCCAACACAATGGCCATGACAGCAAAAAGCGAGGCGGCAGCGTAAAGCACGTATTTGCGCATGATTTCTATCCGTCGAAAATCCGTGCGATTTGCTTATCGAACTAAACCATGCTCTCGAGCGGTCGGCCAAGCTCCGAATTTGTGCGCAACGAGTCGCTACTCAACCGGGTTGCGCACTCGCGGCTTTGCGCTGCTTGTCAGAATTGTGGACTGGAATCCCGACCGACTAAATAATAAGCGCCGGGGGTCGGTTCCAATGTGGAACTGTCGGTCAGAGCGTCGTCGCCATGCCGCCGTCGACATTGAGCGCGGCGCCGGTGATGTAAGCCGCCTCGTCGGAAGCGAGGAACAGCGCGGCGTTGGCAACGTCTTGCGGCGTGCCGAAACGCCTGAGCGGCGTCTGCGTGAGCAGCGCCTTGGCGATCATCGGATTTTGCAGATAGCGGCCGATCAGCGCCGTCTCGACATAGCCCGGCAGCAGCGTGTTCACGCGGATGCCGTAAGGCGCGTATTCGACCGCAAGGCTGCGCGACAACGCCGACACAGCGCCCTTGGTGGCCGAATAGACCGCCATCTGCCGCGTATGCTTCGAGGCCATGATCGAGGAGAGATTGATGATCGATGCCTTGCCTGACGCTTTCAGCAGGTCGAAGGCCTCGCGCGCGCAGCGCACCGTGCCGTCGAGATTGGTCTGCCAAACCCGGTCCCATGCTTCATCGGAGATATGACGGAAGTCGGCACGCTCACCGACACCTGCATTGTTGACTAACACGTCGAGGCGTCCATGCCGCTCGCCGATCGATTGCATCAGCGACCTGACTTGCGCGGTGTCGGTGACGTCGACCTCATACGAGGACGCGGCACCGTTCGCCTTGACGATGGCTAGGGCGACCTCTTTGGCCGCCTCGCCGTCGCGGTCCGCCACCACCGCGATGGCGCCTTCGCGCGCGAAGGTCTCGGCGATGGCCCTGCCGATGCCCGCGCCCCCGCCGGTGATGAGCGCGATCTTGTCCTCAAGCCGCCGCATCTGATCCCGCCACCGGCGCCGGCGCCTCCCATTTGTGCCGCATCGTCACCAGCTCTTCCGCAGCGCTCGGATGCAGCGCCATGGTCTTGTCGAGCTGCGCCTTGGTCACGCCGAGCCTGAGCGCGACCGCCGCCATCTGTACGATCTCGGCGGCATCGCCTCCGAGAACATGGCAGCCCAACACTTTGTCGCTCTCCATATCCACGACGAGCTTCATCAGCATCTTCTCGTCGCGGCCGCTGACCGTCGGGCGCAAGGGCCGAAATTGCGACTTATAGATATCGACGCTGCGATAGAGTTCGCGCGCCTTCTCCTCGGAAAGCCCGACCGTGCCGATCTCCGGCAGCGAGAACACCGCGGTCGGAATGAAGGTATGATCGACCGGCGTCGGCCGGTTGTTGAACACCGTCTCGGCGAAGGCGGTTGCTTCGTGAATGGCGACCGGCGTCAGATTCATCCGATGCGTGACATCGCCCACGCCATAGATATTGGTCACCGAGCTCCTGGAGAACTGATCGACCACGAGGCAGCCGTTCCAGCCGAGCTCGACGCCCGCCTTCTCCAAACCCATTCCCAGCGTGTTGGGCGTGCGGCCCGTCGCCGCCATAACCAGTTCGGCGACTACTGAATCTCCGCGCTTGAGATGCACGCGATAGCCTCTCCCCTCTTTCTCGATGGAGGCGACATCGGTATCCATGCGGAGATCGACGCCGCGATTGCGCATCGCCTCGGCGAGCCCGTCGCGCAAGTCCATGTCGAAATCGCGCAGGATCTGCTCGCCGCGATAGATCACGGTCACCGCCACGCCGAGCCCGTTGAAGATCGAGGCGAACTCCATGCTGATATAGCCGGCGCCGATGATCGCGATGCTCGTTGGAAGCTGCTCCAGCTCGAAACACTGGTTCGAGCTGATCAAATGTTCCTTGCCCGGGACACTCGGAATCATCGGATGGCCGCCGCTCGCCACCAGGATGGTCTTGGCGGAGAGCGCACGGTCGCGGTCGGCGAGTTTCACCTCATGCGGGCTGTCGAGCACCGCGCGCGTGAGGAAGCGGTCGACACCCGCTTTCTCCAAGGTGCGTGTATAGACACCGTTCAACCGGTCCACTTCGCGCCTGACATTGTGAATCAACGTCGGCCAGTCGAAGCGCAAATTCTCGGCCGTCCAGCCGAAGCCGCGCGCATCCTCGAAGTCGCTGCCATACTGGCTGCCATAGACGAGCAGCTTCTTCGGTATGCAGCCGCGGATCACGCACGTGCCGCCGACGCGATATTCCTCGGCGATGCCGACGCGCGCACCGAGCTCGGCGGCAAGCCGCGCCGCGCGGACCCCGCCAGAGCCCGCGCCGATGACGAACAAATCGTAGTCGTATTGAGGCAATCGTCAGGCTCCTGCGCGGCGCAATGCTCTGACGCCGCCTCTGCCCGCCACGATAGCCAAATCGGCAAGGCCAAGAAACAGCCCGTGCTCGACCACGCCCGGCACGCGCTTTAGCG
>DATAFR010000013.1:0-11212 GCA_036257375.1 Methyloceanibacter sp.
GTGCAATTTCCGAGCGGCGGCTCGGGCCGCGGCGGCGGTATCGGCATTCTCGGCATTCTCATTATTCTCGGGCTGATGCTGTTCTTCGGCATCGATCCTTCCATCATCATGCAAGGCGGACCGGGGGGCAGCGGCTCGAACTTTCCGGATATCCAGCTGCCGCGTCCGCAATCCGAACCGACCAATTTTCCGATTCCGGGCGGGCAGCATGGACCGCCGATCGAGCGTCCCCAGACCACGAACGAGGACGACCTGAAACGATTCGTTGCCGTGGTCCTCGCTGACACTGAGGATGTCTGGCGCAGCATCTTCGCACGCTACGGCGAGCGCTATTCGGATCCCAAGCTCGTGTTGTTCTCTGGCGGCGTGCGTTCGGCCTGCGGCTTGGGCATGGCGCAGATGGGTCCATTCTACTGCCCGATGGACGAGAAGGTGTACATCGACCTCGATTTCTACGAGGAGCTCAAGACCCGGTTCCACGTGCCCGGGGATTTCGCCCAGGCCTATGTCATCGCGCATGAAATCGGCCATCACGTACAGAAGCTTCTCGGCATCGCCGATCAGGTCGAGGCAGCACGCCAGCGTATGAGCCAGACCGACGCCAATGCGCTGCAAGTTCGCATGGAGCTGCAAGCCGACTGCTTCGCCGGCATTTGGGCCAATCACGCCGAGGAGACCAAAAACATCATCGAGCCGGGGGACATCGACGAGGCGCTCAACGCCGCAAGCGCCATCGGCGACGACCGCATTCAGAGACAGACGCAAGGCTACGTCGTGCCCGATGCATTTACCCACGGTTCATCGGCGCAGCGCGTGCGCTGGTTTAAGCGCGGCTTTGAGAGCGGCAGGCTCGACGCCTGCGACACGTTCAACGCCGACGATCTCTAGCCCAGCGTCAGGCACGGTTTCAGGAGTCGATTTGCACTTTCGATAGCGGGAGAAATCTCTGCTGCCGATTGAGCCGCTCTGCAGACGGCGTAATGTATTGTTTGGTACGGGATTCGCACCAAGCGGCGGGGGTTGAGACGTGCGGGCTGCGCGCCTGTTGCCGGCGAGCCTAGCGATCATTCTTTTTTGCGGTCTGGGGGGCGCTTCGTCGCCTGGGGCGGAGGACGTGATCGTGCTCGGCGCCGCCGTGTCTTTGACCGGCAAATATGCGCTCAACGGCACCAACACCAAGAACGGCTACGAGCTCGCTGTCCAGACCATCAACGGCAAGGGCGGCGTCACGGTCGGCGGACGGCCGTACAGGCTCCAGGTCCGCTACTACGACGACGAGTCCACTCCAGCCCGCGGCACCGAGCTTGCCGAACGCCTGATCAAGCAGGACGGCGTCAAATTCATGCTCGGGCCCTACAGCTCCGGCCTGACCAAGGCGATCCTGCCGGTCATCGAGAAATACAAGGTGCCCATGGTCGAGGGGAACGGCGCGGCGCGCGAGCTGTTCACGAAAGGCTATCGCTACGTCTTCGCCGTACTGTCCACTTCCGACCAATATCTCACGCCCGCCATCGAGCTCGCCGCCGAGCACGCCGATAAGCTCGGCAAACCCAAGGAGAAGCTCAAAGTGGCGCTGGCGATGGAGAATGATCCCTTCGCGCAGGACGTGCGCGCAGGGGTGCTCGACGACGTGCAGCGGCACGGCATGATGGTCGTCGTCGACGATCAACTGCCGCCGGAGCTCAACGACATGTCGGTGACACTCACCAAGATAAAGGCGTTGAAGCCGGACGTGCTGGTGATCTCGGGTCACGAGAAGGGCGCGCTCACCGCAATCGGCCAGATCAAGGCGCTGCAAGTCTACGTGCCGATCCTCGCCATGACGCATTGCGACTCGGCGCAGGTCGCCGAGAAGATGGGCGACGCGGCCGAGCACGTTTTTTGCGCCCATCAATGGCACCGCACGCTCGCTTATAAGGACGATGTGTTCGGCTCGGCGGAGGATTTCGCCAAGGCCTTCGAGGGCGCCTTCGCCTACGAGGCACCGTATCAGGCGGCGCAGTCCGCCGCGGCCGTGCATGTCTTTGCCGACGCCATCAAGCGCGCGCAGAGCCTCGATCCCGAGAAGGTGCGAGACGCGATCGCGACGACCGAGCTCGAGACCTTTTATGGCCCGGTCAAGTTCGACGCCTCAGGCCGCAACGTCGCCAAGCCCGTGGTTTTGACCCAGGTGCAGAGCGGCAAATATGTCGTGGTCTATCCCTCCAAATGGGCGGCCGGCACGCCCATCGTTCCACGCCCTTTGCAATAAGCCGCCAAGAGAGTCGACGGCGCGGCTTTCGCTTTGTAAGCATCAGGCGGGGGTGGCGCTTGCAGCCGCTTTGCGGCGCGGGGGCAGGGGATCATGATCGGCAATCTCCACATTCTGTTCGAAGCGCCAGCGCTCGGGCTGCAATTGTTGATTGACGGCATCCTGATCGGCGCCGTCTTCGCGCTTGCCGCCTATGGCATGGCGCTCGTCTGGGGCGTCACCAACATCGTCAATGTCTGCCAGGGCGAGTTCGTCATACTGGGCGGCTTGCTTGCCGTGCTCTGCGCCGAACAGGGGGTGCCGCCTCTGCTCGCGGTGCCGCTCGCCGCCGCGGCGCTCTACACGCTTGGCTGGATCCTGTTTCAGACCGTGATCGCGCATCTCATCGGCCGCGACATGTTCAACTCGGTGCTGGCGACCTTCGGCATCGCCATCGTCATGCAGCAATTGATGGCGCGCCTCTTCGGCGGCGCCGACCGCATCATCGATAGCGGGCTCGGCAGCTGGTTCTTCTTCGACGGCCTGGTCGGGGTCGCGAAGATCAAGCTGATCGTATTTGCCGCTTGTATTGCGCTAGGCGTCGCCCTCGCGCTGTTCCTCGCACGCTCGCGCCAAGGGCAGGCGATCCGCGCCACGGCGCAGAGCCCGCGTGCGGCGGAAGTGCTCGGGATCGATGCCCGGCAGGTCTATCGGCTAACCTACGCACTCAACGCCGCGATCTGCGGGGTGGCGGGCGCGCTCGCTTCGATGGCCTATACCATCCACCCTTATGGCGGGCTGTCCTACACCATCCGCTCCTTCATGATTGTGGTCGTGGCAGGTTTGGGCAATCTCTTTGGCGTGGTGTGGGCCGCGTTAGGCTTGGGTGTTGCCGAAAGCTTTGCCGGCTTCATTCTGGGGCCGCAATATCAAATCGCCTTCGTCTTTGCCCTTCTCGTCGTCGTGCTCGTCACGCGCAATTGGCGGCTAAAGGCGAAGCGGCTTTATCTCAAGTAAGCGTCCATGAGCAGCGCATCCTCACTCACGCCGTCGCGCTTGCTCCTGCTCGCGGCGCTGCTCGCATGCGGCCTCGTCGCACCGGTCCTCTTTCCAGCCTATCAGTCACAGCTCACCGAGCTTCTCATCTTCATCGTCTTCGCTCTCGCCTGGGACCTGGTCGGCGGGCAGATGGGGTACAACTCCTTCGGCAATGTGCTGTTCGTGGGTCTCGGCATGTATGCCGCGGCCATTGTCCAGGTCGGACTCTTCTACGACGTCGGCCTCTATACCGAGGCGAAGGGCGGCGGCACCGAGTTCGTCTTCGACAGGGACCAGTTCCTGACCGGGCTCGCACTTGGGCTGCCCGCGGCGGCGTTCGTGAGCGCGCTCGCCGCTTGGTTGCTCGGCTCGCTGGTTCTGTCGATGCGCGGGCATTATTTCGCCATCTGCACGCTCGGGCTGGGCATCGCCGCAGGGCAGGTGGCCGCGGGCATTCCCTGGATCGGCGCCGGCTCCGGCATGCTCACGCCGAATCCGCCGCACGATCTCGGCAATGTCGGGATGCTGCTCTATTACCTTGCGCTCGGCTTGGCAATCATCTGTATGTTGAGTTTCGCCTGGCTGCTGTCGACGCGGTTCGGTCTTGCACTGAACGCCATCCGAGACGACGAGGACAAAGCCGAGGCGATGGGATTGAAGACCCACGCCATCAAGGTGACCGCCTGGGTGATCGCCGCCGCCTTTCTCGGCATGGCGGGCGCGATCTACGGCAATCTCCTACGCTTCATCGATCCCCTCGAGACGGCGTTTGCCGGAGCCACCATCGGCGTGTGGATGATCCTGATGGCGCTGCTAGGCGGCAAGGGAACCCTGCTCGGACCCATCGTCGGCGCGATCATCTTTCAGATCACCAAGGAGCTGTTCTGGACCTATCTGCTCGGTTGGCAAAGGGTGGCACTCGGCGTGCTGATCGTCGCGGTCGCGGTGTTCTTCCCTTCGGGCATCATGGGCTTCGTCAATGCGCGCTTGCGCGCGGGCGCGGCAGGAGAGCGCAGCCGATGACCGCCATGCTTGAGCTTGTCGATGTCACCAAGAGCTTCGGCGGTATCCGCGCCAACGATCATGTGAGTTTGAGAGTGCCGCAAGGCGCCATTGTCGGGCTGATCGGGCCTAATGGCTCAGGCAAGACCACTCTGTTCAATGCCATTGCCGGCGCGCATCCGATCGAGTCCGGCTCGATCCGCTTCAACGGCGAGGAAATCTCCCAGTTGCTTCCGGGCGACATCGCGCGCAAAGGCATCATCCGCACCTTCCAGCAGCCCCGCATCTATCGGCATATGAGCGTCGCAGCCAACATGTTGGTCTCCGCCGCGATCAGGCGCAGCTCCTTGGCTCGCCTGTTTGGTCGCGAGCCGGAGGATGCTGCAGCGCACTCGGCCGAGCTGCTCGATTTCGTCGACCTCTCGGCCAAAAAAGATCTGCTCGCGGGCGATCTGTCTTTCGGCCAGCAAAAGCTGCTCGAGCTGGCCATGGCGCTGGTCAATGACCCCGAGCTGTTGCTGCTCGACGAGCCGACCGCCGGTATCAATCCCGTGCTGATCGAGAGCCTGATCGATCGCCTCAAGGCCGCCAACAAGGATCGCGGGCTCACCCTGCTCGTCATCGAGCACAACATGCCGGTGATCATGGGCCTGGCCGGATACATCTATTGCCTTGCGCACGGCAAGCTGCTTGCCGAAGGACCGCCGGACGAGATCAAGACGAATGCCAAGGTGCTCGACGCCTATCTCGGGGCAGCCTGATGGCAAAAGCGAAGGCAAAGCGCGAACCGGGCAAGCAGGGCGCAAACAATGGCATCTCGGTAGCCGCGCTCGACCGGCTTGCCGGCGCGCCCGCGCTGCTTGCCATCGACGATCTTTATGCCGGCTACGGCCAGATGGAAGTGCTGCGCGGCCTCTCGCTCCGCGTCGCGCGCGGCCGTTCGCTTTGCCTGGTCGGTCCCAACGGCGCGGGCAAATCGACGGTATTGAACGCGATCTATGGCTTCGCACGCATTTTCTCCGGCACGATCTCATTGTCCGGCCGCGACGTCGCCAAGCTGCAACCGAGCGAGAAGCTGAAGGCAACGCGTCTAGCCTATGTGCTGCAACGGGACTCGGTATTTCCGGACATGACGGTCGAGGAGAACCTGCTGATGGGCGGCTTTCTGCTGGAGCACCCACGCCAAGCGAAGGCGGCGGCCGAGACCGTGCTCGATCGCTATCCGGCGCTCAAGGCGCGGCGAACTGAGCGCGCCCGCGTGCTGTCAGGCGGCGAGCGGCGGCTGCTGGAAATTTCCCGCGCGCTGATCATGGAGCCCGAGGTCATTCTGATCGACGAGCCGTCGATCGGACTGGAGCCGCGCGCGATAGATATGATCTTCGAGACGCTGCGCGACTTGCGCGACGAAGGCGGCAAGACGCTCGTGCTTGTCGAGCAGAATGCCCGCAAAGGACTCGAATTTGCCGATGCCGGTTACGTGCTGGTGGCGGGACAACTCGTCAAAGCCGGCCCCGGCAAGGAGCTTCTTACCGATCCCGAGATGGGGCGGCTTTTCCTCGGCGGCTGACTAGAGTCCATCGCCGGCGTAGACGGTCGCCTCGCAAGGCCGCGATGCTTTCTTGAACAAGGCGCACGCTTGTGTCGCCTCTGCGGCGCTGGAGAAGGGGCCTGCGATCAGCCGCCACTTCTTGTCGGGCGCGAGCACGCGGCGGGGCTGAAGCCCTGCGACGAGCGCAGCGTGGTTGGTGAGGAATTCACGCCATAACGGCCTCAGACCGTCCTGCTTGGCGACAGTGCCGATCTCGATGCCGTAACGCGTAGAGCCGTCATTGGCGGCAGGGGGCAGCGCGACCGGATCGAGCGCAGCGCTTTCCGTCGGGGCCGGCGTGGTTGGGCTCGGCGTGGAGGGAGCAGGCGTTGCCGGAGTTGCCGCCGGTGTCGACGAGCTTGGCGCAGGAGTCGGCGCAGCCTCGACGGCTGGCGGCGCCGGCGCCGGCGCATCAGGGCTCACCTCGGACTCCTCGGGAACGTCGTCGAGCGGCGATACGGCGACCGACGGTGGCTCGTAAGCCTCTGGCGTCGGGGCGAGATCGGTCGTCACCGGCGATGTCGGCTTGGTTTCGACGGCGGCTTGCTCGACTGGTTTTGCTTCAGGCTCGGCAGGCTTTGGCGCCTCGGCCGGCTTCTCCTCGGGTTTGACCTCCTCTAGCGGAGGCGGGGGCGCGGGCGCGGGAGCGGGCGTTGCAGCGGCCACTTCGGGCTGCTTGACCTCCGGAGAAGGCGCAGGCGCGGAGGCCGGCTCGGCCTCAGACTCGGAAGCAGCGGAATCCTCCGCGGAGGCGGCCTTCTGGTCCGGATTGAGCTTGGCGCTGAGCGCCGCCATTTGCTGCGTCAGCTCATGCAAAGTTGCTTGGATCTGGGCGAGTTCCTTGTCGCGCGACCCCGAGCCGCCAAAGGCCGACGTCGTCTCGCCCGAGCCGACCGGCAGCGGGCTCAAATTGGCCAATTGGCCGCTCAGCGCGGAAGGGTCGGCAAGGGCGCTGTAAAGATAGACGCCAGACACGCCGGCGAGCGCGATCCAGAAGAAGGCAAGCACCCCGCGCGCTAGGTTCCGTGACCCTGTCCGCCGTTGCCTGGCCATGGATTTCGAACCCTCCCGTTTTCGAAAATTCCGGCTGAAAAGCGACGCCAATAAGGCTTGGCTCTCGAATTCGCGCCGCGGCAATGAGAAGATGACTCGCTCTGCTCGCGCGGTCAATTTCCCAAGCGATGGCAAGGTGGAGAGGCTTGCATTGCGAGGGTTATGGCCCTCGCGTCGGCTTTGGACTAGATAGGTCGCCGTTCCAGGCGCCTATGGCGGCGATTCGCTTTACCCTTAAGGACAAGACGAATTCCCCCCTAGAAGCATTCCCTCTCTTATGCATCGCAGGGCATGATATTTCCTGAAACTCCTGACGGAAATCGGCAGCGATCCACGACGGTATGACTGAAACTCCAGCCCTCGCCATCATCCTTGCCGCGGGCAAGGGTACGCGGATGAAGTCCGCGCTGCCCAAGGTGCTGCACCGGCTAGCGGGCGCGCCTTTGCTTGCGCATGTGCTGAGTTCGGTCAAGGCCGCCGGGCTCACCCGCGGCGCCATCGTGATTGGGCCGGGCATGGAGGAGGTTGCCGAAGCGGCGAATGCGCTCAATCCCAAGCTCGCGATCTTCGTGCAAGCCGAGCAGCTCGGCACTGCCGATGCGGTCAAGGCCGCGCGGCGCGCCATCGAGGAGTTCGATGGTCAGGTGCTTGTCCTCTACGGTGACACGCCGCTGCTGACTTCGGACACGCTGAACAAAGTGAGGGCCGAGCTGAAGTCGGGCGCGGACCTGGTGGTGATCGGCTTCGAGACTGAGAATCCGACAGGGTACGGGCGGCTGCTGCTGGACGATCGCGGCGGGTTGGCGGCGATCAGGGAGGAAAAGGACGCGAGCCCCGCGGAGCGCGCGCTTATGCTTTGCAATTCGGGGATCATGGCCTTCCGCTCGGCCAAGACCTTGCTTGGCTTGCTCGGCCGCATCGGCAACGACAACGCCAAGAAGGAATACTATCTCACCGAGGCCGTGGCGCTTGCCCGCGGCGACCGGCTGGAGGCCCGCATGGTCAAATCGAATGCCGAGGAGGTTCTCGGCGTGAATTCCCGCGCCGAGCTGGCCGAGGCCGAGGCTGCCGTACAGAAGCGGCTCCGCGCGCAAGCCATGGAGAATGGAGCGACATTGATCGCGCCCGATACCGTGTTTCTCAGCCACGACACGAAGATCGGCAAGGACGTGGTGATCGAGCCGCATGTCGTGATCGGCGAGCGCGTCGTCATCGAGGATGGCGCCATCATCAAGAGCTTCTGTTACATGCAAGACGCGCGGATCGGATCTGGAGCGATATTGGGCCCGTTCGCGCGGCTCAGGCCCGGCGCCGCCCTGGCCAGAGACTCGCGCGTCGGCAATTTCGTCGAGATCAAGCAGTCCGAGATCGGCGAAGGCGCGAAGGTGAATCACCTCACTTATATCGGCGACACGTGCGTGGGCCCGCGCGCCAATGTCGGCGCGGGGACCATCACCTGCAACTATGACGGCTTCGCCAAGCATCGCACCGAGATCGGCGCCGGCGCATTCATTGGGTCCAACTCCTCGCTCGTGGCGCCGGTCAAGATCGGGGAGGGCGCCTATATCGGGTCCGGCAGCGTCATCTCCAAAGACGTGTCGCCTGATGCATTGGCGCTTAGCCGCAGCCCGCAGGAGGAGCGCGAAGGATGGGCGGCCAAGATGCGCGAGCGGCGTAAGCATCAACCGAAGCCGAGTGGAAACAAGGGGACATAGAGCGTGAGTTGCGACATGAAGCGATGCCGATTAGCTGATGGCCAGGGCACGACGGAGTAGGGAGCAATGTGCGGCATCGTTGGTATTCTCGGTAACCGGCCGGTGGCTGAGCAACTGGTCGACGCACTGAAGCGGCTGGAATATCGCGGCTACGATTCGGCCGGCGTCGCCACGGTGGAGAACGGACAGCTCGCGCGGCGCCGCGCCGAAGGCAAGCTGCGCAATCTCGAAGAGCTGCTCAAGCGCTCGCCGCTCCAAGGCATGACCGGCATCGGCCATACGCGCTGGGCCACGCACGGCAAGCCGACCGAAGCCAACGCGCATCCGCATTCGACCGACCTCGTTTCGGTCGTGCATAACGGCATCATCGAAAATTTTCGCGAGCTGAAGGAAGAACTGATCGCGCAAGGCGCTATGTTCACCAGCGACACAGACACCGAGGTGATCGCCCATCTCATCACCCGTGAGCTGAGATCGGGCAGCGATCCGGTGCGCGGCGTGTTTCACGCGCTGCGCCGCCTCAAAGGCGCCTTCGCCCTCGCAATGATCTTCGCCGGCTACAACGATCTCCTGATCGTCGCGCGCCAGGGCAGCCCGCTCGCCATCGGCTATGGCGAGGGCGAGATGTTCGTCGGCTCCGACGCCATCGCACTCGCTCCCTTCACCGACGCCATCGCCTATCTCGAGGACGGCGACTGGGCGGTGATGACGCGCAAAGGCATCGCCATCCGCGACCGGAACGGCAAGGCGGTGGAGCGTGCCGTGACCCGCTCGCTCGCCACCGCGCTTCTCGTCGACAAGGGCAATCATCGCCATTTCATGGCCAAGGAAATCCACGAGCAGCCGGAAGTGATAGGCCACACGCTCGCCGGCTATGTCGATCTCGCCACCAACCGCGTCGACATCCCCCAGCTTCCCTTTGACTTCGCCAAGATCACGCGGCTGTCGCTCTCGGCCTGCGGCACCGCATTTTACGCCTGCCTCGTCGCCAAATATTGGTTCGAGCGTTGGGCGCGCCTTCCCATCGACGTCGATATCGCGTCCGAGTTCCGCTATCGCGAGACCGCGCTCGAGCCGGGTGGGGCGGCGCTGTTCGTCTCGCAGTCCGGCGAGACGGCGGACACACTCGCGACACTGCGCTATTGCCGCGCGCAGAGACAGCACATTCTCTCCATCGTCAATGTCCGCGAGTCGACCATCGCGCGTGAATCGGATGCCATTCTGCCGACGCTGGCGGGGCCGGAGATCGGCGTCGCCTCGACCAAGGCGTTCACCTGCCAGCTCACGGTGCTCGCCTGCCTCGCCATTGCCGCGGGCAAGGCGCGCGGCGTCATCGGGCCGCAGCTCGAAGCCGAGCTCGTGCAGGCGCTTGGCGAGGTGCCGCGGCTGATGGCGACGGTTTTGCGCGACGAGCGGCCTTACGAGGCGCTGGCGCACTGGCTGTCGAAGGCGCGCGACGTGCTCTATCTCGGCCGCGGCTCGAGCTATCCGATCGCGCTCGAAGGCGCGCTCAAGCTGAAAGAAATCTCCTATATCCACGCCGAAGGCTATGCCGCCGGCGAACTCAAGCATGGGCCCATCGCCCTGATCGACGAGAACATGCCGGTGATCGTGATCGCACCGCGCGACGATCTCTACGACAAGACCGTTTCCAACATGCAGGAGGTTGCGGCGCGCGGGGGGAAGATCGTGCTGATCAGCGACGCCGATTCCACCACGACCGGCTGCGCCATCGCCGCCCATCTCGCCGTGCCGCCGGTGCACCGCTTCGTCACCCCGCTCGTCTATGCCGTGCCTGTGCAGCTGATCGCCTATTACACGGCCGTGTTCATGGGGACGGACGTAGATCAGCCACGAAATCTCGCTAAATCGGTCACCGTGGAATAGAATGAGCCTCGGATTTGCCCGATTTCTTTGTTGAGCAGGGACATGGCGGATAATCGGAAGATCTTCCGGACGCGCCGTCTTGCTTCCGGCGGGCGTTTTTTCCCACGCGCGTGCTGCCTCACCGCCGTGCTCGCCATTTGCGCTCTGTCGTTGCCGGCGCAGGCCGAGAATGCCGGCCTCAAGACTGGCGCCGCCTCTCTTGCCGCCGGCAAGTACGATGCTGCCGTGCGCCAGCTCTCCTCGACCATCAATTCCGACAACGCCGGCACGAGCGATGCCGCCATGGCGCTCTATCTCCGCGGCATCGCTTACCGCAAGATGGGCGAGAGCGCTCGCGCCATTGCCGATCTCGGCGCGGCGATCTGGCTCGGTCTGCCAACCTCCGACAAGATCAAAGCTCAGGTCAACCGCGGACTCGCTTATAAGGCGGCCGGCTTGAGCCGCGAGGGGGACGCCGAGCTTGCCGCCGCACGCAAGGCCGGGGGCGACGTCGAATCGCTCGTCGCCGAGGGCGGCGGAGCGCCCCCAAGCGCCGCCGCGATCGCCGCCTTCTCGACTGAGGTCGTTCCAGCGGGCGAATCGAGCGCCAGCGCCAAGCCGCGCGCCGAGTCTGTTCCCGATTTCAACACGAGCGTCAGCCAGAGCGCTTCGCCACCGCCGCAAGCCTCATCGCCCGGGGCCCGCACGGCCGACGCTTCG
>DATAFR010000014.1:0-8541 GCA_036257375.1 Methyloceanibacter sp.
AACGCCGACAATCTCGTATTGCAGCGCGATCTCTCCATCAGCCTCAACCGGTTGGGCGATGTAAAGCGCGATTCGGGCGACACCAAAGGCGCACTCGCCGCCTATGACGAAAGTCTAGCCATCCGCAGGCAGCTTGCGCTCGCCGACCCGAACAATTCGCAGCGCAAGCCGACACGGCCTATGTGTTGCAACGAATCGGCGACCTGAGGCGCTCATCGAGCGACAGCCAGGGCGCGCTCACGGCGTTCCAGGAAGCCCTCGCCATCGCCCGCCTCTTCGCCGATCAGAACCCGGGCACCCACACGAAGCGCGAGCTCGCGGTCAATCTCACCAAAATCGGCGCGGTGAAACGCGAGCAGGGCGACAGCGATGGTGCGCTCGCCGCGTTGGAGGAGAGTCTCGCCATCCGCCGCGATCTGCCGCAGACCGATCTCACCAAATGGCAGACCGACGTTGCCGAGAATTTGGAGACGATCGGCGATCTCAAGCTTGCTGCGGGCGACAAGGAGGGCGCACTCAGGCTCTACGAGGAGATGCTGGGGCTCGATCGAACCATGGTCGCCAACGATCCCACGAATCTCCAGTGGAAGCGCAACATGTCGATCAGCCTCAACCGCGTCGGCGACGGCAAGCTTGCGCTCGGGGACAGCGCGGGCGCCCTGGCGGACTACGAAGAAGGCCTTGCCGTGCGCCGTTCCCTGGTCGAGGCCGAGAAGACGGTGCAACGCCAGCAGGACGTGGCGCTCAACCTGGAGAAGATCGGCGACCTTAAGCGCGGCGCGGGCGACTTTGCGGCTGCGCTCAAGGCTTACGAGGAGATGCTGCTGATCGCCCGCGACGTGGTCGCGATGGATGAGGCCAAGGATCAATGGAAGCGGAACCTCGCCATTAATCTGAGCAAGCTGGGCGAGGCCCGCGCCGCCGCCAAGGACTCGGCCGGGGCGCTTGCGGCTCTCGAGGAAGGCGTCGCCATCCGGCTCAGGAGAGTCTCGCCATTCGGCGCCGCCTCGCCGCAGGCGAGAAGTCCGGCACCAAGTGGCGGCAGAACGTCTCCATCACGCTCGAGAAGATTGGCGACCTCAAGTCGAGTGCCAAGGACGCGGCCGGCGCGCTTGCCGCCTATGAGGAGATGCTCGCAAACGACCGCAAGCTTGCCGCGGCCTTCCCCTACGCTCCCGACCGCCAGCGCGATGTCTCGCTCGGACTGGAAAAGTTGGCCAAAATGAAGCTCGATGCCGGCGATGTTCCGGGCGCTCTCAGCCTGTACGAGGAAAGCCTCGGCATTCGCCGTGTCCTGTTCGAAGCCGATCGCACCAACGAATCGAATAAGCAGGGCTTATCCTTCGTCATCGAGAAAGTGGGCGACATCAAGCGCGACACCGGGGACAACTCCGGCGCGCTCGCCGCCTATGAGGAAATGCTGAAACTCGATCGCGAGGTCGTCGCCGCCAATATCGCCGATACCAAGCGCCAGCGCATCGTGTCGATCGATCTCAACAAGATCGCCGACATCAAACTCGCCGCCAACGATATCGACGGCGCGCTCGCCGCCGTACAGGAAAGCCTCGACATCGCCCGGCATATATCCTCGACCGCCCCCGACAATATCGAGTGGCGGCGCGACATCTCGGTCAGCCTGGAGCGGCTCGGCAACATCAAGTCAAGCAGCGGCGACAAGCAGGGCGCGCTGCAAGCCTATGAGCAGATGCTCTCCATCGACCGCGCCGTCGCCGACGCCCATGCCAGCAATTTGCAGCGCGAGCGGGAAGTCATGTTCAGCGTGAACAAGGTCGGCGACATGCGCTTCGACCTGAACGACATGAGCGGCGCGCTTGCCAACTACGACGAGGGACTCGCCATTGCCCGCAAGCTCGTCGAGAAGGACGCCACGAATCCGCGCTCGGAGCGGGACGTCGCCTATAGTCTCGAGAAGGTCGGCGACGTTAAGCTGAAGGCGGACGACGCCAAGGGCGCGCTCGCCGCCTACGAGGAGGGCCTCGCCCTCAGGCGCAAAATCGCCGATGCCAACAAGGCCAATTACCAGTATCAGCGCGACGTGATGTTCTCCCTCAACCGTCTCGGCGAGGCGAAGGTGGCTTTGCAGGACGTTGTGGGCGGCCTTGCCAACTTCGAGGAGAGGCTTGCCCTGTCGCGCGACCTTGCCGAGCTGCACAAGGGCGACACCCAGGCGCAGATCGATCTCGTCGTCGGTCTCTACAAGGTCGCCACCGCGGCGGTGGCTGAGCGCAAGGACGCCCTCATTGACGAGGGCATGCAGATCTTGGCACGGCTCGATTCCGACGGTCGGTTGACCGAGGATCAGAAGGGCTGGAGCGAATCGTTCCTGACTTTGCGCAACGGCGCGAAGGAGGCGGGCGCAGCCACCCGCTAGAAAGGCCCTGACATCGGCGGCTGTGGCGCTTGCGGCACGCGCGCCATTGCGCTGCCGTCACACCATCTATATATCCCCGCCATAGGAAGCGCGGGCCGTTTTGGCCCGCGTTTAGCATTCAGGCTCCCATGAACCTTCGCAATATCGCCATCATCGCCCATGTCGACCATGGGAAGACCACCCTGGTCGACCGCCTGCTGCAGCAGTCGGGCTCATTCCGCGACAACCAGCGGGTGGCCGAGCGGGCGATGGATTCGAACGACCTCGAGCGGGAGCGTGGCATCACCATCCTCGCCAAGGTCACCTCGATCCTGTGGCAAGGCACGCGCATCAACATCGTCGACACGCCGGGCCACGCCGATTTCGGCGGCGAGGTCGAGCGCATCCTGAATATGGTCGACGGCGCGCTGGTGCTGGTCGACGCCGCCGAAGGGCCTCTCCCCCAGACCAAGTTCGTCGTGTCCAAGGCCCTCAAGATGGGTCTCAAGCCCATCGTCGTGATCAACAAGGTCGATCGCGCCGATGCGCGTCCCGCCGAAGTGGTGAACGAGGTGTTCGATCTCTTCGCCGCTCTCGATGCGACCGACGATCAGCTCGACTTCCCGATCCTTTACGGCTCGGCCAAGGAAGGCTGGATGGCCGCCAGTGCCGAAGGGCCGAAGAATCTCGGCATGCAGCTTCTCTTCGATCTCGTGCTGAAGCATGTGGCCCCGCCCGAGGTCGAGGACGGTCCGTTCCGCCTGCTTGGCACGATCTTGGAGGCCAATCCCTATCTCGGCCGCATCGTCACTGGCCGCATCAGCTCGGGCTCGATCGCGCCGAACCAGGCGGTGAAGGTCCTCGACCATACCGGCAAGCTCGTCGAGCAGGGCCGGGTGTCGAAAGTGCTCGCCTTCCGCGGGCTAGAGCGCGTCGCTCTCGACGAGGCGACCGCGGGCGACATCGTCTCCCTCGCCGGTCTCCCCGACGCCACCGTCGCCCATACCATCTGCGCGCCGGAGGTGATGGAGCCTCTCCCGGCCCAGCCAATCGATCCGCCGACGCTGTCGATGACCTTCCGCGTCAACGATTCGCCGCTTGCCGGCACCGAAGGCACCAAGGTGACGAGCCGCATGATCCGAGACCGCTTGTTGCGCGAGGCTGAGGGCAACGTCGCCTTGCGGGTCACCGAATCCGACGAGCGCGACTCCATGGAGGTCGCCGGCCGCGGCGAATTGCAGCTCGGCATTTTGATCGAGACCATGCGCCGCGAGGGCTTCGAGCTGTCCGTGTCGCGGCCCAAGGTCCTGTTCAGGCGCGCGGCCGATGGCACACTGCTTGAGCCGATCGAAGAGGTGGTGATCGATCTCGACGAGGAGCATTCCGGCGTCGTGGTGCAGAAACTGTCCGAGCGCAAGGGTGAGCTTGTGGAGATGCGTCCCTCCGGCGGCGGCCGCCAGCGTCTCGTGTTCTACGCGCCGACGCGCGGGCTGATCGGTTATCAAGGCGAGCTCCTCACCGACACGCGCGGCACAGGGATCATGAACCGCCTGTTCCATGAGTATGCGCCGCATAAGGGCCCGATCCAGGGGCGGCGCACCGGCGTGCTGATCTCCACCGACCAAGGCGAGGCCGTGGCCTATGCCCTGTGGAATCTTGAGGATCGTGGACCGATGATGATCGAACCGGGCTGGAAGGTTTATCGCGGCATGATCGTCGGCGAGCACACCCGCGACAACGATCTCGAGGTCAACGTGCTCAAGGGCAAGAAGCTCACCAACATCCGCACCACCTCCAAGGATGAGGCGGTGCGGCTGACGCCGCCGATCCGCATGACGCTGGAGCGCGCCCTCGCCTACATCCAGGACGACGAACTGGTCGAGGTCACGCCGAAATCCATTCGCCTGCGCAAGCGCCACCTCGATCCGAACGAGCGTAAAAAGGCGGAACGGCAACGCCTGACCGAGGATGTTGCCTAATTTTCCCGAATATTCCTGCCAAGATATCCCAGTAAGATTGCCGACTGATCCGGTTTAATCTCGGCTTAATGTCAATTTAATCGTTGGACTTGATCCAACGCAAGCACCCGTCATTGTTGCACAAGTAATGTGCGGGCTCCGGGAGGGAGCGCGTAAGGATTACGACTTGTCACCAACAGGAGGATTTACATGCTAAAGACAGTTGCTCTGGCGCTTGTTCTGACCTTGGGAGCCGCCCCGTTTGCGTTCGCCGAGGATGACGACGACGACAAAGTTCCCGCCGCCGAAGTCGAGAAGATCGAGGCCGTTCTCTCCGAGCTCGGCTGCAGCGGATACGAAGGCCTCAAGAAGGAGGAGCAGGGCGTCTACGAGATCGATGACGCCAAGTGCAAGATGGGCACGATGGATATCAAGCTCGACAAGGACTACACGGTCGTCTTGATCTCCCGCTACTAGGCTCTCGCGTATCGCGGGCGCCGCAAGTCGCGAAAGACTGAAGGGCGAGTCGGATCAACCCGGCTCGCCTTTTGCGTGCGCGTTACCGTCTTCGGGAAAAGCGCGACGATCCCTTTGCCGAACGGCTGCACTCTGCGCTAACGTGAGGGCATGCCCGTCGATGTGGTTCATATCAGGCCAGCGCGTTTGAAGGACGCCGCTGCGCTGGCCGCCGCCTATGAGGAGGCGTGGCGCAGCGCCTATCAGGGCATCATCCCGCATCTCTCCTTGCAACGCATGATCGCGCGTCGCGGACTGCGTTGGTGGGAGAGCGCGCTCAGGAAGCGCACGCCGCTTCTCGTGCTCGACTTCGGCGGCGAGGCTGCCGGTTACGCGACTTATGGCCGCTGCCGCCTCGGACGTGCGCCATGCCAGGGCGAGATCTTCGAGCTCTATCTGCATCCGATCTATCAGGGACTCGGCTTCGGCGAGAAGCTGTTCGACGGCGCGCGCACGCGTCTCGCCGAGCTCAGATTGAAAGGCCTGCTGGTCTGGGCGCTTGCCGACAACGATTCGGCATGCGGCTTCTATCTCCGCCTCGGCGGCAAGCCCGTCGCGGAGGGCAGCGAGAGCTTCGGCGATGTGTCGCTGCGCAAGGTGGCGTTCGCCTGGTCCTGAACATTAACCTTGCATTTACCGCAAACGTTGGGCGGCCCTTAACGCCAATCCCCGTATAAACCACGACTCACATTTACGGGGGACAGCATGGGAGTTCGTCAAATGACTGAAGTCGGCGCACGGGACCGGCTGGTAATGGCCGGTCTTGTGCTTCTCGGTTTGCTGACCGTTACTGCGGGAGTTCTTTCGGGGCGATCGACCATCAACTACTTCTTGGGCGCGACGCCCGTGAAGCCGCCTTGAGCTGGGCCGGCCAGGTCAACAAATCTCTCGCCGAGCAGGGACCGCACGCCCCGCAAATTCTCGACAAGACTCTCGACGTCGTGAATGCCGAGGCATTTGCCGCCGAGGCCGGCAAGCCGGCCATCCTGCCCTCCAGTTCCAAGTCGAAGGAAGATTCGAATCTGGCCGATGACTTCGCTCGTCTCACGGCCGGCTGGGCCTTGAGTCAGATCACGCCCGCTCAGAGCGAGTTCGTGAGCAAGCTCGAAGGCTTCGCCGTGCTTGGACCCGATCGGACACCCCTCGCCGTCGGCGGCAGTCTCACGCCCGCCGCGCTCGACGAGATACTCGCGCAAGAGGGCGGCAAGAACGCCTTCGCAAAATCGGTTCAGGAGAACGCGGTCGTGAGCGAGGCCCTTCCCGGCGACGAGCATCGTCGCCTCGCTTTGGTCCCGGCCATGGAAGATGGCAAACTTGCCCGCGTCTACGCCTTCACCGGCGATCAGACCGCGGCTGCCGGTCTGACCAATATCGCGCTGACCGTCGTCACGCTCACCACCAGCCTATTGATCGTGATGGGCTTCTCCGTGCCGGCGGCGATCGCCTCGCGGCGCATTCGCGAACGCTGGATGGCCGAGGATCAGATCCGCTATCTCGCCATGCACGATTCGCTCACCGGCCTGCCCAACCGGCTACAGCTCCGCCAGCATCTCGATCGCGCCGTGGCGCGCGCCAAGCGGCACGGTCATTTGATGGCCGTGTTCTGCCTCGACCTCGACCGCTTCAAGGACGTCAACGATACGCTCGGCCATCCGACCGGAGATGCCTTGCTGGCGGAGGTCTCGGCCCGGCTGAGGGAGAGCGTGCGCGAGGTCGATCTCGTCGGCCGCTTGGGCGGCGACGAATTTGCCATCGTCGCCGAGGACCTCGATGCGCCTGAAGACGCCATGCGGCTTGCCCGCCGCGTCTGCACCGCGCTCGGCGAGCCCTATCATGTCAACGGTCACGAGGTGACGAGCTCTGCCTCGATCGGCATCGCCATCGGTCCGCTCGATCACGACGCACCCGAGACGCTGCTCAAGAACGCCGACCTCGCGCTCTATCGCGCCAAGGAAGACGGGCGCAACACTTTCCGCTTCTTCGAGCCCGCCATGGACGCCGCGCTGCAAAAGCGCCGCCGGCTGGAGAACGATCTCCGCAACGCGCTGCGCAAGAACCAACTCTATCTCGACTATCAACCCCAATTCGATTTGGTCAACGGCAAGCTAACGGGCTACGAGGCTCTGGTGCGCTGGTGGCATCCGAGCGAAGGCGAGATCGCGCCCAGCACCTTCCTCCCGATCGCCGAGGAGACCGGACTGATCGTGCCGCTCGGCGAATGGATCCTGAAGACGGCCTGCGCCTATGCCACCACTTGGCCGGCCGACACCAAGCTCGCCGTCAATCTCTCGCCGGCCCAGTTCAAGACGCAAGACGTGTACGGTCTCGTGCGCCGCGTGCTGAGCGAGACCGGGCTTGAGCCTGCACGGCTCGAGCTCGAGATCACCGAGGGCATCATCCTGCAAAATACCGAGGCTGTGATGGAGACGCTGAAGCGGCTCGATCAGCTCGGCGTCTCGATCGCCATGGACGATTTCGGCACCGGCTATTCGAGCCTCTCCTACCTCACCCGCTTCCCGGTCAAGAAGATCAAGATCGACCGCTCCTTCATCGACACCCACGGCACCAGCCCGCAGACCTCGGCAATCGTGTCGAGCATCGTCGGCCTCGGCCAATCGCTGAACGTGACCATCACCGCCGAGGGCGTCGAGACCGAGGGCCAGGCCGCCATGCTGAAGCGATGGGGCTGCGATCAGGTGCAGGGCTTCTATTACGGACGCCCCGACGCCGACGTGCCCGAGTCCGAAGACTCGATCGCCAAGCAACCGCAAGTCGCCTAAGCGCAACCCATCAATACTGCTTGGCCTTGTCCCTCTTGCAGACGAACGACGCGGCGTCTTTGTCGGCAATGGTGCGGGCTTGCTCGTTCGCCTTCGGATTGTTGGTCGCGTCCACATAGGCCGTGTGGCAGGCATCCTCGCCTGCGAGCTTGGTGACGACCAGCGTCGAGCCTTGCCTGTCGTCGGCATCCCAATGGAAGCGGAGGATGGTGGCGAAGGGTTTGAGCTTGCCGTCCTCGCGTTTCACCCGCCACTCCAGCGTCTCCCCGATCGTGTTGAACTGGGGAAGGGTCTCGTAGGTGGCGGTCTGGTTCGCAGCGTTCGGCCCATAGGAGACGAAGATGCGCAAATCCCCTTCCGCCACCCGCACGTCGACGCCCTCATAGCCGGGGCAGATCAGCACCGCGCCGTTGTCCTTGATCTCCTCCGGCGTCACGTCCTTGCATTGCTTGAGATCGAGCTTGGTATAGACGCTCTCGATCTCGGCCGCCCAACCTTGCCCTGGCAGGGCGACGAGCGCCGCGGCGAAAAGCAGGGATGGCAGACGGGGGCTTGTGAGCGGGGCGGCTTGCGTCATAGAAGGGCGCTTCCCTTGTGGGATTCGGGGGGCTTTCTACCACGCCTTCAGTCTTCCCCGCCCGACCAACGGTAGTGCGCCGATGAGTGACATGAGAATTGCCGTGTTGGGAGCCGCCGGCCGTATGGGCCAGGCGCTGACGCGGGTGCTCGTCGAGACGCCAGGATGCACCGTCGCCGGCGGTATCGAGGCCAAAGACTCGCCCGCCGTCGGCCAGGACATTGGAACGGTGGCGGGATTGGAGCCGCTCAGCGTTGCCATCACCGACGATCCGCTTCCCGTCTTCGCCCATGTCGATGGGGTGCTCGACTTCACGAGCCCCGCCTCGACCGTCGAATT
>DATAFR010000015.1:0-3813 GCA_036257375.1 Methyloceanibacter sp.
GCCTGGCATTCGCTCGAACGGAAGGTGGTGAAGTCATGATGGCCGACAAGGATCTGCGCGGCTGCGTGCATGGCGGCGGCGTCGAGCGCGTGGACCACCTGCCAGGCGCGGTTGCGATCGAGTGAGAGCGGGGCGCGACGATTGACGATGCGATAGAGATAATGCCGCGCGGCCGCCGAGAAGCGCGCATCGAAATCCGCAGACGCAAGCTCGCAAGCGAGCACGCTGATCGGATCCGGCCGAAGCTGGGCATTCAGCGCGTCGCGCACCTTGTGCGTGGCCCAATCCTTGGCGAGGTCGAAATGCGCGACCTGCCCGAGCGCATGCACGCCGGCATCGGTGCGCCCTGCGCCGCGCGGCACCATGTCTTCGCCGGAAAAGGCTTTGATGGCGGTGGCGAGGCGGCCCTGCACCGAGAGACCGTTCTCTTGCAGCTGCCAGCCGACAAAGGGCGTGCCGTCATATTCGAGGATGAGCTTGTAGCGGGGCATGGGGTCAGCCGAAGGCGGCGCCGGCGCGAAGCTTCACGCCGCGCAGGAAATCCTCAGCGGCCATCGGCTTCTTGCCGGCGCGCTGAACTTCCGTGAGACGAACGGCGCCCTTCCCGCAGGCGACGGTGAGAGTATCATCGAGCAAAGTTCCTGGTGTGCCCTTTCCTTCCGCCAGCGTGGAGCGGAGCGCCTTGACGCGCTCGCGCTTGCCATTGATCTCAACATCGAACCAGGCCCCGGGATAAGGCGACAGTCCTCTTAGGCGATTGTGCACTTCGCCGGCGGGGCGCGACCAATCGATGTGCGTCTCGGCGGGGTCGATCTTCTCGGCATAGGTGACGCCCTTCTCGGCCTGCGGCCTGCAATCGAGCTGGTCCTTCTCGAGCGCGGAGAGAGCGTGCACCATCAATCTTGCGCCGCGCTGGGCAAGCTCATCGTGAAGCTCGCCCGCGGTCTGGTCGGGCCCGATCGTCACGCGCGCTTCGAGGCAGACGGGACCTGCATCGAGCCCCTCGGTAATGCGCATGACCGCAACGCCCGTCTCCTTGTCTCCAGCCATGATGGCGCGGTTGATGGGGGCGGCGCCGCGCCAGCGCGGCAGAAGCGATGCATGCAGATTGAGGGCGCCGTGGCGGGTGCCGTCGAGAATTGGCCTCGGCAGCATGAGGCCATAGGCAACGACCACGGCGGCATCGGCATTGAGCGCGCTGAAGCGATCCTGCTCTTTCCGGTCCTTTAGCCGCTCCGGTGTCAGCACAGGCAAGCCCGCTTGCTCGGCCGCCTGCTGCACCGGAGACTTGCGGAGCGGCATGCCCCTCCCCGCCGCGCGCGGCGGCTGGGTGTAGACAGCAAGGAGCTCGTGGCCCGCTTCGAGGATCGCCCGAAGCGTCGGCACGGCGAAATCGGGCGTGCCCATGAAAATGATGCGCAAAGCCATGCGCCCCTTATGTCACCGCAGCGGGTAAAGGGGCAATTAGCGGGTATCGCGGTAGAGGCCAAATACCGCCCAAAGCGCGCTCCCGCTCGCCAACAGAAACAGCACGGAAAGAATGCCTTGCTCGACATTCCAGCCGAGCAGGCGTCCCAAATCGTAGAGCACGTAGACGGCGAAGGTGAAGGCAAGGCCGTAGAGGTAAGGCCGACCCTTCAGCGCCACCAGCACCGCGACGACGGCAACCGCCACCTCCAGCGCGATTGAGGCAATGAGCAACGTCATGGCTAAAGCGCCTCGGCACGCTTCTGCTTGGTGAATTTGCGCACGACCATATCGCGCTTCAGCCGCGACAAATAGTCGATGAAAAGCACGCCGTTCAGATGGTCGATCTCGTGCTGCACCAGCGTCGACCAGATGCCTTCGAGCTCCACCTCCTGGGTCTTGCCCTCGCGGTCGATATAGGCGACGCGGGTCTTGGCGGGCCGCTCGATCTCCGCCGTGTAGTCGGGGATGGAGAGGCAGCCCTCCTCATGCACCCGCATCTCGTCCGAGCGGGCGAGGATCTCCGGGTTGACCATGATGATCGGCGTCTTGGGCGCCTCCTCCTTGGCGGGGTCCATGACGATGAGCCGCCGGGAGATGCCGATCTGCGGCGCGGCGAGCCCGATGCCGGGCGCGTCGTACATGGTCGCCAGCATGTCGTCCATGAGGCGCTTGAGGTCCGCATCGACCCGCTCGATGGGCTTAGCCGTCTTGCGCAGGATCGGGTCGGGGATGGTGAGGATGGGACGGATAGCCATTTGAACGGCTGAGATAAGGTTGCGGGCCGACTCGGTCAATATGTTCCTGTTTTGGTCCAGGCTGCCGAATCAGTCTAGTCTCCCCCGATGCTCATGGAGCCCATCAGGATCGGAAGCGTTATGCTCGATCCGGTCCTTGTCATGCTGGCGCTTGCCGGGCTTGCCGTGCTGGCGCTGGTCGCGCTTGCCGTCGCGCTGATCGTGCATATGAGCCGCAGGCGGCGCGAGGCGCAAGCGCAGGCCAGCGAGCTTGCCGAGCTGAAGGGGCGCTTGCAGAGTTTCGCCGAGATCAGCGTCGCCCGGCAAGGCGACATCGCGCGTGCGGTCAATGAGCGGCTCGACCGCATGACGCATCGCGTCGGCACCGACCTCAACGAGACCTCGCGCAAGACGCATGAGTCGATCGCCAAGCTGAACGAGCGGTTGGCCGTGATCGACACAGCTCAGAAGAACCTGACCGACCTCTCGACCAACATGGTGAGCCTGCAGGAGATCCTCGCCAACAAGCAGGCGCGCGGAGCCTTCGGCCAGATGCGCATGGAGACCATCGTCAAGGATGGGCTACCGAAGGCGGCCTATACGTTCCAGGCGACGCTCTCCAACGGCAAGCGGCCGGACTGCCTACTGCACATGCCGAACACCAAGGCGTCGGTGGTGATCGACGCCAAATTTCCGCTGGAAGGGTTCGAGGCGTTTCGCACCGCGCGGCGCGAGGAGGAGAAGAAAGAGGCGGCGAAGCGCGTGCGCGTCGATGTGGCGCGCCATGTCGAGGCGATGGCGGAGCGCTATTTCATCGCCGGCGAGACGCAGGACACGGCGATCCTGTTCGTGCCATCCGAGGCGATCTATGCTGATCTCTGCGAGCATTTCTCCGACCTGGTGCAGAAGGCGCATCGCGCGCGCATCGTGATCTGCGCGCCCAACATGCTGATGCTCGCGGTGCAGACCATGCAGGCGATCCTGAAAGACGTGCAGATGCGCGAGCAGGCGCATCTCATTCAGCGCGAGGTGGCGAAGCTGATGGACGATATGGGCCGCTTCCGCGAGCGCGTGCTCGATTTGCAGCGCCATTTCGGCCAGGCCAATCAGGACATCGAGAAGCTTCTCACCTCATCGGAGAAGATCGCCGCGCGCGGGCGCAAGATCGAGACCTTGGAGTTCGACGAGGCGGCGCCTGCGCAAGTCGAGCAGCGCAACGGCGCTTCCCCCGCACCCCTGCCCTCTCCCCCGAGGGGAGAGGGAGTCGAGCGGCGGCGAAGCGGCCTGTTCCGTCAGCCCGATCTGCTCGCGAAAGAATCATGACCGAGCCTCTACCGCTTTGGCACGGCATCGTGCTCGATCAAATGCTGGTCGGCGCGGCGGCCAGCCTGGTCAACCTGGTCATCCACGCGGTGCTGCTCGGGGCAGTGGTCTGGAGCGTACGGCGTTTGGAGGCGAAAGAGACGTTCGTCCCGGACTTCTTGCAATATACCATCGCGATCGTCTTGATCGGGACGCTGCTGATGGCGGTACATTTCGTCGAGGTGATGGTGTGGGCCGTCACCTATGCCCTGGCCGGCGTGGCGCCGGCGGGCATCGACCTCGTCTA
>DATAFR010000016.1:0-77293 GCA_036257375.1 Methyloceanibacter sp.
AGAGCGTCAAGACTCCCGCCTGGCCTGTGGGAGCGCGCGAAAATGGCATTCCGAAAGTATGCGGCCTTCTTCCAACCGCACGAACTGGCAGCGTTGAACACGGCCTACAACGCGGCTTGGGAGCGGATCGCGACCAAGCCCATGGATACCGCCGAGGCATCCCGATCTGAAGAAAAGGCTTGCGCAGGTGATCCTGGCGTCGGCGTGTACCGGCGAGCGCGACGCCAAGCGCCTTGAGCAAATTGCCTTGCGCGCTCTTTCGCGGCGACGGTCTGGCAAGCAGCTTGAGGCGGAGCAATGTTGAGCGAAGATTTGGACGTCGCCGTCTCTCGTGAGGCAGCAGCCACGGCTACCGCGGCTTGAGGCATGAGATACGGCGGTCTTCCGGGCGCTCGGACGAGTTGAGCGGTCCCTCCAACGGGCACTTCCACTGCAACCAGAGTTGGTGGGTTTTGGGACGAGAAAAATATACGACCTAATTCCTTTTGGCCCCAAGAAGCCCATGATCGACCGCTAGACTTATCGGCTGTCAGATTTCTGCGGGGTGCGTTGGCCTGAAGCCACGAGAGGTGCGGGTCATGACGAAGCTCTTCGCAATAACCCTTGTGCTCATCTCCTCAACCGCCGCCGCAGACGCCACGCGCAAGACAACGACTATCGACACCTTTACCGGAGCACTGGCAGATTTGAGTTGTAGCTGTGTGGATCATCCTAAGCCGGGATATGAGTGCAAGAGCTGCTCTTTCTCCCTCAGCAAGTGCCAGTGCTCTTACGACCTGAAAATAGATGACTGCGCCGGGGGCACATTCCGTACTGCCACCGGCATTTCGTGCAGCAACAGCCCTTAGGTGAGTTCTGTGCAGAGAAGGTCGCTTTGCAAGAAACCAAGAGTAAGAGTCTTGCAAAAACGATGCCCTGTTTAGAACGATAGGTTCGGCCCTCGAGTCTGCAAGGGGCAGTGAAATTGCCCCTGTTCCATTGAGCCCATCCAATTCGCGCGGCTATCGGGCGATCCAGCCAAGCTCTCTCGCTTTGGCGAGAGCCAGTCTCCAGGAGCGCGCGACGAACTCCGCGCGCGGCACCGGCGCATGCCGGTCGTCTTGCAGGAAATGTGCGGCAAGAGCGGCGACGCCCTGCCGCTTGCGATAGGACGCCAGAAACAGCGTCCCCGGCATTGTCACGACGATCTGATCGTCGATCATCTCGACGACGAGTCTGGCGCTTTCCGCCATGATCGATTCCCTGATTAAGGCGCCTGCAGCGTATACTGAGTCGGCGGAGAAACAGCGCTCTGGTCAGAACTTCCACAGAGGCGTGGTCGAATCAGGGCGAGCCGGTGATCTCGGCCCCGGCGCGCAGCGATTTCTTGATCGACATTTCTGCCGCTTCGGCCACCGCAATTCGCGCGGCGAGTGTGGCGCGGACGTTATCGTGCCAAGCCGTGAACTCGAGGAGTTTATGTACCAAGCGAAGCTGCGCCCTTAAGTGCTCGATGCCGCTGTCCTGTTTCGTCTTGAGTTGCAACATCAGCCTTTCGAAGTGGGCGTTTTCCAGGCTGATCTGCTCCTCGAGCTGGGCGGCTCGGTCTTGCAGGTCCCTCAGTATATCGCGCATGGACTTCCCCGCTTCAGCCTTGGATGTTCTAACGAACAGGGGCGGCGCTAGTTCCGGCCAACCGCAACGATCGCAGAGGAGCTTCCTCAACTCAACGTCTCGCCGCCAATATTCCCCACCTTTGGCGGCCTTCTTCCAAATCAGGGGGCGGCCACGGAACCGACCCAGAACGCGAATTGTTGATCCAGCCGGCTACCGCACATTGCGTGTCGGCTTGCCCTACCTCCGACGATCGCCAAAAATGGACGGCACATCCCTTCCGCAGCTCCACTTACCCCGCCACGGGTCAATGCAGGCAAGAGACGGACTCCCGGACCCTGTCTTGGTTGCCGACATCGGCGGCACCAATGCGCGCTTTGCCGTGGCCGATCTCGATACTCTCGAGCTTTCGCATATCCGCCTGACGCTGTGCCGCGACCACGCGACGGCCGAGGCTGCTCTCAGCGCCTATCTCTCCGGGCTGAGCGTCAAGCCGAAGCATGCCGTGCTCGCCGTCGCCGCGCCGGTCTCGGGCGAGGAGGTGCGCCTTACCAATTCGCATTGGCGCTTCGCCAAGACCGAGCTCTGCCGCGCGGCGGGCTTCACCGACATTTGCGTTCTCAACGATTTCGAAGCACTCGCGCTGTCGCTTCCCACGCTAAATCCCTCCGAGCTCTATCAGCTCGGCGGAACCACGCCGCAAGATTACGCGACCAAGGTCGTGCTTGGGCCAGGGACCGGTCTTGGCGTCGCCGGTCTTATCTGGTCGGGGGAACGCTGGATCGCGGTCCCGGGGGAGGGGGGACACATGTCGCTTGGCGCGAATGACGCGCGCGAGCTTGCCCTCATGGCGCGGCTGCGCAAGTCGGGGGAGTACCCTTCCGCCGAGGAGGTCATTTCCGGTCCGGGCCTCGTCGAGCTCTACCGCGCGGTTGCGACGTCGAGGAATGAGTCTGTGCCGGAGACGATCGACGTCGTGCGGCAAGCGCTCAACGGGGGCGACGCCATAGCTGATGAAGCTTTGCAGTTGTTCATCGCCTGGCTCGGGCGCTTTGCCGGCAACGTCGCGCTGGCCTTCGGCGCTCGCGGCGGAGTCTATATTGGCGGCGGCATCGCGCCGAAGATCATCACGGCCATGGCGAGTGGCACGTTTCGCGACGCTTTCGAACAGAACGGTCGCATGCGCGATTATCTCGCCCCGATCCCGGTCTATGTGATCCTCGCCGAGTTCGCGGCTTTGAAGGGGGCTGCCGCCGCTCTTCGTGCCCGATTCGCGCGCCGCTCGATTGCTTAGCTCCACGAATTTGGGCGCGACGAATTGGGTCGGAGTGGAGCCTTTGGCAGCATTTGCGCGTTGAACTTATGCCTCAGCAGGGAGCCCACGTTCTCCCCCGATTTCTCCACGAAAACGGAACTTCGCGATGAAAATTGCGCAAATTGCCCCTTTGATTGAAAGCGTGCCGCCGCGGCTTTATGGCGGAACCGAACGCGTTGTCTCGTACCTGACCGAGGAGCTGGTGGCGCAGGGCCACGACGTGACATTGTTTGCAAGCGGCGACTCCATCACCCGCGCAAAATTGGTGCCTTGCTCAACTGTCGCGCTTCGCCTCGACACCGAAGCGCATTATCCGATTCCTCGGTACATGATGATGCTCGACAAGGTGCTGCACCGGGCGCCGGAGTTCGACATTCTCCATTTTCACCTCGATCACTTGCATTTTCCCCTGTTTCGTACCCTCGCGAACCGGACCGTCACCACGCTACATGGCAGGCAGGACATCACGGATAGCGCGCTCTTTTACCATCACTTCCGCCACGTGCCGCTTGTTTCGATATCGGACTCGCAGCGCTGTCCCATCCCAAAGGCGAACTTCATCGGGACCGTCTACCACGGGATCCCTCTCGACCTGTACCGTCCAAGCCGGCGCGCGAAGGGAGACTATTTGGCCTTTCTCGGCCGCATTTCCCCTGAGAAGGATCCGGTCAAAGCGATCAAGCTGGCGCGGGCCTTGAATATGAAGCTGAAGATCGCGGCCAAGGTCGACGTTGTGGACGAAGATTATTTCCGCGAGCAGGTAAGCCCGCTGCTGAACGATCCAAATGTCGACTTCATCGGCGAGTTGAATGAGCAGCAGAAGGGCGAGTTTCTCCGCGACGCTCGCGCGCTTCTCTTCACCATCGACTGGCCCGAGCCCTTCGGCTTGGTCATGATCGAGGCCATGGCGTGCGGCACGCCCGTGCTCGCCTTCGACTGTGGCTCGGTGCGGGAGGTGATCGACGACGGCGTCACCGGCCGAGTGGTCAAATCGTTCGAGGAGGCGGTCATGACCTGGCCACAAGTTGCTGCGCTTGATCGGCGCAAGGTACGCCAACGCTTCGAGAAGCGGTTTTCGGCGCGTCGCATGGCCAACGGCTATGTTCAGCTATATCAGAAGCAATTGAGCCAGACGCATTCCGAGCACCTCCGGGCCGCCGCTGACGAGGTCATGCGCGTCAACGGAGATGGCCTCGTTGCCGACGCTGGATTGCATGTCGAATAAGCACCTGACTGCCAAACGATCGGAACTCGAACGCGCGCCCGACCTGTCATTCGGTATCGCCGTGACGGAGTCGTCTGCGCGTCCGCGGCACACGATGAAACACGGCGACAGTTTTCTGGTCCTCGACAGTCACGGCGACATCGGCGTGTCGGCCGGCGGCCCCGATGGCCTGTTCCATAACGATACCCGCTATCTGTCGCACTTCGGACTGCTGATAAATGGCCTCCAGCCGCTGTTGCTGGGCTCGAATCTGTCGAATGACAATTGCGTCCTGACGGTCGACCTCACCAACCCCGATATTCTCGACGGCGAGCGAATCGTGCTGTCGAAGAGCCTGTTGCATGTGTCGCGCACGGTGTTCGTGGCGCGCGACACCCTCCACCAGCGCTTCTTGGTACACAACTATGGTGCCGAGACCGTACCGCTGCTTCTTTCCCTCAGCTTCGGCAGCGATTTTGCCGATGTATTCGAGGTGCGCGGCCTGACGAGAGCGAGGCGAGGCGACGGACGGTCAGAGATCGGCGAGGGGCGAGTGGCGCTGCTCTATAACGGGCTCGACGGCGCGGCCCGGCGGACCGAGATTCGCTTCGAGCCCGTGCCGACGGCTCTCACGGGCTCGTCAGCCTCGTTCCGGCTTTCTCTCAAGCCACAAGAGATGGCCACCATCTATCTCACTGCGAGCTGCGACCCCGCAGACGGCGAGAGCATGTCGTTTCTCAAGGTCATGCGCCGTACGCATCGCGAGACCAAGCAATTGCTCCGCGCCGACACGGAAATTCATACGTCGAACCACCGCTTCAACGAGATGCTGCGCCGCTCGGCGGTCGATCTTGCCATGCTGCTGACGGAGACGCCGCAAGGCCTTTATCCCTATGCCGGCATACCCTGGTTTTCCACGACCTTTGGCCGCGACGGGTTGATCACCGCTCTGCAATGCCTGTGGCTCGACCGAAGGATTCCGCTGGCAGTCCTGAGGCGCTTGGCGGCGATGCAGGCGCTCGCCTTCGACGATGCCTCCGACGCTGCACCGGGCAAGATCCTGCACGAGACGCGCTCTGGCGAAATGGCAAGGCTAAACGAGATTCCGTTCGGTCTTTATTACGGCAGCGTCGATTCGACCCCGCTCTTTGTCTTGCTTGCGGGGCAATACGCGAAAGCAAGCGGTGATATCGAGACTTTGCGAGCGTTGTGGCCGACAATCGAGCGGGCGCTCGCCTGGATCGACGGGGCCGGCGATCCCGACGGAGACGGCTTCGTCGAATATCATCGGCAAACCGAGAAAGGTTTGGCGAACCAAGGCTGGAAGGATTCGCATGACGCCGTCTTCCATGCCGACGGCCGTCTGGCCCGTGGACCAATCGCCATGGCGGAGGTGCAGGGATACGTCTACGCGGCGAAGAGGCTCGCGGCCTGGTGCGCTGGGGAACTCGGAATGGCGGACCGCGCGCTTACGCTTTCCCATGAGGCCGATCGCCTCGCCGAACGGTTCGAGGACGCCTTCTGGTGCGAGGAACTCGGAACCTACGCCCTTGCACTCGACGGCGACAAAGTGCCCTGCCGTGTGCGTAGCTCGAATGCCGGGCAAGTGCTTTTCAGTGGCATCTCCCGGCAGGATCGCGCCGAGCGCGTCGCCTCTCTCTTGCTCGAGCCGGAAAGTTTTTCGGGGTGGGGGATCAGGACGGTTGCAACCGGCGAGCGCCGTTATAACCCGATGTCCTACCATAACGGCTCGGTCTGGCCCCACGACAATGCGCTTATTGCGCTCGGGTTTGCGCGCTACGGAGCGAAAGCAGAAGTGACGCGAATCTTTCGCGCGATGTTCGACGCCGCCACATTTTTCGATCTGCACCGTCTGCCCGAATTGTTTTGCGGCTTTCCGCGGTTCACCGGGCGAGGTCCCACGCTTTATCCTGTCGCCTGCGCGCCGCAGGCTTGGGCGGCCGCGACCTTCTTCTCTTTACTGCAAGCGTCTCTGGGCATCGAGCAGGATCCCTGGAAAAAGGAAATTCGCTTTCATGCGCCGACTCTTCCCAATTTTCTCGATGAGGTCGTGTTGAAGGGATTGAGGGCGGGGAGCGGCTGCGTTGATGTGGTCGTGCGCCGGCATGGCCCGCGGACGTCCTTGGAGGTTACGCGGACCCAAGGAAATGTCGACGTCAAAACTGAGCTCAAGGACTGAAATGATGCGGAGCATGACCGCGGACCGGCACTCGCTGCACGTCTTTTCTCCGGATGCGGTGGATTTGAACCGCATGGCGCTCTTGTTGGATGTCGACGGCACGCTTCTGGATATCGCGCCCCGGCCCACCGACGTGACCGTTCCTCCGGCCTTGCGCCCGATCTTGGCGGACTTGATCGAACGGTCTGGCGGAGCGGTTGCGCTGGTAAGCGGACGCACGATCAAGACGCTTGACCGTCTGTTTTCGCCGCTAACTTTGCCGGCAATCGGCGGCCATGGCGCTGAGATACGACTTTCCGCCGGCGGTCCGATTCTGAGGACGCCGGCCGGGCTCAGCGCCTCGCTTCGTCATGAACTGCATCTTCTCGCCAGGGCGGATCCCCATGTGCTGGTCGAGGACAAGCGGCACTCGATCGCACTCCACTACCGGCAAGCCCCGCAGCAGGAAGCGTTCCTCAAGGGCGGCGTGAGGAAGATCGTCTTGAATGAGACCGACGTGGAATTTCTGTGCGGCAAATTTGTTATCGATATCAAGCCGAGGTTGTTCAGCAAGGGCTCGGCAGTTTTGAAGCTGATGGCTGAGAGGCCCTTCACCGGCAGAGTGCCGCTCTTCGTCGGTGACGACACCACAGACGAGTCGGTCTTTGCAATTTTGCCCAACCTAGAAGGTCGTGGCTATTCCGTAGGCAAACAGATTGCGGGTGCCCAAGGGACCTTTCGGTCGCCCCAAGACGTTCGTTCTTGGCTCGAAACCGTCTGGGGCCAGGGTGCAAAAGCGACATGAATGATTTCGGACTCGACCTTGCCGTGATCGGCAACGGACAGACTGCGGCGTTATTGGAGCCGTCGTCGCGGCTCGTCTGGTGGTGCTACCCGCGCTTCGACGGCGACCCCGTCTTCTCGCGGCTCGTGGCCGGCGATGAGGAGAAGGGATTTAGCGACGTCGTGCTCGAGGACATGGTGGACTTTACCTCGGACTACGAGCGCAACACCGCCGTGGTGTCGACGATCCTCACCGACAGCCGGAACGCTTCGATCAAGATCACCGATTTCGCCCCGCGCTTTCGCAACTACGGCCGCGTATTTCGGCCGCCGCAGCTCATGCGCATCATTGAGCCTCTGTCCGGGCTTCCCCGCGTGACCATCCGCGTTCGCCCGACCAGCAACTACGGGCGGCCGATTGAGGATCGTTCCCTCGGCAGCAACCACATCACCTTTCGCGGCAGCCGGCTCGCTGTCCGCCTCACCACGGATGGGCCCATTTCCTACATCGAGAAAGAGGCGACGTTCGTGTTGACCAAGCCGATCCACATGGTGCTCGGACCCGACGAGCCGATGACCGGCGACGTGGTGATGACCTGCCGCGAGTTCGCCGACCGCACGCGCGACTATTGGACGGATTGGGTCCGGCGTCTGTCGATCGCTTACGATTGGCAAGATGCGATCATCCGCGCCGCCATTGCGCTCAAGCTCTCGAACTTCGAGGAGACGGGCGGTATCGTCGCCGCATTGACCACGTCAATCCCGGAAGCGCCGAAGTCGGGGCGGACCTGGGACTATCGCTTCTGCTGGCTGCGTGACGCCTATTTCGTCGTCAAGGCTCTCAACCGCCTGGGCGCATCCAAGACGATGGAGGGATTCATCTCCTTTATTCTTGGCATCGCCTCCTCTGAGACGTTGCATCCGGTCTACGGCGTCGTGCCGTCGGACTCGCTCGAGGAGTCGATTGCGCCGAACCTTGCCGGCTATCGCGGGGATGGGCCCGTTCGCATCGGCAACGCCGCGGTGCATCAGGTTCAGCACGATACCTTCGGCAGCATCATTCTCGCCGCCATGCCGATGTTCTTCGACCGGCGGCTGCCGCGCCCCGGCAATGAGGGCCTGTTCGAGCTATTGGAAACGCTCGGCGTCAAGGCGGCGAAGCTCGCCTTCGAGCCCGACGCGGGCATCTGGGAGTATCGCAACCGCACGCATGTTCACACCTATTCCGCAGCGATGTGCTGGGCGGGTGTGAGCCGGCTTGCGGCGATTGCCTTCCATCTTGGACTAACGGATCGCGCTGCCAAATGGACTGATATCGCCAATACAATGCAAGCCACGCTGCTCGATCGCGCGTGGAACGAAAAGCGTCGCGCCTTCACCGCCGGATTTGGCGTCGAGGAGCTCGATGCGAGCGTTCTCTTGCTCCCCGATATCGGGCTGCTCGAGCCGGCCGACCCGCGCTTCGTCAGCACCGTGTCGGCGGTCGAACGCGAGCTGCGGCGCGGGCAACATTTGATGCGTTACGCAAGCCAGGACGATTTCGGCATGCCGGAAGCCGCCTTTCTGACCTGCCGCTTCTGGCTGATCGATGCGTGGTGGGGGCTCGGTCGGCGCGAGGAGGCGCGCGAGCTTTTCGTCGATGCTCTTCGCCATCGCAACCGTTACGGGCTTCTCGCGGAGGACATCCACCCGCAGACCGGCGAGCTATGGGGCAATTTTCCGCAAACCTACTCCATGGCCGGGCTCATTTTGACGGCAATGCGGCTATCGCGAAGCTGGGAGGATCGATATTGGCGCGGCTGATCCTCGTCTCTAACCGGGTTACGCTACCGCACGAGGGCGGCCCTCAGCGTGCCGGCGGCCTCGAAGTCGCGCTCGCCTCCGTGCGCAGAGAGATGCGCAGCGTGTGGTTCGGTTGGAGCGGCAACGTGGTTGAGGCCGAGAAGATCGTCACGCAGACCATCGAACGGGGTAAGGCCGCCTATGTGATCACCGACCTCTCCGATGAAGACTTCCAGGAATATTACAACGGCTTCGCCAACCGCGTGCTCTGGCCGGTCTTGCATTACCGCATTGACCTGACCGAATTCAACCGCCGCGATCTCACCGGATATTTCCGGGTCAATCGTCACTTCGCCAATGAGCTTTCCAAGATCCTCCGCTCCGACGACATCGTTTGGGTCCACGACTATCATTTGATCCCGATCGCCGAGGAGCTGCGCCAGCGCGGACATTCAAATCGCATCGGCTTCTTCCTGCACGTGCCGTTCCCCGCGCCGGAGGTCATGACCGTGCTGCCCAATCACGAGCGGCTGCTTCCGCTCCTGCTGCAATACGACCTGATCGGATTTCAGACCGAGACCGACGTCGGCAACTTCGTCCGTTATCTGCTCACCGAGCACCGTGCGTCTAACCGCAGAGTCTTCGAGGTGACCGACAACCAGCTTGTCGTCAGCGATGGCGGAAGGCAGACCCGCATTGGGAGCTTCCCGGTCGGCATCGAGACCGCCGAGTTTGCGCGCATGGCCCGGCGCGCGGTCCATTCGCGCTTCGTGCGCGACGTCGTCGAGAGCCTGGGCAACCGCGCGCTCGTGATCGGGGTCGACCGCCTCGACTATTCGAAGGGCCTGATCCAGCGCATGGAGGCGTTCGAGCGGTTCTATGCGCTGCATCCCGAATGGCAGAACAAGGTGACCTATCTCCAGATCGCCCCGAGAAGCCGCTCTGAAATTCCCGAATATGCCGATCTCGAGCAAGCCGTGGGCGCCGCGGCCGGCCGCATCAACGGCAAATACGGCGAAGTCGCGTGGACGCCCATTCGCTATCTCAATCGCACCTATAGCCGCTCGGGGCTGGCCGGACTTTACCGCTCGGCACGCGTGGCGCTGGTGACGCCGCTCCGCGACGGCATGAATCTGGTGGCGAAGGAATATATTGCCGCCCAAGACGCCGAAGATCCCGGCGTGCTCATTCTCTCTCGCTTCGCCGGCGCCGCCGTCGAGTGCAAGGAGGCGCTGCTCGTCAATCCTTACGATCCGGAATCGGTGGCGAGCGCGATTGCGCGGGCGCTCTATATGCCGCTCGTCGAGCGCCGCGAGCGCCACAACGCGATCCTGGAAACGCTGTCTCGCAATCCCATCAGCGCCTGGAGCAAGCGTTTCTTGAACTCTCTCGAGCCCTCGGCGCTCGCAAGCTCGCTCCCTGCCGCTTCGGTGGAAATCGGACGGGTGCACTAGCGGCAATCTCGGCCGCAAATATTGGCCCAACCAGCTATTTTTGTTGAGATTTTCGGCCACAGCCGGACGCCGGCCTGCCCATTCTGCCTGCCCATTTAAGAACAATCGAGGCATTGCGGGGTCGGGCAACGACCGTTATGCGTAACTGTCCTCGGCAGGTGACAAGGACGCGTGCCCCCCAAAAGGACGCGGGTAGGCAAGGGAGACTCTGGCGTGCATCGAGCCGGGGGTGCGAGCTGACGATGGCCCTGACCGTCATTCTGGCCGGCGTCGCCCTTCTCCTGTCCATCTCGGCGTTTTCCATCGTTGTGCATAGGAACACTGCCGGACGCGTCGTCGTCTACGGCGCATCTCTTATCATCTCGGTAGTTGGGCTCCTCGTCGCGACTGGCGCGCTGCTCGGACAGGGCTCAACCGAAGTCTTGACGCTGCCCATCGGGCTGCCCTGGCTCGGCGCGCATTTCCGCCTGGATTCGCTTTCTGCGTTCTTCCTTGCCGTCGTCAATCTCGGCGGCGCGGCGGCGAGCCTCTACGCCTTGGGTTACGGCAAACATGAGCATGCGCCGCAGAGGGTTCTGCCGTTCTATCCGCTCTTCCTCGCTGGCATGAGCCTGGTCGTGATCGCCGATGACGCCTTCACCTTCCTCTTCAGCTGGGAGTTCATGTCGCTGTCGTCATGGGCTTTGGTCATGGCCCATGACCAGATCCGCGAGAATGTGCGCGCCGGCTATATCTATCTCGTCATGGCGAGCTTCGGTACGCTCGCGCTTCTGCTCGCCTTCGGCCTGCTTGCCGGACCCAGTGGCGACTATGCATTCGACGTCATCCGCGAGACGCATCCCTCGGCGACGCTCGGCGCGCTTGTGCTCATTCTCGTTCTGATCGGCACGGGCTCCAAGGCAGGTCTCGTGCCGCTGCATGCTTGGTTGCCGCTCGCCCATCCCGCCGCGCCGAGCCACGTCTCGGGCCTGTTGAGCGGTGTGATGACCAAGGTCGCCGTTTACGCCTTCGTGCGCATCGCATTCGACCTGCTTGGGCAGCCCGAGTGGTGGTGGAGCATGCTCGTGCTTGCACTCGCCGGCATCACCTGCGTTATGGGAGTGCTCTACGCGCTGATGCAGCACGATCTCAAGCGGCTGCTGGCTTATCACACGGTCGAGAATATTGGCATCATCTTCATCGGTCTTGGCCTCGCCCTCGGCTTCCAGACCTTTGGGTTTAGCTGGGCCGCCGCTCTCGCTTTCACCGCCGCTCTGCTCCACGTCCTCAATCATTCGCTATTCAAGAATCTACTGTTCCTCGGCGCGGGTGCCGTGCTTGGCGCGACCGGCGAGCGCAACATGGAGCATCTCGGTGGACTCATCCACAAGATGCCGCTCACGGCCTTCACCTTTCTCATCGGCTGCGTCGCAATCTCGGCGCTGCCACCGCTGAACGGCTTCGTCTCCGAGTGGCTCACCTTCCAAGCCATCTTGCAGAGCCCACAGCTTTCCTCATGGGGATTGAAGTTTCTAATCCCCGCCGTTGGCGCGCTGCTTGCGCTGTCTGCGGCGCTCGCCGCGGCCTGCTTCGTAAAGGCCTTCGGCATCACCTTTCTCGGGCGCCCGCGCAGCGAGGTGGCAAAGAAGGCGCATGAGGCGGATCGCTTCTCGCTTGCCGCGATGTTTGCCCTTGCCGTGCTTTGCCTGATCGCCGGCATCCTTCCCGGGTTCTTTATCGATGCGCTCGGGACCGTTGCCAAGGCCATGGTGGGTGACAGCATGCCGCTCCAGCGCGACGTGCCCTTCCTCTCCATCGTCCCCATCGCCGAGGCGCGCAGCTCCTATAACGGACTGCTGGTGTTCCTCTTCATGCTGCTGTCGGCGAGCGCAGCAGCTTTTGCCATCCATAGGCTCGCCTCCGATAGGCTGCGACGCGGTCCGGCTTGGGATTGCGGCTATCCCGACCCAAGCCCGCAGACGCAATACACCGCCTCGAGCTTCGCCCAACCGATCCGCCGCGTGTTCGGCACGCTCATCTTTCGCGCGAGCGAGACCGTCGAGATGCCCCCGCCGGGAGACGCAAGGCCCGCCCGCATCGCGGTGCGCCTGAGCGACGTCATCTGGGACACGCTCTACGCGCCGATCGGCGTCGCCGTGGACTATGTCGCCGGACGTCTCAACCGGATGCAGTCTCTCAGCATCCAGCATTATCTCAGCTTCGTCTTCGTCGCCCTCGTGGGTCTCCTGCTCGTGCTCGCGATATGGCCTTGATCCTCGATCTCGCGGTGCAGGCCGCCGAAATGCTCCTGGTGCTTGCGCTGGCGCCGCTGCTTACCGGCTTCGTGCGCAAGGTCAAGGCACAGCTATTGCGCCGGCAGGGCCCTCCGCTGATCCAGCCCTATCGCGATCTCATTCGCCTAATGCGCAAGGAGGTGGTGCTTGCCGACAGTGCGTCCTGGCTATTTCGCGCCATTCCCTATTTGATCTTCGCCGCGACCTGGGTGGCGGCGGCCCTGGTACCGACCTTCGGCACGGGATTGATGTTTTCCTGGTCGGCCGATCTCATTGTCATCATCGCGCTGCTCGGACTTGCGCGCTTCTTCCTTGCGCTCGCAGGTCTCGATGTCGGCACGAGTTTTGGCGGCATCGGCTCCAGCCGTGAGGTGATGATCGCCTCTCTCGCCGAGCCGGCGATGCTGATGATCGTTTTCACGCTCGCGCTGATCGCAGGCTCGACTCAGCTTTCCACCATGGCGGGTTTCCTCGCCTCGGGCGCGGCAGGCTTGCGCGTATCGCTGGGCATGGCGTTGATCGCCTTGATCATGGTGGCGATTGCCGAGAATTCGCGCATCCCGGTCGACAATCCCGCCACCCATTTGGAACTCACCATGGTGCATGAGGCAATGGTGCTCGAATATTCCGGGCGCCACCTCGCCCTGATCGACCTGTCCTCGGAGCTCAAGCTTCTGCTCTACGTCTCGCTGATCGCCTGCCTGTTCATTCCCTGGGGGATTGCCCCGCAAGATGCCAGCCTCACGCTGCTTCTCATCGGTGCTGCTGCTTATGTCGCCAAGCTCGGGATTTGCGGGTTTCTGCTTGCCCTGTTCGAGACCTCGATCGCCAAGATGCGGGTGTTTCGCGTACCGGAGTTCTTAGGCGCCGCCTTGATGCTCGGCCTGCTCGCCACCTTGCTGATGTTCGTCTCGCGGAGCCTCTAGATGTCGAACCTCACCTACGACATCGCCCATCTGCTTGCCGGCTCGCTTGTGTTGGTGAGCTTCATGCTGCTTTACCAGGACCGGCTCTACGCGCTCCTCAACGTCTATGCGCTGCATGCGCTCGTGCTCGCGCTGTCCGTGGCTTGGCAAGCCTATGCGCAAGATGCGCCGCATCTCTACATCACCGCAGCGATTGCGCTCGTCTTTAAGGCCATCATCATCCCCGTTGCCCTGCACCGGATGATCGTCAAGCTCGGCATCCACCGCGAGATCGACACCGTCGTCGGTATCGGTCCCACCATGCTGCTTGGCATGGGTCTCGTGGCACTCTCCATGGTGGTCATGCTGCGGGTGACCACCGAAGCCGACCCGCTTGCGCGCGAGGATCTCGCCTTCGCTCTGTCCGTGGTTCTGCTCGGTCTTTTGATGATGGTGACGCGGCGCAACGTCGTCAGCCAGGTCGTCGGTTTCATGTCGCTCGAGAACGGGCTGGTGCTCGCCGCCACCGGCGCCAAGGGCATGCCCTTCGTGGTCGAGATCAGCGTCGCCTTTTCCATCCTCATCGCCTTTATCGTCATCGGCATCTTTCTATTCCGGATTCGCGAGCGCTTCGACACGGTGGACGTGCATGCGCTGGATCGCTTCCGGGGAGAACGGACGTGAGCTTCAACGCCGTGACCGCCGTGCTTGCCATCCCCGCCGTCGCGGCAGCGCTGCTGGCGCTGCTTCCAGGCTACAGGCTCTCAGCGCGGCTCAACGTGCTTGCCACGTTGCTCACCTTTCTCGCCGCGCTATCGCTGTTCTTCGAGCGGCCCCCGACTGGGCCATACGTGCTGGTCGATGATCTCAACAACGTCTTCATCGTACTCACGACCTTCGTCGGCTTCACCACCAGCGCGTTCAGCGCGAGCTACATCGAGCACGAGCTCGAGACCGGGCGGCTCACGCCCGCCTTCTTGCGCTTCTATCACGCCATGTATCAGGTGCTGATGTTCGCCATGAATCTCGCGCTCATCACCAACAATATCGGTGTGATGTGGGTGGGGATCGAGCTTGCCACGCTGACCACCGTGCTGATGGTCGGCATCTACCGCACGCATGAGGCGCTGGAAGCCGCCTGGAAATATTTCATTCTCGGCAGCGTCGGCATCGCACTCGCCCTGTTCGGCACCATCCTCATTTATATGGCGGCCTCGCCACAGTTGGGTGCCGGACTCGACGCCATGGTGTGGACCGACCTCGTGGCACGCGCTGCGAGCTTCGATCCCGCGCTACTCAATCTCGCCTTCGTCTTCTTGCTGCTCGGCTACGGCACCAAGGTCGGCTTGTTTCCCTTGCATGCTTGGCTGCCTGACGCGCACGCCGAAGGTCCGACGCCGATCTCGGCGGTGCTGTCAGGACTTCTACTCAATGTCGCCCTTTATGCCTTGCTTCGCTTCAAAATGCTGCTCGCGGCGAACCCTGACGCGCTCGCCCCCGGCCCGTTGATGATCACCATGGGCCTCATGTCGCTCGTCTTCGCGGCGTTCATGCTGTACCGCAGGGGCGATATCAAGCGCATGTTCGCTTACTCCTCCATCGAGCATATGGGCATCGTGACCTTCGCCTTCGGCATGGGCGGACCGCTCGCCAATTTCGCCGGCCTCCTGCACATGGTGCTGCACTCGTTGACCAAGTCGGCGATTTTCTTCGCCGTCGGCGATATCTCCCAGGTCAAGGGCACGCAAAGAATGTCGGACATTGGCGGCTTGACCTCGACCAACCCCGCGCTGGGCTGGGGTCTGGTGCTCGGCGTCGTCGCCATCGCCGGGCTGCCGCCGCTCGGCATCTTCATGAGCGAGTTCCTGGTGGTGAGCTCGAGCTTCGCGCGCGAGCCCCTGCTTGCCATCCCCTTGGTGCTTGGACTCCTGGTCGCAATCGGGGCGCTGTTTCTGCGGCTGAATGGGATCGCCTTCGGGCCGCCGCGCGGACCGAACCGCAAAGCGAAAGGTTCCTATGTTCCAATGTTCGCCCATCTCGGCCTCGTGCTTGGTGCTGGCGTCTATTTGCCGGGTCCGCTCGTGACGTGGTTTCAGAACGTTGCCAGGCTGCTCGGATAGAACCCATGGCGCCTCTCACCGATATCGCTGAAGGCGGGCGCAAGGTGAAAGCGCATCACCCATGGTCGCGTTCCGTCATTACGAGCGACGGTTGGCGCCGCGCCATCGACGAGCTCGCACAGGCGCGCGCCGCGCTGCTTGGGCTATGGGGCGATAAGGGTGCCGTGCATCTTGCGCTGATCGAGGAGCTATCTACCGAGATCGCGATATTCACGCTGGAGTGTCCTGACGGCAAATTTCCCTCTGTTGGCGCGGTGCATCCGCCGGCGATCCGGCTTGAGCGCGCCATCCGCGACCTTTTCGGTCTGAAACCTGTGGGCGCCTCCGACACGCGGCCCTGGCTCGATCTCGACTTCTGGGGTGTCACCCAGCCGCTTGGCGCCGCCAAGAAAAGCCGCAAACCGCAAGAGGCTTATGCTTTCCTGCCGGTCGAGGGCGAGGATCTGCATCAGATTCCCGTCGGGCCCGTACATGCCGGCATCATCGAGCCCGGCCATTTCCGCTTCACCGCCAGCGGTGAAACCGTGGTGCGGCTCGAAGAACGGCTTGGCTATGTGCATAAGGGTACCGAGTCGTTGATGATGGGCGCGAGCATCGAGAGAGGCGCGCAGCTCGCGGGCCGCATGTCCGGAGACTCGACCGTGGCCTATGCCTTTGCCTACGCGCAGGCGGTCGAGGCCGCGCTTCAAGTCGAGGTGCCCGAGAGCGCGGTATACCTCCGGGCGCTGATGGCAGAGCTAGAGCGCCTTGCCAATCATTTCGGCGATATCGGCGCCATCTGCAACGACGCTTCCTTCGCAATTCTCTTGGCCGATTTCGGCATCCTACGCGAGCGGGTGCTGCGCACCGCTGATGCGTGCTTCGGGCATCGCCTTATGATGGATCGCATCGTCCCTGGGGGCGTGGCGCAGGACATCGCACTCGAAGGTTTTGCGCAGATCCCGGTTTTGATCGAGACGGTCCGGAGAAGATTCCCCGAACTAATCGAGGTCTACGACAACACTGCCTCGCTTCAAGACCGCACCGTGACCACGGGCTATCTCTCGCCTACTTATGCGCGCGCCTTCGGTGCCGGAGGTTATGTCGGCCGCGCCTCGGGCCGTGCCTTCGATGCGCGCAAGGCCGTAGGGTATGCACCTTACGATCGACTCGAGTTCGAAGTGCCGGTGCGCGATGACGGCGATGTCAATGCGCGCGTGTGGATCCGCATTCGAGAGGTCGAGCAGAGCTTGAGGCTGATCGAGCAGATCGCGGCGCGCCTGCCCGAGGGGCCGATGCGCGTCGAATTGCCGATTACCGGCGACGTGCGGGAGGGGATCGGCCTAGTCGAGTCCTTTCGCGGCGACGTGCTCGTCTATGTGCGTATCGGCGCCAACGGTAGGCTCGAGCGCTGCCATTTGCGCGATCCATCCTGGTTCCAGTGGCCGCTACTCGAGGCCTGCGTCGAAGGCAACATCGTCGCCGATTTCCCGCTCTGCAACAAATCGTTCAACTGCTCCTATTCGGGCCACGACCTTTAAAGGACACCATGCGCAAGCTGATCTTGAAAAATCTGCTGAGCCGGCCGGTGACCGAAATGGCGCCCGCGGCCGACCGAGCCGGCCTTGCCGAGCTCGCCGGAACTCTCGACCGCGCGGCGAAGAAGCGGCTTGGCCGCAGCCTCGCCATCCGCGAGGTCGACGCCGGCTCCTGCAATGGCTGCGAACTCGAAATTCATGCGTTGAACAACGCTTTCTACGATCTCGAGCGCTTTGGGCTGAAATTTGTCGCCTCTCCGCGCCATGCCGACGTGCTCCTGGTCACGGGTCCGGTCTCCAAAAACATGCGCGAGGCGCTTCTCCGCACCTATAACGCCACCCCCGACCCGAAATGGGTGGTGGCGGTCGGCGATTGCGCGGCCAATGGCGGCATCTTCGCCGGGAGCTACGCGGTGGAAGGCGGCGTCTCCAAGGTCGTGCCGGTCGATCTGCATATTCCCGGCTGTCCGCCGCGTCCCGAGCAATTGCTGAAGGGCCTCCTCGCTCTCATCGAGGGGCAGTCGAAGAGCTAAAGCGCGCGCCGTGCCCGGGCCAGGCTCAGATAATGGCCTTCGATGCGTGAGGAGATCGCCTCGACCTCTATCGCCGCATCCGGCACCTGAAGGCGGAATCCGCTGCCTTCGCGCGTGACGGCGATCTCCCGAAGCGGCAGATGCGTGTGGGTCAGCGCGGAGATCGGCTCCTCCTTGATCGACAGGCGCTGCACAATGTCGAGGTCAGCGGAGGTGATCGGCGCCCCCGTCTGTCGCGATCGCCTCGATATCGCCACCGATGGCATAGCGAGCATCGGAACTGGCAAGCGCCGCGGCGAGCTTTTGCGTGTGGCTCAGGCTGATCCTGACGCGACCCGCCACGTCCGGCGCGCCATTCGCGCCGGTCAGCGTCGGGGCTCGGGCGGCTTTCATCCCTTCGCGTGCGAGACGAGAGGCATGCCGCCCGCCGGCAAATTCCACGAGCCGCGTCCCGCGCATCGACCGGCAAAGCTCTCGCTCCTCCGGGTGCAGCGAAGCAAGCAGCGAAGCGGCAGCGACCGAGTCCGGCAGATGCACGCCGGTGCATGTGCCGAAGCGCGTATCCTCGAAGCAGAAGGCCAAGGGAAACAAGTCGTCCCTGGCCGAAGGCACAAGCGCCGTCTCAGCCATGGCCGCGCTCCCTCCGGATTTGCGCGATCAGCCGCGCCATTCCCTCCGCTGCATAGGACCAGGAATGGTCTCCCTCATGCTCGGCGAACGTATAACGAGCACCAGCCCGCTGCAGCAGATCCTGCATCAGCGCGCTCGCCTCGAGCGCGCGCGGATAGTCGCTCGTGCCCACCTCGAAATGGAATTTTGGGAGGCAATTCGCGCCTTTGAGCTTCTGAATCACCGCCAACGGCTCGTAGGTGTTACGCACGGCGCTGCCGGAGGGGCCCAAGACGCGCTCATGCTCCGCCTCGCTCGGGATCATTAGCTCGTCGGAGCGAGTGGCCTCGTAAGGATTGCCCTGGCGGTTCCCCGCCGTGAAGGCGCCCGCCACGGCGAAGGCCGCGGCAAACTCGTCTGGGTGCCGCAGCGCGAGAAAGAAGGCTGATGCGCCGCCCATGGAGAACCCGCCGATGTAAGCGGGTCCGGTCGCTGCGTAGCTCGCGCGCACCGCTGGTATCAGCTCGGTGGTCAGATAGTCCTCGTAGCGCTTGCCGGAATGGTCGTTGATGAACCAGTTCCGCCCGCATTCCGGCAGAACGACGACAAGGTCTCTCGCAAGCCCGGCCATCAGCTCGGGGGCATGCTTCAGCCAAGAGCTACGGTTACCGCCGAAAGGATGCAGCATGACGAATAGGGGACGCTCGTGAGCAGCCCCCACCGGCGGCAGAACATGCGCGACCTTCCTGCGGCCAAGCACGCGCGAATCGTGAGCGAAATCCTCCGCGGCAATGACATCGCTCGAAAGCATCGTCAGCCTCTTTGCGCTTCCGCCGCGAGGACGCGCGAGAGTGCGTCATAGTCGATCTTGCCGCGCTCGTTGCGTGGGAGCGCTTCGAGCGCGAAGATCCTCTCAGGCAGCATGAACAGCGGCAATTGGTCCTCCACCAATCGCTTGATATCGTCGCCGTTGCCGGGGGCGCCAGCGCCGGCGATTGCGGCCACGATCACCGGCTCGCTTCCAGTCTCTTTCATCAAGGTGCAGGCGATCTCGGCGGTGGCGAAATGCTTTTGCAGGGTGGACTCGATCTCATCGAGTTGAATGCGCCGGCCTTGCACCTTCACTTGCCGGTCGCGCCGCCCCAGGAAGATGAGATCACTGCTTACGTCGCGGCTGACGAAATCTCCCGTGCGGTAATACCGGGTGCCGTTCGCATCGCTAGACATGGCGCGCTCGGTCGCCTCCTCACGGTTCCAATAGCCGCTCATCAGCGAGGCTCCCGCGACCAAAAGCTCGCCGGCGACATCCCCGGAGCGCCGCGCGTCGTCCCAGAGATAAGAGAGATGCGCATAGGGGCAGGCTTTGCCGATGGGAATGGGGTCGGCTCCCGCGATGTCGCCCTCGGCAATGCGGTGATAGCAGCAGCATTGGTCTCGGTCGGCCCATACCAATTATGCAGAGTGACGTCGGGCACATGCGGCCTGAAGCGCTTGAGCGCCTGATGGTTGATCGGCTCCCCGGCAAATACGATCTGCCTGAGCGCGCTGTTGCCCAGTTCGGTCCAACCCAATTCGTGCGACTTGATCTCGCGCAGTATGAGGCTCGGCACGCAATAGAGGATGGTTGCCTTGGCCTTCGCCACAGCGCGGCAGAGCGTGACCGGCGAGATCATGGCGCTCTCATGGATTGGCGCGAGCAGGGCGCCACGGCGCACCGCACCGAAAACGTCGAACACCGATAGATCGAACGAGACGGAAGCAACCTGGACGATGATGTCGTCTTGATCGATTTGCAGCTCGCCCACCGCCCATTCGACGAAGGGGGCGGCGCTTAAATGCGTATGCACGACGCCCTTGGGCTCGCCTGTCGAGCCCGATGTGTGGAGGATGTAGGCGGCCCGAGAAGGATCGAGACCGTCCGGCGTTGGGAGAATATCGTCCAAGCCATTCGTGGGAGGGGGAGGGCGCTTATCGGTTGACGCAACGAGAAGCTCCTCGGAAGTCCGCAATCTCGCGCCATGAGCCGCCGGCCAAACGTTCCAGATTTCGATTCGTCGTGATGAGCGCCGCCGGCCCGCAATCGGCGATGATCTTGCGGCCCCGCGCGGCCGGCACCGTGTAGTCGATCGGCACATAACAGGCATTCAGCATCAGCGTGGCGAAAATCGAGGCATAGAGCGGGAAGGATTTCGGCGCCGAGATGCACACACGGTCGCCCGCCTCGACGCCGGCGCGGCGGAGCAGGGCGGCGACGCGAAGCGCCTCGTTGAGATAGTCGTTATAGGAGTAGATGCGACCCGCGTCGGCGCAAGCCGGGCGCTCGCCCCAGAGACTGGCGGCGTCATAGAGATACGACGCGAGATGCCGGTCGTTCATGTCGGCAGCCCAAGCGATGCCGCCTCTGACGTGCCGGAATAGGTGAGGCTGCTCAACACATCGATGAGTTCGTCGCAATTGCCGGCGCCAGCCTCCAGCCCTTTGCCGCCGTGTACCCGGAAGGCGTTCAGCTGGCACCCGAGCGCGGCTTCCGAGGCACATAGAGCTTGACCAGGCTCGCGTCGGCCTCCGTGGCGGTGCCGAGCGCAAGCCGCTCCGTCGCGTAATTGACCAGCAGTTTCGCCGTGGCGTAGCGCATCAGCATCTCGACGATGCGGCCGCTGACATATTGATGCGTGGCGATCGGCACGCCGAATTGATGGCGGCTCTTGGCGTAGTCGGGGGAGCGCGTCAGCGCCCGTTTCATCGAGCCGACCAGAAACGCCGACAGCAGGATGCGTTCTTGCAGCATAGCGTGGCGGAAGATTTGCGCGCCGCCATTGAGACGCCCGATAAGGCTCGTCCGGGGAACTTGCACGCCGCTCAGGCTGAGCGTTGCTAGCGAAGCGCCTTTGAGGCCTTGCAGCTCCATCTCCGCGACCGTGACTCCCGGCGTGGCGCGCTCGACAAGGAAGCAGCTAATGCCTCTGGAATGAAGGCGGGGGTCCTTGGTGGCAAAAACCAAAAAAATATCGGCCCGCGCGCCGTTGGAGAACGGCAAAGCAATGCGCGCCGAAAGCGAGAAGCAGCCCGCCATTCGGACAGCCTTCGCCAAGCCCGATCAAGCCGTCAGCCGTAGCGCGGGCTTCGCCAACCTGGCCGCTCAGCACCGGCTTGAGTGCGTCCCACTGCGCGATCTCGCGGAAAAAGCTATGGTCGGCGACCGAGTAGCGTGCGGCAAGACCGGCCCCCAGTCTCTCGCCCTGCAAGTGGATCGGCGATTCGGCAAGAATCGCCCCGAGATCAGGCGCTGACATTGGACGGATGGGCCTCCGCTAACTCAGCGTTCCGTTCTATCGTGCCGGCCAGGCTTGCTTCGATCATGCGCTCGTCTGGCGTGTCGTCTGGCAATTCGCCGCGTTGCGCTTGCTCGTAGGCAGACAGGTCGAACAGCCCGTGCCCGCTGATATTCATCAAGATGCAGGGCGCAGACTTCGCTTTGGATTCAGCGGCCAATTGGAGACCCGCGGCGATGGCATAGGCGGATTCTGGCGCCGGAATGATGCCTTCGGTCTCGGCGAAGAGCGCGCCGGCTTTTAGCGCGTCGGCTTGCCGGAGGGCACGGGCCTTGAACAGGCCGCTCGCGTAGCGCAAGCCCCCTGCATGGATCGGCGGCGCGAGATAGGAGCTGCCGAGTGTGTACATGCGCGTGACCGGGCGTCGTGCCGGAAAAATCGTTAATGTCGTAGAGATAGGCGCCCCGCGTCATCTTCGGGCACGCCAGCGGCTCTGCCGCCACGAGCTCGACGTCCCGCCCAAGCTCGCGCCCCGCACGCAGGAAGGGCATGCCGACGCCGGCAAAATTGCTGCCGGCGCCCATGCAAGCGACGACATAATCTGGGAAGTCTCCGAGCGCTTGCACTGCTTGACCGCCTCGTTGCCGATCACGGTCTGGTGCAGCAAGACGCAAGTCTCGCCGCTGCCGACGGCAAAGCGGGCCGTATCTTTCTTCTCGCGCGCAAGCTCGATGGCTTCGCCGGTGGCGACGGCGAGAGAGCCGATACGGTTCGGATCGCGGTTCAGCGCCTCGCGCCCAGCGCGCGTGAGCTTGCTCGGGCTTTCATGAATCTCGCCACCGAAAAGCTCGACGATGGTGCGCCGCTGCGGCTTTTGTCGATAGCTGATGCCGACCATGAACACCGTGCAGGCGAGCCCGAATCTCTGGCAAGCGTAAGCGAGCGCGGTGCCCCATTGGCCGGCGCCGGTCCCGGTGATCAGGTGCTTAACGCCGGCCTTCTGGTAGTAATAGGCCTGCGCCAGCGCGGTGTTGAGCTTGTGACTGCCGGAGACATTCGCCCCCTCGAACTTGAAGTAGAGCCTCGCCGAGGTGCCGAGCCTTTCCTCCAAAGTCTTGGCGCGCCGCAGCAGCGTCGGCCTGTAGCTCGCGTAAAGCTTCAGCACCGGTCCTGGGATGGCAATGTCGGGATGCGTGGTGTCGTTGGACTGCTTCATCAACGACAGGGGCTGTTGCGGCAAGACGTTGACGCCCTGCGTATAGGCGAACCGGTTGGTACTTGCCGTCGATCTGGCGTAGTGATCGGGAAAATCGAACAGAAAATTACACCAGGTGGAGACGCCGGCTTGCTCCGCCGACGCTCCGTTGCCTCTATTCATTTTGGGGTACGCTCGCTTCTGCAGAGATACGCTCGACGAATTTGACGAGATCGCCATAGGTGATGAGATCCACGCCCAAGAGATCCTCGTCATCGATCTCGACGTTCAGCCTCCGCTCGAGGCCTCTGATGATCATCAGGAAGCGCCGCGAATCGATCAGCAGATCGGCATAGAGCTCGGCGCTCGCCTGCGGCGGCTGCTGCGCATCGAAGCGGGGAAGCACCTCGGCGATCACCGCCGCCAGCGCGCCGGCGCCGGGACGTTCCACCGCGGGCGAGGCTTGCTTGGCGGTCGCCGGACGCGGCCGCGCGCGCGCGCCTGTTTTGCGGCGCAGCCGCGCTCCCCGGAATTTCCTGGTGTCGTGCTCCAATGCGGTCCTCCCCAATTCATAAATTGTTTCAATACGAAAACCTGGCTCTCTATGACGCGAGACCGGCTTTCGCCAGTGTTAAGATCGGCGAGGTTGAGGTCGCGCAGGAGCTGATCGCGCCCTTTACCTTCGATTGTGCTGAGATTGATGATTGGCCTAAGCTTGCCCGACGTCTCGCGCTGTATCGCCGGCACTTGCTGCGCGATCACCTTGATCGAATCGCCGACGATGTCGCTCAAGCCCTTGAGCGCTGCATCGAGCTCGATGGGAGCCGAGCGCGCGGGGCGATATTGCAGGACGAACAGATCGCGTTCGAGACAGATCAGTCGATACTGAGCGAGGCCGAGCGTCTCCTTGAGGCAGCCCAGAATCGCAAACGGCACGATGCGCCGGCCTGCCCCATCGCAGAGCGTGTCTGTGACCTTGCCGCGCAGCTCCTCGATCGAGCCATAGCAGGCCGCGGAATAAGGCGCGGGCTCCGTCATGATGGCGAGATCGCCGATGTCGTAACGCAGCAGGGGCGTAGCGTCGTTAATGAGATCGGAGACCACGACACGCGCTAATTCTCCATGCTTCGAAGCCCCGCCGGTCGTAAGGCTCTGCCCCTGAAACACCAAGCGGTCGGTTTCCAGCGTGAAGGGGCCGCCGGGGGACGCCTGAAAGCCCATGAAGGCGACGGCGAGGCTAGAGCTGCGGTGCCGTCGCGTGCCAATGCTCTCGTGCAATTTGCTCCGGTTCGGAGTTTATGAGCGTTTTCCCCGTTCAAGCGTTATGTCCCGGTAGTTTTCACCATAAGGAGAAGCCCTTCATGCATATCGACCTGGAGCAAGCCGAGAAGGCCATCGCCGCCGCGCGCAAGGAGGCCGTGAGACTGAAGACCAAAATGTGCATCGCCGTGGTCGATTCCGGCGCCAATTTGCGGGCCTTCGTGCGTATGGACGACGCCTGGGTCGGCTCGATCGACATCGCCATCAAGAAGGCCAAGACCGCCTGCTTCTTCACCATGGGATCCGGGGAGCTTGGCAAGTTGTCGCAGCCGGGTAAACCGCTCTACGGCATCGAACACTCCAATGGCGGCCTGGTTACCTTCCCCGGCGGTTTGCCGATCATCCAAAACGGCGAGTTGTTCGGGGCCATCGGCGTCAGCGGAAGCTCGGTGGAGAACGACCACAAAGTGGCCGAAGCCGGCTGCAAGGTGTTGGGCGAAAGCAAGCTTGCCGACCATCACTTCGCCCGCATGATGAGTCTCGGCGCCTAAGCGCCCTTCTGGACGGGTCGGCAAGCCCCCTTCGGAGGTTGTGTTGCCGCCCGTCCCATGCTTACTTGCCCCGCCTTTTGGGGGAGAACGCCCTTATGCCGAACTCACCTGCGCGCAAAGGCAAGCCCGAGCGCGCTCGCACAGAAGTGTTCGAGAACGTCACCAACCCCTTTTGCGGGACGCTGCCCGATGACTTGACTGTCGAGCGCACCGACAAAGGGCTGAAGGTTCTCGAGCATGGCGACGCCAAGTCGGTCGCCGGCTTCGAGCGCAAGCTTCTGCCGTCCGCCCCTCGGATCAAAGGCAAGGACGTCGATCTCGATAAAGCAATCAAAGAGGCTGCCAAGCTGATCGGCAACGCGAAGCTGCCGATGTTTGGCGGCCTCGCCACCGATGTCGAAGGCATGCGTGCGGTGATGGCGCTTGCCGAGCGCGCAGGCGGCATCGTCGATCACGCCTTCAGCGAAGCGCAGTACCGCAACTTCAAAATCCTGCAAACCTCAGGCTGGGTGATGTCAACGCTGACAGAGGTCCGCAATCGCGCCGATCTCTTCATCGTCGCCGGCAGCGACATCCTGAGACTGCATCCGCGCTTCTTCGAGACCATCGTCGCGCCGCCCGCCTCCATGTTCGATGAGACGGCGCCGAAACGCACAGTGGTTTTCATCGGCAAGGGTCTCGACCGTTCGGGCGCCAAAGGCTCGCGCATCGGCGACGTGGTCACGCTCGGCTGCCCCGACGAGCTGGCGGGCGAGGTTGTGGCGCTGCTCAGAGCGCGCTTGCGCGGCTTTCGCGTCAGGCCACCCAAGCTCGATGGCGTGACCTTGGCAGAGATCGACGCTCTCGCCGAGCGCTGCCGCAACGCCAAGTATGGGACCGTGGTGTGGGCGCCGCCCGCCCTCAACTTCCCCTTTGCCGAGCTTGCCGTGGAGCAATTCGCCGGGCTCGCCAAAGACCTGAATCAAACCATCAGATTTGTCGGGCTTTCGCTCGGCGGCGCCGAAGGCGCGATTACCGCGGGTGCCGTCTGCACCTGGATCAGCGGCTATCCGCTCCGGGTGAGCTATGCAAGCGGCGCGCCCGATTACGATCCTTACCGCTGGTCCATCGGTCGCATGGTGAAGGACGGCGAGGGCGATCTTCTTCTGTGGACTGCATCGATCTCACCCGACCTTTCGCCGCCAGAGACGAAGGTTCCGACTATCGTGCTCGGCACGCCGGGTTTGAAGCTCGCGAGCGAGCCTGCCGTGTTCATTCCCGTGGGCACGCCTGGTGTCGACCATGCCGGGCGTCTCGTCCGGGTCGACAATGTGGTGTCCTTGCCGCTCAAGGATCTGGGCCGGGCGGAACTTCCGCCCGCCGCCGAGGTGCTTTCGGCCATCGAAGCCGCGCTTTAGGTCGGGAGCAGAGGAACCCATGCTCATCAAGCTCGTCGGCGGCAAGGTTTACGATCCCGCCAACAAAGTGAGCGGCCAGGTCCGCGACATCTATGTCGAGGACGGCAAGATCGTCGCACCCAAGCCGAACGCCAAACCCGACGCGACCTACGATGTGAAGGGCCGCGTCGTCATGGCCGGGGCCATCGACCCGCACACCCATATTGGTGGCGGCAAGATGACCATCGCCCGCATGCTATTGCCCGAGGATCATCGCGGCGATCCGGTCACGCGCACCGACCTGACCCGCGCCGGCTCGGGCCGCGCCGTGCCTTCGACTCATGTCACCGGCTATCGCTATGCCGAGATGGGCTACACAGCCTGCTTCGAGCCGGCCATGCTGCCCGCCAATGCCCGCCAGGCGCATATGGAAATGGGCGACACGCCCATGGTGGATAAGGGCGCTTTCGTCATGCTCGGCTCCGACGATTATTTCCTGCGCCAGCTCGCCGCAAAAAAGGACTTTAAGGCGATCAAGGACTATGTCGCCTGGACCATGCATGCCGCGCAGGCGATCGCGGTGAAGGTGGTCAATCCCGGCGGCATCAGCGCCTTCAAGTTCAACCAGCGCAAGCTCGATCTCGATGAGGAGCATGTCTATTACCACGTGACGCCGCGCCAGATTATCCAGACGCTGGCGCGCGCCGTGCAGGAACTTGGCGTCACCCATCCGCTACATATCCACGGCTGCAATCTCGGCGTCCCCGGCAATATCGAAACGACGCTCGTCACCGTGCGCGCCTCCGAAGGCCTGCGCATGCATATGACGCACACCCAGTTCCTGAGCTACGGCACGGAAGGCGACCGGAAATTTTCCTCGGGTGCGGCGCGCCTCACCGAGCTCGTCAACAAGACGCCAAATGTCTCGATCGATGTGGGCCAGGTGCTGTTCGGCCAGACTTGCACGGCGTCGGGCGACTCGATGCGCCAATACGCCATCGCCAAGAGCGCGCACCCGAAGAAGCCGGTGGTGATGGACATCGAATGCGACGCCGGCTGCGGCGTGGTGCCGATGCGCTATCGCGACAAGAGCTTCGTCAACGCCATGCAATGGGTGATCGGGCTCGAGACTTTTCTCTTGTTCGACGATCCCTGGCGCATCTTCCTCACCACCGACCACCCGAACGGCGCGCCCTTCTTCTTCTACCCGCATCTCATTCGCCTCTTGATGGACAAGAGCTTCCGCGACGAGATGCTGGCCAAGATCAACACGGATGCGCAAGGTCAGGCCGAGCTGCTCAAGTCGATCACCCGCGAATATACGCTCGACGAGATTGCCATCCTCACCCGCGCCGGGCCGGCCAAAAGTCTGGGGCTTCAGAATCTCGGTCATCTCGGCGTCGGCGCGCGTGGCGATATCACCGTCTATCGCGACGATCCCGACCGCGAGGCGATGTTCGCCACGCCGGAATATGTGTTCAAGAACGGCGAGGTGGTGGTCAAGAACGGAAAGGTCGTCAAAGTGGTTCAGGGGGCGACGCATGTGGTCAGGCCCGAATACGACAAGTCGATCGAGAAGCCGCTCAACGACTATTTCGACCGCTATCACACGGTGCGCATGGAGAACTTCAAGCTGGCCGACGATGAGATCGTCAACGGCGACAATGGCGCCCTTATCGTGCAGCCGACCGGGGCGCGCGCGTCTTGACGAATTGTAATCTAGGCTGTCGTGAGTTTGGTTTAGATTAGGGCTATCCCAAGACTGACTTCAGGAAGGAGAGATCGTATGCCCAAGGGCAGTAAAGTACTTGCCGCGCTATTGGCGGCGCTTTTTGTGAGCTTCACGGTTTTCGCCGCGTTCGCTGCGAGCGAGTTTGAGGGCGTTTGAACCGTCGAAGGCGGGAAGGACAAAACTTACGACATAACCCTCAGTGCCGACGGCAAGGCCACCAGCACACATGCCAAAGCACCCACTGGAAACGGCGGCACCTCGCGCATGTTGCGGGGTCCGCCGCTCCAAGCGGGCCCTATGGCTTCGGCCGGGTGCCGGTCACGTCGAAATCCGCTTCCTGCAGCTGGTACTTCTGCACCACACTGGCCGTTGCCGCGAGCGCGCGTTGGCAGGCCTCATGCGCAGCCTTCTTCTCTGCCTCCTCGAGCGTGCCGCCGTCGGTCACTTTGTCGGCGGCATCGAAGCAAATTTGCGCGTCCAACGCCGATGCCGACGCCGCCGCGAAGGTGAGCGCCAGCGCGGCAGAAATCAGCAAGGCGAAGGTCAGGTTTTTGACGAGCATGCAAAGGCCTCTTGGTTCCAAGTTACCGCATCATCTGGACAGCCAAGCCATTCGGCGCCGCCCTCAATCAGTCCTACAATCTGTGACGTAATATAGGCAGCGCTTGCTGCTTTGCCTCAACGGTGGGACGCCTTGGCTAGAAGAGGAAATACCGCACGCGGGCGCTCCGCTCAAGCGACCGGTTCGGCTTGCAAGCCTGCTCGAAACCGGGCTGAAAAGTCGCCCCAACGCGCCGGCGCTGCTCCACCGTCATGTCGATGCTTCCTGCGACGCTGCTGCATCTCTTCGCGAGCCCGGCATGACCGCCGAGGATTTCGCCTCGCTCAGGCTGTGTCGCTCAGGCGGCGATAAGGTCCCCGCCGAGCTCGAGAAGGAATTCAATGCGCTCACCGGGGCCAAAATCCACGAAGGCTACGGCATGACCGAGATCGGCATTGCCGCCAACAATCCACCCTCAGGCCTCGATAAGCTCGGCTCCATCGGTCTTCCCAATCCGGGCTTCGTCTTCTCCATCCGCACCGAGCAAGGCGCTGAATCCTCCGATGGCGAGGAAGGCCGCGTCTTCATCAGCGCTCCGAGCGGCTTCATCGGCTATTGGTACGATCCGCAAGCCACGAGCGAGGTCTCTCGCGATGGGTGGCTCGACACCGGCGACGTCATGAAGGTCGATGCGGACGGCTATCTCTGGTTCTGCGGCAGGAAGAAACAGATCATCGTGCATGACGGCTCGAACATCTCGCCGCAAGAGGTCGAGGACGCGCTGCTCGATCATCCTTCCGTCGAGGCCGCAGGCATGGTCGGCGTGCACGATCTCCTGCACGGCGAGAATGTGCGCGCCTATGTCGAGTTGAAAGCGGGCGCGGCGACGCCAACGGCGGGCGAGCTGATCGCGTTCGCCCGCGCCCGTGTCGGGTACAAGGCGCCGGAGGACATCGTGTTTCTCGATAAGATGCCGCTCAACCCGACCGGCAAGGTCGATCGCGCCGCGCTGAAGCAGCTCGCCGCCGGCGACCATGCCCATTCCATCTAGCGCGTGGAGTCTATTTGCCGAAGGCCTTCGCCCAGGAGGGAACGACGTCGGCATGATGGCCGATCATCCGCCACATGCCGCCCTCTTTCCTGAACACACTCGTTTCTCGGGCGTTGTTCTCCACCATTCGCCCGTCAGATGTCCTCACCTTGCCTTTGGTGTAATGCGCGACAATGGCTATGTCGCCATTGACCACGACATGGATATCGAAACCCTCGACCTTGCCGCCGGTGCCTTTTGCGGCCTGCGCCTTCCAATCAGCGTAGCTCGCTTCCCATCCCACCCTGTAGCTGCCTTCCGCGCCCATATAGGTCACATCATCGGCGTGGGAATAGAGATCGGCGAACGGCGTGGGATCGCCATTCAGCATGGCATTGAGGGCCATGAATCATTTATCGACCGCTTCGCGCACCGCTTTCACATCATCCATGGCCTTTCCTCCCTTTCCCGTTGGCTATTCCGCCGCTTCCAGCAAGTCTTCGATGATGGCGGCCAGTAGCCGCTTGCCCTTGTCGGCGGAGGCAAGCGTGGGATCGCCAAAGCTGCCGCTCGGCGAATAATTGGGTGAAGACGCATCGTCCGGCGATAGCGGTCCAGGCTTTGGCCCGTTTGGAGATACGGGAGACGCCTTGGCACGCGCCATGTCGACCAACTCCGGCGCGATCGCGAGCATGAGCGATGTCTCCATCTCATCGGCATGCGTGCCATAAGCTTGCCGCTTCAGGGCTCGCACGGTCTCCTCGAAGCGCGCTCCGGCGAAGACCTTCAAATGGCGCAGGCGCTCAGGATCGCGCGTCGCGCGAATTGCGCTGTCGACCGGGGCGATAGTGCTGAGCCCGGTATCGAGAATGAGCACGCGCCGCGCGCCGAAACCGAGCAGCGCGTCGGCGATCTCGGTCACCACGCCTTGAAAGCTCCGGCTCGCAAGGTTGATGCTGCCGGCATAAGCAACGAAGGCAGGGTAAAAACCGTATGTGAGTGTCGGCCAGATCAAGGCATCGCGTCTCTCGGCGAGCGCACGGGCGAAATACTCCGCGAACAGCTGGTCCGTGGCCATGGGCATATGCAGCCCATGCTGTTTTGCGCCGGCGCCGATGGGAAGGATGGCGGCGGCGCCGCCTTCGAGCCGGCGCTTGACGCTGTCCCAGGTAAGACCGGCGACCTCATACCTCGATGCGTCGAAATGCATGCGCGTTACCCGACGATCATTGCGGCCAGCGTCTCCAGCCGGTCGGCTTCCGCCGCCGGCTTGTCCCAGCGAATACGGTGGATGCGGGGAAAGCGCATGGCAACGCCGGATTTATGTCGCGCGGAACGATGCACGGAGTCGAACGCGACCTCGAACACGAGCTTGGGCTCGACCTGTCGCACCGGTCCGAAGCTGTCGACAGTGTGATTGCGCACCCAGCGGTCAAGCTCGCGCAACTCCTCGTCGGTGAAGCCGAAATAGGACTTGCCGACCGGCACAAGCTCCGGCTCTCCCGCTTCGCCCGCGCGCCAGGCGCCGAACGTGTAATCGGAATAATAGGACGAGCGCTTGCCGCTTCCCCGCTGCGCATACATGAGCACGGCATCGATGGTTAGCGGCGCCCGCTTCCATTTGTACCAATGGCCCTTGGGGCGCCCGGCGATATAGGGACTGTCGCGCCGCTTCAGCATCAGGCCTTCGATGCCGGTCTCGCGCGCGCCTGCCCAGAGCGCTTCCAGCTCCTTGATCGAGGCGAAATCGATGATGGCCGAAACATCGGTACGTGCGGGCGCATGCGTTCTATGCCAAACCTCGAGCCGTCCGCGGCGTTCGATGAAGGGTAGCCCGCGCAAATCCTCGCCCGCCTCGAACAGCATGTCGTAGAGGCGGATATGGCCGGGATGCGACTTGAGCATGGCCGGTGTCACCGTCTTGCGGTTGAGCCGTTGCTGGAGGTCGTTGAAGGGCGCGACCGCGCCGTCCCGCACCACCAGCAATTCGCCGTCGAGCACCATGCCTTCGGGGATCGCCTCGACCACGTCGGGAAAGGCCCCGGAGATGTCGTCGCCGGTGCGCGAGAACAGCCGCTTCTCGCCGCCTTGATGCGCGGCCTGCACCCGGATGCCGTCCCACTTCCACTCGGCGACGAAGTCCGCGGGCTCGATCAGGGCAAGCTCCTTGTCCTCGATCTGATGCGACAGCATCAGCGGCCTGAAGGTCGCCCGCGATCCGATGTCGGGGCGTGGGCCTTGACCCGAGAGCCAGGCAAACAGCTCGCGATAAGGCGGGCGAAGTCCGTGCCAAACCTCCTCGATATCGGCGAGATCGACCGGCGACCATTCGGCAAGCGCCGTCTTGGCGAGCCGAGCCGAGACGCCGACCCTGAGCGCCCCGGTCAACAGCTTGAGCAGCGCCCAGCGGCCGGTCGCGTCGAGCTGGTCGAGCCAGCCGGCAAGAAACTTGGGGGTCTCCATCGGCAGCGCCGATTGCAGGGTCTCGACGATCGCAGCGAGCTGCGGAGGCTCACGGTCCTGCGTTTTCGCCGGCCAGATCAGCGCAATCGTCTCGGCGGTGTCGCCGACATAGTCGCGCGAGAGGTCGAACAGCACGGGATCGACGCGCGGTTCGAGCAAATCGGTGAGGATGCGCCGGAGCGGCAGCCTGAAGAACAGGCCGTCGGTGAGCGCAGCAAGCGCGTAGCCGCGATCAGGATCCGGCGCCGACGCGAAATAGTCGGCAAGCAGCCTGAGCTTGTCGTTGCGCGACGGCGTGTAAGCAAGCCGGTCGAGGAGTTCGGCGAACTGCTTCACTGGTCCTCGTCCTCGCGGCCGACCAGCGCAAGCGCGCGGCCCTTGCGGCCCGTCGTTTGAATGTGGTGCAGGAGCGCGTCCTCGCGCCCATGCGTCACCCAGATCTCGCGCGCGCCCGTCTCGGCTATGGTTTCCGTCAGCTCGCGCCAATCGGCATGGTCCGAGATGACGAGCGGCAGCTCCACGCCCTGCTGGCGAGCGCGTGCCCGCACCCGCATCCAGCCCGAGGCGAATGCCGTGATGGGATCCGGCAGGCGGCGCGACCAGCGGTCGGCGATCGCAGACGGCGGCGCCAGCACGATCTCGCCCTTCATCTCCTCGCGCTTGGCGCCGGTTGCCGACTTCAGATCGCCAAGGCGCACGCCGAACGATTCATAAAGCGCACAGCACTCGGTCAGCGCCCCGTGGAGATAGATCGGACGGTCGTATCCCGCCTCGCGCAGGAGCGCGATCAAGCGCTGGCACTTGCCGAGCCCGTAGACTCCGACCATATGCGCACGCTCTGGAAACTGTGCCCGCGACTTTAGAAGCTTCGCCACCTCTTCACGCACATTGCCATGTTGGAACACCGGCAGCCCAAAAGTCGCCTCGGTGATGAAGAGGTCGCAAGGGATAAGCTCGAAGCCAGGGCAGGTGGGATCTGCGCCTCGTTTGTAATCGCCGGAGACGACGGCGCGCGCCCCCTTCCACTCGATTAGCACTTGCGCGCTGCCGAGCACGTGGCCGGCGGGGAAGAGCGTCACGGCAACGTCGCCGATATCGATCGTCTCGCCATAGGCGGCAGCTTGCACGCGCTTGGTCGCCGCCTTGCCGAGCCTCGTCGCCATTACCGCGAGCGTCTCCCGCGTCGCCAGCACATGCTCATGGCCCGGCCGGGCGTGGTCAGAATGACCATGCGTGACGACTGCCCGCTCCGCCCCACCATAGGGATCGATATGGAACCCGCCCGGGCGGCAATACAGGCCCTTACGGTCGACGGTCAGCCAAGTCTCAAAGCGCTCGGGTTTCATTTCTTCCTGGTTGTGGGGAACAAATAACGCTTTTACCAGTGCTTGCCCCTCCGTTTACGACCTCAAATTGTAGTGTAACGAGTTGCACGCCATAGGGTTGCTAAACCTTCCGTAGAAGTTCCAGCATAGTCGAAGCGATGCGGCGGGCGAGTGTCGCCTGTGGGGGGTAGCGTCGCTAAGGGCTTCGGGGCTTGGCTTCGCGCAAGCGGAGCAGGGGGAATTTTGTTCCTCGGTCTCTGCCTACCCGCCTCGGCTGAGCCCGATGCGCCACGCACCGAGTTCTTCACCGGCTTCGAAACCAGTGACAACTACGCTAGCGGCTATGTGGGCGCAGGCTACGCCTTCGGCCAGGCTGGCTATGCGGCGCCAGGCTTTCGCCTGCGCGCTGTCGGCGCCTTCGGTGGCTATCACTACGAGGGTTCGCTTCCCGTCGGCGACGTCAACGTACCCACGACCTTCGACGGGCAGATGACCTTTGGCGCGGCGTTGATCGGCTACGAGTTTCGTCCCGGGCTCGTCATCCTCAAGCTGCTCGCCGGCATCGAGGGCGAGGACCAACGCATCGATCCGCACGATCCGAACAATTCGGTGCAAGGGAGCGCGCTCGGGTTGCGACTGCAAGCCGAGCTGTGGCGCGATCTGTCGGCGCGTACATTTGTCTCTGCCGATGCGAGCTACGGCACTGCCTTCCAGGAATACTGGTCGCTTGTGCGGCTCGGCTATCGTTTGACGCCGCGCTTCTCGCTCGGGCTCGAAGGTGGCGCGCTCGGCAATGAGGAATACGACGCCGGCAAAGGCGGCGGTTTCCTGCGGGCCATCTGGCGCGACATGGAAGTCACGCTCTCAAGCGGCTTCACTGGCAATTATCTGGAAGACGATCCGAGCTACTATCTCGCGCTCGGACTTTATCGGCCATTCTAGAGTTGGCTTTAAGAACCAAAGTGCACTGCCGGCCCCGCTCCGGCAGTGCTTGGCTTCATCGTTGCCGCCCTCGGTTCTAGCGCCGGACCCGGCTCGCCGAGGTGGCACCGCCCTCTTTGGTCGTGCATCCTGTGTAAGAGGGATGTCCTCGGGCGGTGCCCGATGGACTCTCTCCAGCGATGAGCATGACACGAAGACGACAGTCGATGCAAACGCGAGTTCGGTCTTACCCGCACTTTCTTTTTGCGATGCGCTTACACAATGTGACTTGACGTGCGGCGCGTGAAACACAGCGCGCATGTGAGCCGGCAGCGCCTCGCATGCGCTCGCGTCGTGAGGCGATGGCGACAAGACCTTCTTTCCGCGCGATATTTTTCGGAGTTGCAGGTGTCAGGGTGCCGCTTTGGTGGCACCGGTGCTCTGGTCGGCGTCGTCGGGCTTGGCCATTTCGATTGCCGGCTTGCCTTGGCCGGGTGAAACCGGTCCGCGCCATTCCTCGAAGCGCTTCTGCAAGTCGGCGCCATGCGCGCTCCACCACGCATCGTCGAATCGCAGCGCCTTCTTGAAATTGTCGGGCGATGTCGGGAGATAGTCCTTCATCTCCACGTCAATGACGGGATGCTTGCCGACGAGAGAAACCGCCGATTTGCGCATCGGGCCGTAGGCGATGAGCTGCGCTTGGGTTGCAAGCCGCGCCGGGTCGGTGGCGAAAGCGACGAAGCGCTTGGCGCCGTCCTTGTTCTTGGCGCCTTTGGGGATAGCCCAGAGGTCGAGATCGTAGATCTGCCCATCCCAGATCACCCCGATCCGCTGCCTGTCCCCGACAGCGGCGCGGAAGATGCGGCCGCTATATCCCGCCGCCAGGGCCGCCTTCTTCTCCAACAGCCACGTGATCGGCTCTTGCGCCGTGTCCCACCAGAAAATCTCGCCCTTGATCTTGTCGAGCGCCTTGAAGGCGCGGTCGGCGCCTTCCGGCGTGGCGAGCAAAGTGTAGACCTCCGCCGGATCCGCACCGTCTGCAAGCAAGGCAAGCTCGAGGGTGTAGCGGGCCCCGTTCGGCAGAGCCCGCTTACCGGGATATTTCTTGCTGTCGAGAAGGTCGGCGATTTGCGTTGGCTGCGCCTTGGTGAAAGCCTGCCGGTCGAAGGCGATGGCCGTCGACCAAGCCACGCTGCCGACGCCGCAAGAGGAGAGCGCGCCGGAATAAAAGTCCTGCTCGGCGGTTTCGCCGCTCGGCGCCGCGCCGAGGCTTGAAGCTTCGATCGTTTCGAGCAGCCCGTCGTTGCACAGCGTGCCGAGCGTCGCCGCCGAGACGTCGACCACATCCACATTCGACTCCGAGCCGCCGATCATCTCTTTGAGCTTGGCGAGCGTGCCGTCATAAATCTCGGTCGCGATCCTTGTGCCGGTTTCCTTGGCGAAGGGTTCGAAATAGGCGATCTCCTGCGACTGGCCGTAAGCGCCGCCCCAAGTGGCGATATTGAGCGTGTCCTCGGCCCGCGCGCCGGCAGACGCGATCGCCCCGGCAGCGACAATAGCGGCGAGCCCGCAACGGCAGCCAAGCGCGGCTGCCGTCGTGAACATTCGATCGATTTGGCGGCTCAATTGCGAAGACACCGTCCTGGCCTCAGTTGATGACATCTCCCGCGAGGTCAACGCGGCGAAATCTGATTGGCGGTTGCACCTGTCGGCGATCCGTCGCCGAGCGTCGGGCGATCAGTTCTCCGGATCGTCGGTTGCGCCAGTACCCCGCTGATCGAGATGCGCGGCGGGATCTGAGCGCTGAGCTGCGAAGCCTTCAAGGGCTGCGCGTCATTGGCGACGAACAAGCTCCAATCGAGCGTTCCTTGCGCCAGGTCGACATTGCCGGAACCGGCGATCAATCCGCGACGGGTTTGCATGTTGAAACTGTCGCACCAAATATGGCCGCCAACGAGGCGGCAATCGGCCTCGAGAGAATCGAACAAAGTGGCACTTTTACGGCTCCAGCCCGCGCCGTCCAGGGGCGTTGCGCCCACAAGCAGCCGGGACAGGTCAAGCGGGACGGCGCCATTCGCCGCGTTAACCTTGAGGGTGCCGGAAAGCGCTTGGACCAGCTCGTCGAAATTACGACCGTCGCCCGACATCTCAGCCTTGATGTCGCCGACGCCCTTGAGGGGTAGCGCGACGATGGACTCATCCAAGCAATTCTCCACCGGCACGTCGTGCAGGCTTGCGGTCAGGTTCGCCTTCGCCACCTCCTGCGACATGTCGAGACCGACGTGGCCTGACGCCTGGCCGCCACAAAGCTCGAGCTCGCCCACTTCGCTCGCAAGCACGCCATTCTTGGTGCTGATGGTGAAGCCGCCGCGCCCGAGCTTGATCGTGGGAGCGGCAATCTCAGCCGCAGATATGCGCAAGTCGGCATCGAAATATTTGAGCAGCGCTCCGTCCAAGCCGGCCTGCGCAGCAGGGGGCGAGGCGGCTGCGTCGCGCCCGAGATAGGGATCAATCGCGAGCCGCTCGAAGGCGAGCGTCGCATCGATGCGCGGCCGCGCACCCGGCGTGACGGCGAGCAGCCCGACAGCGGCATTGCCGTCGAGCGAGAAAGAGCCGTCGTCGAAGGTCAGCGTCGAGCCGTTCCAATGCGCGGTGCCGGATGCCGTTAGCCTTTGCAAGCTCCGCCCTGGTGGCAGCGCGATACCGGCCCATCTGAAAAAGCGGCGGGCGCTTTCCATGTCGGCTTGCACGTCGCCGTCGAGCTGGAGACCATTGGCGAAAGAGGCGCTGCCGGTGATCCTGGCAGTCAGCGGCTTCGAGGTGAAGGTGAGATTGACCGGAACGCTGAGGCCGACAGACGTCTCGGCGGGCGCGCCGCAATCGAGCGCGAAGCGCACGGTCTCGTCTCTGAGGGAGAACGAGCCGAAACTCGATATCGCTCCGGTGCCGGCGCTCGCGTCGAAGCGCACATCGATCTTCTTGATGGCCTCCGTGCCGCTTGCCGTGGGGACGTAAAGTGTGCCTTCGCGCAGGCGAAGCACGCCGACCGGTGCGTCCTTGAGCAGGTTCGCGACCCGTCCCTGAAGCGTTTGATCCGGCCCGGTGACGAGCGTGGGCGAGTCTTTCAGCGTGATCTCCGGGTGCAGCAGCCGCAAAGCATCGACTTTGATGCGGCCGAACAGGAGCTCGGCGAGATCGATCGAAACCTTTGCGTCTTTCGCGCTGATGGATTTCACCAGAGGCAGGCGCGAGGCGTTGGTAAGCTCGAACCCGCTCTTGATCGAGACGTCCGGGAAGTAATGCACTCTCAGCGGTCCAGTGAGCCTGACTTCGCCGCCGGTCCAGGCCGATAGGGAATCGGTCAGGCGGATCGCGAGACTCTGCGAATCGGCAAGCAACCTCGGTAGGATGGCCAGGCCGGCGACAATGAGGACAAGGAGGCCAAGCAGAAGCCATTTCCAAGGGATTTGGCGAGGCTTCATCCCGTCCCTACCACCCGTTTTCCGGCGGTGGCCCTGAAGCCAGGGCCTCGCCTGTTTTGATTGCCCCTAAGACCTGTCTTTCTATCCTGATTGGATCGAGATAGCGAGCCCAACCCCCGGCATTTTGTTGGCCGTTCAGGACACGCGCAGGGCCCATTCCGGGCCCGTTTCCGCCGCCGCGCGGTTCGGAGTAGAGGCTCCAGGCCGGCTTCCGGCGATGATCCCATGCAGGAGCAGGACGGGCGCAAGGCTGACGAGCACGATCGTGAGTGCCGCCAAGCCCGCCTCCTCGTAGCGGTAGAGCGACACAAGCGTGAAGACCTGCGTTGCGAGCGTGTCGAAATTGAAGGGCCTGAGCAGCAGCGTCGCCGGCAGCTCCTTCATCGAATCGACGAACACAAGCAGCGCAGCGGCGCCGAGCGCCGGCCTGAGCAGCGGCAGATGCACCTCCAACAGCATCTCGCTGACGGTTGAGCCGAGCGTGCGCGCCGCCGCGTCGATATTGCGGGAGATCTTGCTCAAGCCCGCCTCGACCGCGCCGAGCGAGGCGGCGAGAAAGCGGATGGTATAGGCGAGGACGACGGCAAAGGCCGTGCCGGAAAGAACGAGCCCGGTGGATACGCCGAACAGGGAGCGCATCAGCGAATCGACGGAATTGTCGAGGCCAGCAAGCGGAATGAGCAAGCCGATGGCGAGCACGGTGCCGGGGATGGCATAGCTGATGGCGGGAAGCGTGCTCGCGACCTGGACGAGTGCCGAGCGGGTTTGCCGTCTTGCGTAAGCGAGCACCACGGCGAAGCCTACGGCAAGCAGGGCCGCCGCGCCGGCGAGCATGAGGCTGTTGAGCGCGGCCTGCCAGAACTCCGGCGCCAAGCCGGCTGCCACATGCACATAGGCGTCGTGGACCAGCACTGCCGCCGGAAGCGCGAAGCCGAACAGCACGGGAAGCGCGCAGATAGCTGCCGCAGTGGCACCGTGCCAGCCGTGGAGTTCATCCACCCGCAGATCCCGGTATTTGCCGGTAGTGTGGTGAAAGCGGCGTCCGGCTCTGAGCAGACGCTCAATGATAAGCAGAGCAAAAACGAAGATCAGCATGACGCAGGCGATCTGCGCCGCCCCGGCAAGGCTGTTGCGGTCGAGCCAGGTGTCATAGACGGCGACCGTCAAGGTTCGCACGCCGAAGAACTCGACCGCGCCGATGTCGTTCAGCGTCTCCATCAGCACGAGCGCCACGCCCGCGGCGAGCGCCGGCCGCGCGAGCGGCAATGCCACCTGCCAAAACGTCTGCGCCGCTGTTCGTCCCAGCGTGCGGCTTACCTCCAGCACGCAGACTGACTGCGCGATGAAGCTCGCCCGCGCGGTGATGTACACATACGGGTACAGCACCGCGCTCATCACCAGGATGGCGCCGCCGAGGCTGCGGATATCCGGGAACCAATAGTCCCGCGCGTTGCGCCAGCCGAACAGGCTACGTAACGCGGTCTGCACGATCCCGGAATAATCGAGCATCTCCAGATAGGTGTAGGCGATGATGTAGGTCGGGATGGCGAGCGGCAGCAAGAGCAGCCACTGGAAATAGCGCCGCCCCGGAAAGCGATACATGGTGACGAGCCAGGCCGTGCCGGTGCCGACTAGCAGGCTCAAAGTCCCGGCGCCCGCCATAAGCAGAAGCGTGCGGCGAAGCGCGCCGGGCAGCACGTTGGCGATGAGATGCGGCCAAGTATCGCCGCTCGGCTTGAGCGCGAGCAGTATGAGGGCGATCAACGGCAGGAGCGCGGTCAGCGAGATGAGAAGCGCAGCGATAGACCAGCCGAGATTGCCGCTCTCTTTCAGACGCGCGAGCTTGCGGCGGAAAGGAACAGGATTGATCGCCGCGCTCCGAGACTCTGTCACGCCGTTAGGGGCGGCCGGTGAGGCCATCCGCACCGCGTGTCCGCCGGTCGGCCATTAAGGCGGTGACCGCAGCTTGCGACAGCCGCTGATCGGCGTCTTCCAGGGCGTCGGCGAAGGCGTTGGCGGCATCGATCACCGGCTCAACTAGATCTGAGCCCGTAAGCGCAAGCGCGCAGGCCCGCATCGCTGGACAGCGGTGGTGCTGAGAGGCCGCGATCAGCGAGATTGCCATGCACTCGTCGGCGCAAAAACCGGCACAGCCGAATGGGTAATATTCGATCCTGCGCGAGGCGGACGCGCGCACCGCTCTCACCCAGCAAGCGAGCTCGGTCACCGCCCGCTTCGCCCGCTCGGTTCCGAGCAGACGGTTATATTCGTTCCAGCCGTTCTCCCAGCAGGCGATGTCGCCGGTGTCGTAGCCGGCAAGCCAACATCTGAAGCCGACGCCGACCAGCCACTCGGCGCCGCTTCGCGGCGGAAGAAATGTTCGGTGCCCAGCCTTGCCTACGACCTGGCGGTCGATTTTCTTATGGAAGCTCATCTCTGCCCCTCATGAGCTCGGTCCTTCGTCAAAGCCAACTTTGTCGACGAGCTCGCTCGCCTTCTTGCGAAGCGCGGCGATCTCGTTGAGCGAGATAGGGTCCGGATTGAAGTCGCCCCAGGACTTCACCAGCGGCGACCAGGGCACGCCCTCCTTAACCGGATATTCGTTGTTCACATCGGCATACATCTCCTGGCCTTTGTCCGACGCCAGGAATTCGAGCAGCTTGATCGCGTTGTCCTTATGCGGGGCGTATTTCGCCATCACCGCGCCGGAGATGTTCACATGCGTTCCGCGATCGCCCGTGTTGGGGAACAGGATGTTGACGGAGTTCGCCCACTCCTTCTGCTCGGGCTCTTTGTCGTTCTTCAGCATGGCGCCCATGTAATAGGTGTTGCCGATGGCGAGATCGCATTCTCCGGCATAGACGCCCTTCACCTCAAGCCGGTCGTCGCCGGCGGGCTTGCGCGCGAGGTTGGCCTTCACGCCCTTCAGCCATCGCTCGGTCCATTCCTCGCCATGCGCAGCGATCATCGAGGCGATCAGCGCGACGTTGTAGACATGCTGGCCTGAACGGATGCAGATCTTGCCGCGCCATTTCGGGTCGGCGAGCTCCTCGTAGGTGATGGAGTCCTGCTTCACCCGCTCCTTCGAGGCATAGACGACGCGCGCGCGGCGCGTCAGCCCGATCCACTGTCCGTCGGCGGCACGATAGGCGGCCGGGATCTCGGCATCGAGCGTCGGAGATTGAATCGGCTGCGCAATGCCGGCATCGGTCGCCTGCGTGAGATTGCCGACATCGACGGTGAGCAGGACATCGGCGGGGCTGTTGCGGCCCTCTGCCTGGATGCGCTCGATCAGACCCTTCTCGGCATAGATCACATTGACCTTTATGCCAGTCTCGTCGGTGAATTCCTTGAGCAGCGGATTGATCAGATAAGGCTGGCGGAAGGAATAGATATTGACCTCGCCGGGGTCCGCGGCCTGGGCGTGGGGTAGGGCAAGGAGTGGGGCAAGAAGCGCAAGCGCAGCCGCGCGCGCAGATTCAAATCGCATCGACATCCTCCAATGGCCGGGGTTCAAGGCCCCGGTATCGGACTTTCCGGCTTCCCCCAAAGCCCAGCGCCGGGGGTCATTCTTCGATTTAGGGCTTGCCCTTCAGCCAAAGTCAACAAGAATATCGTAATGAAATCAACTTTAGAAATCTTCTAATCTCTGATCGTCAAGTATATATAGCAACTCCATTAGTACAATCGAAGACCGTAAATTGCCTATTCGCCGAAGGCGCTAAAGAAAGTCTATGTTGCGTTAGAGATTTCGCTGGCGCCACGAAGTAAAGGCCGTGGGCTGCGGCGCACTGCCGCTTGGCCACATTTTTCGTGTCAGCCAGAGGTGAACAACCGCTCGGCGGGGAAGATCACATCTGCCGAGGTGCCGACACCCGGCTCGCTAGTTAGAACGAGCTTCGCGCGGTTGGCATCGACCAGAGCCTTGGTCACCGGAAGCCCCAAGCCAGTGCCAAGTTGCTTGCGCGGCGCCGTGTCGAGTTGATTGAACGGTTGCATGGCGAAAGCGATCTCGTCCTTGGTCATGCCGACGCCAGTGTCGCGCACGCGCAAGCGCAACTCGCCATCGACCATGCTCCCCGACACGATCACCTGTCCGCCTTCCTTGGTGAACTTTATGGCGTTGGTGAGCAGATTGAGCAGGATCTGCTTCAGCCGGCGCGGATCGGCCACCACCGTCGGCAGGTCTGGCGCAAGTGAGGTCCTGAGCACGATGCGCGCGCGCTTGGCAAGCGGCTGTAGGCTGCCGACGCAATCCTCGACGAGCTCGGATACGTCGACGGCTGTGAAGTTGAGCTCGAATTTGCCGGCTTCGATCTTCGAGATGTCGAGCAGATCGTTGAGCAACGAGAGCGCATAGAGCCCGCTTTGATGAATGTCCTCGAGATAGCCTTTGTAGCGGGCATTGCCGATCGGTCCGAAGCGCTCTTGCGCCATCAGCTCGGTGAAACCGATGATCGAGTTGAGCGGTGTGCGCACCTCGTGACTCACTTTGGCGAGGAACTCTAGCCGCGCCGCGGCATCGCCCTCGAGCTTCGGCGTCTCCACCTGTTGCGCCGTACCGTTGACGGGAGCGGGCGGCACCGCCTCTTCCTCGATACTCTTCTGATCGATCAGGCGAAGCAATTTGATGCCGGCATCGAGCGATGTCAGTGCGAAGGCGACCCTCATCCTCCGGCGCGAACGCGTGAGCGCCTCGACCGGAGCGCTTCGCTCGATGCCATTCGGTTGGATCGAAGAGGCGCCGTCCGCAAGAATCGCTCGCAGCCCTCCGGCTTCGATTAATTCGCGCGAGGATCGATAACCGAAGGCATAAGCAAACGCGCTGTTGGCGTAGACGAGTTCGTTACTGCCGATGACACCGATCGCTGCCGGCATGGCTTCGAGCAAAATCTTGAGACTCGCCGGGTCGAGAGCGAGCGGCTCGGCGATGTCGTCCTCATCGGGAATTGTCGCCGATCCCGGTCCCGGCAGGACGCGGCCTTCGAGCGCGCGCGCGATATGCTCCAGGGCCTCGCGGTCCCCTTCGAGCTGTTCCAGGCGCTGCGGTCTGAGGTCGGCCATCGTGGCCCCAATAAGCCAACAAAAGGTAGGTCAGGCCCCTCTAACGCGACCCGGCAAAAGGCCGCGCACGCGCAAGCTTTGGGGCGCTCTTTCGACTCATCCACTAAATTTAGGCGAATTCGGTGTTTTGCAAAGGCCGAAACCGGAAACTTCACGGCTAGAGCTAAAAAAGTGCTGATGAGTCGATCGCCGATCTTGCGTTATCGCAGCGCAACAATTATATTGCACTGCAACAAGAGAGATTCTGCGGCCGCCCTTCCCCTGAGGGGTCGAGCCGCACTGCCCCATCGACACGATTTCAAGCAGAGGTGCGACCATGAGTGACACCTATTCACCCCAAGCCGCCCCCGAACAGGCGCGCGACAGCTTCCGCAAAGCCGCCAAGGAATTTGAATCCTTCAAGCTCAATACGACCGTGCCGGAGAGCGTTCGCGCTCTTGCCGAGAAGACCGTGAATCAGAGTCGCGAGGCTTATGAGCGCGGCAAGGACGCGCTGGAAGAGGCGATCGATGCGCTCGAGCGTTCCTTCGACGCGGCGGGGCAGGGCGCGACCGCTTTCAACCGCAAACTCATCGACCTTGCCCAGCGCAATCTCAATTCCGCATTCGACCTCGCCAAGAGCCTCGCTGGCGCCAAGACCCTCGGCGAGATCGTCGAGCTCCAGTCGGCTTTCATTCGCCACCAGTTCGACGTGTTCGCCAACCAGGCGAATGAGATCAGGGCTCTGACCAGCAAGATCGCCGCGGACACCACCGAACCGATCAAGTCTCAGGTGACCCGCTCTTTCGATGCGTTTCGGAAGTAGCCGTCGGTCCTCGCCGCATCCTGCGGCGAAAGTTTAGAGGGCCGTAAGCGTCGCGCGCAAAAGAAGGCTCGGGGCCGTTAAGTCCCGGGCCTTTTTCTTTGCCACGCCTCAGGCGGCCCGCTTGCAACAGGTGCTCGCTCCGCTTAGGTTCGCCCCGAAGGCTTCGCCCCTATGCCGCCGTAGCTCAGCTGGTTAGAGCGCTTGACTGTGGATCAAGAGGTCGGTGATTCGAATTCACCCGGCGGTACCAGCCTCCCCGGCATCTAACACAAGTCTCGCTTCCCGCTTTCTCGACATCGTCAGCGAGCCCGGTTGGGCCGTATGGACTCTCGCCGCGTGCGCGGCTTTAATCGCCGCCTTCGAACAAGGCGATAGGTTGGAGGGTTAAAGCATGATCAGAGCGCTTTTGGCGGGTTCAGTCCTGGCTGCCGTGCTGTTCTTCGCTGGTCAACCGGCGAAAGCCGAATGGCTGTGCGGAGAGAATCGCTGCATCTGGGTCGCCTATGATGTGGATGAGCCGGCCTATGCCGTGGCCTGGGGTCCGCCGGTCAGACCGAGCTGTTTCTGGAAGCAGGGTATCTTGGGACGCTGGAAGATGATCTGCCCGTAAAGCGCTCGCTTCCGGCACTTCCGGCAGTCCGTAAAGGCCTGAATTTTCGGGGGCGTTGGCTTCGGCCGGCGCCTCCTTTTTCGTCTCGCCGGGCCCCGCAATTTCATTCTTTTCTCCAAGCTGTGTCCCAAGTGTCACAGCTTTCTTGGCGAATATCTATATACTCACCCCCAGAAACACAGCGAACGGGGGATTGGCTATGCGTGTCTTGATAGCTTGCGCGATCATCATTTCGGCTACGGTTGGTCTCGGCGGTTGCTTCGGCCACCACGAGAAGGCCGTCGTCCAAGAGCCGTTGAAGCTCGGCTAGTGGGCGGCGAGATAGCCCCAACGATTTAAATCTCTGCACTATCTAACTCTCCGGCAATGCCAGTCCCGGCCGAGTCTCCTCGGCCGGGCCTTTCCTTACATTTCGGAGGCAATTTGTCCCAGCTTGTGATCTTTGAATCACACGCGCACGCCACTTTTTTGCTAAAATGATTGCTTGCGAACCCGGGGGTGCGACATGCAGAAGCCTGACAGGATCGATTTCGCCAAGCTGCTCGGATTCGAGCTCGTGACGCGAGAGCTGCTGGAGAATTTCGACCTTCAAGACGAAACCATCGGGTCAAAACTCGGCGCGAAAGTCGGCGACCCGGAGCCGAACGATTCGGATAAATAGCGCCCAGGCTTCACACCTTCAGCGCGAAGATCAGCCGCCAACGCGGGCGGCGCATCCAACGAATCTAGCAGTGTTCAGCAGCAGTGAAGAGAGGGCTTCGCTTAGCGATACGCCCAGACCGGCGCTGCTTTGTCGACGCCAGGCCCCGGAATCGTGATCGAATTCCCGTAATCCGAGACGAACCCGGAATTATCGCTTTTACCCACGTAAGGGAGCGCCAACGAGCTTCCTTGGGTGAAATCGGGCGCGAGGAACTGATCCGCCGGAGAGGTGAAGGGCTGCACACCGTCTTGGACGCTCGCCTTTTCGCCTTGAATATCGAAAGCGCGCGCCTTTTCGGGTGAAAGGGCAAGAGCCGCCACACCGCAAGAAACCAGGACTAGAGCGAGATATTTCATGGCAATCCCCCGAAGCTGCTCTTTCGTCAGCCGAAGCAGAAGATACCCAATCTTCGCCGCCAGAGGAAGGGCGCAAAAGCGGCAAGAATGAGAAACGGGGAGGTCGCCAAGCGATTCTCTCGTCCTCTCCGGTCTGTTCCGTTTCCGCCGTCACGCTGATACAAACCATGGCCGATGGCTCCCCGCATCCTCTACGTCGTCACCGAGGACTGGTATTTCCTGTCGCATCGGCTGCCGATGGCCCGCGCCGCCAAGGACGCGGGCTATGAGGTGCATGTCGCCACGCGAATCAAGACCGGCGAAGCTTCCATTGCCAAGGAGGGCTTCGTCCCACATGGGCTCAAGATGAGCCGGGGCAGCCTCTCCGCGCTTGGCAGCTTGCAAGCCATCTTCGAGATCCGCGCGCTGATTCGCGAGTTGCAGCCCGAGATCCTGCATAACGTGTCGCTGAAGCCCGTGCTGCTCGGCACGACCGCGAGCCTCGGCTTTGCCGCCACCGGCGTGGTCAACAGCCTGACCGGGCTCGGCACGCTCTTCATCGGCGAGGCGCGAGTGAGCGGTTCCACGCGCAAGGCGGTGCGCTACGCGCTTTCCCGCCTGCTAAGGCGCGCGCGCAGCAGGAACGTGGTGCAGAACCCCGAGGACCGCGCCTTCGTGCTCGCGCTCGGCATTCCAGCCGACACTGTGGTGCTCATTCCTGGCTCAGGGGTCGATACCAAGAAGCTCACGCCGCTGCCCGAACCGGCGCCCCCGGTCACCGCCGCTTATGTCGGACGCATGCTTGCCGACAAGGGCGTGCTGACCCTGATCGAGGCCTTCGCGCAGCTCGGCAAAAGGAGCGTCCCGCTTCAGTTGTTGCTTGCCGGCGATTGCGATCCGGAGAATCCGGGCTCGCTCGCGCCTGAGCAGCTCCGCGAATTCGCAAGCCTCTACGGCATCAATTGGCTTGGCCATGTCGCCGATATTCGCGAGGTGTGGGCGCGCGCCCATTTCGCGGTGCTTGCCTCGCGCCGCGAGGGCCTGCCGAAGAGCCTGCTCGAGGCTGGGGCATGCGGGCGAGCCATGGTGGCGACCGATGCTCCGGGATGCCGCGAGATCGCCATCCAAGGCCAGACCGCGTTGACCGTGCCCGTCGACGATGCCCCGGCGCTGGCCGAGGCGATGGAACGCCTCGCCAGCGACAAGGAGATGCGCGAGCGCTTCGGCGCCAATGCGCGGGCGCTGGTCGAAGCGAAATTCTCGGCCGAAGCGATCGGACGCCAGACTGTCGCCATTTACGATGCGCTGATCGCGCACTAACCGGCCGCGCCGTTCTCCGATCGCATCATGCGCGCGAGCCCCTCGCGCGTCTCGACCGTAGGGGTCCAGCCGATCCCCCTCAGCTTCGCCGCATCGATGACGAAGCTCGTCGAGATGCGCTCCCATTCCGCCTCTCTGCCGAATGACTTCATCAGCCGCATGATGGCGCCGGCCGGCACATTGACGAGGTGAGGGGCGCGCCCGAGCCCTTCGCGCATGGCGGCAATCATGTCGGCCACGCTGATCGGGTCTCTATCCGCGACGAGGTAAGTGCCGCCCTCGGCCTCCTTGGCGGTGAGGACGAGCGAGATGGCCGCGACGAGATTGTCGAGCGCGAGCAGGGAGCGGCGATTGGTAAGACGGGCGAACGGAAGCGGCATCGGCGTTTTGGCAAGCGTGGCAAGCGCTGCGATATTGCCTTTGACGCCTTTGCCATAGACCACGGCGGGGCGAAGCACCGCGAAGGGAATGCCGCTTTGGGCGAGCAGCCTCTCAGCCCTGAGCTTCGCCCGCCCATAGGCGTCGGTGGGGAGCGGCAGGTCCCTTTCGGTGATGACGTGTTTGACGGATACGCCGACTTGCGCCCTCACCGAGGACATGAACACCAGCCGCTCCACCTTGGCGCGCACTTGGCCGGCAAACTCGCCGACGGCTTCCGCATTGATACGGGAATAGATTTCGTCGGATAGCGAGCCCGTGGCATGCGCGATGCCGGCGAGAAGCACGACATGGGTGATGCCGTCCAACAACCCCGACCAGTCGGCTGGCTGGGAAAGGTCGGGCATCGCCACCCGCTCGACGCCTGCGATCGCCGGGATCGACGCGGGCTCGCGTGCCGCCGCCCTGACCTGCCATCCTTCTTTGGCAAGGGCGCCGGCGAGACGCTTGCCGATGAAGCCGGATGCGCCGGTGATGAGCACGCGTCGCCTCATGCTTAGCGTCCCTTGGCGAGCGCCAATAGCGCGAGGCCCGTGGCGAGGAGGCCGAGTACAAGAGTGATCAGATCGACGGCAAGCGACCCTGCTAGCACCGTGACGACGGCAAGCGCCGCGAGCAGAAGGCAAAGCAGAAAAATGCGGGTGGTCACTTGCGGCACGCTCAAGCCCGCGGCCACCGCGCGCTGATAGAAATGGGTCCGGTGCGCCGAGAGGATCGGCTCCTTCGCGGCCATGCGGCGAAACAGCGTGATCGTCGGATCGGCCAGTGTGTAGAGCGACAGCAGCAGCGCCGCGGCGAGATTGGCATGCGCCACGATAATCAGCATATAGACGAGGATGAGCCCGATCGGCAGGCTGCCGGCATCGCCGAGAAAGATCTGCGCCGGGTGCTTGTTGAAGACTGCAAAGCCGAGCGTGGCCCCGAGCAGCGCCAGCGCGAGCAAGCCCACGGGATCGGGCACGGCGCCGAGCGCCCGAAGCGCGATGACTCCAAGCGTGACCGGCACGACCTGCGCCACCGTCATCCAATCGAGCCCGTCGAGAAAATTGACGGCATTCACGAACCACATCAGGCCGAACACCAGCAGCACATCCTCGACGCCAGCCGGCATCAGGTCCGGAAAGAGCCGAAATTGCTCGGGCAGCGTCCCGATCACGATCAGGGCGGCGAGGAATTGGCCTCCGAGCCGCGACCGGACTGACAGCGCGTACGCGTCGTCGATCGCGCCGAGCAAAGTGAGACCGGCGGCCGCGACCAGGACGCCAAGGAGTGGAGTTTCGGCGGCTTGCCCCCAGAAGAAGATACCGAGCGCACAGCCGGCGAAGACCGATGCCATCACGGCAAGACCGGCGCCCTGCGGCGTGGGCGTCTTGTGCGATGAGCGATGGTTGGGATGTGCGAGTAGATGGCGTACGAGGATCGGCCGCAACACACAGATCAGCAGCGCGCAGAGACCCGCGCATCCCGCCACCACCAGGATGGCACAAAGCGCAGACTGAGAGAGCGGCATTCTTGCTAGTGAAGCGTGCGCGAGGCGGGCTGCCATTCGCCCTTGCCCGCGACCGGGTGCCCGCTGCTCGCCGGCACGTAGCCTTCAACGGTGGCGCGCAGCACTTCCTGCATCTCCGCCTCGTCCACCCTATGGATCGCTTCCTCGAGACGTTCCAACACGGCCGCCAACTCCTCGTAAGGCACGATCGGCTCGGAGTTCTTGAAGATGCGCGGATGGCTGGTGCCGGTGGTGTTCTCGCCGATCAGAAGCTCCTCATAAAGCTTCTCGCCCGGCCGCAAACCGACATATTCGATGGCGATGTCGCCGTCGGGATGGTTCCCGTCGCGAACTTCGAGGCCCGAGAGGCGGACCATGGTGCGGGCGAGATCGTCGATCTTCACCGGCGTGCCCATCTCCAGCACGAACACCTCGCCGCCGGTGGCCATCGTGCCGGCCTGAATCACAAGTTGCGCGGCTTCCGGAATGGACATGAAGTAGCGGATCACCTCGGGGTGGGTGACGGTGACAGGGCCGCCGTTCTTGATCTGGCTGCGGAACAGCCGCACCACCGAGCCCGAGGAATCGAGCACGTTGCCGAAGCGCACCATGGTGAAGATGGTGGACGCGTCGCGCTCCTGCGCCAGCGCCTGCAGGATCTGCTCGGCGAGCCGCTTGCTCGCCCCCATGATGTTGGTCGGACGTACGGCCTTGTCGCTCGACACCAGCACGAAGCGCTCGACGCCGTGCTCCCTGGCGACATCGGCCACCACCAGCGTGCCGAACGTATTGTTCTGCAAGCCGGCGAAGGGATTGGTCTCGACGATCGGCACATGCTTATAGGCCGCGGCGTGATAGATCACCTCGACGCCATGTTCCTCGATGGTGCGCGCGACAAGCTTGCGGTCGAGCACCGAACCGAGCACCACGGCCACATTGGTCGGAGTCGACCCGCCGACATCTTCCTCTTTTTGCAGCCGCCGCTTGAGCTCTTCGATCTCCATGGAAATCTCGTAGAGCGCGACCTCCGATAGCTCGAACAGGACGAGCGTCTTCGGCCCGAGCCGCAACAGCTGGCGCGTCAGCTCCGAGCCGATTGATCCGCCCGCACCGGTGATCATCACGACCTTGCCCCGCACATTGGCGGTGAGCAGCTCGAGATTGGGAATGACGGGATCGCGTCCCAGCAGGTCCTCGACATCAATGGGCCGAAGATCGCTCACCTGAACATGACCGGAGGCGATCTCCTCGAGCGCCGGCAGCGTCTTCACCACGACGGGAAAGGCCTCGAGCGCCCTGATGGCGATGCGCCGCTCGCTGCGTAAGGCCGAGGGCGTGGCGAGCAGAACCTCCTTCACGTTCTCTTCCGCGATCAACCTGGCAATCCGCTCGGGCCGCGCCACCTTGACACCGTGCACGAACTGGCCGGCCAGCGAGGGATTGGAATCGATGAAGGCGACGGTCTTGTAACCGCCGGCTTCGTTCAACGCACGCAACAGCTGAATGCCGATCGTGCCCGCGCCATAGATGATGACCGGCTTCCGCTCGTCGAAGCTGACGGGCTTATGCTGGGGCACCGCCCGCAGTAGCGCCGCGGCGGCCCATTGCCGGCTCAGGCGAATGAGGCCCGCGGCGATCAGGGCATAGATCACCACCGCCGAGCGCGGATGGTCCTTGACGCCGCTCATATAGACGACGATCGCCCAGAGCAGGGCGGCGATGATCACCGCGACATAGATGCGGGTCGTGCCCTCGGGCCCGATGAAGCGAGTCACGAGCTTGTAAAGCCCGCGGATATAGAAGACGACGACGCCGATAATGGGAGCCGCTAGCAGCAGCAGCCATTTGTCCAGACCCTCCGGCACGTAAGGCCGGCTCAGCCTGAGCGAGTAGGCGGCCCACATCGCGATGCTCAGCATCGCGATGTCGTTGATGATCAAAACTGTCCGCTTGAACCAGCGAGGACGCTCGATCAGCCATACGGCCAGTCGCATTGAGGGCCACCCCGTACCGGCCGTGAATGGCCGGATTTTTCTAGTTTCGCCCGCGGTGGGTGAGTGCGTTGCACCATAACCGAAGCGCTCCGCGAACGGAAGTCTGGCTCTTCTCGAGATCTTCGGCCGGAACGCGGGCCATTTCACCCTAACCCAGCATCAAAACGAGCAAACGTCGCGGGCCGTGCGCGCCCCTGACGATGGTCTGCTCGATGTCCGCCGTCCGCGACGGCCCGCTGATCAAATTCACCGTGCGCGGCAGGCGACCTGCACCATACATCCCACGCAGGCGGTCCCAAGCCTCCTCATAGGAGCCGACGATATCTGCGGTTTCGATCAGGATCGCATGCGCCTCGGGGAGGAAGTTGAGCGTGGTTGGGTTGTCGGCCCCCGACACCAGAAACAAGGTTCCGGTTTCCGCCGCGGCCACGACGGCGCGCGACACCGCGGCTTGATCGTCGGGCCGCGCCGGTCCGATGGAGCGCTCGATGTCCCAGGCATCGCGCCACGGCAGCGCGGCAAGTTGGCCGTCTTTGCCCAGCCGAATCCGCGGCGGCAAGTTGCAAGTGCCGAGATAGGAGGCGATTGCCGCCACCGCGTCCTTGCGCGTGAGGACACGCCGCACATCGGCGCCTTGCGCGGTCAACATCTCGGAGAGAAGCGCGATGCACTCCGCGCGGCCCTGCTTGGCGCGGGCGGGAAGCGTGCCCCGCGGATGGCGTTCGAGCCGGCGCGCGACCGCGGCTTTCCGCGCGCGGTCCAGGCTCGCCACTCCAAGCGCGGCTCTGACGCGGCCAAGCACGGCGGTGCGGGCATCGTCGGTGCTCATGGCCGATCCTTCGCTTTCATGCGCGAGTGGAGTTGGTGGAAGGTCTTGCCTTCGGGGGCGGGGAGATCGCGCAACGACATCCAGGCCTGCATCAGCGGCAGGCGGCTCAATCGCCCACGCGCGCCGGCGCGGCGCACGAGGTAGCGCGCAAACAAGCCGGCAAGCGCGTGATAGAGGCGCGGCCGCTTGGCGGCATAAGCCCAGAGCTTGAGCAGGCGGCGCTCGGCGCGGGGCGGATTTCCGCGCGCGAAATCGCGCTCACGCCATGCCCGCATCATGTCGGGCAGCGGAATGTCCATCGGGCAGACCTCCTCGCAACGTCCGCAAAGGCTCGACGCAAGAGGAAGGTCGCGCGCGCGGTCGATGCCGGCGAGTTGCGGCGTCAGCACCGCGCCCATCGGCCCGGGATAGATCGAGCCATAGGCATGGCCGCCGATCGCGCCATAGACCGGGCAGTGATTGAGGCAAGCGCCGCAGCGAATGCAACGCAGCATGTCGGCGAACTCGTTGCTGAGCATCTCGCTCCGCCCATTGTCGAGCAGAACGACGTGATATTGCGTCGGCCCGTCCGGGTCGGTGTCGCGGCGCGGCCCAGTGGCGAAGGTCGTGTAGGTGGTGATCTCCTGACCTGTCGCCGAGCGCGCCAATAGCCGCAGAATCGTCGAGGCATCCTCGAGCGTCGGCACGATCTTCTCGATCGAGGCGATGACGATATGCATGCGCGGCAAGGTCTCGGTGAGATCGCCATTGCCCTCATTGGTCACGATTACCGACGAGCCCGTCTCGGCGATCAGGAGATTGGCGCCGGTGATGCCGACGTCGGCTGCGAGGAATTTCTCGCGCAGCAGCGCACGCGCCTCCGCCACGAGATATTGCGCCTGATCGAGGCGTCGATCGCGCTTCAGACGCTCGTGCTTGCGGCGGAATTCGAGCTCGATGCTCTCTCTATTGAGATGGATGACGGGCGCGATGATATGGCTCGGCCGCTCGCCGCGAAGCTGCACGATATATTCGCCGAGATCGGTCTCGACCACCTCGATCTTGGCGGCCTTGAGGTGCTCGTTGAGCCCGATCTCCTCCGACACCATCGACTTGCCCTTGGTGACGAGCTTGGCATTCACCTCCTCGCAGAGCCGAAGCACGACGGCGCGCGCGTCTGCAGCTCCAGGCGCATAATGCACTTGGCCGCCGCACTCGGTCACCTTGCGCTCATAGGCTTCGAGATAGAGATCGAGATGGGAAAGCGTGTGATCCTTGATGGCACGAGCCTCCTCGCGCAGCGTGTCGAACTCGGGCAGCTTCGCTTTTGCCGCTTCGCGCTTCGAGACGAAGCCGCGCTTGACGTTATGCAACGCCTTTTGCAGCGATCTGTCGGCGAGCGCCTCCGCCGCGGCGGATCTGAAGTCGTGCTTCGCGTTTGCCATCCCGCCGCTCATCGCGTTCCCCTCGGCGCGGCGATGGCTGGGTCGTCCACCATCTCCGCCAGCACCTCCGCCACGTGCCGCGCCTCGATGTCGACACCCTCGCGCGCCAGCCTGCCGGCGATTTGCATGAGGCAGCCGAGATCGCCCGCGAGCACGATCCTCGCGCCTGTCCCGGCGATGTCACGCACTTTCGCATCGGCAATAGCGCCGGATATTTCCGGATATTTGACCGAGAAGGCGCCGCCGAATCCGCAACACACCTCGCTCTCCTCAAGCTCGATCAGCGTCAGCCCCTCGACGCTTCTGAGCAACCGCCGCGGTGCCTCCCGCACGCGCAGTTCGCGCAAGGACGAGCAGGAATCGTGATAGGTGACGCTTCCGGGATAAGCCGCCTCGACGCGGCCGACTTTGAGTACCCCCACCAGGAAAGACGTGAGCTCGAAGCTCTTGGCGGCGAGCGCCGCTGCGCGCTCGGCAAAATAGGGGTCGTCGGCGAGAAGGCGCGGGTAATGCAGACGCAACATGCCGGCGCATGAGCCCGACGGCGCCACCACGTAGTCGTAGCCTTCGAAGGTCTCGACCACCTGCCGGGCGATTGCGACGGCGTCCTTGCGGTCGCCGGAATTATAGGCCGGCTGGCCGCAGCAGGTCTGGCCGCGCGGCACCTCGACCCGGGCGCCCCCTTGCTGCAAGAGCTTGATCGCGGCAAAGGCGACGCTTGGCCGGAACAAATCCACAAGACAGGTAACAAACAGCCCGACCAGCGGGCCTTGCTGCGATGAGGCAGGCGTGGGAGTCATGCTGAAATCGCCGCTTCGCGCCGTGTGGCGGGAGATAGGAGCCACGATGTAGCATCGGCGGCGCGACTCAAGAAACGCGAATTCAGGACCCAAGGGCGTGGGGAAGAGAGGGGAGACCCATGCGGGCAATGGCCCCGGCAATGCAGGCGCTATGGCTGCTGCCGTTCTTGGCGGCCGGCCCCGCCTGTGCCGAGCCGGTCACGCTTGCCACCCCCACCGTCTATGGCACGCATATGCCCGGATTGGGGGACTCGGCCGTGGCGCTGGCGAGGCTGATCCACCAGCGCTCGAACGGCCGGCTCGTGCTTGACCTCAAGCAACCCGGTGAGGGGACAAAGCCGCAGGAAATCCTCGACAAGGTCGCAAGCGGCAGCGTCGACGCCGGCTTTGCCACGGCGAGCTTTTGGTCCGCCAAGCTGCCGGCGGGCGGACTCTTCTCCGGCTTCCCCTTCGGTCCCGACGGCAAGACCTATCTCGCATGGTTCGAGCAGGGGAGCGGGCGGAAGCTCTACCAGGAGATGTACGACCACGCCGGATTGAAAGTGCATGTCATCCCGTGCGCCTTTGGCGGGGCTGAGGCCGGCGGCTGGTTCAAGAAGGAGATCAAGGCTCCCGACGACATCAAAGGCCTGCGTATGCGCATCTTCGGGCTAGGCGGCCGCGTCATGTCACGGCTCGGCGCAACCACCGTGCTCGTGCCGGGGGGCGATCTCGTCGCCTCCTTCGAGAAAGGGCAGATCGACGCCGCCGAGCTTTATCCGCCTGCGGTCGACGCGCAAGGCAGCCTCAAGGACAAGATCAAGCTGATCTATACGCCGGGCTGGCACCAGCCCGAGACCGTGCTCGAGCTTATCGTCAACAAAGATCGCTGGGAGGGACTTACCGACCACCAGCGCGGCCTGATCGATGGCGCATGCCTCGCCACGCTACGGGCGACGCTGGAGAGCAGCGCCAAGCTCGAGGCGGGCGCCCTCGCCAAGCTCGCCAATGAGGGCGTGCGTATCGAGAATTGGCCTGAAGCCGTGCTCGCCGCTTTGCGCCAGGCCTGGAGCGAGGTCTCCAGGGACGAGGGCGAGCGGGACTATTTCTTCAAAACCGTGCTCGACGATATCGAGAGGTTCCGCGCCAAGGCTGAAGACACGCCGCAGCAGTCTCAAGCCCCGAGCGTCTCGGCCGAGCCGAGTGCCTCGGCCGAGACCAAAGCTACGCCGTGAAGGCGTTATTGCGCGGGAACGGTTTTCAGATAGGCGATAATATCAGCCCTCTCGCCCGCGTCAGGGATACCGGCAAAAGCAAGCGACATCGGCGAGTCGGGGATCATCGCTTTCGGATCGGTGATCCACTTGTCGAGATTCTCCTCGCTCCAGACGAAGCCGCTGTCGGCGAGCTTCTTCAGACCTGGGGAATAAGGATAGTTCGCAACACTGCCAGCCTTGCGTCCGACGGTGCCATTAAGTTCCGGCCCCACCAATGTCTGAGCGCCGGGGCCGACCTGATGGCAGATGCCGCATTTGGCGAAGGCGGCTTTGCCCTTGGTGGCGTCGCCTTCGGCTGAAGCGGGTCCGCTCAGAGCAAGAAAAGCGGCAATAGCAAATCCATAACGCAGAAAACTCCTCATCTCAGTCCTCCTTAAACGTCGTCCGCGCAAGAGGTTCCCAAGCCTCTGCTCGGACGGTTGCCCAACTTTCTCCCTTTAGCTCTGCCTTTTTGTTGCGGAGACTTTAGCAGAACGCGCGAATGGACCCAAAAGCGGTTCCTGCGACATCCTAGCCCGTCGTCGCATCGAGGTGCTGCGACGCAGCTCAGGCCCGGTTTTGCTTGCAAGCGGGCGTATTGCCCGCCAACCCTTGGCGTGCGAAAGACTAGGGCAGCGATTTTCCTTAACAGCTTCGTTCGACGCGCTTTTGGAGCCCCTGATGTCGCACATCGCGTTGCCCAGCCCGGATCTTTCGATCCTCCAGCGCCGCAACGACATCTTGAAGAAGCTCAAGAAGGTCGCTCCGGGGGCGACTCTAATCGCCGATCAGGAGGGCCGCCGCACCTTCGAGACCGACGCGCTTACAGCCTATCGCTGCCTACCGCTCGCTGTCGTGCTGCCGCAATCGACCGAAGAGGTGAGCGCGATCCTGTGCTTCTGCCACGAGAACCACGTCAAGGTCGTGCCGCGCGGGGCGGGGACGTCCCTATCGGGCGGGGCTTTGCCGCTCGAAGATTCGATCGTGCTTTGCCTCTCGCGCATGAACAAGGTGCTCTCGGTCGACCGCGTGAACCGCGTGGCGTGCGTCGAGGCCGGCGTCACTAATACAGGCATCACCGAAGCGGTCGCCGGCCAGGGCTATTTCTACGCGCCGGACCCGTCGAGTCAGATCGCCTGCACCGTCGGCGGCAATGTCGCCACCAACTCCGGCGGCGCACACTGCCTGAAATATGGCGTCACCACCAATAACGTGCTCGGCGTCCGTATCGTGCTGATGAACGGCGAGATCGTCGATATCGGCGGACCGAGTCTCGATTCCCCAGGTTACGATCTCCTCGCGCTGATCGTGGGCTCAGAGGGCCAACTCGGCATCGTCACCGAGGTCACCGTGCGGTTGCTCAAGGCGCCGGAAGGCGCCCGGCCAATGCTGCTCGGCTTCGCCTCGAACGAGTCGGCGGGCGCTTGCGTCGCCGGCATTATCGCCGCAGGCATCGTTCCCGTTGCGCTCGAATTCATGGACCGCCCGGCGATCCATGTCTGCGAGCATTTCGTCGCCGCCGGCTACCCCCTCGACGTCGAGGCGCTGCTTATCGTCGAGGTGCAGGGCTCCGAGGACGAAATCGACACGCTCTTGGAGAAGATCGGAGACATCGCGCGGGACTTTAACCCGCTGACGATGCACCGGAGCCAAAGCAAGGCGGAAAGCGCCAAGATCTGGAAGGGCCGCAAGGCGGCGTTCGGCGCCATCGGCCAACTCTCCGACTATTACTGCATGGATGGCGTGATCCCGCTGTCGAAGCTGCCCAAGGCGCTCGACGAAGTCGGCTGGATCTGCCGACGCTACCGTTTCGACGTGGCGAATATCTTTCATGCCGGCGACGGCAATCTGCACCCGCTCATTCTCTACAACGCCAACGATCCGCTTCAGCTCGAGCGCGTCGAGCTTTGTGGCGCCGAGATCTTGAAGCTTTGCGTCGAACTCGGCGGTTGCCTTACCGGGGAGCATGGCGTCGGCATCGAGAAGCGCGAGCTGATGCGCGTGCAGTTCTCCGATGCCGACATCGCTCAGCAGATGCGGGTCAAGGCGGCCTTCGATCCAGACTGGCTGCTCAACCCTGGCAAGGTGTTTCCGCTGGAAGGAGTGAGTATCCAGTGACCGGGCATATGCGCGTCGGCTTCCATGCTCCCGATACGGTGGAGGAGCTGGCCTATCTCGTGGCCGAGGCCGCCGACACGCGCACGCCCTTGGAGGTGATGGGGCGCGGCACCAAGCGCGAGGTTGGGCGCCCGGTGCAATATGGCGCCGTGCTGAGCACCGAAAATCTGGTCGGCGTTCCGCTTTATGAGCCGAGCGAGCTGGTCATGGTCGCCATGGCGGGCACGCCATTGGCTCAGCTCGAGCGCATGCTTGCCGAGAACGAGCAGGAGTTCCCCTTCGAGCCGATCGATCTTGGGCCCGCGCTCGGCTTCGGCCCGGGGCAGGGCACGATCGGCGGGGTGATCGCCACCAATTTCTCCGGCAGCCGGCGCGTCCTGTCCGGTTCGGCGCGCGATCATCTGCTCGGCGTGCAGGCGGTCAACGGCCGCGGCGAGACGATCAGGTCCGGCGGCAGGGTGATGAAGAACGTCACCGGCTACGATCTCGCCCGCGGGCTCTCGGGCTCCTGGGGCACGCTCGCGGTCATGACCGAGGTCGCCATCAAGGTGCTGCCGGCCCAGCGCGAGGTGCGCACCGTGCTCTGTTTCGGCCTCGCCGACCAGAACGGTATCGAGGCGCTCTGCCTCGCCATGGGCACGCCCTTCGAGGTATCGGGTACCGTGCATATGCATAAGGAGCTTGCCGAGCGGCTCTCCGACCAGGAAATCGCCAATGCCGGCGCGTCCGTCACCGCCATCAGGGTCGAGAACTTCCCGGCGTCGGCCCGGTATCGCTCGAGCCGGCTGAAGCAGATGTTGCAGGCCTATGCGCCGGCGCTCGAGCTCGACACCATGCGCAGCCGCGCCTTCTGGGACGAGATCAGGACGCTCAGGATGTTCCAGAAATCCGACCGCCCGCTCTGGCGCATCTCGACCGTCCCCACTGCCGCGGCGAAGCTCGTGCACAATCTTGCCCGCAAGATCGACGTGCATGTGCTTTACGATTGGTCGGGGGGGCTGGTCTGGCTCGAGACGCCGCCGATCTCCGATGCCGGCGCGGTCGAGATTCGCCGCAACCTTGCCGAAATCGGCGGTCATGCCACTCTCGTCCGCGCCGACGCTCCCGCGCGCGCCGCCATCGAAGTGTTTCAGCCGCTCGACAAGTCCGTCATGGCGCTGACCGCGGGGGTCAAGCGGGCGTTCGATCCGGTCGGGATTCTCAATCCCGGCCGCATGTATCCGGGGATATAGGCGAGAGACATGCAGACCAGCTTCAACGCCGTCCAGCTCGCCGACCCGACTATCGCCCGCGCCGATGAGATCTTGCGGCGCTGCGTGCATTGCGGGCTCTGCACCGCCACTTGTCCGACCTATGTGCTGACCGGCGATGAGCGCGATTCCCCGCGCGGCCGCATCTATTTCATGAAGCAGATGTTCGAGGAGCGCGACGTGACGCCCTCGATGACCTACCACATCGATCGCTGCCTCTCCTGCTTCTCCTGCATGACCACGTGTCCATCCGGCGTCGACTACATGCACCTCGTCGACCTCGCCCGCGTGCGCATCGAGGCGAAGGGCCACCGCACGCCGCGCCAGCGCACGCTGCGCTGGATCTTGAGCAAGGTGCTTTCCAATCCGCGGCGCTTCCAGTTGGCGCTCACCTTGGGCTGGTTCGCCAAGCCCTTGCGCGGGCTGATCGAGATGGCGGGCTTCGAACGGCCTGCCGCCGCGCTCGACCTGATCCCGCGCAAACCCCTGACGACCAAGCTCACCAAGCCGAAGTCCTCCATCGGCAAGGACCCGAAGGCGAAGCGCGTCGCGCTGATGCTCGGCTGCGTGCAGGAGACGCTTGCGCCCTCGATCAGCCGCGCCGCCATCAACCTGCTCAGGCGGCACGGCGTCGATGTCATCGTCGTGAAGGACGAGACCTGCTGCGGCGCGCTCTCACATTCGCTCGGCAAGGAGGAGGAGGCGCGCGACTACGCCCGCCGCAATATCGACGCCTGGACCGCCGTTATTCGCGAGAAGCCGCTCGACGCCATACTGGTGACCACCTCCGGCTGCGGCACCCTGGTTAAGGACTACGGCAATCTGCTTGCGCGCGACCGCGGCTATGCCGAGCGCGCTGCTTATGTCGCCAAGCTCGCGCGCGACATCACCGAGTTCATCGAGGAGATCGGGCTGATGCCGCCAGTGCTGTGGACCGGCCTGCGCATCGCCTATCACGCGCCGTGCTCGCTTCAGCACGGGCAGAAGCTCGCCGAATTGCCGCTGACGCTGCTCGAGCAGGCGGGCTTCAATATCCTGAACATCCCTGAGGGGCATCTCTGCTGCGGCTCCGCCGGCACTTACAATCTGCTGGAGCCCGAGCTTGCGGGGCAGCTCCGCGAACGCAAGCTCGCCAATATCGCCAAGGTCGAGCCTGACGTGGTGGTCACCGCCAATATCGGCTGCATGGTGCAGCTCCAGGGCGGCACCTCAGCCCCCTTCGTCCACACTATCGAGATGCTCGACTGGGCGACCGGCGGCCCCGCGCCCGATGTGCTCGGCCCGCTCAAGGACAAGGGCCATCCGATCGAGGCCCTGGTCGAGCTCGCCAAGCAAACTGCCCTCGTCGACTGACCCGTTCCCGCGGGAGGGGACGCCGATCATTGATGACTGATCAATGATCATGGGCTAGAAGCGGGCGGCCGGAGCCGTTACCCAAGCCTAACCTCCCATGAGCAAGAAGACCGAGCCCTCATCCCCCGAGGCCCGCCTGCCGAAGGGGCTTTTCGACACATCCGCGAACGAGCTTCGCGCGACGGCGGACTTGCTCGCCACCATCAGGGGGCTCTTCGAGCGCTACGGCTTCGAGCCGCTCGACACGCCGGCCATCGAGTATACCGACGCGCTCGGCAAGTTCCTACCCGACCAGGATCGGCCGAACGAGGGCGTGTTCTCCTTCAAGGACGATGACGAGCAATGGCTGTCGCTGCGCTACGACCTCACCGCGCCGCTCGCCCGCTACGTCGCCGAGAATTATCAGAACTTGCCCAAGCCCTTCCGCCGCTATCAGGTCGGCCCGGTGTGGCGGAACGAGAAGCCGGGTCCCGGTCGCTTCCGTCAGTTCACCCAGTTCGACGCCGACACGGTCGGCGCCTCATCGGTCGCCGCCGACGCCGAGCTTTGCATGCTCGCCGCCGATACGCTGGAAGCTCTCGGCGTCCCGCGCGGGCAGTACGTCATCAAGGTGAATAATCGCAAAGTTCTGGACGGAGTTCTGGAGTCCATTGATCTCGGCGGAGATGCCAACTTCGGCAAACGACTCACCGCACTACGCGCGATCGATAAGTTGGACCGTTTGGGTATTCTCGGAGTGGCTCAACTCTTAGGACCTGGCCGCAAAGATGAATCGGGAGACTTCACAAAGGGTGCAGGTCTTTCCGACGATCAAATCAGCTTACTAATGTCATTCCTGTCGGGCGGCGCCGGTCTCTCCATTTCCACTAAGCCACAGCTAGACTTGCCGCTGAAGACAAGCAGAGCCACGTCACATATTCGGGATGATGGGCGATTAATGGAAGAACGGTCAAATCTGGAGCGCGTCGCGCAGCTCAAGCAGGTTCTTCCCGACAATAGACGTTTCCAGGAAGGGCTAGATGAGCTCGGTCAGATCGCCGACCTTTGTTCTGCGGCGCGTTATTCGATGGATCAGATCGCGATCGATCCCTCAGTGGTTCGCGGGTTGGAATATTACACCGGCCCCGTGTTCGAAGCTGAGTTGCTCGCTCCCATCAAGGACGAGCGAGGCCAGCCCATCAGGCTCGGCTCGGTCGTCAGCGGCGGGCGTTACGATGGGCTGGTCGAGCGCTTCACCGGCGATAAGGTCCCCGCAACCGGCATCTCCATCGGCGTGTCGCGTCTCCTGTTCGGCCTCCAGCGTCTCGGCAAATATCAGGCAAGCGCGACGCAAGGCCCCGTCGTCGTGCTCGTTCTCGATCGCGACCGCATCGCCGACTACCAGAACATGGCGCAACAACTTCGCGCCGCCGGCATTCGCGCCGAGCTTTATCTCGGCGAGTCCGGGATGAAGGCGCAGATGAAATATGCGGACCGCCGCGGCTCCCCTTGCGTCGTCATCCAGGGCGGCGACGAGAAGGCCAAGGGCGAGGTGCAGATCAAGAACCTGCTGCTCGGCGCCACGCTCACCTCGATCGAGGACCGCGAGGAATATCTGAAGAAGCAGGCCGAGGCGCAATTCGCCGTCAAGGAAGCAGAACTGGTCGAAGCGGTCCGGCGTGTCCTCAATCGTCACAAGTCCTGAAGCAGTTCCTTGTCATGAACCCCAGCACCATGTCATGGCCGGGCTTGTTCCGGCCATCCACGAGTTGTCATTCCCGCGAACGCGGGAATCCAGTAACCACTGCCGTCGTTAGCGTTGACACCGGGGCTACTGGATTGCCCCGGTCAAGCCGGGCAATGACAATGAATTCGTGGATGCCCGGCTCAAGGCGGGCATGACGTAGAGAATCTGACGAATGCTGGAAGACCCAAGCCATGGCCGCTGAATCGGCGAAAGAGTTCGAGGCTCTCGAAGCCCAAGCCACGACCCTGCTCGATACTTTCAGGCGCGCAGGCTACGAGCAGGTTGCGCCCTCGATTATTCAGCCCGCAGACATCTTCCTCGACCAGATCGGCGAGGAGATCAGAAGCCGCACCTACGTCTTCACCGACCTTGCCGGCGATGAGCTGTGTCTGCGGCCCGACCTCACCGTGCCCGTGTCGCGGCTATATCTCGAGCGCCACCCGAAGGCCGATCAGCCCGCGCGCTATTGCTATAACGGGCCCGCTTTTCGCTTCCAGCCGCAAGGCGGCCGGGAGGCGCATCCGCGCGAATTCCGCCAGGCCGGCATCGAGTGCTTCGGCGAGAAGGACAAGGAAAGCGCCGATGTCGAAGTCGTTCTACTCGCGGTCGACGCGGTGCGCCGCGCCGGGCTGAAAAATTTCACGCTCCGCTTCGGCGACATCGCTCTCTTCTATGCGTTGCTCGATGCGCTTTCTCTGCCCGAACGCTGGCGGCTCAAGTTACGTCATTATTTCTGGCGCCCGCCTGTGTTCCACGCGCTGCTCGCGCGCCTCGCCAAAGGCGAGCGGCCGAATGGCGACGGTCCCGCCGCCGCACTCGCCGCAAGTCTCGCTGGACTGAAACCGGAGCGTGCCGAGGAGTTGGTCGGCGCCTATCTCGAGCAGCAAGGCCTCCCGCTCTCGGGCAATCGCAGCCTGAGCGAGATCGCCGCGCGTCTGCTCGACCACGCCGCCGATCTCCGTGCCGAGCCTCTGCCGCGCGAGGTCGCGACCGTGATCGACTACTACCTTGCTGTTTCGGCACCGCCGCAGGAGGCGGCCCAGCGCATCGCCATGATCGCCAAGGGCGCCGGCATCGACTTAGGCCGAGCGCTCAACGCCTATACGCGCCGCTTCGAGCGCCTTGCCAAGAGTGGCATCGACCTCGGCCAGTCGATCTTCGCCACCGAGTTCGGCCGCAATCTTGAATATTACTCCGGGCTCGTGTTCCAGATCGAAGCGGCCGGCGGCGACGAGGCGATCGGGGGCGGGGGACGTTATGACGGGCTCCTGGCCTATCTCGGCGCCCCGCGCGAGGTGCCGGCCATCGGCTCGGCCATTCACACCGAGCGTCTGCTCGCAGCGGTTGGGAGGGGCGGGTGATGGCGGCGAAGCTCCTCATCGCGGTGCCCTCCAAGGGAAGGCTCAAGGACCAGGCCGCCGCCTTGTTCGAGAAGGCGGGCCTCACCCTGCGCAACAAGGGTCACGAGCGCGGCTATCGCGCCACGCTCGAAAACCTCGACGGCGTCGAGGCGGTCCTCACTTCGGCGGGCGAGATCGTGCACGAGCTGAAATCGGGCCGGGTGCATCTCGGGTTGACTGGCGAGGACCTGATCCGCGAGACCTTGGCCGATGTCGACGGCTCGGTCGAGTTTCTGGCGCCGCTCGGCATCGGCCGCGCCGACGTGGTCGTTGCCGTGCCCGATTGCTGGATCGACGTCGCCCGCATGGCGGACCTCGAAGATGTCGCCGCGCAATTTGCGAGCGTGCATGGCCGGCGGCTCCGCGTGGCGACCAAATACATGAATCTGACGCGGCGTTTCTTCGCCAGGAATGGCGTCACCGGCTATCGCATCGTCGAGAGCGTCGGCGCGACCGAGGCCACCCCTGCGGCGGGGACAGCCGAGCTGATCGTCGACATCACCACGACCGGCACGACGCTCCGCGCCAATCATCTGAAAGTGCTGGAGGACGGGCTGATCCTGAAGTCGCAGTCGTACCTCTTCGCCTCGCGCGCGGCGCGCTGGACCGCGGCAGCCACCAAACTCCGCGATAGGATTGTCGAGAAACTCTCGGCCTGAGCGGCCCGGGTGTGGCGAAGAGCGATCGCAACCGCTACTCTCCGGTCCCATGCTGATTCGCCTCACGCTTGCGCTTCTCCTCGCATCCTTCGTCCAAACCGCCGTCGCCGCTCCGGCGCGCATCGTCATCCTGCGCCACGGGGAGAAGGCCGACGACTGGAAGCTCTGCGAGGTCGGCGAGCAGCGGGCCAAGGCGCTTGCCTTGAACTATCTCGGCAAGGACGCCGCCAAGTCACTGTTCGCGGGCGGCGAAGATCCCGCCTTCTTCTTCGCCATCACGCTCCACACCCTCGAGCTCGCCTCGCCCGCGACCGAAACCTGGTCAAAGCCGATCATTCTCTACTCGGTGGTGCCAGAGACTGGGCAAAGCAAGGACGAATTCGAGAAAGAGCTCAATAAGCGCACGCGAGAAGCCGCGCGCAACCTCCTCACCAATCCCGCGCTTGCCGGTAAGACCCTGGTGATGGTGTGGGAGCACAAGCACATCGCCAACGAGAAGCTCGAATCTAAATTCGACGGCGAGGACGTGACGCTTAAGCAGCTCTTCAACCTCGACATCCTGCCCGGCGTGCCGAAGACCTGGCCCGGCGACACTTACGACTATTTCTGGATCGTGGACTTTCCGGCGAATTCCAACGTGCCGTCGAAATTCTCCATGGTGAAGCAGGATTTCGGCACGTCCTTCCCCGAAGTCCCGGCCAACGATTGGGACAAGCCCAACGGCCTCGACGCATCGAGCGGCTGCAAGGTCGAAACCGACGAGTAGTCAAGAAGGACTCAGACGAGGCTGAGCTTGCGCCGCTCCTCGGGTTCTTCGTCGCCGCCCTTCGCCTCCTTGAGATGATGGCGCCCAGGCGCCTCGGGTTGCAGCTCGAAGAAGCGGCCATGGAACTGCACCAGGCTGGAGCGATGGCCGATGGAAACGATGGCGGCGTCCGGCAGGCGCTTGAGCAACAGGCGGTAGAGTTCGGCCTCTGACGTCTCGTCGAGCGCGGCCGTCGCCTCGTCCAGGAACAACCAGTCGGGCTTTTGCAGCAGCGCGCGGGCGATCGACAGCCTCTGCTTCTCGCCGCCGGAGAGTTTGTCGCTCCAATAGGCCGTCTCATCGAGTTCTCCACGCAAGTGAGAAAGCGCGACCGCGTCGAGGACCTCCTCGATCTCTTTGGGCGTGAAGGCGTCGTCCGGTCCGGGATAGGCAAGAGCGCCGCGCAGCGTGCCGAGGGGAAGATAAGGCCGCTGCGGCAGCACGAGCACGCTCGCTTCCTTGGGGATGCGGATCGCGCCTTCGCCGAACGGCCAGACGCCGCCAAGCGCGCGGAATAGACTGGTCTTGCCCGAGCCGGAAGGCCCCGTCACCAGCACCCGCTCGCCCGGTTCGATCGAAAGCCCTTTGACCCTCACGATCTGCTGGCCGTTAGGCAGCCCGACCGACAGCGCGTTCGCCGTGAGCGTGCGCGCGCCGTCGGCGGCGAATTCCACGCGCGGCGCCGTCTGGTCGAGGCTCTCCGCCCAGTCGATCGAGGCCTCGAAGCCCGCGAGCCGGTTCAGCACCGCCTTCCAATCGGCGATCGAGGTGTAGGCGGTCACGAAGAACGACAACGCGCTCTGTACCTGCCCGAAGGCCGATGAGATCTGCATCAGCCCGCCAAGTGTCATCGAGCCGAAGAAATAGACCGGGCTCACAACCAGGAACGGGAAGATGATGGCGACCTGAGAATAGCCCGCGGTGAGGAAAGTGAGGCGCTTCCGCCGCCGCATGATGTCGTACCAGTTGCGGATCACCCAGCCGAAGCGGTCACGCAGCCGCGCTTCCTCGGCGGGTTCTCCGGCGAGCAGCGTCACCTCTTCGGCGTTCTCGCGCAGCCGCACCAGCGAAAAGCGGAAATCTGCCTCGTAGCGCTGCTGGTCGAAATTGAGCTTCACCAGCGGCCGGCCGACGAGATGGGTGACCCAGGTGCCGAGCACCGCATAGATAAGCGCCGCCCAGACCAGGTAGCCGGGGATATTGTAGGTCTGCGAACCGATCATCAGCGGCGTCGCCGAGGACAGGTTCCACAGGATCACGATGAACGAAACCAGCGTGACGATCGAACCGAGGAGCGCAATGCCGATATCGAGAGTTGAGTCGACGAACTGTTTGATGTCGTCGGCAATGCGCTGGTCGGGGTTGTCGGCCTGATCGCCTTTCAGCCGCATGCGGTAGTGCGTGCCTTGCCCGAGCCAGCGGCCGAGATAGCGATTGGTGAGCCATTTGCGCCACCTGATCTGCAACCATTGCTGCAAATAAAGCTGATAGACGGCGCTGACGATGAAGAAGGCGGCGAGTAGGCTGAACACGCCGATCTGCCAGATGAAGGTGTTCCAGTCCTTGTTTTGCAGGGCCGTGTAGAAGGTGTTGTACCAGGCGTTGAAGCGCACATTCAGCCAGACCTGGAACAACTGCAGCCCGATCACGGTCAGCAGCAGGATTCGCCCCGCCCACTTGTCTTCCGAACGATAATAGGGGACGGCGATCCGCGTGAAATCCTGGACCGATTGCTTGAAATTCGCCATAGGCGAGCTGCTCCTCGAACTGACGATGGGCAAGTTAAACCCACCCGGGCGACGATAGGGCCAAAAACAAGGCCCCGGGAAATTACGTTTCTGTAAGCCTTACGCGAGGAGCGCGAGCGATATCACGGCAAAGAGGGGCGGCCAATGGCCGCCCCTCTCGCATCAGCTTGGCCGTTCCAGGCCATTTAGCTTGGACTACATCATGTCCATGCCGCCCATGCCGCCGCCCGGCATGTGCACATGCTCGTCCTTCTTCTTCGGCGCCTCGGCCACGCCGGCCTCGGTGGTGACGAGGAGACCAGCGACCGACGCGGCGTCTTGCAGCGCCGTGCGCACGACCTTGGCGGGGTCGATGATGCCCTTGGCGATGAGATCGCCGTACTCGTTATTCTGAGCGTCGTAGCCGTAGGAGGCCGATTTCTGGTCGGTCACCTTCCCGACGACGATCGAGCCCTCGACGCCGGCATTCTCGGCGATCTGGCGGATCGGCGCTTGCAGCGCGCGGCGGACGATATTGATGCCCGCGTCCTGGTCCTCATTGTCGCCTTTGGTCTTGAGCGACTTCGCTGCCCAGAGCAGCGCTACGCCGCCGCCCGGCACGATGCCTTCCTCGACCGCGGCGCGAGTGGCGTTCAACGCGTCGTCGACACGATCCTTCTTCTCCTTCACCTCGACCTCGGTCGCGCCGCCGACCTTGATCACGGCCACGCCGCCGGCGAGCTTCGCCAGCCGCTCCTGCAGCTTCTCCTTGTCGTAATCGGAGGTGGTGTCCTCGATTTGCTGCTTGATCTGGGCAATGCGGGCCTGGATGTCGGCCTTCTTGCCGGCGCCGTCAACGATGGTGGTGTCGTCTTTGGTGATCGACACCTTCTTCGCCTTGCCGAGCATATTGACGGTGACGTTCTCGAGCTTGATGCCGAGATCCTCGGAGATCAGCTCGCCGCCGGTCAGCACGGCGATGTCCTGCAACATGGCCTTGCGGCGGTCGCCGAAGCCCGGCGCCTTGACGGCGGCGACCTTCAAGCCGCCGCGCAGCTTGTTGACCACGAGCGTGGCAAGCGCCTCGCCCTCGACATCCTCGGCGATCACGAGCAGCGGACGTCCCGATTGCACCACCGCCTCAAGCAGCGGGAGCAGCGCCTGAAGGCCCGACAGCTTCTTCTCGTAGATCAGCATGTACGGGTTCTCGAGCTCCGCCACCATCTTCTCGGCATTGGTGATGAAATAGGGGGAGATGTAGCCGCGGTCGAACTGCATACCCTCGACCACGTCGAGCTCCGAGTCGAGGCTCTTCGCCTCTTCGACGGTAATCACGCCCTCGTTGCCGACTTTCTGCATGGCCTCGGCAATCATGTCGCCGATCGCCTTCTCGCCATTGGCCGAGATGGTGCCGACTTGAGCGATCTCCTCCGAGCCCTTCACCTTCTTCGACTGCCGCTTGATCTCCTCGACCACGTCGATCACCGCCTTGTCGATGCCGCGCTTGAGATCCATCGGGTTCATGCCGGCGGCGACCGCCTTAAGCCCTTCGCGCACGATCGCCTGGGCCAGCACGGTTGCGGTCGTGGTGCCGTCGCCCGCGGTGTCGTTGGTCTTCGACGCCACCTCGCGCAGCATCTGCGCGCCCATGTTCTCGAACTTATCCTCGAGCTCGATCTCCTTGGCCACGGTCACGCCGTCCTTGGTCGAGCGCGGAGCGCCGAACGACTTCTCGAGGATCACGTTGCGGCCCTTTGGTCCCAGCGTGACCTTTACCGCATTGGCCAGCACGTCCACGCCACGCAGCATCCGCTCGCGTGCATCGGCTGAAAATTTTACGTCTTTAGCTGCCATCTGAATTTTACTCCTGGTTGGACCTCACGCCTCAGAACCGGCGAGCCGGCATCTCGAAGGTGAGAACTGAAAATTAGCGGGTGGGCGTTAGCCGAGGATGCCCATGATGTCGGACTCCTTCATGATGAGGAGTTCCTCGCCGTCGATCTTGACCTCGGTGCCCGACCATTTGCCGAACAGCACCTTGTCGCCGGCCTTCACCCCCATGGGCTGAAGCTTGCCGTCCTCGCCGCGGGCACCGGGCCCCGCTGCTATCACCTTGCCGGTCTGCGGCTTTTCCGCGGCCGTATCGGGAATGATGATGCCGCCTTTAGTCTTCTGCTCCTCCTCGAGCCTCTTGACCACGACACGGTCGTGCAAGGGACGGAATTTCATGGGCGTGTCTCCGAGAGATTGCTTGGAAATTAAGGGATTGTGCCGCTTTGGCACTCCGTAAGGATGAGTGCTAGCGAGCTGCGCAGGAGATACTGTCGCGCTCCGATTCTGTCAAGGAGCAGCGGCTTGAATGGCTTGCTTTCAGACAAACAAATGGGCGCCCGTTGGCTACGACGGACGCCCAGGTCATGTGTCGGAAACGAGCCCAGAGGTGGTGGAAGGGGCTTGGACCCGTTTCACGACTCACCGTCTACGCGGCACTAACAGACGGCTCAAGCTAGCTCGGCGAGCCAGCCCATTTACCCTGACAGGAATCCGTGCCGAGCGGTTGGGCGCAATGGACGTAACCCCTTAGGGAGACACTCATCTCCCTCGACCCACCGTCCCGCGCTATACTTGGCGCAGTCCAGAGTGAGGTGCGGTCATGAGTGAACACCTTAAGAGCATTCAAAAGCGCGCACGCGAGCTTGCTCGCTCCGGGCAGTATATCGGATGGCGTCCGATCGCCTTCGAATTACAGTTCGAACCCGGCTATGCGGAAGCCTTTACGTGGATCCAAAGCCTGGCGACGCAAGAAGAGCTCGACCGGCTATGCGCCAAAGCGCGGTCTGCCGCAAAGCGCAGCAACCCTGAAGCCGCCTGATCGTGCTCGGCGCGTAAGTGTCGTCTCAAGGCGCCGTCGGCGGCGCGTGCCGGCGCGTGAAGGAGACGAGATAATCCGCTGACCTGATCTGGTAGACCGGATCGTTTGCCGGGCCCGCGACGCCGTCGGTCACGTTCCCCGGCAGGAAGCTGAAGGCGTCGCAGGTCGCGTTTGGCGCGGTCGCCTCGATGCTGATCTTACCGAGCGGGGTGGTTTCGCGGTCGTCTTCATTGTCCCAGCGAAGCGTCGGATCGTTGGTGGGGTCGCCGTCCTTGCCGCGAATGGCAACTAGCTCGAAGCCGACCGGGCCCTTAACGAGACGCTCCTTCATCTCCTCCTCGTAGAAATTGTCGCCCTTGGCCTTCGCCTCGTCGTCGGTCAAGGCGAGCTCGCCCGCGTCGGGAATGGCCTTGTACTTGACGAGCGTGGCTTCGCCCTTGGCATTGGTGAAGGTGAAGGCGTGCACGCCCCAATAATCGACGCCGGCATAGCTTGCGGGAATCCGGTGACCGTTGAGCCAAGCCCCTTGCCGCGTGGACTCCGGATGCGCGGCGAAGAAGGCGTCGAGCTTCGCCTTGTCGCCCGAGGCGACGGTCTGCAAGAACTCGACGAACAACGCCGGCGTCTGCACGAAGAAGATTGGCGCCGAGATCATCACGAGATCGGTGCTGGCGCCTTGGCCGAGATCGAATTTGATCGCCAGCCCCCGCACATTGGCCTTAGCGTTGTCCGGAGCTTGCGGATTGCCGCCCCCAAGCGAGAAGCGCGCGATAATCGGCACGGGCTTGGCGAAATGCGCGGCCTTCGACAGCGTGGCAGCTTCGGGCGCCGGCGTGAATTTTCCAGTCAGACAGAACCCTTTGGCATGACCTGCACGCGTGCCGGCATGCGAGCCGAACACGCCGTTCAGCGCATTCACCAAGTCGACCGGAGTCGGGTCGGCGGCGACGGCGACCGCGGTGAAGGCGAAAAGACCAACGCCCAGAAGTGGAGCGGCTACGCATGTCGCGGTCTTGGTTTTCATACTGAAACCTCGTGATGACTGGTTCGACACCTGCGGAAGCTTGGTCCGCGAGTTTTGAGGATTAGACACGCGCCTTCTGCCGCAACAAGCCACAACTACGTGAGCGCTTCGATTGGCAATAAGGCTAAAGCGGAGCGGGACCACCCAATTCTGCTTACAACCGCACGGCAAGCCCCTTCGCTGCCAGCAAGAAATCGCCCCAAAGCGCCAAATTACTGTTGCCTTGCAGGGGTCTGTCGCCGCATGATTTTCGCGCGGAGGGGGAGCCGATATTGGCGGACACCATTGCCATGGCCTCTAGGCGGAGCGAGTCCTCGGGAGGACTGGCCATGCTCGATGTGATCGTGCTGATCGCGATGGCAGTGACGGCGGTAGCCTTCGCCGTCGGCCTCATCGTCCAATCTGGCATCGCTCAAATCCCCGCCCTGATCGCCGCCGCGGCGCTCTACATGGTGATGGCCGCGTCCTATTTGATGGTTGCGCGCGGCGCCCGTCCCACCGCTTCCTCCGACCGGATCAACGAGATCGAGGAAGCGCTCGAGATCATCGACAAGGACCTGCAACGCATCGATCGCGTCGAGGATGATGTCTCCCGGCTCGATCTTCTCGCCGATCGCGTCGAGCACCTCGATCAGGCGCTCAGCGAATATGCGCAGACCGCGCCGGTCGGCGGGCTTGGCCGGTCGGATCACTTCGCTCACGACTTTGATGAAGTGCATGCCAAGATCGACCGCGTGCGCGCGGATCTGGAGGGCGAGGCAAGGAACCAGCGGGAGAAGATCGCCGGCGATCTCAGGGCCTTGGAAAGCCTGATCAAGCAGCTCTCGCGCGAGTTGATCGCCTCGACCGCCGCGGAGAGCGGCGCGCCGCAACCCGCAGCTGTGCAGCCCGCCCCGGTCGTCAGTCGGGCGCCCGAAGCTGTGGTGCAGAAGATCGAGTTCGATGACGAGATCGAGGACGAGGAACCCGCGGCTGAAGTCGCGCTCGAGCTTCCGCTTGCCACCGGCGAGGAAGAGGAGATGGTTCTCGTGGTCGAGGAGACTGAGGTCTTTGCCGTCAAGGAGGACCTGCCCGTCGAGGAGAAGGCCGTCGAGACCGTTATCGCCCCGCGCGTCAACGACAACGAGATGCTGGAAATGGTGAGCCAGGCGATCGAAGCCGGCCGGGTCGATCTCTATCTACAGCCGACCGTGACACTGCCGGAGCGCAGGCCCATCTATTTCGAGGCGCTGACCCGCATCCGCACCAAGGCCGACGAGCTGATTCTGCCCGGCTCCTATCTCCAGGTCGCGGAGCGCTCGGGCATGGTGCCGCTCATCGACAATGTGCTTTTGGTGAAAAGCGTGCAGACCTTGCGGCGGCTCGGGGCCGAATCCCGCATCAAGGGGGTGTTCTGCAACATCTCGGTCAGGACCCTGCTCGATCCCGAGTTCTTCCCCGAGCTGGTCGAGTTCATGGAGGAGAATAGCGGCTTGAGCGAGAGCCTGATCTTCGAGGTGAGCCAACCGGCGATGCTTGATCTAAACGCCGATGAGCTCGGCGCTCTCGATACGCTCGGCGCGCTCGGCTATGGCTTCTCGCTGGACCATGTCGCCGATCTCGACGTGGACTTCGCCGGCCTGCGCGACCGCTCCTTCCGCTTCGTCAAGATCGACGCCAAGACCTTCCTGCACGATATAACGGCTAAGGGCTCGCGCTACTCCGCCGCGGAGATCAAGCGCGCGCTCGACGATTTCGACATGAAGCTCATCGTTGAGAAGGTCGAGGACGAAGCAGCGGTGGCGAAGCTTCTCGATCACGGCGTCGAGCTTGCGCAGGGCTATCTTTTTGGCAGACCGAAGCCGATGAGCCCCGCGCTTTTCCGCGAGCTCGAAGGCGCCAACGCGGCTTAGCCTGAAAGCGCTACTCGCCCGGCGGCGGCGTCACGCCGGTTTCCAAGTCCTGCCAGATCTCTTTGTTTTCGATATTGCCGGAGCCGCTCTCGCCTTTGGGTTCCTCGACGATGGAGCCTCTAGGCTCTTCCTTCTTCCCGACGGCGGCCGGCGGGGGCGCGACGTCGGGACGCAAATCCTGCCAAACCTCGGAGTTCTCTTCGTCGCCAACGAGGATGACGCGAGGAGCGGCTTCTGGGCGGCTCGGCGAGAGAGCGAAAGCGGGGCCGGCGAAGACGAATCCGCCAAGCAGAACAATCGTGCCGAGAGCGATGAATGAACGATTCATTGTGATGAAATCTCCTTGGAGCGAAAGGCCGTACCGCCTTTGCGGCTTTCACGAATCGGGCGGCCGGAGCGCGACTATAACAAAAAACTTCTCTAAGGATCGTCAGGCCTCATCGTGAAAAACGCATTGATGTCAGCGAAATTTGGGCGCCCCTTTCATTTTGCGGTAACCGGGGCGTCTGCTTGAGAGGGCCCAAACCAACTGGCGGGTGCGACGCACTACTTCTTGGTCAGGTCGAGCTTGAACCCATGCTGTTTGGCGGCCGCGATGTGGAGCTGCTGGCGTTGCTCGGCACTGAGCTTGAGCGTGTCGGCGATGAGATCGACCCATTGCGGCGAGGGCTTCTTGTGGCCGGTGATGAGCTGATTGACATAGGCCGTCGAGCGGCCGGTCTTGGCGGCAAGCTCGGTCTGCGTCATGCGGGCCTCGGCAAGCGCGACGCTCACCGAGGCCCCGAATGGACTGGCGTATCGTGAACGGCGCCCCACTACAAATTGATATCGTCCACGATGGCGCGCTTCAACCCTCGCTTCACCTTGCGCACGACGTCGCCGAAGCGATCGCCGGCGGCAGCCTTTTCTTCCGGTGCATATGCCGTGGTCGGTGCCGCGCCGACGACGTACCGCCGCGTGCTCTCCGCGCTTCCGGCAAAGGCCGCCCGCACGGCCGCCGGGTCGCTATGGTCATAGGCCATGGTCGCAGCCGGCGCGATGCCCATGCGCGCGCCTTGATCGTAGGCATCGATGCCGACGCCCATGAAATTGAACTGCCACCCCTTGGCCGATTTCTCTTTCACGAGCGCGTTGAGCTCGCCCCATGTGTGCTCGGTCGAGGAATTCTCCTGGCCGTCGGTTTGGATGCAGATCACCACCTTTGCCGCGGGCGCCGAAAGCAGCGACGCCTCGACCGCGTTGATGGTCTTTACCGCTGCATCGATCAGCGGGGTGGAGGCCCTGGGCTGATAGGTCTCGCGCGTGAGCTTAGCCACTTGCGCGACGGGAACGGCCACGCAGATTTTGTCGAGGCTGACGCTGTCGAACTGGATCAACGTGAAGTCGATCTTCGCTTCGCCATTCCCTTTCAAGCCGTCGAGATAGGCGTTGAAGCCGCCAATCGTATCGTCGCGGATCGCCTCCATTGAGCCGGTGCGATCGAGAAGGAAGGTGACGAGAGTGCGGGTGCTTTCTTGTGTCATGTTGTCCTCATGGGGAAAGGCGGATTTAACCGAATAGGCATAAATATTATGCCACAAGTCCGCCAAGTCTCGAGCCCGTCATGTAGGGGATCGGCTCGGCGTCTCTGTGCGGGGGCGCACAATCGCGCCTGGCGGCGAGTGGCTGGCCGATCTTTCCCGCGCGCTTGACCCTTTGCGACCGAGCCTTTAATCGAGCGTTATGACCGTGGGATCTTCCGAAATTCCGGTGATGCAATCGATCGAGGATCTGGGCTCGCGTTATTCGGCCTGGCTCGTCGATATCTGGGGCGTCATGCATAATGGCCGTCAGGCGCACGCCGATGCCATTGCCGCTACGCGGAGCTTTCGCGAGAGGGGCGGCGTGGTCGTGCTTCTGTCCAACGCGCCGCGGCCAAGCCCGGCGGTCCGGGAGCAGATTCGCCGGCTCGGCGTCCCCGACGACGCCTATGACGCGATCGTCTCCTCAGGCGACCTTACCCGGTATGAGCTTGCCAAGCACAATGGCGCGACGGTCTTCCACCTCGGTCCGGAGCGGGACAGGCCCATCTTCCAGGATCTCAAGATGAAGCTGGGAGATCCCGAGGACGCCGATCTCGTGGTCTGCACCGGGCTGTTCGACGACGAGACCGAGACGCCGGCAGACTATGCCGCGCTGCTGAGCGGCCTTGCCGCGCGCGATGTCCCCATGATCTGCGCCAATCCCGATCATCTGGTCGAGCGCGGCGAGCGGCTCGTGTGGTGCGCGGGCGCTCTTGCGGCCCTCTACGAGGGACAAGGCGCCAGCGTCGTCTACGCTGGCAAGCCGCACGCCCCGATCTATCAGCTCGCTTTCGAGACCGTGGGTAAATTGGCGGGACGCAGCGTGCCGCGCAACGAGATCCTCGCCATCGGCGACGGGGTGATGACCGATATCGCCGGCGCGACCGGTCTCGGCCTCGGCTCGGTCTTCGTGGCGAGCGGGCTGCACGCGCCGGAAAATGGCGAGGACGAAGCCGTCGCCGACCTGCTCGATGCGCGCCATCTTGCCGGGCTCTTCGCCGACGCGAAGGGCAAGCCGCTTGCCGCCATTCGGACGCTGGTCTGGTAACTATCTGGCAGCTAATTGTCGCGGAACAGCGCGTCGATGCGCGCCTGGCTCGCTTCTGGATGGCCGGGACCATCCAAAGTGAGCCCCGCCTTCCTCGCTTTGCTTGAACGGTCGGCGCGCTTGGCAGCATTGCCCGCCGCGCTCATCCGCTTGGCGAGGACCTTGTCGAGGCTCTCGGTGATCTTGGTGACGCGCTGCCCGACCAGATCGTGGAAGCCGCACGCCGTCATGATGGCGAGGATCGCCTCTTCCGCCTTCTTCGCCTCTTCCTTGTCGGCGAAGGCGAGCAAGTTTTCCGCGGAATCGAGAATCCGCCCTGCTGCGTCCTCGGCGGTCGAGCGGATGGCCGCGAGCTCGCGCAGCGTATTCATCAGCACGGTGATCTCCTCAGAGACCGAGCGACCGTTATCCTGTTGCGTCGTCGCGCGCGCGCCGGTTCGGCGCCGTGCGGAAAGTTTTCCGCGCCCTGGCATCTATCCCCCGTCCAGTTTTTGGTGTGGCTATTCCCCGAAGATGGCGTCGATCTTGGCCTTGAGCGTCGCCGCGTTGAACGGCTTGACGATGTAGTTGTTCACCCCGGCCTTCTTTGCCGCGATCACATTCTCGGTCTTCGATTCGGCCGTGACCATGATGAAAGGCGTGCGCGACAACCGGTCGTCGGCGCGCACCTCGCGCAACAATTCGTAGCCGGTCATCGGTTCCATGTTCCAATCCGAGATGACGAGCCCATAGTCTTTTTGCCGCATCATGTTGAGGGCTGCTGTCCCGTCGCCGGCCTCATCCACATTGGCGAAGCCGAGTTGCTTCAGAAGATTGCGGATGATGCGGATCATCGTCTTGTAATCGTCGACGACCAGAACCGGCATGGAATGATTGACGGCCATTGTCTCCTCCGATCCTCACGGCCCCTGGGTCTCGTTCGGCATTATGCGAAGCTTTGCAACCAGCACTAGGCCTAGCGGCCCATGCTCGCCCATAACTTAGAGGTTTGGCCGTGAACGGATGGTTAAGCCCCTTTTCTCCAACGGCTTTTCGCCTTGTAGGTCGCTCGGTCCCCCGATATTGCAGTGCAGCAACGGCTTCGCTATTTTGCCGCGAGCAACGTTAAGGAGCAGGGAAAGTCATATGACGAGCAATGGATCGGGCGGCGGTTTGGGGCACGGTTACTATTTCGAGGATTTAGCCGTCGGCATGGAGGCGAGTTACACCAAGAAAATCAGCAATGACGATGTCATCGCCTTCGCCAACCTGTCGGGCGACATCAATCCAGTGCATCTCTCCGACGACTTCGCGGCGGGGACAATCTTCAAGAAGCGCATCGCGCATGGTTTTCTCACCGGCAGCCTCTTCTCCACCGTGCTCGGCACCAAACTGCCCGGGCCCGGCTGCATCTATCTGTCACAGAGCATGAAATTCAAGGCTCCCGTCTTCATCGGCGACGAGGTCATCGCCACGCTGAAAATCACCAGTCTCGATCCCGAGAAGGGACGCGCGACGCTCTCTTGCGACTGCACCGTGAATGGCAAGACCGTGCTCGAAGGCGAGGCGGTGATGATGGTGGACCGCCGCGCCCCGCGCCAATAGGGCGAGATCGAAGGCTTTGTGTGATGGACATTGTCCGCTTCTGGCGGGACGTGCCGGCAAACCTCAAGGGCGCGGCCCTCGCCATCGGCAATTTCGACGGCGTCCATCGCGGGCATCAGGAGGTGCTCAACGCCGCGATCGATATCGCCAGGCAGGAAGGGCGCCGCTCGGGTGCCGTCGTGTTCGAGCCGCATCCACGCGAGTTCTTCGCGCCGGAGACTCCGTTCTTCCGTCTGACACCGCTGCCGCTGAAGCTCGAACTGCTCGAAGCGCTCGGTCTCGATCAGACTTTCGTCATCGAGTTCAACCGCGACCTTGCCTCACTGAGCGCCGAAGCTTTTGCCACCGAGCTGATTGCCAAGGGGCTAGGCGCAAGCCATGTCGTGGTCGGTCACGACTTCTCCTATGGCAAGGGACGCACCGGCACGACCGATGGCCTCGCCGCCCTTGGACGCACCCTCGGCTTCGGCGTCGATATCGTGGCGCCCGTTGGCGTCAACGGCGCGACCTTCTCATCGAGCCGCATTCGCGAACATCTCCGCGAGGGCGAGGTGAGGGAAGCAGCCGAGCAACTCGGCTATTGGTGGCGCGTGCGGGGACGCGTCGAGCGGGGAGCCGGGAGGGGCAAGGGACTGGGTTTCCCCACGCTCAATCTCAAGCTCGCTACCGGTCAGGACGTACGTCACGGCATCTATGCCATGCGCATATATCGCGACGGTGAGCGCTACCAGGCCGCCGGCTATGTGGGCATACGCCCGACCTTCGGCGACAGTGAGCCGGTGCTCGAAGCCTATCTGCTCGACTTCGCCGGCGATCTCTACGGCAAGGAAGTCGACGCCGAGTTCGTCGCCTTTCTCCGGCCCGACCGGACCTTCGCCACGCCGGAAGCGCTCGCCGTGCAAATGCGCGAGGATTGTGCTCAAGCGCGCGAGGTTCTTGCCAAGCTCGATGCGGACGACCCAGTACGCCGCTTCCCGCTCGCCCGCGCTCGGGCCAAACCTATTTGATGTCGAACGGCAAATCCTTGCTCGCGGTCTTGCCGCTATTTGTGTCGTGGATGGTCAAGCCGAGAACATACGAGCCCGCCGGCGCGCCGGTGACATCGAGCTTGATGTGGCTCATGTAGTCGAGCGGCGGCTCGCGCGCTTCCAGCGCGAACTCGCCAAAGCTCTTCTGCCCGGCGAGGACTTTTCCGTCGGGTGTCCTGATCTCGAAATCGACCACGAGCTTCGAGGAGAATTGATCTCCGTCCTGTTTCCAGGCCACGCCGATCGGCTCGGTGTAAATGATCAGCGGCTCGTTCGGCGCGAAGCTCGTATTGTCGCGGGGCTTATAGGCGGCAAAACCCTCGGGCACCTCTTTGACGAAGAGGATGCGCCGGAAGCCCAATGGGGCCTTGCTCAACGCCTCGCTCACCGCGGTTCGGGCGGTCTCGATCGCCTTCAGCGATTCATCAGTGGTTTCGCCCGTCGGTTCGGCCAGAGCCGGGCAGGCGGCGAAGAGTGAAAGTCCCAACACGCAAGCTGTAAGTCTGATCATGCCCCTGGCCTCCCATGCCGCATTTTCATCTGCGCCACTAGCTTAGCAGGGCAGGGCGCCGCAAGGCAGCGGCGAGGCAGGAGAGGAAAGCCTGGAATGTGCCAAGCATGGTTGCTAGAAACCCGCGGGGCGCAAAGACGCGGCAAACAATCAGAAGCAAGGACCATGGCTAAGACAGCGAAGAGCGGCAGTAAGACCGCCAAACAGGCGCGGACCGCCAATCGAGGCCGCAAAGTCAAAGCCGCGCCGAAGGCTAAGACGAAGAAACCATCT
>DATAFR010000017.1:0-29857 GCA_036257375.1 Methyloceanibacter sp.
AGGCGAGCCTTGTGGCAGGCTCCTGCTCGGCCGCGAAAGCGAGAACGAAGCGCGCGATTTCTTGCGCGCCATGCAGCAGACGCTCTTCGCTGAAGGATGCGGCTGGAGGCGGTACATGAACGAACAGCGCAAGGCGGGGACGTGATTGCGCGGCCGCCCAATCGAGCGCGTGATAGTAGAGAAAATTGCAGAGATACTGTCCCGCGCAATGCGAGGTCACGGCGGACACGCCGGCCGAATTGAGGTGCCGCGCTAGCGCGCTGGCGGGGATCGGCGTGTCGAGCCGATCCGGGCCTGCGGCCCGGATCGCGGGCCCTAACGGTAAAGCGCCCTTGGCGTCGGCCCGCGGCGCGGCGCGGTTATGTGCCGAGCGTTCGATGCGCAACGCCTTGGCGTTCTCGCAGACGCCAAAATGAATCATCACATGCGGTTGCAGCGTTTCGCAGAGACGCGGAATGAGCGCGGCAGCCTCCCATTCAGTGGGCAGCACGCGGGTGTGCAGATCGTCATCGATACCCGCCTGCGGCCATCGCTCAGCCAGACTTTCGGCAAGCCATGCGGAGGGGTTCTCGGGCATGCCCGGGAAAGGGCCAAAGCCGGTGATGAGAACGCGCGGCTTCTGCATGACTTTCGACTTACCTTAAGGCGCGCGCGCGAGGAAAGCGAATTTGAGGGGGATCAGTCGGCGTCCTTAATGCCGGCCAGTCGGGCAAGCTCATGCGCCGCGGCGGAGGGGGTGATTTGGCCAGTGCGAACCTTGTCCTCCAATTCCTTGAAATGGCGGGCCGCACGCCTGCCACCCTTAAAGGCCGCCAGCAACCGTTGCTCGAAAATTTCCCGCATCCACGCGGCGGCTTGCGCGGCGCGGCGCTCGGCGAGTGCGCCCGAAGCGGCAAGCGAAGCATGCCGTTCCGTGATCTTCGTCCAGAGCGTATCGAGCCCCTTGTTGTCCCGCGCCGACATGGTAAGCACTTGCGGATCCCACCCGGCATGGCTGGCGGCAAGGATGTGCAGCGCGGTGCGGTACTCCATCGCCGCCCGGTTGGCGCGCTCGACCTGATCGCCCTCGGCCTTGTTCACCGCGATGATATCGGCGAGCTCGAGCAGGCCGCGCTTGATGCCCTGCAACTCATCGCCCGCGCCCGGGATCGCCACCACGACGAACACGTCGACCATGTTGGAGACGGAGGTCTCGGATTGGCCGACGCCGACGGTCTCGACCAGGACCACGTCGTGGCCGGCGGCCTCCGCGAGCGCGATCGTTTCGCGCGTGGTCTTGGTCACGCCGCCGAGCGCCTCGCCGGCAGGAGAGGGGCGAATGAAGGCATTCGGCTCCGACGCGAGCCTGCCCATGCGCGTCTTGTCGCCGAGGATCGAGCCGCCGCTCCTGGACGAGGTCGGGTCGACGGCGAGCACGGCGACCTTGTGGCCCTGCGCTACGAGGTTCAAGCCGAGCTGATCGATCAGGGTCGATTTGCCGGCGCCGGGAACGCCGCTGATGCCGACCCTGATGGACTTGCCGGTATAGGGCAGGAGTTGCTCGAGCAGAGCCTCGGCCTTGGCCTGATCCTCGGGCTTGGCGCTCTCGATCAGGGTGATGGCGCGGGCGAGCGCCACGCGGTCGCCGTCGCGGATCGCCTTGGCCGTCCGCTCGATGTCCTTGCTTGAGTCCTTGCCGTGCATGGGATGCGGGGGTAGGGGCAAACCGGCGGAAACGCAAGAGCGAGATGGAAAGCCGTATTTCGACTAACGGCGAAGGACACCAATCACCCGACTGTCAAAGCTAAGGCGCTCGGCCATAATTTTCACGATATAGGTGAGAAGAGCTTGCGCGAGCGGGCCGTTATCGCGCTTGAGCCGCTCGTAATCCTCGGCGCTCAAGGCGTAGAGCACGCTGGGCGCTTCGGCGATAATGGTAGCGCTCCGGGTCTGGCGCGTAATCAGACCCATTTCGCCAGTCGTGGTGTGAGGTCCGAGACTGCGCAGGCGTATCGACCGTCCATCCTCAGTCTTTACGACGATGCCGATGCGACCTTCGACGATGAAATGCATCGAGGCGGCGGGTTCGCCCTGCTCGGCGATGACGGCGCCTCGGTTCACTTCGAGCCGCTCGCAGCGTTGCGCCAACTGCTCGGCATGGTCGCTGCTGCCGAGCGCCTGTGTGAGCCACTCGCGAAGCGACGCTGTTATGCCCACCCGGGCCGAATGCGCCGAGATCACTTCCTTCTCGCAAGACTCGAGCGCGCGATCGAGGTCGTCGGCCAAGATGACATTGCCCGAAACGAGTCCACGATTGTCGAAAGTTTCACGGAGTTCCGGCGAAAGGTTCACCAGCACGATGCGCGCGCCGCGCTCGTCGGCGACGCGCTTGATCTGGGTGAAGCTGTGCATGGCCGAGGAATCGATGCCGGTGACCAGACGAAAATCGAACAGGAGAAAACGGGTCTCTGGGCGCTTGGCGAATAGCTGTTTGACTTGCTGGTAGAGCCGGTTGGCGGAGCCGAAGAAAATATAGCTCTGTAGGCTCATGCCTTGGATTTCATGACCATGCGCGGCGAGAGCGGCAAGTTCCTCGGGACCGCGATCGAGGGTCGAGCGATATTCAGACCCGTCGAAGCCGAATTTGATCGCGTTCACCCGGCTCGCGCTCACGGCGAAGGTGATGCAGCCGATGATGATGCCGATCAGGACTCCGGCGATGAAGCCGACTTGAAGAATGAGGACCGTGATGGCGAGCAGAGAGGCATATTCGAGCAGGGAAATTCGCCGCGCCGATTCGATCAGCCACTCATAGACGAGATTGGCGCCGAGATAGAGCAGAAGTCCGCCCAACACGAATTTGGGCACATAAGCGAGGAAACCCGGATCGGCGATGAGCATGAGCGCGGAGACGGCGGCGACGGTGAGGCCTGAGAGCCGGCCGCGCGCTCCGGCTACGTAGTTGAGGGTGGTCCGGTTCAACGCAATGGTGCTGACATAACCGCCGAGTGCGCCCGCGATCGCATTGGCGACGCCGATGGTCTTCAAATCGCGCTGAAGGTCCGCCTCGCGCTTGGTCAGGAATTCGAGCCCGGTCGTGTTGAGCAGCGTGCTGATCGCGGTCACGAACATGACGGCGAACAGGTCGCCGCTGAGCGAGGGCAGGACCTTCCAGGGAAACAGGCTGAGATCATTACGATCCCAAGTCGGCGTGAGCCCGACAGCGGCGGGGGCCTTGAAGAACCAGCCAGCGGCCTCCGCCGCCGCAAGGCTCATTCCCGTGAGCGCCAGGACCACGTGCGCAACGGCAATCCCGCCAAGGATGATCAGCGGCAGGATGTAGGGATTGTCCTTGCGACGGCGAAGCGCGAGGTAAATGGCGAGGGCAAGGGCAACTGCCGCCAGGAGCTTGGCGAGAACCGAGGGCTCGAGCAGCGTGCTGAGCGTTGAGAGGTTGAGCCCATGATTGGTGATGACGCGCACGGCGCCGCCCACCATCAGGCAGCCCGAGGCGCCGAGAAAGCCGCCGATGACGGGAAAGGGGATGAAGCGGATGGCGCCGCCCGCGCGCGCGAGCCCGAGCCCGAGGAGCAGGAGACCGCTCAGCGCGGCGGAAAGACCCATGATGATTGCCACAGGGGCGAGCAGGTCATCCGGCAGGCCTTGGTCCATGAGCCGGGCCATGAGCGCGCCGACCAGAGTGGCCGTGACCGCGACGGTGGTTGAATCGGGGCCGGCGATGGCGAAGGGGAGGGAGCTTCTGAGCGAGACGATGGTCGCCGTGACGGCGCTGGTGATGAAGGTTGCGGCGATGCCGTAGGCGAGCCAGGTGTTGAGCGGCGGGGCGAAAATCAGCGCGGCGAAAGAGAGGCCGTAAGCGATGGTCACAGCGCTGGAAATCAGTCCGGCGAAGACGTCGGTCGCGCCGGCGCGGATGAGATCGGCTGGCGGTCTGCTCACGTTTCCGCCAGCGAATTTACTCGGCGGCTTGCTGCTTGGCGCCCGGGCCGAGCTTCTTGAGGAGGTCGGTGGCGGCTTCGGCGATGGGCGTGCCCGGGCCGAAGATCGCCTTGGCGCCGGCCTCATGGAGCGCCGGGTAGTCTTGCGGCGGGATCACCCCGCCGACCACAATCATGATGTCGCCGCGGCCGAGGCCTTCCAACGCCTCGCGCAAAGCCGGCACCAGCGTCAGGTGACCCGCGGCGAGCGACGACACGCCGACGATATGCACGTCGTTCTCCACCGCCTGGCGCGCAGCCTCCTCGGGCGTCTGGAACAGCGGGCCGATGTCGACGTCGAAGCCGAGATCGGCGAAGGCTGACGCAATCACCTTCTGGCCGCGGTCGTGCCCGTCCTGGCCCATCTTGGCGACGAGGATGCGCGGGCGGCGCCCGTGCTCCGACTCGAAGCTGTCGATCAGCTCCTTGATGCGGTTCAAGCTTCCATCCATGCGACCGATCTCCGCCCGGTAAACCCCGGTGATCGCCGAAACTTCCGCCCGGTGGCGGCCATAGACCTTCTCCAGAGCATAGGAGATTTCGCCAACCGTAGCCTTAACGCGGGCGGCGGCGACGGCCGCTTCGAGCAGATTGCCGGTCCCTGTCTCGGCGTAACGGGTCAGCGCGTCAAGAGCCTCTCTCACCTCGGCATCGTTGCGTTCGGCCTTGAGCCGCGCGAGCTTGTCGAGCTGCTGGCGCCGCACGGCGCGGTTATCCACTTTCAGGATGGCGATCTCGGCGTCGCTGTCCGGGCGGTATTTGTTTACCCCGACGATGGTCTGCTTGCGCGAATCGATGCGGCCTTGCGTGGCGGTCGCGGCTTGCTCGATCATGCGTTTGGGGATGCCGGCCTCGATCGCCTTGGCCATGCCGCCGAACTTCTCCACCTCTTCGATATGTTTCATCGCGCGCGCAGCGAGGTCGTAGGTCAGCCGCTCGACATAGAAGCTTCCGCCCCAGGGATCGATGATGCGGCTCGTGCCCGATTCCTGCTGCAGCATCAGCTGGGTGTTGCGGGCGATGCGCGCGGAGAAATCGGTGGGCAGCGCCAGCGCCTCGTCCAGCGCATTGGTGTGCAGCGATTGGGTATGGCCTTGCGTCGCCGCCATCGCCTCGACGCAGGTGCGCACCACATTGTTGAACACGTCCTGCGCGGCGAGACTCCAGCCGCTCGTCTGGCAATGAGTGCGGAGCGCGAGGCTGCGCGGGTCCTTCGGCTTGAACTCATCGGCGATCAGCTTCGCCCACAGCACGCGCGCGGCGCGCATCTTGGCGATCTCCATGAAGAAGTTCATGCCGATCGCCCAGAAGAAGGAGAGGCGCGGCGCGAACGCATCGATGTCGAGTCCGGCGGCGACGCCCGCGCGCACATATTCGACGCCGTCGGCCAGCGTGTAAGCCAGCTCGAGGTCGGCCGTCGCTCCCGCCTCCTGCATGTGATAGCCGGAGATAGAGATCGAATTGAACTTCGGCATGTGCTTCGACGTGTAGGCGAAGATGTCCGACACGATGCGCATCGATGGCGCGGGCGGATAGATGTACGTATTCCGCACCATGAACTCTTTCAGGATGTCGTTCTGGATCGTTCCCGAGAGCTCGGCATGCGGCACGCCCTGCTCCTCGCCCGCGACGATGAAGAGCGCGAGCACGGGCAGCACCGCGCCGTTCATGGTCATCGACACCGACACCTTGTCGAGGGGGATGTGATCGAACAGCGTGCGCATGTCGTAGATGGAATCGATGGCGACGCCCGCCATGCCGACATCGCCCGTGACGCGCGGATGATCGGAGTCGTAGCCGCGATGGGTGGCGAGGTCGAAGGCGATGGAGACCCCCTGCTGACCGGCGGCGAGATTGCGCCGGTAGAAGGCGTTGGAGTCCTCGGCGGTGGAGAAGCCGGAATACTGGCGGATGGTCCAGGGCCGCTGCACATACATCGTGGGGTAGGGGCCGCGCAGATAAGGCGCGATGCCCGGCATCCCGTCGAGGAAGTCGAGTCCGCGCAGATCGCCGGCGCCATAGGCGGGCTTCACCGCGATGCCTTCCGGCGTCTGCCAGGCCGGCGTGTCAGCGGGCGGCGCGCCGGCCTTGGCGTGCTCGAAATTCACCTCGGCGAAAGAAGGAATGCGCGTCATTTGCGGTCGAACTCGTCGTAAGCGGCCGTCAGAATTTCAAGCGTATCACAGCCCTGATGAAGGAAAGTGCTAACCCCGGATGCCTCCAGAGTAGCCTTGTCGGCGCCGGGTTTGCCTGCGAGATAAACGCGCGATGCGCCGGCCTTGACCAGCGCCCTCGCGGTGGCTTCGGCCTCCCGCCCATAAACTTTGTCGGAGGAGCACAGACAAGCGAGCTTCGCGCCCGATTCCGTGAATCGTTTCGCGAGGTTGTCGCCTTTGCCTTCCACCGCTTCGATGCCGCCCGCCTCGAACCGGCTCTTGGCGAAGCTCGCGCGCGCGCTGAAATCGGAAGCGCGTCCGAGACAGGCGAGGAACACCTTCGGCCGTGTCCCATGCTTGTCGAGATAGACATCGCTCCGGTCGCGCAGGCGCTCGAATGGCTCGGCAAGTCTGATCGGCGCGAGCGCCTTCTCGTTGGTTGAGACCGAAGCGAGCCGCGCCGGCGCCAGCACGGAAACCTGATCTTCGGCGAGATCGGGGAAATCGCTGGTCCCGACGATGGAATCCTTGCGCCGCGCGATATTCATCTCGCGCTCGGCGCGCACGCGCGCGACCACGCGCTGAATCAATCCGCTTTGTAAAGCGTGCGCCACGCCGCCCGCCGTCTCGATCTTCTGAAAGAACCACCACGCCGTCTGGCAGAGCGCATCGGTCAGAGCCTCGATGGCGCCTGAGCCTGCGGCCGGATCGGCGACGCGATGAATATTGGCTTCCTCGATGAGGATCGTCTGCGTGTTGCGCGCGATGCGCCGCGCGAACGCATCGGGCACGCCGAGCGCGGCACTGAAAGGCAGCACCGTCACGGCGTCGGCTCCGCCGACTGCCGCGCCAAGCGCGGCGATGGTGCCGCGCACGATGTTCCCGTGCGGATCGCGCTTCGTCATCATGCGCCACGCCGTCTCGGCGGCGACGAAGACGAGCAGGGACTTGAGCCCGCACGCCTCCTCGACTCGCGCCCACAAATTCCGGATGGCGCGGAACTTGGCGATGGTGAGGAACTGGTCCTGGTCCGCGGCGAGACGGAAATAGATGAATCGGCGAGCGTCATCGAGCGCGATGCCGCCAACCTCGAGCGCGCGCAGATAGGCAACGGCGAGGGCAAGCGCAAAAGCAAGCTCCTGCGCCTCGGAACCACCCGCCGCGTGGATCACTCTGCCGTCGGCGACGGCGAACGGACCCTCGTAACCCTGGCCTGCGAGATCCGACACAAGCCCGGCAAAGATCGGCGCGATGTCTTTCCAGGGCGCCGGGCTGTTGCCATTCAACGCGATCCCGCCGAGAGGGCCGAAGCCGAAGCGGATGGTGCAGTCCTTAGGTGCGAGCCCGCGCGCTTTCACCAGCGTGGCGAGAAGGCCGGCTGCGTCCTTCGACTGCATGCTGAGATCGAGATCGATGGCGATGCCAGCATCGAGATAGATATTGTCGAGCGCGGCGCTGATCGCCGCACCTGTCGCGGGCAGCGCGTAGCCATAGTCGCCGATCGCGCCCTGGAACACGAGCGTCTCGCCGCTTGCGCCATTCATCAGGTCTTCAAGGATTTGCGCGTTCGCCGCTTTCGGATCGGCGAGGTCGATCCGCTGCATGACGGCCCAAGGCTGGCCTGCAGCGCGACCTTCGCTGCGGCTCGCATCCGGCGCGCGCAAATAGAGCGGCTCGATGGCGATCCCGTCATAGGTCTTCGACTCGAGCGCGCCGAAGGGCGCGCCTTTCAGCGCCTCTTCGACAAGCGCCCTCCACGCCGCCTCGTCGGCGGGCGGGAAGTCACGGGCGAGGGAGAGTTCCATTATTCGCGTCAAGCTCTAAGCTGGCCAAGGCCCCTCCTAGCATGAAGGCGAAGCGGCGCGAAAGCCATGCGGTGCAGGGACCTGCGTCCCGAAGCCCGTCTTTGCGCGCGCCGAGGCAGAGGCTAAAGTGCGGGCCGGATTCGAGGAGACCACGAGATGGCGAAGCGCAAGGCCGCGCCCAAGGACGATCCTTCCGCAACTGCTCCAAATGGGGCAGGCGCGCTGCCACCTGACGGCAGCGTCTTTATTGGGCGGAGCATCAAGCCGGAACTGAAGCCCGAATATATCTGGCTCAGGCTCGCCAACCGCCACGGACTCATCACCGGCGCGACCGGAACGGGCAAGACCGTCACGCTGCAAGGCCTGGCCGAGGGCTTCTCCGATGCGGGCGTGCCCGTGTTCTGCGCAGACGTGAAAGGCGATCTCTCGGGCGTCGCCGAAGCCGGCGAGCCCAAGTCCTGGATCGAGGCTCGCGACAAGGAGATCGGCTACACTCAAGATTATCGCGCCTTTCCCGTGATCTTCTGGGACCTCTTCGGCGACAAGGGCCATGCTATCCGCGCCACAGTTACCTCGCTCGGTCCGCTCCTGATGTCGCGGCTTATGGACTTGAGTGAAGCGCAGGAAGGCGTGCTCAACATCGCCTTCAAGATCGCCGACGATGAGAAGCTTCCGCTGATCAATCTCGCGGACTTGCAGGACTTGCTCCAGAACTTGGCCAACCGCGCCAGCGAGCTGACCACCAAATACGGCAACATCACCAAGGCATCGGTCGGCTCGATCCAGCGCTCACTGCTCGTTCTCCAGCAGCAGGGCGCAGATCATTTCTTCGGCGAGCCGGCGCTGAAGATCACCGATCTGATGCGGGTCGCGCGCGACGGTCGCGGTTATATCAGCGTGCTTTCGGTCGAGAGGCTGATGCAGAGTCCGCGCCTCTACGCGACGTTCCTCCTGTTTCTGATGTCTGAGCTGTTCGAGCAACTGCCCGAGGTCGGCGATCCCGACAAGCCGAAGCTCATTTTCTTCTTCGACGAGGCGCACGTCCTCTTCAAGGACGCGCCCAAGGCGCTGCTGGAGAAAGTGGAGCAGGTCGTGCGGCTGATCCGCTCGAAAGGCGTCGGCGTCTATTTCGTCACGCAGAACCCGCTCGACATTCCCGACACCGTCTCGCGCCAGCTCGGCAATCGCGTGCAGCATGCGCTGCGCGCCTTCACGCCGCTTGAGCAGAAGGCGGTGAAGGCGGCGGCTACGACCTTCCGCGCCAATCCCGCCTTCGACACCGAGAAGGCGATCATGGAGCTCGGCATCGGCGAGGCACTGGTTTCGACCTTGGATGAGAAAGGCCAGCCGACGATCGTTCAGCGCACCTTGGTGCGTCCCCCGAATTCGCGGGTCGGGCCGATCACCGACGCCGAGCTAAAGGCCGCGATGCGGGCGAGCCCCGTTGCCGGCGTTTATGACGAGGCGGTCGATCGGGAGTCTGCCTCTGAGATCCTGGAGAAGCGCAGCGCCGATCAGGCTGCTACCGCCGAAGCTGAGTCGGAGGCAAAGCGGGCAAGCAAAAGTTCCGGCGGCGGCTCGCGCAGCGACAGTTTCTGGACGACACTCGGCAAGACTCTGGTCAAGACTGGCGTGCCGTTGGCGACGAAAGTGTTGACCGACGCGCTCAAGGGCCGCACCAGACGGTGAGTGTGCGATCGGCTCTGCCTCATGCTCACGCTTGAAAATATTTCTCTGCGGCTTGGCGGCCACCTCATTCTCGACCACGCCTCGGCCTCGCTGTCGCCGAAAGCGCATGTCGGGCTGGTCGGACGCAACGGCGCCGGCAAGTCGACGCTGCTGAAGCTGATCGCGGGCGTCTACGAGGCCGACGAAGGCGGCATCGACGCGCCGACGGGCACACGCATCGGCTATGTCGCGCAGGAAGCGCCGGGCGGGTCCGCGACCCCGTTCGAGACGGTGTTGGCGGCGGCAGAGGAACGCACAGCATTGCTCGCAGAAGCCGAGCACACACATGATGCGCACCGCATCGGCGAAATTCACGAGCGGCTGAACACAATCGACGCGCATGGCGCGCCGTCGCGCGCGTCGCGTATCCTCGCCGGTCTCGGCTTTCCCGAGGACGCGCAGCACCGGCCGCTCGACTCATTTTCGGGCGGATGGCGCATGCGGGCCGCGCTCGCCGCGCTGCTCTTCTCCGAGCCCGATCTGTTGCTTCTCGACGAGCCCTCGAACCACCTCGATCTCGAAGCGGCTGTGTGGCTCGAGTCCTTCCTCAGGACCTATCGCGGCAGTCTGATCGTGGTGAGTCATGAGCGCGATCTCCTGAACAATGTCGCCGACCATATCCTGCACCTGGAGCGCGGCGGGCTGACGCTTTATCGCGGCAACTATGATTCCTTCGCGCGGCAGCGGGCCGAGCGGGCGGCCCAGACCGAGGCGTTGCGCTCGAAGCAGGAGGCCAAGGCCAAAAAGCTGCAAGCCTATGTCGATCGCTGGCGTTACAAAGCGCATACCGCGCGCCAGGCACAAAGCCGCCTCAAAGCGCTCGCGGCGATGCAACCGATCGCGGCGGCGGTGCAAGATGCGTCCGTCGTGTTCGACTTTCCCAGCCCGAAAGAGCTCAAGCCGCCGCTCGTAATGCTTGATTGCGTTGCCGTCGGCTACGTTCCCGGCGCGCCGGTGCTCTCCCGCCTCAATGTGCGCATCGATCCGGACGACCGTGTCGCCCTGGTCGGCCGCAACGGCAACGGCAAGACAACCCTGGCGCGGCTGCTCGCAGGTCAGCTGGGGCCGGAGACGGGCGAGATCGTCGCCTCGAGCAAATTGCGGGTGGGCTATTTCGCCCAGCATCAGATCGAGGAGCTCGTTCCCGACGAGACCGCGCTTCAGCATATGCAGCGGCTTCTGCCTGCGGCGGCGCCCGGCGAGGTGAGAACGCAGCTCGGCCGCTTCGGGTTTTCTGGCGACAAGGTCAATGTCGCGGTGGCCCAGCTCTCGGGTGGCGAGAAGGCACGGCTGTCGCTTGCGCTGATCACGCGCGAAGCGCCGCATATTCTCATCCTCGATGAGCCGACCAACCATCTCGACGTCGAGGCGCGCGACGCTCTGGTCGAGGCGCTCGCCGAGTTCGGCGGCGCGGTGGTGGTGGTCAGCCATGACCGGCACCTGCTTGGACTGATCGCTGACCGGCTGCTCCTCGTCGATGGCGGCACGGCCAAGCCGTTCGAGGGCAGCCTCGACGACTATCGTGACACGATCCTTGCTTCCGGCGAGGGCGACGGGAAGTTCGAAAGGCGCGATAGCCCGAAAGAAGAGAAGCGGCTGTCGGCTGAGGCGCGCGAGAGGCAGCAGGCTTTGCGCAAGCGAGCCTCGCAGGCGGAGGCCGAGTTGAACCGGCTCTGGAAGCGGCGCGCCGAGATCGATGCGCTTCTCGCGGCGCCGCAGGCGAATGGGCAGTCGGTCAGCGAGCTGATGAAGTCGCGCGCCGAGATTGAGCGCAGCCTCGCCTCAGCCGAGCATCGCTGGCTCGAGGCGAGCGAGGCGGCAGAGCGCGCCGGCGCCGAGCGATTGAGCCGGGGATAGAGGCGGGGATAAGCCGCTTAAGAGCACGGTTGTTCGCCTCTCGCCATTAATAGGCTCGCGACTTAATTCTTTGCGCATTCTTTTGCGCAAATTTGCCCTCAAACAATTTCGGTTTCGCAATCAAACGCAATCGCGAACACTCTATTTCGGCGCGAGTGCGAACATCTCCTCGACATGGTCCCAATTGATGAGGTTGTCGAACCACGCTTCGAGATATTTCGGCCGCTCGTTCCTGTAGTCGATGTAATAAGAGTGCTCCCACACATCGACGCCGAGCAGCGGCCAGCCGCCCTGGACGAGAGGGTTCTCGCCGTTCGGGGTCTTGGTCACTTGCAGCTTGCCGTCCTTGATGGCGAGCCAGGCCCAGCCCGAGCCGAACTGCGTCTTGCCGGCCTCGATGAAGTCGCCGCGGAACTTGTCGAAACCGCCGAGGTCGCGGTCGATCAGCGCAAGCACTGCGCCCGGCACTTTCTTGCCGCCGCCGCCTTTCTTCATCCATGGCCAGAAATGGATGTGGTTGAAGTCCTGCGCGGCATTGTTGAACACCCCGGCATTTTTGCCGTAGCTCGCCTTGACGACATCCTCGAGACTCTTGCCCTCGAAGCCTGAGCCGGGCAACAGCTTGTTCAGATTGTCGACGTAAGCCTTGTGGTGCTTATCGTGATGATATTGTAGCGTTTCCGCCGACATATAAGGCTGAAGCGCGTCATAGGCGTAGGGCAGGGGTGGAAGTTCGAAGGCCACGGCTTTGCTCCGGCAGGTTGCGCGAGCTGGAAAAATTCTGCCGGAAGCTAAAGGTTCCGCTGAGGCGAGGCAAGCCAAGCGCTTGGCCGGGCTCAAGCCTCGTCAAACGACGGTGGGCGCGGAGCCCCTGAACTCCGCGCCCGGTGCCGAGGAAGGTTCGCTACATCAGTACAGGGATCTGACGCTTCCGACTTTGCTAAAAGTCAGCTGAACCCAGCATGAACCGAAGATGCAGGTTTGGTTCAGGGACGGGGCGCAGCGCCGCGGGCTCATTTGATGAGGGCTTGAAGCTCCTTGAACTCTTGCGTGCCGGCGCGCTCGAGCCATTCGAACAGCACCATCTCGCTGTCGACGATATCCACGCCCGATTTCATCAGCCGATTGACGGCGAGCTTGCGGTTCAGCTTGGCGCGCGAGCCGATGGCGTCGGCGACGACGAAGGCCTCGAAGCCCTGCGCCTCGAGATCGAGCGCGGTTTGCAGCACGCAAACATGGGCTTCAATGCCGCCGATCACGACTTGCGACCGGCCTTGCCGGCGTATCTCGTGCAGCCGGTCACGCAGTCTCTCGCTCTTGAGGCAGGAGAACTCGACCTTATCGACCACCAAGCCGGAATTGGCGAAGGCCTGGCGGATCGGATCGGCGGTCGGCCCAAGACCTTGCGGATATTGCTCGGAAAGCGTGATCGGGATCTGTAGCATTCGCGCCGCGCGCACGAGCCGCACGCAGCGCTCGACCACACGGTCCTTGCCGGAGATCGCGTCGAGCAGCTTGTCCTGCACGTCGACGATCAGGAGCTGGGACTTGTCGCGGGCGAGCAACATGGTGGCGTAATTTGACTGGATTCTCCTCCGGGGCAAAGCCTTGTCGGAGCGCTAAGGTTCGGTGATTTTCAGCGCGAAAGCGTAAGCCAGGGCCACCTCCTTCAGCCGCTCGAAGCGGCCCGAGGCACCCGCATGACCCGCCTCCATATTGGTGCGCAACAAGAGGAGCGGATCGCCGTGTCCGAGCGCGCGAAGCTTCGCCACCCATTTGGCCGGCTCCCAATAGGTGACGCGCGGATCGGTCAGCCCGGCCAGAGCCAGAATGTGCGGATAGGGTTGCGCCCGCACATTGTCGTAGGGCGAATAGGCGGCGATGGTCCCGTAGTCCGCTTTGCTCTCGATCGGGTTTCCCCATTCGGGCCATTCAGGCGGGGTGAGCGGGAGACTCGCATCGAGCATGGTCGTCAGCACGTCGACGAAAGGCACCTCGGCGACGATGCCGAGAAAAAGCTCGGGCGCTATATTGGCGACGGCGCCCATCAACATGCCGCCTGCGCTGCCGCCATGCGCGACGATGCGTCCGCGCGAGGTGAAGCGCTGCGCGGCCAGAAATTCCCCGGCAGCGATGAAGTCGGTGAAGGTGTTCACCTTCTTCGCGCGCTTGCCGTCCTTGTACCAGCGATAGCCCTTGTCCTTGCCGCCGCGCACATGGGCGATGGCATAGACGAAGCCGCGATCGACGAGGCTCAACGCATTGGTGGAGAAGCCGGCCGGAATGGTCATGCCATAGGCACCATAACCGTAGAGGAGGAGAGGGGCCGAACCGTCGAGCTTGGTTTCCTTGCGGTAGAGCAGCGAGACCGGCACCGTCTCGCCGTCTTTCGCGGGCGCCATCACGCGACGCGTGACGTAGAGCGAAGGGTCGTGCCCGCTCGGAATTTCTTGAGTCTTGCGCAGCACACGCGCCCGCGTGCCCATGTCGTAGTCGAATACTTGCGCCGGCGTGGTCATCGAGGAATAGGTGAAGCGCAAGGTCGGCGTGTCGTATTCGTAGCCGTCGGAGATGCCGAGCGAATAGGCTTCCTCGGCGAAGCCGATGGCATGCTCCGCGCCGTCGGCGAAGCGCCGCACGACGAGGCGCGGCAAGCCATCCTCGCGCTCGAGCCGCACCAGATAGTCCTTGTAGGCGACGATATCGAGGATGAGCCGGCCCGGTCTATGCGGCTCGATCTCGCGCCAATGCTCGCGGCCTGGCGTATCGACCGGCGCTTCGACGATGCGGTAGTCCTCTGCGCCGCCGGAATTGGTCAGGATGATCAATCGCCCCTCGTGGTGATCGGCGGAGTAATCGTGCTCGGGCTCGCGCGCCGCGACGAGGCGTGGCGCCGCCAAGGGATCGGCGGCGTCGATCAGGCTGATCTCGGCCGTCTCGTGATCGTGCACGCTGAGTAAAAGGAACCGCCGGTCCTGCGTCGCGCCGAGACCGAGGAAGAAGCCTGGGTCGGCTTGCTCGTGGATGATCGCGTCGGGCCCCTCGGCGCCGACCGCATGATGCAACACGCGGCGCGGGCGGTGCTCATCATCGAGCCAGACATAGAGCAGGGTCGCGCTGTCAGCCGCCCATTCCAGCGATCCATCGGAATCGGCGATGCGTGACTCGAGGAGAACGCCAGTCGCAGCCTCGATCACGTTGACCGCGTAAAACTCCGAGCCCTTGGTGTCGACGGCGTAAGCGAGAAGCTTGTGGTCGGGGCTATGGGTGACGCCGGCGATGCGGAAATAGGCGTGCGGCTTCGCCAGTGCATTGCCATCGAGCAGGATCTGCTCCTCGCCGCCCTCACGCGGTTTGCGGCAGAACAGAGGATGCTGACCGCCAATGACGAAACGTGTGTAATAGGCGTAAGCTCCGTCGGGAGCCGGCACGCCGACATCATCTTCCTTGATGCGGCCCTTCATCTCGGCGAAGAGCCTTTCCTGAAGCACTTCAGTGTCGGCCATGAGCGCCTTGCTGTAGGCGTTCTCGGCTTCGAGATAAGACCTGATCTCGGGATCAAGCAGAGCAGGATCGCGCATCACCGCCTGCCAGTTGTCGGCACGCAGCCAAGCGTAGTCGTCGACGCGCGTGATGCCGTGATAGAGCGAAGTCGACGGACGGCGAATAGCGCGCGGCCGGCTTACGGCCGACCGCGCCGCGTGAAACGATCTAGCATCCATGCGTCAGATTAGGTCCCGCTTTTGCCCTCGGTGTCGAGGTCGAGCGCGCAGCCGTTGATGCAGTAGCGCAAACCGGTTGGACCCGGCCCGTCGGGGAACACATGGCCCAGATGGGCATCGCAATTCGCGCATCTCACCTCGATCCGGCGCATGCCGTAGGAATTGTCCTCATGGGTTGTGACGGTGCCTTCGGCCGCGGCGGCAGTGAAGCTCGGCCACCCCGTGCCAGAGTCGAACTTGGTATCGGAGCTGAACAGCGGCGCCCCACAGCAGACGCAGCGATACATGCCCTCGCGCTTGTCGTTGTAGTAAGGATGACTGAAGGCGCGCTCGGTGCCGTGCTCGCGCGTCACATGAAACTGCTCCGGCGTAAGCTTTTTGCGCCATTCAGCCTCAGAAACTGGGAGTTTGGCGTCGTCTCTCTTGTGGATTTTCTCGGTTTTGCTCATTGATGGAACACTTCCCCGGTCATTGCATTTATTTGCACGTAATATAAGCATCAGAACCGACCCTCCGAAGAGCCTAGGTCCAAGCTCACGTAGGCTTGATTGCGAGAAAGATGCGGTTCTTCCCGTAAAGGTTGAATCGAACGAAGCCGCCTTAATTTCGTGAACGCCGTGCTAGTCAAACTTAAGCAGCGGTGCGAACCAGCTTGGGTAAACGGAAGTCGTAATTCCATTTATCATATTCGCTTCATGGTCAGTCTTCATTAGAAGAACACATTGCGGTTTGCATGGAGAGTGGTTATAGGGAGCAAATCAGCTTAGGTGATTGCTGTACACACCGTTCTGTAGTTGCGAAACATTGTAACTGCACGTCACAAAAACGGCGTAATCTGGTGACTCAACAGTCATGTGGGCCCGGGAGATGAACGAGCAGCCATAAGTGTTGGAATGCTTGGTAGGACCGGGGACTTTGCGAGGATCAAGGAGCCACTACATGGAAGCGAATCTGGAGAAGAACGAACTCGTTGAACTCACCGCTGAGATTGTCTCCGCGTATGTCAGCAACAACACGGTCGTCGCCACAGACCTTCCTGGTGTCATCCACAATGTGTTCGATGCACTGAGCAAAGCCTCAAGCGCCACAGGTCAGCCCGCCAGGGAGGAGCTGAAACCGGCCGTTCCGGTCAAGAAATCTGTCACGCCCGAGTATATTGTCTGCCTCGAGGACGGGAAGAAGTTCAAGTCGCTAAAGCGCCATCTGCGGACCCATTACGACCTGTCGCCGGAAGAGTATCGAGAGAAATGGGGCCTTCCGCACGACTATCCGATGGTTGCGCCGAACTATGCGGCGGCCCGTTCAGACCTTGCAAAACGCATGGGCCTTGGACAGAGGCGGCGCTAGGAGACTTCCGAATCGCAATGGCTTTTTAAGAGACAGTGCGGCGATCGCACGGCCGGGCATTGCTCCTTTTCGCTACTAAGGTTGGTTAGCCATTACAAATATTGCCACAAGCCTTTGTGATTCTTAATGAATCAGGCTTTCCCCGCTTGCAAGTCGCTCGAGTTATCCACATAGTCGAGAAAATACAAGCGATTCGCGGGCCCTCGATGGCCTGCGACAGGGGGAATGCAGATGCTGTCTGGACGCGCCTTTCGGGCCCAGCTCGTAATGCAGGGACAGCGTGAGCTTTTCGATTATTGGGTCGGCTCGGCAGGGCTTCGCCGGATGCCGGCGAGATCGGACCTCGATCCTTTCAAGGTGCCGCGGCTTCTTCCCCATATTGGCTTGATCGACGTCAAGGGCGGCCTGGACGAGGCCTCATTCAGGCTGGCCGGCACGCGGCTCCACGATATTTACGGCCAGGAGATCACGGGCAAGCGGGCGGCCGAGGTGTTTTCCGGCGAGCAGGCCGATTATTGGCGGCGCGTCCATGCCAGTTTGCTGGCAAAGGGCTTGCCTCTAACCGGCGTGGTCCGGGGCCCAGCAAAAGGCCGCGACCACATCGTGCTGTTCTGGCTGAGATTGCCGCTATCGGAGGACGGGGCTCGCGTCGACCGCATCCTCTGCTACGACGTGGCGGGATCGACCGAGAGCGCCGCCATTCGGCCTGAGCGCACACTCTACCGTTATACCCAGCGTCAGCCCCAGCCAGGTTCGCTGCCGCGACGCGTGCAATTCGGCTGAGCCTCGAGTCGGCTCAAGCCCGCGAGTTCTCCCCTATGGGCACTGATCAGGCCTAGATGCCGATTGAGGTCATAGCTCCAATGACCTGACGATGCGCGCCTGCGCTCGGCGCGGAGCGCGCTGCGGAGCTTCGCAAGAATGCGGCGGAATCCGTCCGGGCTTTGGTCTTCAAGCTCCCACGGCCAGAGTGCGATCAGCCGTGGCAGATCGCGCGAGCGCAAATAGGCGGCGGCGCCCCGTTCAACCAAGGGACCGAAGATGCGCTTGGCGGTCGACACCTTACGCGCCGCATAAGGCCGACGAGATCTTTCCTGCACTTGCTTGCCTCCTCTCATCGAGGCGCAAAGCATGCGCGCGCATCAGGGAGCCGAGGATTTGAGGGTGACGATGGGCCTCGTGCGGCGTGCCGGTTCCCGCGTTCTTCCCGGTCAATCGCCACGCCTTCCGAGCTCGCTCGCCTTTAAATGGCCAGCCTTATCCCCGGACAGCCCTACCCCTTCTAGAGTGTGCTAGGTATTTATTCCTAGATGCCCGGAAAGGGAGTGTTGGCGATGCGAGGCGCAATTGGTCCGTTCGGGAGACGGTGGCTCGAAAGAGGGGCAAGAGCCCCGGTCAGTGTGGGCAATTCGCGGCTGAGGCAGGCGATCGATCCTGCCGTGGCGGCGGTGTTCGAGGTTGACGTGCACGATCTCCGCGCGCCGACGCGTGGCTCCACTCGAACCGCCTTCGCCCGCCAAGTGGCAATGTATCTCGCCCACGTGGTTTGCGGCCTCAGCCTGACAGAGGTCGGCCTGCTGTTCGCTCGGGATCGAACGACGGCGGCGCATGCGTGCCGAGTCATCGAGGACCGGCGCGACGATCCGGATCTTGATGGACGGCTCGAGCATCTGGAGCGCGCCGTCGTCTCGCTCATCGATGCGCTCTACGCGCGGCGGGGTTAGTCGATGAGACTCAAGCCATCGCCTAAGCGAGTCGGGGAGGATTCTTTCAGGCAACAGCATCAGCTACGCGCCATTGCCGAAAGAGAGGCCGAGGGCGTTCGCCGCCCCGTCATCGTGAATGAAGCGGAGAGCCCACTCGGTTGGCTTAAGAGCAGAAAGGACCGCAATGGCAGACCTTTGATCAGCGAGCACCAATACGCTGCGGGCGAACGCCTACGCGCCGATTATTGGTTTGCGCATATGAGCCCGCGCGTGACCTCGAACTGGTCGGCGCTTGCGCCTTCGGAGCGTTCCCGCCGGGGCGCGCCCGCCGATGCAGCGGAGCTGCGCGACGAGGTCATCGCGGCGAAGGAGCGGGTGATGCGGGATGGCCGTGGGTCCGGAAGTCTCGGGCGTCTTGGTCGATATTTGCTGCGAGCTGAAAGGCCTTGAGGACGCCGAGAAGGAGAATGGCTGGCCGCAGCGCGCCGGCAAGGTGGTCCTGCAAATCGCCTTGACGCGGCTTGCACGGCATTACGGGTTGATCGGGGACAATAGGCAGAAGTCTGCAAGTCGCAAGCTGCGGCATTGGGGGAGCGAGGATTACCGGCCGACGCCGCTGGACGCCTGGCGTTCGCAACCCGGCTCGGAGAGCGACGCGTGATGCGCCAGTGAGGGCACTAATGCAGCGTGCGTTCGCCGAGAGCGAGCTCTGCGTCCGATCTGATCCGTTTTACCATGGCCATCAGTCCGTTCGAGCGCTGTGGCGTGAGATGCTCCTTGAGGTGAAGCTGCCCGAGCCGCTCGGCGGCGTCGACGCGAATGATCTCGCCAGCGGTCTTGCCCGAATAGAGGACGAAGAGGATGGCGATCAGCCCGCGCACGATGTGAGCGTCGCTATCGCCGACAAAGGTGAGGCGAGGGGTCGCCTCACTCCGATCGACATGGGTCGAGAGCCAAACCTGGCTGACGCAGCCTTGCACCTTGTTGGCTGCGGAGCGCTCAGTTTCGGGCAAAGGCTCGAGCTTACGGCCGAGCTCGATCACGTAGCGGTAGCGGTCCTCCCAATCGTCGAGCAGCTCGAAATCGGCGAGGATCTCCTCGAAGCTTGTTGCAGGCCTTGTCTCGTTCAATGCGTCCATCGACTCAAATATAGGCAGGAATGGCGCTGGCTGCGACTGACTTCAGACGGCAAAGTTGGGGCGCGCAGATTGGGAGGGAAAGGGCAGAAACCTTCCCAATCGCGCGCCCTTGGCAGGGGGGCTGCCAAAATCTTGCGTGAGCCTGCTAGCGGTGGACTTGCGTAGCGGCGTCTAGGTGCCGGACGGTTCGGGCCCGGACCAAGCTTCCTCGCGATCCTCCGGATTGAGCGTGTCTTGTGACTCGCTCAGATCGAAGCTCGCCGGCTTGAACAAGAAGCCCGGCTCGGAGCTGTCAGGCTCCCCGGCGGGCGCGAACTCTTCCGAACCGCCCGTCTTGTTCTGGATGAGATCCATCAGCATGCGTGCGCCGAACTGTGCCTTCTGCACGAACACGGCGAATGCATCCTTGCCCCTGGCGCAGGTGTCCGGGTTGCGGTCGCAGAAGGTGGCGACGTCGTTCACCGCCGCCTGCGCCGTACCGTAGACCTCGCTCCGCTGCTGATCGTCGGTCGGCAACAACAGCACGACGATCATAAGCCAGAAGGCCGTCCTGATAAGGAACAGCATGATTTTGCCCTCTCTGTTAAATCCTGCGGCTTTCTCGCCGCTATCATTCCCCTTACGGCGCCACTATAGCGCGAAGACAATAAGGGAGTTTCACTGCAATCAATAAAACTTGAGATGAAAATGCCGATCGATTCTTTCGATCACAAGATTAGCAGTCTCTTAATACTTGATTACAATTCGTTTGCGAATTGTCTCAAATTTTACAGACCTGACTTGCAGCCGCCTCATTTGGTCCGATCAGGCGAGCACAGCCGCCGCTTTGCCGCTTTAAGCTTCCTTAAGCGGGCATGACAATAATCCCGGCCAAGACAAAATCCGGGGACGAGCGGCGCTTGGCCCGCTCCGAGATGCGCGTGTTAAGTCGTGACAGCCTGCGTGGGCTCTCAGCCTATTTCAGCTCGCTTGTGCACGATTCGGCGCGCGGCGATCCGCTGACGGCGGCGCGCCACCAATCCTTCATAGCCTCGCATCTGCTTGGCGGACTGCTCGCGCTCTGCGTGTTTCCCATCTATCTCGTGGTCGGCGGCAAGCCCTCGCTCTATGGCGCCGCGGCCTTCCTCTGGCTGCTGTCGCCGATCGGCATCGCCGTGTTTCTGGCACGCACCGGAAAATTCGCCGCCGCTCATCTCGCCTCCTCGGCGAATCTGGCGGGACTTGTCACCTATTGCGCCTGGCTGACCGGCGGTCTCGGCTCATGGCTCATCCCATGGATGGTCGTCGTGCCCATTGAGGCGGCACTCGCCACGGATCGGCGCGTCGTCGCCTGGGCGGCGGGCGCGGCCGGGCTCGGATTGGCAATTCTCGCGGTCGCTCCGGCCTTCGCTCCAACGCATGCGCAGGAGCTGCTGCCACTCTCGCCGATGCTGCTGTCGCTGATCGGTGTGGCAAGCGCCGTATCCTACGCCGCGGCGCTCGCCGTCATGGTGCAGCTCGTGCATCGGCGCTCGGAAAGTGCCGTACGCGCCGGCGCCGAGCGCTATCGGCTGCTGGCCGAGAATGTGACCGACATGATCACCCGCCACGACGAGAAGGGACGCGTCATGTTCGCCTCGCACGCGGCGCAGCAATTATTCGGCGAGCTGGCGCAGAAGATCTCGGGCGAGGGTTTGTTCGAGCGCGTGCACGTCGCCGACCGTCCGGCCTATCTCACGGCATTGTCGCGCGCGTTCGCTGATGGCGAGCCGATCGCGGTCGAGTTCAGAATTCGCCGTGCGGGCTCCGCCGAGCCCGCACGCTATGTCTGGGTCGAGATGCGGTGCCGGCCGTTGCGGGCGGAGGACGCCGGCGATGGCAGGCCAGGAATTGTCGCCGTGACGCGCGACATCTCGGAGCGCAAGATTCAGGAAGCCGAGATGCTGCGCACGCGAGACGAGGCAGAAAGCGCAAGCCGGGCCAAGACGCAGTTCCTTGCCAATATGAGTCACGAGCTGCGCACGCCGCTCAATGCCGTGATCGGCTTCTCGGAGATCTTGAACCGCGAGCTGTTCGGCACGCTCGGTGAATCGCGCTACCGCGATTATGCGCGACTGATCCACGAAAGCGGCGAACACCTGTTGAACGTCGTCAACGATATTCTCGACATGTCGAAGCTCGAAGCCGGCAAGTTCAAGATCGTCAAGGAGCCGTTCGATGTGGCGCCGCTGGTCAAGTCTTGCTGCGATCTGATGCGCCACACCGCCGAGCAGAGATCGTTGTCGCTCATCATGGATGTGGCGCCCGGAATCCCCGAGCTCCCGGCCGACAAGCGCGCCTGCAAGCAGATGCTGATCAATCTGATTTCGAACGCGATCAAGTTCACCGATGCCGGAGGGTGGGTGCGCGTCTCGGCTCGCCAGGCCGGGAGAGAGGTCGAGCTCAGCGTCGCCGACAATGGCATCGGGATTGCGGAGCGGGACCTGCCGAAGCTCGGCAATCCATTCGTGCAGGCCAACAACTCCTACGATCGAAGCTATGACGGAGCGGGTCTCGGGCTCTCAGTGGTAAAGGGCTTGGTGAGGCTGCATGGCGGACGCCTCGAGCTCAGGAGCAAGGTCGGGGAGGGGACGATCGCCACCATCGTCTTGCCACTCGAGGGTGCCGGCGAATCGGAAGAACCGCCGGTGCAACGGCCGACTGTGTCGGCCGCTTAAATTTGGCAGCAAGCTGCACGACTTAGGCCGTTTAGCAACTCTTTAGCTTCGGACGCCAAGATGGAACGGGGGAGAGCGCCACCGCTCTCGGCCCCGGGGCACCGTTTGGACTCTATCTCGACCGATGGGCGTAGTGACAGAGCGGCTCGTATTTCTGGCCTTCGTCGGCCTGACGGGAAGCATCATTTACAACGCGCTTTATCTGCAAGAGCAGAACGGCACCGCCGTCGTCGCGGCTTCGGGGCAGCCTGTACCTGTGCCTGAGCGCCGTCCGCCCATCGAGGTCGTGAAGCTTCCGCCGGTCAGCACCGATCTGCCTCCCATGGACTCAGGTGAAGGCGGAGCGGAAGGCCTCGTCAAAGCGGTGCAGCGGGAACTCGCGGCGCGCGGATACGATACGGGTCCCGAAGACGGCACGCTGAACGACAAGACGCGCTCCGCGATCTCGGCGTATCAGGGCGCGCATGGACTTCCCGTCACCGGCGTCGCCAGCGACGAGCTGTTGCGCGACATCCTGCTTGGAGGGAGCGTAAAGCCGCCGGCCGGCGCGACTGGTTCGGTCGCCGATAAGGCGCTCGGCCCCAAGGCCAAAGTGGAAGCCAAGGTGAAGGCGGTGCAACAGATCCTGGCCGATCTCGGCTACGCGCCAGGCCCCGTCGACGGGGCGTTGGGCGGTGCCACCACGCGCGCCATCACGTCCTTTCAGCATGACCGCAAGATTGCCGAGACCGGACGGATCACGCCCGAACTGCTGCGCGAGCTGAAACGCGTCACCGGACGCGACCTGACCAAAACGGCCGCGCAACGGTAAACTGTTGCGGGCAAAGCCCGAGGTCGCATGCGCGTCAAAAGCGAGATCTGGGTCAGGGCGTATCTGCGCCGCTGCCAAAGCGAAGGCATTCCCGCCGTGGTTGTGCGGCGCGGCGATGAGGCCGCCGGCGCCATCTTCATCAGCGTCGACAGGCTTGACGGCACGGTCTCTTTATTCGGACCGGCGCCTGCAGGCCTCGCTTCCAGCGTGAGCGAGCGCCGGTGGGTGAGATGCCTCGGGGCGCAGCCGGTCAGCGAGGCCGAGGCGAAACTCTATTTGGCACGCCAGCTTGAATTCGACGCGGACCTTTGGATCATCGAGATCGAGGAGAAGACCGGGCGACATTTTCTGGGCGAGGAGGCTGTCCAGGACTAAGGTTGGTGGAAGACCAAGGACGGTTAGGAGTTCGTTAACCCTACCTGCGTCTTAATGCTGACCAGGCGATGTGGGGCCCGCGATCTTGCCAGGCGCGAGCCAGCCGTGGAGACCGAAAATGGGGATCATCCTTGAATTCCGCCGCAGCGAGGACGCGGCAGCCCGGATCGCAAGGCCCGTCGAAGACTCGCTTGGCGAGATCATCATCTTCCCGGGCGTGAGGATCGATCGTCACGTCTCGATCGATATGCCCGAGCACACCGGCACATCCTCGCGCAGGCGGGCACAACGCGGCCGGAAGAAGTAGGGGCGGGGCTCAGCCCGATTTCGTGTAGGGCCCACACGAAAACACCCCGGACAGGGGTGGACAACTCTTGCCTTCCTAGCCGATAAGCCTTGATATTCAGCCGTTTCCGTGCAACCTAATGGACATGGCTGGACATTAAGCACCAGCCTGAGCGCAACCTAGGTGCAACCTTTTGCGGGGATGGGCATGGCTGAGGAGTTCACGGTGACGGTCCGCGTTGACCTCCGGTCGGGGAACTCCCGAGGGCATACTCTCAAGTTCCGATTCGCAGCCGATACCAGGACGCAGGTAGAGCAATGCCTGACCGAGGTTGCGGAAACCATCAAGAGACTTCCGCGTGGCGCTCAAGTTTACCGATAAGACCCTGCGAGGGTTGAATCCCCCGGCCACCGGCCAGGTGGACTATTGGGATGAGCTGTTACCCGGTCTTGGAATCCGGATCGGCACCACCGGCAAGAAGAGCTTCTTCGTCGGCACCAGGATCAGCGGACACTATCGCCGCATCACGCTGAAACCGCCTTACCCCCATCTGGAGCTGGCTGAAGCCCGCAAGCAGGCGCGCGCCATCATCGCTGATGCCCATGCTGGTATTGGCCCTGAAGTCAGAAAGAAGCGATCTGAGGCTGGCACGTTTAAGGCCGTGTGCGATGCCTTCATGACGGACTACGCCAAGAACCATCGCACCAAGTCCGAGATGCAGCGCAAGATCGATGTCGAATTAGCTGACTGGCACGATCGCCAGATCACCGAGATCACGCGGGCAGACATCAAAGAGAAGGTGCGGCTGAAGGCACGAGAGGCTGGCGTCAGCGCTAATCGCTTGCTTGGTCTGATCGGCAAGATCTTCGCCTGGGCGCTTGACGAGGAAATCATCGACGCGTCGCCCGCCCTGCGGATCAAACAGCCAACCGAGGAGTTTGAGCGCGACCGCGTTCTGAGCCTCGATGAGATCAAGCTACTCTGGCCTGCCTTCGAGCAGACCGGTTACCCCTGGGGACCGCTTTATCAAATGCTGCTCCTCACGGCGCAACGCCGTGGCGAGGTGGCGAGCATGAAATGGTCGCAGATCAACAATGACGGCTGGAGACTGCCAGCGGCCAATGCCAAGACGAAGACGGGGCACTTGGTGCCGCTATCAAGTCTTGCGCGCGAGATCTTGGGCGGCATCCCCCAGATCAGCGAATACGTCTTCCGTGCCCATGTCGATGCCCCCCTGCAGGGTTGGTCCCTCGCTAAGCGGCGGATTGATAAGATCGTCACGCTACCAGAGCCTTGGCATACGCATGATTTGAGGCGATCGGCTGCAACGCATATGCGGAGCATCGGCGTCGATCGTTTGGTCGTGTCCAAGGTGCTGAACCACGCTGAGGGCGGCATCACCAAGGTTTACGACCGCTGGTCGGCAGACCCGGAGAAGATGGCCGCTATGGAGCGGTGGGCTAACCGCTTGCGGGAGATCATCAGCGGCGCCGCGGGGGATAACGTGGTCCAGATGCGGACTAGTTCTTGATTTGTACTCCCACATCTAGTAGGCCATCGCCCCATGAAGTCAAATGGTGGGGGGCGTAAGCGTGGGCGGCCTGCAACCTCCACGCCCGATCGGAAGCGCAAGCAGGGCCGTCTAAGGCAGTCGCGCCGCCGTAGGCGTCAAGCCGATGAGAAATGGCTGCGAGGAACAAATAGCGGTCGCATCATTTACCTGGACGTCCTCCATTGGCTTGACTTGCTTGAGTTCCTTGTCGCGCTAAAGGCGCTTGACCCGAAGGACGCCGAGAATCCGCCAGCCATTGAGGATGCGGTCGGGGAAGCTCTCGGATTCGCGAGATACGGGCCCACCGGGAAAGGCTGAATGCCAGCTACGACTTTGTCAGCCAGTGTGTGCTAATCCGCCCTGACCCAACCTTCCGCCCCACCGGCTGCGATCCAGGCACGGTGCGCTTCAAGGTTACGCACGAGGTCGCCGACGTCCTGGACCTGGACATTGACGACACGCGCGGGATCAAGGAGCGCCTGGAAGACCATCTGTTCCGGCTCTACTCCAACATCGGCTCGCTGCGCCACCCCGACAAAGTTGGAATCGTCTGGGGCCATCGAAACTATGGCCGACATCAGTATGCCTTCGAGGATGTGTCGCCAGAGGAAGCAACGGCAGCGCAGATGAAGTTCGAAAGGGATTTCCCGGTCCGTCCCCGAACCACCAAAGGGCTGCGGCGCCTGTGGCGCCTGAAGTACAGCAATTAAGGTGTCACGCTTAATTCCCCTCAGTTTTTGGCTGAAATTAGCCATTTTTGCCCCACCTGAAGCGAAAAAACCGAGTCCCGTTCTATAGGGTAGGAAAGGAAATTTGCATGAGACAGCAACTCCAAAGATGGATGGCCCTTCAGCGCGAACGTGCACTGATGCTGATGGCGCTGCGGGACATCAATGAGCAGATCGAGGATATGAGGCCCGAGCTGCAAGACCCGCCGCTCGACAACTTCACGATCAAGCTCGGCGGCACTGACGAGCAGCCAGGCATCAGCGGGCTTTGGCTAGAGAGCTACATCAAGCAGGCTCTAGCCGAGCGCGTCATCCACGAGGATGAGTTAGCCACCGCGTAACAATCAGTACCAGCCCCGCCTTGTGCGGGCTTTTGCAGCCGCCGTTCGAGGCGGCTTTTGTTTGACCAAGAGGGTTCTCGATGAAGTTCGTCACCTTTGACCGCCTGCTCCCCGACTATGGGATCGCCTACTCAGATCGGCAGCTTCGCCGTCTTGAGGCTAAGGGCGCCTTCCTAGGCGTGTCGCCTTAGCAGCCGGAGGAAGCCTTAAGGGCTGGCCTTCGATCGTCCTTCAAGAACACCTCGAAGCCCTCGCCGAAAAATCACGAACTCTTACGGACGCGCCCACGCGGCACGGTGCGCCCAAGTCTTGCGTTGCCGCAATAACGAGCAAACAGGCAAACGATGACAAACGACCTAACGATCAGACACGACCTATCAACATATCAGGCATTCGCAGACACAGCATCGGCGTCAGCCATCGCGGGTGACCTGCTTACCTTCGCCAAGGGCCGATGGCGCAGCGGTGAAGAGAAGGCGCCCGTTCCACCGGAGGCGCGCTTTGTAGTGAACATGGACGAGATGTGGACCGGATGGGTGCGCTGGTTCAACAGGAAGCCCGTAGAGCATCGGATCAATCGCGTCAGCGATGGCATACCGGCGCCGTCGCGCTCCGATCTCGGGCACACCGATCCCGAAGTTTGGGAAACGGACATGCAGGGCAACCCACGCGATCCGTGGGCGCCGACGTTCCGCATCATCATGCGCGGAGAGATTAGCGGCGACCTTTTCACCTTCAGCTCCTCTTCGCACGGCGGAAAGGATGCCCTCGCCAAGTTGGCGGGAGCTTATGCCAAAGGTGCGCCAAAGCATCCGCGGCAGTTCCCCGTGGTGACGCTTGGCACCGAGACATATGACCATGATGTCTACGGCGAGGTGGCGAAGCCATCCTTCAAGATTGTCGGATGGGCGTCATGGGGTGGCGAGGTCGGCAGCGCCGCGCCAATGCTGGATGACGATGTCCCGTTTGCGCCTGAGTGGAGGGCATAACGATGGATGACGCAACACTCGACGCAATAATTTCCGATGTAGTTGATCCGCTTTTTGCAGATCGCTTCGTCAAAGCCGTGGCGAAGTCCCTGAGGGGCATACACGCGCCCGAGCAGCAAGAGTGGCTTCACTTCTTTCTCGCAGGCATTCGAGATCGCATCGAGAGAGAGGCAAACACGAGCGACCTGCGAGAATTTCTTGCGCAGCCTGAACCAGGTTATTTGGACCACCTCGAAGAAGAGCGCCACTTCGCAGAGGCGCACAGCTAAATGGATGCGAGAGCGATAACCAAAGCTCTCGGCGGGACGTGGCAGGGGCGTTACGGCCTCTGCCGCTGCCCCGTTCATGGGGACCGAACTCCATCGCTGAAGGTGCGCGACGATCCGCGCAAGGGGGTTGACGTCCACTGCTTTGCCGGGTGCGACTGGAGGGACGTCAAGGTCGCACTAGGGCTGCGCCGCGGCGCGACCGCGCTCCAGCCTGTCGCCCCGCCACCGGACGAACGCAAGGACATCACACCGGCGCTAACGCTGTGGGCGCAATCAGTACCGCTTCAGGGCACGCTCGGCGAGGAGTACTTCACCAGGCATCGCAAACTGACGCTCGGCGGCAATCTCGATCATGCGCTTCGTTACAACAAGCTGCACCGCATGGTGGTGGCGCTGATGACAGAACCGACCACAAACATGCCTTGCGGCATCCACCGAACATTTTTGAACGCTGACGGCAGCAAGCGCGAACGCAAGATGCTTGGCCGCCAGGGTGTGGTGAGGCTGACGCCCGACGAAGATGTAACGCACGGCCTTGGCATCTGTGAGGGTGTCGAGGATGGGCTGGCAGTTTTGGCGGATTGGGCACCGGTATGGGCGGCGACAAGCGCTGGAGCGATTGAGCGGTTCCCGGTGCTACCGGGGATCGAGTTTCTGACGATCTTTGCCGACAATGACGGGACCAGGCTTGAGGGCGGCGCAAGCATGCGCCGAGCGGTGGCGCGGCCAAGAAGTCCGCATCGCCATTCTTTAAGGAAAAACTGAAATGAAAGATTGGAACGACGCGTATCGCGCGGGCGTGGATATTCGCACGCTTGCCGATATGACACCGGTGTATAAGCCGAACGGTGGCGCCCCAAAGCAGGACGCAGACCTTGTCATTCGATGCGCGGCTGACGTTGCGCCTGAGCCGATTGACTGGATTTGGGATGGTCGCATCGCGCGGGGTAAGCTCACCGTCATCGGCGGAGATCCCGAGGAAGGTAAGAGTCAGATAGGCGTCTATATCGCCGCGACCCTTTCAAGGGGGGGTGACTGGCCAAACAATGGGGGAAGGCTCCGACCGGAAGCATCCTGATCCTGTCGGCAGAGGATGGCGTCGAGGATACCCTAGTCCCGCGCCTCATCGCTGCAGGCGCCGACCTTCATAAGATCCATATCGTGGAGGCCGTGAAGGGAGAGGACAATAAGGGGCGGCGCACCTTCAACCTGCAAACTGACCTACAGATGCTTGAGGCAAAGATTGCCGAGATCGGCGACGTGCTTGCCGTTACCATTGATCCGGCCAGTGCCTACATGGGCAAGGGCGTTGACTCCCACAACGATCAGTCTGTCCGAACCGTGCTGGCGCCCGTGGCCGAGATGGCCAGTCGGCTGGGAGTGGCGATCATCTCCATCATGCACTTTAACAAGGGCAACGCTCAGGCGGGCACCAAGGTCATGCACCGCTTCATGGCTTCCGTCGCTTTCGTCGCTGCCGCTCGTGTTGCCTTTGCCGCACTGAGAGACCCGGAAGACGACACGCGGCACCTGTTCCTGCACGCCAAGAACAACCTTGCGCCGCCAGCCCCAGGACTCGCCTATCGCATCGAGCAGGACTACGTCACGCCCGCGCTCATCAAGACCTCCCATGTCGCGTGAGAAGAGGGAAACGTGGACATCACCGCCGCGCAGGCAATGGCCGCCAGCCGAGAGGAGGCCGCCCCAGCGCTTGAGGAGGCAAAGCAGCTCCTCGCGAGCATCATTGGGTGCGACGGCAAGCTAGTGAAGGAGATTCAAGAGGAGGCCAAGGGGGCAGGCATATCATGGCGCACCATGCAGAGGGCAAAGGATGCGCTCAAGCTCACGAGCGAGAGGGACGGCGGTCCGTGGATCTGGAAGAGGTGATGAATGAACGACTTATTGAGGAGACTTGAGAGTCGAGGGGATCGAGCGGCACTGTTGCCAACGTACCGCGGCGCTGGCCTCCCGTAGGATGCCAAACAAGACGTCATAGAGTGCCTGCCCGCATTAGCTTGGCTATCTATGGAAAAACAGCCATTTTTGATGGCTATCTACGAGGGCTTGGCGCTCTAGTAGGACGCCAAGGTGTCCATAGGACGCCAAGGTGCCAGGGCAGGGGAGATTTGGCATCCTATGGCAATGTATGGGGCTCGATAGAGGTCTTGGTATCAGCGGGAATGCAGGGCTTAAGCCCCTGCCAGCAGGCGGTATGCAGGGGTTTGTTTGCTAAAACGCCAATAAAAACTACGGCAATACGCCCTGGGTCAGGGCTTTTGCAGGCAGTAATAAGCCCAATGAGGGCAAAATCCTAATTGGTAGCAGGGGTTATCAATATTGGAATAGCAAACTGTAGCTGCTGCTTAGTACTGG
>DATAFR010000018.1:0-9178 GCA_036257375.1 Methyloceanibacter sp.
CAATGCCCAACTCTCGCGCCTTCAGCACGATCGCTTCATAAAGCGGCTGATGGCCGGCCTTGTCGTCCTCGCCGATGAAGATGCGAAGCAGCACGGCGTCGCTGGAGAGCGGCATGGCTTAGATCCACTTCATGGTGTTGATGGAAACGGCGAGCAAATGCCCGAGCCAGACGGCGATGAGGCAGAGCACGACGGAGGCGACGATATTGCCGCCAGCTTGCAGCCATTCGCCGTCATTGGCGAGATTGAGCGTTTGCAGGCTGAATGAGGAGAAGGTGGTGAACCCGCCAAGCAGCCCCATCATGACGAATTGGCGCATGGTCGAGCCCGCGAAGATGCGGCCGTCTGGTCCGGTCAGCGTTGCGAAGAAACCGATGACCAGCGAGCCGGTGACATTCACGAAGAGCGTACCCCAGGGGAAGGTCTCGCCGAACAGCCTGGCGGCGACGCCGGAGCACCAATAGCGCGCGACGCCGCCAATCGCACTGCCGATCGCAATCCAGCAATAGAGGGTGGCGGTATTTCCCATCGTCAAGAGTCCCATCGCGTCCGAGCTCCCAGCTTGCACATTGCCGTCTCCTTGTCGTCCGCGCGGACCGGGCAAGGCGAGGCGCCTGCTTGAGGCAACAAAAAACCCGCCTTGGCGGCGGGCTCGCGGACTTGAAGCTCCCACCGCATAACGACTATGCAGTAGGAGTCATTAGCCAATCGGCGGTTCAGGGGGACTCCATCCCCTTCTGCAATTAACCCGAATGTAGCGCGGAGTCTCCTCAGATCAAGGCATGGCGCGGGACGTGATCACCGATTGGTAACTCGGCCTCTCAGAGGGACAAGACGAACCATGAGCGGGGTTGAAACCAGGCGCGTCGGCGCGGGCGAGGCTGGGATGCGGCTCGACCGCTGGTTCAAGACCCATTACGCGTCGCTTCCACATAGCCGGCTGGAAAAGCTGCTCCGCACCGGGCAGGTGAGAGTTGACGGAGCGCGCGCCAAAGCCAGCACCCGGCTTGCGCAAGGCCAGCTCGTGCGCGTGCCGCCGCTTCCCGACGTGGCGCCGCCGCCTTCGCCGCGATATCAACTGTCGAAGGCCGACCGGGAGTTTCTCACGTCGAACACCCTCTACGAGGACGACGATCTGCTCATCCTCAACAAGCCGTCGGGCATTGCCGTGCAGGGCGGCACGAAGACGCCGCACCACATCGACCGGCTGCTCGAAGCCATGGGGGATGGGCCGGAGACGCGGCCGCGCCTCGTGCATCGGCTCGACCGCGACACCTCGGGCGTTCTGGTGGTTGCCAAGCGCCGTGCGGTGGCGGCAAAGCTCGGCAAGGCTTTCCAGACGCGCTCTGTGCGCAAGATCTATTGGGCGCTCACCCACGGCGTGCCGAAGCCGCCGCAAGGCAAGATCGATGCGGCGCTGGTGAAGGCAGCCGGTCCGGAGGGCGACCGCGTGCGAAAGGCGCGTCCCGGCGAACAGGATGTGGCGCAATCGGCGGTGACGCATTATGCCGTGGTGGATCGCGCTGGCCAGAAGGTGGCCTTCGTTTCACTGAAGCCGGTCACCGGGCGGCAACATCAGCTCCGTGCGCACATGGCCATCATCGGCCATCCGATCCTGGGCGATGAGAAATATCCGAGCAGCGCCGAATGGCCCGAAGGCGTCGAACGCAAGCTGCATCTGCACGCGCGGCGCATCAGCTTTCCGCATCCTTCAGGGGAGGGCGTGGTGGACGTCACCGCGCCGCTGCCGCCCCATATGGCAAAGGCATTCGCCGCTTTCGGTTTCGAAGAGCGCGGCGCCGACAAGGCCGCCGAGCAATAAGGCTAGCAGCCCTTCAGCATCTGCTTGCGGATGTCGATCTCATTCTGCATTGCCTTCAGGCCGGGATTGGCATTGAAGCACCAATTGTAGTGCGCCTTCTTGTTGTCGAGCCAGCGCAGTCCGGTGAAGCCGCATTTCTTGGCGATGTTGATGGCAACCTGCACCATGGTCTGGTCGGCGTATTGCTGGCAGGAGCAGAGCTTCAGGTCGGCGGAGCGAGCCTCGGTCTCCGAATGCGCGAGCTTCGGGTCGACGAGAAGGCACCATGCCATGTGCGGCCCCTTGTCCATGCCCCAGCGCGGTCCCTGAAAGCCGCAGCCCAGCTTCTTGGCGAGCGAGGCCGCCTTCTCCGCGTCGCTCGCATATTTGGCGCAGTAGGTCGGATCGGCGGCACTTGCGGCATGTATCGCCGCGATTGCGAAGAACGCAAAAACCACCCCGAAGCCCAAGACGCGTCTGCGATACATAGATTCCCTCCCGAATTGACCCGCCGCCAACATTTGCCGGTTCATGTTAAACCGTAATGACTTGGAATAAGAGAGTGAAAAGAGCCGCAGCTTGGGCGGCAACCCTCGCGGTTCTTGTTCGTTTTTCTAGGACCACCGACGGTCCCCGTCTTATTGCGAAACGAGAGGAAGCCATGGAGTCGAAAGCAGGCTGGTTCGTGCGGTTTGCTCATTGGGTGTCGCTCATCACCGGGCGCCCCAACACCTTTATTCTCGCCGTAGCCGCCATCGTAATTTGGGGACTGACTGGTCCCTTGTTCGGCTTCAGCGACACATGGCAGCTTGTCATCAACACGGCGACCACGATCATCACCTTCCTGATGGTGTTCGTGATTCAGAACACGCAGAACCGCGACACGGCGGGACTGCATATCAAGCTCGACGAGTTGATCAGGGTGACGGAGAAGGCGCGCAATGTCCTGCTCGATCTGGATCACTTCGACGACGAGGAGTTGGAGAAGCTGAAGCGAGATTATGCGCGCCTAGCGGAAGAGGAAATTCCCATGCACCTCGAGCGGCGGCGACGGGCCAAGTCCCATGCCCACAAGCCGAAACCGGAGTGGCCGTAGGACGTGGCCGAGAAGACGTCCCCACATGCATCCGGCGGTGCGCCGGCTGCGGGAAGCGGCGCCAAGCGCTTCTATAAGGACGTTACGGTGGCGGATGACGGCGGCGAGGGGGCCCGGCTTCTGCTCGACGGCAAGCCGGTGCGGACGCCGGGAAAGGCGCCGCTCACTCTGCCGACGCGCGCGCTGGCCGAGGCGGTTGCCGACGAATGGCGCGTGCAAGGCGAACGCATCGACCCAAGGACCATGCCGCTGACCAGGCTCGCCAATAGCGCGATCGACGGCGTGGCGGGCCGCGAATCGGCGGTGATCGACGACATCCTGTCCTTCGCCGGCTCCGATCTTGTCTGCTACCGGGCGCAAGGGCCGAGCGGGCTCAAACGCGCGAAAGAGGCGCATTGGGACCCGGTGCTCGCGTGGACCAAGACCGCGCTCCGCGCGCCGCTCTATCTCGCCGAAGACCTCGTGCATGTCGCCCAGCCGCAAGCTTCGCTCGAGCGGCTGAAAGAGACACTCGTGGGCCGCGATGCGTTCAGCCTCGCGGCGCTGCATGTGATGACGGCGCTGACAGGGTCGGCGCTGCTCGCTCTTGCCGTGGCGCAAGGGCGGCTCTCGCCGGAAGAGGCGTGGAAGGCGGCGCATGTCGACGAGGATTGGCAGATCAGCCAATGGGGCGAGGATGCGGAAGCCGCCGAGCGGCGCAAGAATCGTTGGCGCGACTTCGCCGCGGCTGCCAAGACGCTGGCGCTCGCCAAGGATGGCGCCTGAGCACCTTTAAGGTGTCACGGCGTCGCTTGCCGACTGTTGCACTTCCTTCAGGCAATTCGCCGGAACGCTTGCCCTGAGTGCGGCCTGGAGATTGGGCAGCGGCCCGATATTGCGCGCGCGCGGGCTACCCTGCCTGATGCCGGTGCGCACCAGGAGATCGCGCATCTCGAGCGGCGTGGCCGGCGGAAGGCCGCATGCCTTGCGCACGCCCTGGATGACGAGGACCGTGCCGGCCACGATGGGGGTCGCGCTCGACGTGCCGTTGAAGGACTTGGTGTAATAGCGGCGCAGATCGTTGGTCGGGTTGTAGGCATCGCCATAGCCGGTGGTGGTGACGTTCTCGCCCCAGCCTTGCACGTCGACGCGCGAACCATAGCTGGAGAAGCCGAGCTTGGTCCGGTCGGTCGATGAGCCGGCGCCGACGATGATGGCTTGGGAATCGCGCTTGGTGCGGTCGAAGGCGCCGACGCATGTTTCGCGGTCGAGATTGACGTCGCCATTGCCGGCCGCCGCCACCACGATGATGCCCTTGGCGGTCGCCGCCGAGACCGCATCGAACACGTCCTGGTAATATTCCAGGGGACCGTAATCTTCGAGCCCGCAGACCGAATTTTGCTGCTCGATGATGATGACGTCGCCGGGCTTCAACTTGTTCATCGCGATGCCGATGGCGCGAGCCGGCATATAGCCGAGCTCGGCGGAACTTGCCGAGGCCACATAGGCGAAGGCGGCCGGAGCGATGCCGGTGACGCCGAAGGAATTGGGAATTCCCGAAACGATGCCGAGCACGGCCGTGCCATGCTCAGGTCCGCCGAAGCGGTCCGGCGTCAACTCGGTCTCGAGAAAGCGCAGATTGGGTATGCGCAGATCTTCGTGATTCAGCGTCCAGTCATATTCGACATCGGCGAAAGAGATGCCGCGGCCGTCGCTGCCCTTGACATTGGGGATGGGTCCCACGCCAGGCGGCGCCTTGCCTTTATACCCTTGTGAGGTGGTGAAGTTCGGCGTGGTCGCGCGCGCCGCGTCGCCCTCGGGGAGGGGATCGGCAGCCTCTGGAATGCGGTAGATTGGCGGCGGCGCAGGCCGTAGTGCGGGTCGAGCAAATTCAACGAAGGGCAGCGCATTCAGATTGCTGGCGACCTCGGCCGCGCTGACATTCGGCGGCAGCTTGATGACGAAGTACTGGCTGAGATCGGCGAGCTGGCGTCCTGTCCTTCGTTGGCTGTCATCCCGCTCGCGCTCGAGCGCTTCCGGCGGCGCCTCGAACAGCGGCTGCATCGCCGCCTCGGTGATGCCCGCTTGGCGCAGCACGTTGTTGAGCAGATTGGCCTGGCCGGTGCGCATGCCGGTGAGCTTCTGGTCGGTGAGCCTGACCTTTTCCCCCTCGCGGAACTTCACCACCACCTGACTGGTCGCAGGCAGGGCCTGAAGCTCCGGCAAGTCGCGCTTCAGTCCGGGAACGCGAAGGTTTGGTGCCTCCTGCCCCTCGGCTTCCCGTGCCGCGCCGACGAGAAGCAGGACGGCAAGTGCGCATAGAGAGACTCTTGCGACATGATGGGGCTGCATGTGAGGCACTGGAGATAAGCTATTGAGGGAGGGCGAGAATAGACCAGCGGCGGAGGCCGGTCCACGCCGGGTCTAAGCATATGAAATTGCTGTTGAAGATCACCCTTCTTCTCCCGGGCGGACGAGCCTGGCCAGGGCTAGCGACGCCATTTGCGTCCCCAAAAGCCCATGCTATGCACGCGTCACAGCCGCGTCACATGGGGAAGCCCTATGAAGGAAGTCCTGGAAGAGCTTGAAATTCGCCGCGACAGGGCCCGCGCTGGGGGCGGCAGCGCCCGCATCGAGGCCCAGCACAAGCGCGGCAAGCTTACAGCGCGCGAGCGGCTCGACCTCCTGCTCGACGAAGGCTCCTTCGAGGAGTTCGACATGTATGTCGAGCACCGCTGCATCGATTTCGGCATGGAGAAGACGCGCGTGCCGGGCGACGGCGTGGTCACCGGCTGGGGCACCATCAACGGCCGCGTGGTCTATGTCTTCGCCAAGGACTTCACCGTGTTCGGCGGCTCGCTCTCGGAAGCGCACGCCAACAAGATGATCAAGATCCAGGACATGGCGCTGCAAAATCGCGCGCCGATCATCGGCCTGTTCGACGCGGGCGGCGCGCGCATCCAGGAGGGCGTGGCGGCGCTCGGCGGCTACGGCGAAGTGTTCCTGCGCAATGTGCTCGCGAGCGGTGTGATCCCGCAGATCAGCGTGATCATGGGACCGTGCGCGGGCGGCGACGTCTATTCGCCGGCCATGACCGACTTCATCTTCATGGTGAAGGACACCTCCTACATGTTCGTCACCGGCCCCGACGTGGTGAAGACCGTGACCAAGGAGGAGGTGACCGCCGAGCAACTCGGCGGCGCCATTGTGCATACCACCAAGTCGTCGATCGCCGACGGCGCCTACGAGAACGACGTCGAGGCGCTGCTGCAGATGCGCCGGCTGATGGACTTTTTGCCGTCCAGCAATCTCTCGGGCGTACCCGAGCTGCCGACCCGCGACCCCTGGGACCGCGAGGAGCCCTCGCTCGATACGCTGATCCCCGACAATCCGAACAAGCCTTACGACATCAAGGAGCTGATTCATAAGGTCGTGGACGAGGGCGACTTCTTCGAAGTGCAGGAGACTTATGCGCGCAACATCGTGATCGGCTTCGCCCGCATGGAGGGCCGCACCATCGGCGTCGTCGCCAATCAGCCGATGGTGCTTGCCGGCGTGCTCGACAGCGACGCATCGCGCAAGGCCGCGCGCTTCGTGCGCTTCTGCGACTGCTTCAACATCCCCATCGTCACCTTCGTCGACGTGCCCGGCTTCCTGCCCGGCACCGACCAGGAATATGGCGGGTTGATCAAGCACGGCGCCAAGCTGCTCTTCGCCTTCACCGAGGCGACTGTGCCGAAGGTCACCGTCATCACCCGCAAGGCCTATGGCGGCGCTTACGACGTTATGTCGTCGAAGCACATAAGGGGCGACATCAACTATGCCTGGCCGTCGGCGGAGATCGCGGTGATGGGGGCAAAAGGCGCGGCCGAGATTCTCTATCGCGCCGAGCTGTCCGACCCAGCCAAGATCAAGAAGCGCATCGACGAATATCAAGCGCGCTTCGCCAATCCCTTCGTCGCGGCGGAGCGGGGCTATATCGACGAGGTGATCATGCCGCGCTCGACGCGAAGGCGCATCGCCCGCGCTCTCCAGATGCTGCGCAACAAGCATCTCGAAAACCCCTTCAAGAAGCACGACAACATCCCGCTGTGATGGGCGCATGTCATGTCCGCTAATCCCAAAGCGGGCATCCCAATGCGCCGTGGTTAAGCATCCATTTCGCAGTCAATGTGATATCTGATTTGGCCGGTGGCGGACGTGCCAGGGCCTGGCCGCGTCAATGCCGCATTGGACTCGATCAGCGAGGATGCTTCGCGTGAAAGCCGACATGCCGAATGATTTCGGGAGCGAGCTGACGCCGGCGGAGTTGCGGGATCTGCGTCGACTGGTCGGTTTCATGGTGCCCTCGAGCGCGGACTATCGTGTGCCTGGCGCGAACGATGGGACGATCTTCGCGGATATCGTCCGCTCGCTCGGCCGCGATCAAAGCGCAGTGCGCAAGGCGCTGGCCATGCTGCGCGAGATGGTTGGCGGAGATTTCGCCGCGATCGACGAGGCCGAGGCTGAGGCGACGGCGATGGCGCTGCTGCGGCGTGAGGGACCCGAGATCACGGCACTCGGGCGAGCCGTGCTGCAATGCTACTACCGCGACGAGCGCGTGATCAGGTCGCTAGGCCTCGAGCCGGGGCCGCCTTTCCCCAAGGGCCATACCGTGCAGCAGGGTGACTGGTCGCTGCTCGAGGCGGTCCGCAACCGCCCGCCAATGTGGCGCGACGTGGACGACAAGGGGCGCTGAGGATGGCCGCAGAAGATACCGGCGCCCGCCCGACCGACGACATCGTCGACGTGCTCATCATCGGCGCCGGCGCCTCGGGTGCTGCGGTGGCCTGGAGCCTCGCCGAGACGCGCATGAAGATCTTGTGTCTCGAGCAGGGCGACTGGGTCAAGCCGACCGATTTCCCCACCAACGGCCCCGACTGGGAAGCGCGACGCTATTCCGATTTCCACATCAGCCCCAATCGGCGTGCGCGCGACACCGACTATCCCATCAACGAGTCCAACTCGGTGATGAAGGTTGCCAACTTCAATGGCGTCGGCGGCGGAACGATCCTCTACATGGCGCATTTTCCGCGCCTGCATCCGTCCGACTTCCGGGTCAGGACGCTCGATGGTGTGGCGGACGATTGGCCGATCGACTACTGGACGCTGGAACCGTGTTTCGCGGAGAACGACCGTATGATGGGCGTCGCCGGCCTTGCCGGCGATCCGTCATATCCCGCGCACGAACCCACCTTGCCGCCGGTGCCGCTCGGCAGGACCGGCACGCGGTATGCGCGGGCGCTCAACCAACTCGGCTGGCATTGGTGGCCGTCGGATATAGCCCTGGCGACCACGGAGTACGACGGTCGCGCCAAGTGCATCAATCTGGGCCAGTGCACGCTGGGCTGCGCGCAAGGGGCGAAGGCAAGCGTCGACATCACCTACTGGCCGCACGCGCTCCGCGCCAGGGTGGAGTTGCGCACGCGCTGTCGCGTGCGCGAGATCACCACCAACGAGCTGGGCATGGCCTCCGGCGTGGTCTACTACGACCCGAACGGGGTGGAGCGATTCCAGCCCGCTGAAGTGGTGATCGTGGCGGCCAACGGTATCGGCACGCCGCGGCTCCTCCTGAACTCGGCTTCCTCGCAGTTTCCCAATGGTCTGGCCAACTCCTCGGGCCTCGTGGGCAAGAACTTGATGCTGCATCCTTGGCCGCAGGTGTCCGGCTATGTCGATGAGGAGATGGACGGCGACCGCGCGCCGCCGACGGTGCTGTGGAGCAAGGAGTTTTACGAAACCGACCGGTCGCGCGGCTTCGTGCGCGGCTATACGCTGCAGTTCGTCCGCGGCTACGGTCCCGCCCACGAGGCGATCACCAACTTAGGCACCGGCCGCCTTCCCTGGGGCAAGGATCATCACCGCGTCTATCGCTCGCAGCTCTACCACCGCCTCACGGCAATCGTCGCGTGCGAGGACCTGCCCGAGGAGCACAACCGCGTCACCCTCGACCCCGTGCTGAAGGAAGCCACGGCATCCCGGCGCCGAGGATCGACTACACGGTCGGCGAGAACACGCAGCGCATGATGGAGCACGGCATCGCCCGCGCGACGGAGGCCCTCGAGGCGGCCGGGGCAAGGAACATCTTTGGCTCCAGCACGGCCCTGAGTAGTCCAGGACATCTCTTGGGTACCGCGCGCATGGGCACGGACCCCGAACGTTCCGTGGTGAACGAATGGGGCCGCTGCCACGACGTGAAAAACCTCTTCATCGTCGACGGCAGCCTCTTGGTCACCTGCGGCGGCGTGAACCCGACCTCGACC
>DATAFR010000019.1:0-1968 GCA_036257375.1 Methyloceanibacter sp.
AGCGATAGGCCTCGGTCTGCATGTAAGGGATGCGCGCGGCGATCCAGGCGGCGCGCGCGGCGCGGAGATTGTCCTCGGTCGGTTTCGCGAGCAGGGCGTCGACGCTGAGCTTCAGCGTCCTCGCGGTATCGAGGGAATCGCTATAGGCGGCCTCTGCGATGTCCGCATAAGTTTTTAGGACATCCTTTGGCGCGGGTTCGGCCATCACCGGCGCGGCACAGCAAACGCCGATCGTCAGAGCGGTGAACGGCACGATTATCGATTGTCGTCGGAACATCGGTGCCCTTTGTCCTCACGATACGAGAACACGCCCGCCGGCCTTCGCCGGGCGAGACGCGTTCGACGGAGATAAATGCGGCAGCCTTGAGGGCCGGGACCCTCAGGCCACCGCAAGGTTGAGATGAGTAAACGGCCAGCTTTCGCTTGGACGTTAAGGCCTCCGGGCTGGGCAGCCGGATGCCTTGTCAAGACCCTAGCGCCAAAGATAACATGCACAAAGTGAACTCTTTTCAGGAGAATTATTGCACGCTATGCACCTAAGGGAGATCGATGCCAATCTTCTCGTCACGCTCGACGCTCTATTGGTCGATGCGAGCGTGACCCGCGCCGCGGAGCGGCTCGGAAGGAGCGCGTCGGCGATCAGCCATGCCTTGGCGAAGTTGCGCGAGATCTTCGCCGACGAGCTGTTTGTGCGCGCGGGCCAGCGGCTCGTGCCCACGGCAAAGGCGCTCGAGCTTGCGCCCACCGTCCACGTCATCCTCGCCGGCATGGAGAGCCTGCTCCGGCCGAGCAAGCCGTTCGACCCCTCCGAGACCTCGCGCGACTTCGCAGTCGCAACCAGCGAGGCGGGGGAATTGATGCTGGTGCAGCCCTTGCGCAGGCGGCTGCAAAAGCTGGCCCCGAGCGTGCGGGTCGGGTGGACGCCCTCGCGCATCGAGGACAACACCGATGCGATGCGCAACGGGCGGGCCCATTTCGTGATCGACATCGAGGATATTCCGCCGCCGGCGCCCGACATCCGCGTGCTCAAGCTCTGCGACGACACGCTTGCGACGCTCGCGCGCCCGGGACATTCTCTCGCGCGACGGACGCCCAAACCCGCGGCCTTCGCCGCCTCGGGCCACATCGCCGTGCATGGCCTTCCCACCATCGCGCCGATTGACGGCGCGCTCGCGGCGCACAGACTCTCCTGCGTTGTCACCTCGCGCGTGTCTTCGCTCCTGGTCGGCTTGCTGCTCGCGCTGAACAGCGACGCGCTGCTCACGGTCCCGGCATCGCTTGCCGCGTTGCTCGAGCATCAATTCGGGCTCGAACGCGTTCGCCAGCCCTTTGGGGCTATCCCCTTCCCCTTACGGCTCATGTGGCATTCCAGCTACGACCGCGACGAGTGCCATGCCTGGGTCCGGGCGGAATTCGCAAGGCTTGCCGGCGAGATGGACGCGGGCGGCTGAGAAACCGCCAGGGGGCCATGCCGCCGAGACCTTGATCTCCCCGGCCGCCGCGCTTTTCGGCTCGCCTGCTCCTGGCGAGCTCGACGGCTAAGATCAAAACGCGACCTCCCTCTGGTTTCTGTCGCGAGGCTCGTTTACGATAGGGGTCTGCACCCGTATTGCCGAGTACGGGTCCCGGAGGTCCCTCGATGCCCGCATGGTTCCGCGCCGGCCTGTTCGCCGCGCTGTTCGTTTTCGCCACCACCCCTTCCCTCGCCGCCCCAAAGACATTTCAAGACGACGCTCTCGACGACGCCGCGATCACGCTCGAGGCCGACCTCAAGGAAGAGGCCGGCACCATCGACAAGCCGCTCGCCACTCTGAAGCAGGAGGCAGAAGCGGCGCTTGAGCGCGTCGACTTCGGAGGCGCGGCCAATATCTATGTGCAGATCGTCACGCTCGCGCCCGACGACGCCAAGGCTTGGCGTCGGCTCGCCGATATCTGGCTCCTGATCCCGGCAAGCGGCGAGGACGACGG
>DATAFR010000020.1:0-3435 GCA_036257375.1 Methyloceanibacter sp.
CCGCCACATTCACGCGGGGAAGCGCGTGAACGCAACCTTTGGCAGCTTAGGCCGCGGGCGTCCGCGCACATAGGCGTCGCAAATCCGGCCAATCGGCTTTGACCGCCACGATATTGAAGTCGTGCAGCGACCAATTGGCCACGTATAACTTGCCGTCCCATGCGTCGCCTAGCCGAGCAACGAGGCGGCTGTGGGAGGAGCGTTCGGATTTGGCTTGCCGGACACCTTTGGCGGACCGATACATACGCCGACCCTCGCCGCATGAATGGTTCGAGGGGATCGTCCGCGGTGATCGCAGGCCATATTCGGCATCCATAGCGCAACGTCAGGTTTGGCTTGAGGAATAAGCCAGTAATGGGGACACGGTGATGGTCGTGGCTCACCATCAAGTGCAAGACCGAGAAGTCGAGATCAAGCTTGAGTTCGATCCGGCCGACGCCGCGCGGCTTGCCGCCCATCCCCTCTTGTGCGCCGGCCCGCAAGAGCAGGACCTTGTCTCCATCTATTTCGACACGCCCGGCGAGACGCTGCACAAGGCTGGCGTTTATCTCCGCATTCGCGACATCGATGGCCGTCAGGTCCAGACTATAAAGACCGCAAAAAGCGGCGGCGGGCTCTTTGATCGCCTCGAATGGGAACGGGAAGTGAAGGGTCGCACGCCCAATTTCAGCGGCGCCAGCCGCACGGCGCTAAAGCCGCTGCTCACGCCCGATATCCGCGCCTCGCTTCGCCCGGTGTTCGAGACCCGCGTCACCCGCAACATCTACAGGCTGACGCATGACGGGTCGGACATTGAACTTGCTATCGATCAGGGTGAGATTGCCACCGCCAAGAAGCGCAGCGCGATTTTAGAACTCGAGCTCGAGCTCAAGCGCGGTGAGGCGAAGTCCTTATTTAGCCTGGCACGCGTTCTTGCCGAAACGGTACCTCTCAAGCTTGGGGTAAAGAGCAAGGCCGAGCGGGGTTACGAGCTTTTGCATGACAGCGGCGGCAAACCCGAGAAGGCCGCGGAGATCGACATCCCGCCAACGCTCACTGCAAGCGAGGCCTTCCGCGCCGTCGCCCACAATTGCCTCAGGCAGATTCTCGCCAACGAGGCCGCAACGCGTGCGGGCCGAGCCGAATCCCTGCACCAGATGCGGATCGGTCTCAGGCGTCTGCGCGCCGCCCTCGCCATTTTTGCCGCTGCCGTCTCGGATGAGCAAACGGTTAGGACCAAGGCCGAGTTGAGATGGATGACCCAGGAGCTTGGGCCCGCGCGCGATCTCGATGTCTTTGCCGCCAACGTGCTCACCCCCTTGCGCGCCAGTGATCCCGGTGCCATTGACATGGCCGCGGCCCATCGCGACTTCGATGCGAAGCGCGAGGCGGCTTACGCCCGCGCCGCAGCTGCGCTCGGCTCGAGCCGATTTCGCAACGCCCTCCTCGATCTCGCGGAATGGATCGAGACCGGTCCCTGCAATGATCAAGACGAGAACCGAAGGGCGTCGCGCGATCGCTTAGTGGCGGAGTACGCCAGGAAGGAGCTGGCCCGCCTCCGCAAGTGGATCAAGAGGAAGGGCGCCGATCTGCGGCAGCTGGACCTGGCCCAACGGCATCGTTTGCGGATTCGCGCCAAGCGCCTGCGCTATGCGACCGAATTCTTCGCCACCACCTTCTCGGGGGAAACGACCGCCCAACGGCGATCCGAGTCCCTGGCCGCGCTCAAGGATTTGCAGGACTCGCTCGGTAGGCTCAATGATATTGCCACCCACCATGAGCTGATCGCCGGCGGCGCACAAGTAGACGCCGGGGCGACCTCTGGCGACGAAGTCGAAGCCTTGCTGCACAAATCCGAACGGGCCTTTGAGCGGTTTGCCGCGACCAATCCGTTTTGGAAAGCGACATAAGAAGCGAAGTCTACCCAGCTTGTGCGCGGCACCCGGAGCAAATCTTGACACCAGCAGGATTGCCTCGTCTGCTTCTGGCACTTAGCGGACATGCCGAAGAGCGATCCTGACTTTTCGGGTCGCTTAGGCCGACGCGACAGCTCTTGAGTCCGCTTCGTGCCAAAAGCGCGATCTCATGCTTGGATCCCTTAGGCGCGTTCGAGCGCTGCAGCGGGGCTTTGCCGCGTGGCCAACCAGGCCGGATAGAACGAACCGAGGATGCCGAGGGCTATGGCCGCCAGCGCCGTGACGGCCATCAGCGGCAGTGTCGGCTCAACCGCCACATAGCGGCCGATAGCCGGGATCGCGCTCAGCAGCCGCGATCCGGCAATGCCGATAACGATGCCTGCGGCGCTGCCGAGCGCGGAAAGGATGAAGCCTTCGATAACGAGCGCCCCCATGATGCGCTCCTTCGACCAGCCGATCGCCGACAAAATGCCGATCTCCCGCGTGCGCTCCAGCACCGCCATGAGCAGCGTGTTGAGCACCATGAGCACGCCCATCAGAAGCGCGACCCAGGCCATCGAGGTGGCGACTGCATTCAGCAGTCCGAGCAGGCTGTCGTTGCGCATCACATTCTCGCTCTTGGTGACGGTGAGGTCGCCAAGGGTTTCGATCGCCTGCGATACGCGGTCGGTCTCCTCCGGCGTGATCGGGTGCTGAAGCCTGACGGAGATATAGGTCACCGCGCCGGTGCGGAAGGTGACCTCCTGCAAGTCGGCAAGCTCGACGAGGACGGCATTGCGGTTGATGATCGACGAATAATTGGTAATGCCGATGATGTGTAACTTCTCGCCGATAAGCGTGATGTCATCACCAAGACGCTTTTTTAGGGTCTGCGCGATGTCCTTCCCGAGGAGCGCGACCTTGCGTTCGCCGGGCGCCGGGATGCGCCCTTCGAGCAGCGGCACCTCCGGCCAATAGAAGCTGTCGGCGGCCCAGCCGAAGGCGAGCACGTGATCGTCGTTGTCGGACGCGGCAAAGCTCAGCAGCTGGCCCGACACGGCCTCAACCGCCGGAATTTTGGCGATCTCCTGGATGACGGCTTGCGGCATGTTGCCGCCGAAAGGCTCGGCAATACCGCGCCGGCGCACCGTGAGATCGGTGCCGCGCTCCTCGAAGCTTTGCTGCACGTTCTCCTGCACGCTGCGGGAGAGGCCGTAGAGCGTGATGAAGCTGCCCACGGCGAGCGCCACGCCCATCACGGTGAGGATGGAGCGCGCCGGTCTCCGCTTGAGGTTACCAAAGGCGAGCTGGAGATGGTTCAAATTGCCTCCTTCACCGCGCGCGCCTCCCGCTGCTCGTGGACCTTGCCGTCCTTGATCCTGAGTTGGCGCCCGCAGCGCTCGGCGTAGCTCGGCTCGTGCGAAACCATGACGAGGGTCGCCCCCCGCGCTCGCTGGATATCGAACAAGAGATCGAGAATGGCAACCGCATTGACGCTGTCGAGGTTGCCGGTCGGCTCGTCAGCGAGGATAAGCGTCGGGTTGTTGATAATGCTGCGGGC
>DATAFR010000021.1:0-1670 GCA_036257375.1 Methyloceanibacter sp.
ATCCGCCGCGGCATCGTCGAGATCGGCCAAGATTCGCCGGCACCCGACTTCGGCCGCCCGCATCCCGATCTGCCGCACGAGCCGCTGCCGCGGCCCTACGCGGTGGACGACAAGTGACGCCCTTCCTGCGCCCGCCTTCGCGGGCGCAGGTTTCATCGGCGATGTCGATGTTGGCGGCTAGAGCACTTTCCACTTAGGATGAAGCGTAACCTACGTTTCGGAAGTAGTTGGCACATTCATTGGGCGTGAAGGCGCCGAGCAGGGCGGCGATTCGGTTCCAGAGGTCGTCGACGGAACGCTCGGCGGCCTTTCGCAGCAAGGCCTTGAGCTTGGCGAAGAGCTGCTCGATCGGATTGAAGTCGGGCGAATAGGGAGGCAGGTAAAGCAGCCTTGCGCCTGTGGCTTCGATGGCTTGGCGTACGCCGGGCACCTTGTGGGCGCTGAGATTGTCCATCACGACGATGTCGTCTGGCTTAAGGCTTGGGGCCAGGATTTGCTCGACATAGGCCAGGAACGCATTGCCGTTCATCGGGCCGTCGATGACACAGGGTGCGGTGAGCGCGCTTGTGCGCAAGCCGGCGACGAAGGTCGTCGTCTTCCAGTGGCCGTGCGGGACTTTGCCGACCAGCCGTTCGCCGCGGGGCGCCCGGCCGCGCAATCGCGCCATGTTGGTGCTGGTGCCGGTTTCGTCGATGAAGACCAGGCGCTCAGGATCGAACTCGGCTTGATCCTGCACCCACGCGGCGCGCGCCGCGGCGACGTCAGGCCGATCCTGCTCGGCTGCGCGAACGCTTTTTTTTGAAGCTGATGCCGTTGCGATCGAAGAACCGCCAGACCGAGCCGATCCCCGCCTTCTGCTGACGCTCATCGAGCAGGCGGCGCTGGATCTCTTCCAACGTCAAATCGGGCTCTTGCCGCACCAGATCAAGCAGCCATTCTTCGTGCCGCTTGAGCGGCGAGCGACTTTGCCCCTTGATCGACTTGGCCTCGACGCTGCCGGTTTCCCGCCATCGCTTCACCCAGCGGATCGCCGTCGCATCTCCGATCACGAACTGTCGCGCCGCCGCCCGCGCTGCCACCCCACTCTCCACAACGTGGATCACTCGAACTCGCAAATCGTTCGAATAGCCCATCGCAGGTCTCCTCAGCTGAGAAGACCACAGAATCTTATTCGCGCCCCGTTGGGAATCCCCTCGATTCACAAAAATTGGAAAACGCTCTAGTTTTCCAGGATCGCCTTGGCGCGGGCCAGCACGGCGGGCTCGGTATTGGCGATCGAGTCCGCGACCTTTTGCGAGTCTTCGCCGCTCACCGGGCTGATGTCCATTCCGGCCTTCTCGGCTTCCGCCAGGAACAGCGGGTCCTTCATGGTGGCGTCGAAAGCGCGGCGCAGCGCAGCGACACGCTCGCGCGGCGTGTCGGGCGTGGTGACGAAGGCGCGGGTGATGCCGGTGTCGGCCGACAGGAATGCCAGGACCTTGCGGTCGTCCTCGTTCGTGGCGAGCTCGGTCATCAGCGGCACCTCGGCCAGCTCCGGGTGCCGCCGCAGCGCGATTTGAACCAGAATGAAAATCTTCTTCTACCTGGCGATGGAGCGCGGCGAGGTCGGCGGACGCGGCTCCAACTCGTGGGCCTCGTGGAAGTCGACCTCTCGGTGGTGTTGCCGATCC
>DATAFR010000022.1:0-2455 GCA_036257375.1 Methyloceanibacter sp.
GCCCGGCGCGCTGCTCTTCCCACGCGCCTCGAGCAATGTGGGTCTTGCCTTCAGCTGCTCCGCCAGATCTTCGGCAGAGGCGCTTTCGATTTCAGCCAGTGCTGATTGCGCGCCATCGCGATAGCCACGCTCATAAGCGGCTTGCGTCAGGTCCGCGATTCGCCGACGAACCTCTTCTTTCAGATCCATCTTTCCTCCGTCAATCTTGACCCGGGCACCAGCTCGGGTGCGACATATCGGAAGGCTGGGACCTGTTGTCCATGCATTTGTTAGTCTTCACCAACGCAGCTTCTGCTTCCCGATCTTCCTTGACGCAAGAGCCAGCAGGACTGGAGATGCCGCCCAGCGCGTCGTGACGGAACGTTCCAGCGTCGCTTTTAAGCGTCCCGTTTGCGATCGCATTGCGGACGCCCTCTCGTTCGCTTCAGGAGATGGCTCCTAGCCCAAACTCGACATTGCATCGCAGTAAAATGGGCAAATGCGCCAGCTACGAAAGCTCTTCTAGGAGTGCCTCCGCCTCCTTCAAGTCGGCGGTGTCGAGGCCCTCAGTGAACCAGCCGTAGACGGGCGCCAGCAGGCTCCGGGCCTCGGCGACCTTCCCCTGCCGCTGCCACAGGCGCGCCAGGCTCATTGCGGCGCGCAATTCCAAGGATCTTGCCTGCTGCTTGCGGCTTACCATGAGCGCCTGTTGAAAGCGATTCTCAGCCTCCCCCTGATTGTCAACCGACAACGCCAGCAGCAGTTCCCCTCTTAGGCGATGGATCTCCGCCTCGTAGTAGCACTCGCCGGATTTCCCGACCAGCGCCGCCGCGTCATCCAGTGCCGTCGCGGCTTCGGGATAGGCGCGGCCCTCCAGGTGCGCGGCCGCCAGCAGGCCAAGCCAATGACTCCTGTGGTGCCAATCGCCGAGCCGGTGCAAACCGGCGATCCCGGAGCGGATCTGACCGATCCCTTCCGCATAGGACCCGAGGCTCGCTTGGGCAAAACCTTTTGCAACAGAGCTCTCGCCCAGCCACAGGGGCAAATTGTGCTTGCCGGCGATGCTGCCAGCGGCGTCGGCGTATTCGAGCGCCGCCGCGAAATCGCGCCGATTGTTCCGCATACTGGCCGCGAAGCTTAGGGCAAACGCCTGACTGTGTGCGTGGGTGAGCCTTTCGGCAAGAGCAAGCGCCGCGTCGAAGCGTTCCACGGCACGGTCGGGATAACCGAGAAACCATAAAGCCCAACCAGAAAAAAGTCGCGAGACCATGCCCGACCGCTCGCCGTAAACGAACAGATCAGTACGGCCGCCATTCGAGCCTTCGAGTGCATCATCGATGGCTATGGCCTGATCCGCCTGGGCCAAAGCCTCGGCGAAGCGGCCAAGGAAGAATAGGGTCGAGCCGAGGGCCCGGTGCGCCAGAGCGCGCTGGAGCGGCTCTTTTCGCGCCTCGGCCAGGGTGGAGATGCGGACGGCAAGATCCTGCGTCCGCTGCAATTCACCACGAGTCAGATAGCAGTTCCATAGACCACGCAAGATGGGGAAGAGCTCGTCCGATTTGCCGAGTTGCTCACATAAAGCTTGTGCGCGGCCATAAGTGCGCTCGACTCCGACGTCCGAATAACCTTTGGTCGCGATGAGGGGCACAGCGAGGGCTACCTGCAGGGAAAGCTCGGTTTCCGCCCGCTGGGGCACCTCGGGCTGCGCTTTGAGCGCTTCGAGCGCGTTCGAGAAATGGGCAATGGCTTCGACATTGGCCGATCGGCGGACGGCAATCTCGCCCGCCTTGCGCCAATACTCGGCCGCCTTTCCGTGCAATCCTGCTTCGGAGAAATGATGGGCGAGCACTTCGGGTTGGGAGCCGGCCGAAACGGCGAACCGCTCCTCCAGCAGTTCGGCGACTTGCCGGTGGTAATGCCTACGGGTCTGCCGCAACAACGACTGATAGGCGGCGTCCTGGATCAACGCGTGCTTGAAGATGTACTTGGCCCGCGGCGGCCGCCCGCGCTGATAGAGCAGTTCCGCGTCCACCAGTTGGCGTAGGATGTCGCGCAACGCCGGCTCCTCCATCGCCGCCATGGCCCGCAGCATCTCGTAGGCGAACTCCCGTCCCAGCACCGCGCCGAGCTGGGCCACTTCGCGCACCGTCGGTAGGCGGTCGAGCCGCGCCATCAAGGATTCCTGCAAGGTGGCCGGGATCGTCACCGCACTCAACGGACCACTCAGCGTGAAACGCTTTGCCTCCTCGGCCAGGATGCCCGACTCTAGGATCGCCTTGGTCAGCTCCTCGATGTAAAGCGGCACGCCATCGGTTTTGGCGACGATGTGCTCGAGGACCTCGGCCGGCAAGGTCCTGCCGCCGGCGAGGTGTGTCACCATCATCTCGATCTGCGGGCGCTCCAGGCGAGTAAGGGTGATCGGCGTCATGTGCGAGCGTGTCGGCCAGCCTGGCAGAAACTCCGGCCGGAACGTGAG
>DATAFR010000023.1:0-59795 GCA_036257375.1 Methyloceanibacter sp.
CAAATCACCGTAGAGAGCCTGCTTCTGACACGTCACTAAGGAGCGCAGTCGCGTCGCTCGCATCGCTATGCCGCGGAGGCCGTGTATGATGGCTGCCGAGTGTTGCGGAGCTTCATTGCCAATTCTCCAGCTTCCTCAATCGCTTTAGCGACGTTAGATGGCGCTTGCCGTCTCCGGCTGGCGAACGGAGACAGTTTACTCGTTCACACACTCGGCTTTGCCGCGTTCGGCATCTTTGAGCGATCTGGTACGCCACCGTGAGCACCCGATGAATGACGTGCTTAATATCCTTCAAGACCAATCCTCGAAGATGTGGTGCGAGTTTCGGATGGTGCCGAACTTCCTCAAGCACGCCAACCGAGACCCGGACGCAATGTTGGCGGCTCACACGCCGGACAGGGCACATTTGACCTTGGCGCTCGCTATTCGGCTTTGGGTCGAGCTTGGCAAGCAGGAAACTGCGGCCATGCAAAGGTTCATGCTCTTGCCCGACCCCTACAAGCCTGGTTATCGGGCCAGCGCGTTTGTGGACTTCGCACAAGAGCGGCCGGGGGCCGGATACGCGGGGGAGGAGTGGCAGCAGCGGCTCGCCAAACTCACCGTGACTTCGAGTTGATCCACAAACACAACGAGCTTGAAGCGTTGAGAAGTGGCGTAGCGGAGTAGGGCCCCCTTCTTGCCGCGGCCCTTCGTGTTTTTAGAAGAAGGCCTTAGCGGGTTTGCAGGTGAAGGAATAACCTCCGGTGGATTTGCCGTTCGAGTTTGTTCCGATCACTGCTGACCTCGAGTAGCGGTTAACACTGACAGCGGGCGGTCATCCATGCCCGTGAGTCGGCGGGACCCGGAGCAGGTTAGCTGGGATAGCTCTGTCGGGACGCATTGGAAAACATAGCGACGTCGAACTGTCCCAACCCGGCCTAGGTTCTTGATTTCGGGGGATCGGGCGAGCCCTCCCGGGCCCACCATTCAAGTTTCTAGGAGTTGAGGCCCGAACGACGGGAGGCGACCTCGATGTGTCCGGAGGGGTGGGTCAAGCTCTGCAAGTTGCTTTATAACTGGCAGACCCTGATCTCCGGTTTGTTGGCCCTTGGCGCCGCCATTGCGGGTATTGTGTATCTCCACCGGCAAATCCGTCAAACTGAAGAGCTCGAAGGAAAACGTCGAGCCAAAAAGTTGGCGGCGATACGCGCGGTTGGACCTCTCGCCCTGAGCGCCATAGGTGAATACGCCAAGCAATGCACAAATGTGCTAAAGGCCCTTCACGTTCAGTGTGGCACGGGGCTAGCACTGCCTTCCTCTAGTGTCGCTCTTCCCGACGTACCCAACGAGACGATCACGCTTTTCTCGGATTTCATAGAATACTCAGATGACGACGAGGCTGACCTGATCGAAGAGCTGATGCGCGATATGCAAGTCCAGCAGTCAAGATTGCGCGGCCTCGTTCGGATATCAGCGACCCAAATATGATCGTGAGCAAACAATGGATCGAGGAGCTTATCATTTCCGCAGGCGAGCTTCACGCGAAGGGGGCCGCATCCTTCGATTTCTTCCGTCGAAGATCGCAAAGGCTTCCCCCTGACATTTCGTGGGACGAAGTTAGGGCCGCCTTGCGATACATGGATGTGTACGAAGACAACTACCCAGAGGTTTTTGCCCGTATAGAGCAACACGCCGCAAATTCGACCGGGCCCAAACGATGGGCTAACCGGTGATTTATGAACAGGACCACGGGAAGGGCGGACAAGATGTGCCCCCCTCAACGAGCACTAACCGTGAACCTCAACTTGAATCGCGTGCTCAACATCGTCGGTCTTGGAGTTCGGCGCGCCTATTCGTTCATGGCACTAGGAGTCCGTGTTACCAGAGACGAGACTCTGAACTCGGTGGTACTGGACACGAATTTTGCGATTCATTTTATGCCGCAGAATCTGTCGCTCGAAACGGTCAGAGAGGTTCAGAAAAACTTTGGGGCCTGGATCGTCGGAAACGGACTTAGAGAGCTTGACCAAGCCACGTCGCTTTTTGCCGACCGTGTTTTCGAAGTCCGAACTCTAGCCGGTTTTCACGGGCGACAAATCAACCAGGCAGCTATTGACAATATTGCAAACTTCGAGAACCGGACAAACGTGGCGGAGAAACTCAGCGTCATTGCTCAACAGTTCGGTATCGATTCTGACCTCCGCGCTCACATGCCGGGCTTAAGCAAAGCCCGGAATGCCCTAACTCATAATTGGGGAGTTGTAGGTGTGCGCCATTGCACACATGACAGGGAGCTTCGCCTGTCGTGGCTTGGGCTTGAAATGTCCGTTGGCGATAAGGTAATTCCTGTGGACTTTGAGCAATTTCGTGTTGAGCAGGGAGAGCGGTTGGTAGTCAGGACACTGGTTCGTGAGCGAACCATCCCGATCAATATGCTGATCGACCTGTCCCCGTATGACCTCTCCGAGATTTGCCTGACATATTGGTCTCAGGCGCAGAAGATAATTGCTGAGTTGGGCCGTCAAATACGTGAACTAGGAATAAAGCCTGCCGAAGTGGGCCGCAGTGAGAGGCCTCAGGAACCTGATCAAAACCCATAGCCCAGCAGTGAAATTTCCGGCTCGTACCATTCCGCCACGAGACCCTGCGTGCCCGGCGAGTAGTAGCTGCGGTAGGACCGGCTCTCGTCCTTGTTCGGCGTGACGTTGACGCGCGGGACGGTGACGCGCGCGCCGGCGTCGGCAAGCTCGAGCGCCTTGTTCAAATCCTCTTCGAGGCTTTCATAGCGGCCGACGAAATCGACAACGAGGCTGCCGTCGATCGTGTATTGCGCGTAATTGGTGACGAAGGCGCGCCTGCGGTCGGCCATGAAGGCCTCGAAGCTCGGCCGCGCGCGCCGCGACTTGGTCTTGTAGAGATACCAGGACACCTGCCGGTCCCAGGGGTTGCGGTCGAAGGCGAATTTGAAATAGCTGCGCCAGACCTCCTCGCCGACATAGTCGCGCACGCGCCAGGCCGGCATGTGTTCGTAGAAACCGACGCTCGGATGATAGTAGCGCTCCGGGCGCATGAGCAGCTTCCGCCAAAGCGGGCGCTTCGGCTTGAGCGGATGCTCGATGCGGAAGTTCTGGGGGCCGCGGCCCTTGCGCTCGCCCTCGCTCTCCTCGCGATAGGGGGTGATCACGTCGTCGGGCCCGCAGAGTTCGGAAAGCGCGGCCTCGATCGCCGTGCCCGCCGTCTTCTTGGTCTTGAGGAAGATGAACTTATGCTCGTGCGAAATGATCATGAAACGCGCCGGCGCCCTGAAATCTCAGCGGTTTGAGCCTGCATCCTAGCGGGGAACAAAATTCCCTGACAGGCCCCTCCGCCCCCTCTATACAGGGCTTCCTTCCCTGATTTCGCGAACAAATAATGACAGTCGTTGTCTGCATAAAGGCCGGCCCGAAATACCCGTCCGGCTACGCCAACAAGCTGTTCCGGGCCGTGCGCCGCAACGGGCACGCGGGCCGATTTTATTGTCTGACCGACGATCCTTCTGGGCTCGAGCGTGACATCGTTACGCTCCCCGTGAGCCCGCTTTGCGAGGGCTGGTGGCACAAGATCTATCTATTCTCCTGGGATCACGGAATTGACGCGCGGCTGCTCTATATGGACATCGACATGGTGGTGACCGGCTCGCTCGAGGATTTCCTTAGCTATGACGGCCAGTTCGCCACCGGCTCGCGCTTCAACCGGCCGGGGCAGATCAACTCCACCATCATGAGCATCCCGCCGGGCTTCGGGCGCCAGATCTGGACGACCTTCACCCGCTATCGCGGCATGGTCATGCGCAGCTTCGGCGGAGATTCGCGCTTCATCGAATCGATCATCGGGCCCAAGACCAAGCGCTGGCAGGACATGTTTCCGGGCCAATTGGTCAGCTATAAGAAGCATGTGAGGGGAGGGACGCTGCCGGAAGGCGCGCGGCTCGTGAGCTTCCATGGCAAGCCCGACCCCGAGGACGTGGACGACGAATTCGTCAAGCGGTGTTGGGTCTAGCCGATGTCCATGTCGGTCGCTCTCGAGGGTGCTCGGTCGGATAAGCGGCTGCTTATCCTGCCAGGCCTGTTTTTCCTCAGCCCGTTTCTCACCGCCGCCGTGCCGCGGCTGACTTGGCTCTTCCTCATTCTGATCGCGATTGCGCTCTTCGTGCGCGCCTGGCGGCAGGGGATCGTGTGGCGCGAGCTGATACCGCTCGACGCCACCTCGCTCGCCGTCATCCTCTTCGCCGCCTATGTCACCGTCAACGCGACCTGGGCGGCGGATCGCGGCGGCGGCTTCGAGAAGGCGGCCCTGCTTTGGGCCTTGGCGATCGTCACCATCGCCGCGGGTTCAGCGATCGCCGCCCTCGACGAGCGCCAATTGCGGCTCGCGGCGCTCGGCTTGGGCGCGGGCGCCGCGCTCGGCGTGGCGTTTCTCTTGATCGAGCTTGCGACCGGCGCGGTCATAACCCGCGCCGTCATCAATTCGAGCAGCCTGTTGCGGCCGGAAAAGGCCAAGCACGTCTTCATGAGCAACGGCTTCGTCAAGAAGATGTCGCTGTCGGAGCTCAATCAGAACGTGACCATCGTGATGCTGAGCCTCTGGCCGGCCACGGCCGCCTTGAGCCTGGTCACCACCGGCCGGCGCCGCATCGCCTTCCTGGTGCTGCTCTTGCTGGCGACCGCGATCGCGGTGCTCGCCTCGCAGCACCAATCCTCGCAAGTCGCGCTGATCCTGTCGCTTCCGGCCTTCGGGCTCGCCTGGCTGTGGCGCAAGGGCGTGATCCGCGCGCTCGCCGTGCTTTGGTGCCTCGCCTTCGCGCTCGTGCTGCCGCTCGATTTCGCGGCCTTCAAGGGCGAATTGCACATGGCGCGCTGGCTGCCGGATTCGGCCCGGGCGAGGGTGATCCTGTGGGAGTACACGGCCGAGCGCGTGCTGGAGCATCCCTGGCTCGGCATCGGTGTGGATTCGACGCATGCGCTAAAGAAGAGCGGCAAGCTGGAGCGGCCACCGGGTTATGTCTTTCCGCTCTCCTCGGGCGAGCATGCGCATAATCTCTTTTTGCAGACCTGGTACGAGCTCGGCTTCTTCGGCGCGCTTCTGTTCGCAATCGCCGGCGCGGTGGCGGCGCTCCGCATGCTTCGCCTGCCGCCGGAGAGTCAGCCCTTCGCGGCGGCGAGCTTCGCCGCCTTCCTCGGCATAGGCGCGTTCGCCTGGGGCATCTGGCAGACCTGGTTCATGTGCGCCATTGCCCTCTTCGTGCTCTATTTGCGCCTTGCCACTAGCGCGCCGAAGGCGGCCGCGCCTTAGGCTCAAAAACGGGCGGGAGCGTGGTTCTCGTGCAATTGATCCTGCATATCGGCACGCACAAGACCGGCACGAGCGCGATCCAGGACTGCCTTTACCGCAACGAAGCGAGACTTGCCGAACGCGACATCTATTACGCGCACCGGCCGCGTTCGCCGACCCTCAACCAGCTCGCGCATTTGGTCGCGACGGGACGAAAGGCCGAAGCGCGCGCGCTTGTCGATGGCCATGTGGCGAAGGCGGAAGCGAGCGGGGCCAACACGCTTCTGCTCAGCGCCGAGTCGTTCTTCGCCATGGCGATGTTCTTCCGCAAGCTGGAAGGAGAGCCTTGCGAGGATTATTGGGGGCAGGAGGCGAGCTCCGTCGAGCTTCTGCATAGCCTGCTTCCTGCCGACATGAAGAAACGCGTCGTCGTGTTCTTCCGCCGGCAGGACAAGTTCCTTGAATCGGTCTACGCGCAGACCGTGCGGACGCGGCCGGTGACGGCTTCGGCCGAGCAGTTCCGGGGCTCCGTCGCCGAGGCCCTGGATTATTGGCGGCACATGCAGATCTGGAGCCGCCTCTTTCCCGACTGCGCGGTCTACAGCTACGAAGAGACGGCCAATAACGCCGCAAGGTTCTTCCTGCGCAACGTGCTCGAGATCGACGACACGACGGCGTTCGGAGGACTGGACCTGCGGGTCAACCGCTCGCTCCCGCGCGATCTTATCGAGTACAAGCGCGCGCTGAACCAAGCCACATCGTTCGTCGACCGCCGCATGAACACGTATGTCTGCGCCAAGCTCGAGCGGATGGTCGACGACGACGGAAGCTATCGCGATTACCTAGCACCCAACGCAAGGGCCAAGCTGCTCCGCGACATCGAGCCCGGCAACGTGCTCCTCAGCCATAACTTTGGCATGAGGTCCTTTCCCGTATTTGCAATCCCGCGCGAATGGACGCCCTATCCCGGACTATCAGCAGAGCGCGCGAAAGAGTTCGAAGACCTCCATGCGCGCATCAGGAAAAGTGCCGGTTACAGAATCGAGCGAATGTCGGCCGTGACGCGACAATCCATCAGGCGCCTCCGCGCGCTCTTCTCTTCAGGTCACCGCGCGCAGTCATCCGGCGCGCCGGCGCGCAAGGTCGCACCGCAGCCTCGGGCCTACAAAGCGCCTGATGCCTAGCTCTTCGCCTTGGCGAGAAACAGCGCGAGATCCTCGAGGATCGCGCCGAATTGAATCTCGGGCATTTTTAGCGCAGCCGCGATGTCCTTGAGCTTCTTGCGCTCCTCTCCGGCGATGCGGTCGTCGGCGAGCAGCACGAGATAGGCGGCGCGGATAATCTCCTCCTTGGTTTCCTCGCTCAACCCGCCGGCGGCGACTGAGAGCTCGGCCAGCACGTCTCGCTTCGCATAGGTCTCAGCGGCGCTGGCGACGCCGCTTATGTCGACAGGACGGCCGGTCTGGTCCTGATAGACTTGCTGGATCAGGCCGACCTCGCGCGAATCCAATCTCCCGTCCGACGCCGCCACCGCCACCATTGCCCTGAGGATCCAGTCTGCGTCGGTCGGTTTGTTCGCCACGAATGTGCTCCACGCATGTCTTGCCGCCGCTGATTGTGCGGGCCCGAGGCTAATTTGCCAAGACACCTTAAAGGAGGCTTTGGAGCTGCGGCCAAGGGTGCGCTATGACGCGGGGCGCGCTTCGCGCTCGGTTCCAGGACCCCGGAATGGCAAAACCGCCGCTCAAAGTCATTTTCCTCGCCGATACGCGGCCCGGGCACTATCACCTCGCCCAAGGGGTGATTGCGGCGCTGGCACGGCTCCGCGCCGTGGACGTCACCCGCATCGAGGTGAAGCGCAAATGGATCGTGCCGACGCGCTGGCTGCGCCGCCGCATCAGCGCCAAAACCTTCTTCCCGCCGCGAATGTTGCGCATGGCCTATCGCATCGATGCCTATGCTCTGCCCAAGGCGGACCTCGTGGTGTCGGCGGGCGGCGAAACGCATATGCCGAATATTTGCGTCTCGCGTTTCCTCGATATTCCCAGCATCTTTTGCGGCTCGCTGCTCCGCGGACTCGGGCCTGAGAACTTCACTCTGATCGTGTCCTCCTATGATCGGGATGCGGCGAACGAGCGCTATCTCGTGACGCTGAAGCCGTCATCGATCGATCCCGACGCACTCGGCCGGCCTTCCTCAGTTCCTCGCTATGGGCCTGACTTGCATCCACGGCTCGCCGGCTTTCTGGTCGGCGGCAATGCCGGGCCCTTCCGCTATCGACGCGATGAATGGGATCGGCTGCTCGGCTTCGTCGCCGAAATCTCCAAGGCGTGGGGAATGCGCTGGCTCGTCTCGACCTCGCGCCGCACGCCCGACCATGTCGCCGACAAGCTCGCTGAACTCGCCAAGGATGAAAGTGTCGTCGCCCGTTTCATCGATTACCGCGCGCAAGGACCCGGCACTTTGCCGGAAGTGTTCGCCAAGGCCGAGGTGATCCTCTGCACCGAGGATTCGAGCACGATGATCTCCGAGGCCGTGTCGGCGCGGCTGCCGGTGGTTGGCGTCTCGCCCCGTGCCCACCGCTTCACCGACGAGGAGCGCAGCTATCGCAACTACCTCATCGCGAACGGATGGTGCCGCGTGCTGCCGATTGCCGGGCTCTCCCCTGACGCCTTCGCCCGCGCGCTTTCCGAGATCGAGCCCATCAAGGAGAACCCGCTCGACGCGCTCGCCGCCAAGCTGAAACAGCGCCTGCCACAGCTCTTCGGCAAGGTTGAGTCTGACGCAGCGATTGGCTAGAAGCGGGTCTAAGTTTCCCGCGAAAATCCGAGGAGCCCCGGCAAGCCCATGGCCACGCCCCAATATGTCTATGTCATGAACCGCCTGTCGAAGACCTATCCAGGCGGCAAGCAGGTGTTGAAGGACGTGACGCTCGCCTTCCTGCCCGGGGCCAAGATCGGCGTGGTCGGCGTGAACGGCGCCGGCAAATCGACGCTTCTGCGTATCATGGCGGGACAGGAGACCGAGTTCGTCGGCGAAGCCTGGGCCGCCGACGGGGTGACTGTGGGCTATCTGCCGCAAGAGCCCGTGCTCGACGAAAGCGAAGACGTGACCGGCAACGTCATGGAGGGCGTGGCCGAGAAGAAGGCGAAGCTCGACCGCTATAACGAGCTCGCCATGAACTATTCCGACGAGACCGCCGACGAGATGGCGAAGCTCCAGGACGAGATCGACTCACAGGGCCTATGGGACCTGGACGCGCAAGTCGAGCAAGCCATGGACGCGCTCCGCTGCCCTCCGGGCGATGCGCAGGTCAAGACTCTGTCGGGAGGCGAGCGACGCCGCGTTGCCCTCTGCAAGTTGCTCTTGTCGAAGCCCGATATTCTTTTGCTCGACGAGCCAACCAACCATCTCGACGCCGAGAGCGTGGCATGGCTCGAGCATCATTTGCGCGACTATTCCGGCACGGTGATCATGGTCACGCATGACCGCTACTTCCTCGACAACATCACCGAATGGACGCTCGAGCTCGATCGCGGTCAGGGGATTCCCTACAAGGGCAGCTATTCGTCCTGGCTCGAGCAGAAGCAGAAGCGGGCCGAGGTCGAGGGCAAGCAGGATGAGGCGCGCGAGCGCACGCTCGCTCGTGAGCTCGACTGGATCAGGGCGAGCCCTAAGGCGCGTCAGGCGAAGTCGAAAGCGCGCATCCGCGCTTATGAGGAGCTTCTCGCCGAAGCCGGCAAGGTCAAGACCGGAAAGGCGCAGATCACCATCCCCCCGGGGCCGCGGCTCGGCCAAGTGGTGATCGAGGCCGAGCATCTGGAGAAAGCCTTCGCCGACCGCCTCTTGATCGACGATCTCTCCTTCAAGCTGCCGCCTGGCGGCATTGTCGGCGTGATCGGCCCGAACGGCGCCGGCAAGACCACGCTCTTCCGCATGATCGTCGGCCAGGAGGCGCCGGACGACGGCAACATCCGCATCGGCGACACCGTCAAGCTCGGTTATGTCGATCAGTCGCGCGATGCGCTCGACGGCAAGAAGACCGTGTTCGAGGAAATCTCCGGCGGCAATGACGTGATCAAGCTGGGCAATCGCGAGGTGCCCTCACGGGCCTATGTCGGCTGGTTCAACTTCAAGGGCCCCGACCAGCAGAAGAAGGTCGGCCAGCTCTCCGGCGGCGAGCGCAACCGCGTGCACCTCGCCAAGATGCTGAAGTCGGGTGCGAACCTGATCCTGCTCGACGAGCCGACCAACGATCTCGACGTGGAGACTTTGTCCTCGCTGGAAGCAGCACTGGAGGACTTCCCCGGCTGCGCCGTGATCATCAGCCACGACCGTTTTTTCCTCGACCGCATCGCCACCCACATTTTGTCCTTCGAGGGCGACAGCCACGTCGAATGGTTCGAGGGCAATTTTGAGGATTACGGGGAAGACAAGAAGCGCCGGCTCGGCGAGGATGCCGTGCTGCCGAAGCGCATCAAATACAAGAAATTCGCGCGGGCTTGAACGCACGCGGCGCGTGGAGGCGGCTTACGTCGTGTAGCTGATGGCCCCGTAATATTTCTTGGCATAGCTCGCGACGAGTTGCGCCTTGTCGAGTGCGTTGATGATCTTGCGGGCGTTGACACCCAGTCCTCTTTGCTCTTGTTGAAATAGTCGGTGAATTTTTTCCCGGTGAAAGTGCCCTGCTTCATGCCGATGAACATGATGGGGATCGCGTTCGTAAGGTCCAAGGCGCGGTCCGGATATTTGACTAGGTCGACGCCGACCACCGGGCTCATCTTCCTGTAGTTGCGTTCCCAGGTGAGTTGCACCAGGCCGCGCCCGTAATACGGATAGTATTTTTTGCCCCTGCCTCTCCCATATTCGCGGATGGGGCCGAAGGTGCGGTCGGTTTCGTGGTGCGCGGTGCCGAGCGCGTAGGCGAGCCAACGGTCGTCATCCTTGGCGTGGTTCTTCTCCCAATAGTCCAAAATCCGGTTGAGCGACCGGCGCGTCTTGGTCGGCAGCTTGCCGTCGAACAGGCGCAAGTTCACTTGATCGAAGAAGAACTTTCGGTTGATCGCGCTCGTGGCAGCCTCCCTCCGCGGCATAAATCATAGGCCGCGTTTCCATCGAAAAATGGGCCGCATCGCAGGATGGCGGCTCTTGAAAACCGCTCCAGCTACGTATAAACATATCTTTATGTCCAGTGTTGGGAGAGCCAAAACGCCGAGCCCGGGCCTGACCCGGGTCCACGCCCTTGCCGCGTTGCGCGCGGCCGGGGAGGCGACGCGCTTGCGCATCCTGGCGCTGCTCGCGGGTGGCGAGCTGAACGTCAAGGATCTGACCCAGATCCTCGGCCAGAGCCAGCCGCGCATCAGCCGGCATCTGAAGCTCATGGCCGAAGCAGGGCTGATCAGGCGCTTCCGCGAGGGCTCCTGGGTCTTCTTCCGCCTTGCCGAGTCCGGACCCGAGGCCGCGCTCGCCCGCGCCATTGTCGACAGTCTGGATCAGACCGATCTCACGCTCGCGCGCGACCGCTCGCGCGCCGCCGCCGTGCAGAAGGCGCGCGCCGAGGCCGCGCAAGCCTATTTCAAGGCGCATGCAAGCGAGTGGGACAAGATCCGCACGCTGCATGTGGCGGAGAAAGACGTCGAGGCCGCCATGAATGAGGCGCTCGGGCAGGGGCCTTTCAATCTCCTTGTCGATCTCGGCACCGGCACGGGGCGCATCCTCGAGCTGTTTGCGCCGCGCGCCGACCGCGCGCTCGGCTTCGATCTCAATCACGCAATGTTGGCTTACGCCCGCATGAAGCTCGAACGCGCGGGGCTGGCGCATGCGCAAGTGCGGCACGGCGACCTTCACAACGTGCCGCTTCCCGATGGCGCCGCCGATGCGGTGGTGCTGCATCAGGTGTTGCATTTTCTCGACGACCCCGCCGCGGCGATCGCCGAAGCCGCGCGCTTGCTCGCGCCTGGCGGGAAATTGCTCGTGGTCGACTTCGCGCCGCATGAGCTTGAGTTCCTGCGCGACCAATCGGCCCATCGCAGGCTCGGCTTCGAGCGCGATCAGCTCGGGCGCTTATTCGAAAGCACAGGGCTGAAGCTCGAACGCTTCCGCGAACTCACGCCCGAACCTGCCGGCGGCAAGCTCACCGTCTCGCTCTGGCTCGGACAGAAACCCGCCGTCTCGGGCCGGAAGAAGCGTGTGGGCGGCAATGTGGAGGTGGCCGCGTGATGCTTGCCTCCACCGAACACAAGAGCCGCATTCTCGGCCGCGGGGCCATCGACGTATCGTTCGAATTCTTCCCGCCCAAGACCGCGACGATGGAAGAGACGCTTTGGCGCTCGATCCGGCGGCTCGAGCCGCTGCGTCCCAAATATGTCTCGGTGACCTACGGCGCCGGCGGCTCGACCCGTGAGCGCACCCACGCCACCGTGGCGCGCATCCTCAGCGAGACCACGTTGAAGCCGGCCGCGCATCTCACTTGCGTCGCCGCGACAAAAACGGAAATGGATGAGATCATTCGCGACTACTGGGATCTAGGCGTCCGCCACATCGTGGCGCTGCGCGGCGATCCTCCCGAAGGCGTCGGCGAGCGTTATGAACCGACCCCGGGCGGCTATGTCAACGCCGCCGATCTCACCAAAGGCATCAAAAGGATTGCGCCGTTCGAGATTTCGGTCGCCTGCTATCCTGAGAAGCACCCGGAGTCGCCGTCGATCGAAGCCGACATCGATATGCTCAAGGCTAAGATCGACGCTGGCGCGAGCAGCGCGATCACCCAATTCTTCTTCGATAACGAGGTCTATTTTCGTTACCTCGACCGTGTCCGCGCGGCGGGCATCACCGTGCCCATCGTGCCGGGGATCATCCCGATCCACAATTTCAAGCAGGTGTCTGGCTTCGCCGCCAAATCCGGCGCGAGTGTGCCGGACTGGCTCGGACGCCGCTTCGAGGGCCTCGACGATGACCAGGAGACGCGCCATCTCGTCGCTGCCGCCGTCGCCGCCGAGCAGGTGCTCGGTCTCGTCGATCAGGGCATCACCGAGTTTCACTTCTACACTCTGAACCGCGCCGATCTTGTCTATGCCATTTGCCATCTGCTGGGCCTGCGCCCGGCAAAGGCGTTCGCCGCAGCAAAGGCCGCATCATGACCCGTGAAGAGCGTATCGCCGCGCTGAAGCGCGAAGCCAAGCAGCGGATTCTGATCCTGGATGGTGCCATGGGCACGATGATCCAGCGCTACAAGCTCGACGAAGCCGGCTATCGCGGCGCGCGCTTCAAGGATCATCCGCGCGATCTCAAGGGCAACAACGACCTGCTCGTGCTGACGCAACCGACGATCATCAGCGAAATTCACAACGCCTATCTCGAAGCCGGCGCCGACATTATCGAGACCAACACCTTCAACGCCCAGGCTATCAGCCAGAGCGACTACGGACTTGAAGACATCGCCTATGAGATGAACGTCGCCGCGGCGAAGCTTGCGCGCGAGGCCGCCGACGCCTGGACCAAGAAGACGCCCGACCAGCCGCGCTTCGTCGCCGGCGCGGTCGGCCCGACCAACCGCACCGCGTCGATTTCGCCAGACGTGAACAACCCGGGCTTCCGCAACGTGAATTTCGATACGCTTGTGGATGCCTATGCCACCCAGACGCGCGGGCTGATCGAAGGCGGCGTGGATACCATCTTGATCGAGACGGTGTTCGACACGCTGAACGCCAAGGCCGCGGGCTTCGCCGTCGAGCAGGTTTTCGACGAGACGGGCATCGAGCTGCCCATCATGATCTCGGGTACCATCACCGATCTTTCTGGCCGCAACCTCTCGGGCCAAACGCCGGAGGCGTTTTGGTACTCGATGCAGCATCTGCGGCCCTTCTCCATAGGGCTCAATTGCTCCTTCGGCGCCGAGCAGCTTCGCCCTTCGGTCGATGAGATTGCCCATGTCGCCGACACTTACGTCAGCGTTTATCCGAATGCGGGCCTGCCCAACGAGATGGGAGCTTATGATGAGACGCCCGCGCATATGGCGGGCCTCCTGGAGGATTGGGCCAAGAACGGGCTCATCAATATTGTCGGCGGCTGCTGCGGCACGACCCCCGACCACATTCGCGCCATCGCCGCGGCCGTGTCGAAATATCCGCCACGCCATCTGCCTGAGGTGAGCCACAAGCTCCGCCTCTCCGGCCTCGAACCCTTTGTGCATGGGTGAACGAACGACGGGCAGTCTATGGTAAGCGCCTCAACCCAAAACCACGTCATGCCCGGCCTTGAGCCGGGCATCCAGGGGCAACATGTCGAAGCGTCAGCGCATCTTTTGGGTCTACATCCTCGCGAGCGGACGCAATGGGACGCTCTACATAGGCGTGACGAACGACATTGTCCGCCGCATATACCAGCACAAGGAAGGTCTCGTGCCAGGGTTCACCAAGCGATACGGGGTGGCGAAACTTGTCCACGCCGAGCCCTTCGAACGCATCAGCTACGCAATCCAGCGCGAGAAGACGCTCAAGAAGTGGCCGCGCAAATGGAAGCTGGACTTGATCGAGCGCGAAAATCCGCAATGGCGAAACTTGGCGGACGGCCCGCTGTGGTGAGGCTGTGCATTGGGCCCCTGGATCGCCGGGTCAAGCCCGGCGATGACGTGGGACGGATGGCAAGGTCGAGACTATGACAAACGGCGCGCAGAATTTCGTCATGGTGGGCGAGCGGACCAACGTCACCGGGTCCGCGCGTTTTCGCAAATTGATCGAGGCGAACGATTACGCCGCCGCGCTCGAAGTCGCGCGCCAGCAGGTCGAGAACGGCGCCAACATGCTCGACGTCAACATGGACGAAGGCATGCTCGACTCGGAAAAGGCGATGACGACCTTCCTCAATCTCATCGCGGCCGAGCCGGACATCTCCCGCGTGCCGATCATGATCGACTCCTCGAAATGGTCGGTGATCGAGGCCGGGCTGAAATGCGTGCAAGGCAAGGCGGTGGTGAATTCCATCAGCTTGAAGGAAGGCGAGGGGCCTTTCCTCGATCATGCGCGCAAAGTCCGCCGTTATGGCGCCGCCGTGGTGGTGATGGCCTTCGACGAAAAGGGTCAAGCGGAGTCGGCTGAGCGCAAATTCGACATCTGCCGGCGCGCCTACAAGCTGCTCACCGAGAAAGTCGGCTTCCCACCCGAAGACATCATCTTCGATCCTAACATCTTCGCGGTCGCCACCGGTATCGAGGAGCATAACGATTATGCGCGCGCCTATATCGAGGCCACGCGCCGTATCAAGGCGGAGCTGCCTTACGTGCATGTATCGGGCGGCGTGTCGAACCTGTCTTTCGCCTTCCGCGGCAACGAGCGGGTGCGCGAGGCGATGCATTCGGTGTTTCTCTATCACGCCATCCACGCCGGCATGGACATGGGCATTGTCAATGCCGGCCAGCTCGCGCTTTACGACGATATCGACCCGGAGCTGCGCGGCCTCGTCGAGGACGTGATCTTGAACCGCCGCCCCGACGCGACCGACCGTTTGCTCGAAGCGGCCGAACGTTACAGAGGCGGCGAGGCGAAGCAGCGCGAGGTCGACCTCTCCTGGCGCGAAAAGCCGGTCGAGGAACGGCTGATCCACGCGCTCGTCCACGGCATCGGCACCTATATCGAGCAGGATACGGAGGAGGCGCGTGCCTCCGCCGTCCGCCCGCTGCATGTCATCGAAGGGCCGCTGATGGCCGGCATGAACGTCGTCGGCGACCTGTTCGGCTCCGGCAAGATGTTCCTGCCGCAAGTGGTGAAGTCCGCGCGGGTGATGAAGCAGGCGGTGGCCTATCTCATGCCTTACATGGAGACGGAGAAGCGCGAACTCGGACTCGCCGATCAGCCCTCGGCGGGCAAGATCCTGCTCGCCACTGTGAAGGGCGACGTGCACGACATCGGCAAGAACATCGTCGGCGTCGTGCTCCAATGCAACAATTACGAGGTCATCGATCTCGGCGTCATGGTGCCGGCGCAGAAGATCCTCGACACCGCTCGCGAGCAGAAGATCGACATCATCGGGCTCTCGGGGCTGATCACGCCCTCGCTTGACGAGATGTGCCACGTCGCAGCCGAGATGGAGCGTGAAGGCTTCGACCTGCCGCTCCTGATCGGCGGCGCCACCACGAGCCGCGTGCACACCGCCGTCAAGATCAGCCCGAACTATCACAAGAGCCAGGCGATCTACGTGACAGATGCCTCTCGCGCCGTGGGCGTGGTCTCGAACCTGATGTCGCCGGAGGAACGCCCCAAGGCGATTGCCAAGGTGCGGGAGGAATATCGCAGCATGGCAGAGTCTTACGCACGCGGGCAGGCGGAGAAGGCGCGCACCTCTATCGCCGACGCGCGCGCCAACAGGCTCAAGCTCGATTGGTCAGGCTACAGGCCACCCAAGCCGAGTTTTCTCGGCACGCGCAGCTTCAAGGCTTACGACCTCGCCGAGCTTGCTCGCTATATCGACTGGACCCCATTCTTCCACGCCTGGGAACTGAAGGGCACATATCCCCGCATCCTCAAGGACGACAAATATGGCGAGGCCGCGCGGCATCTATTCGACGACGCGCAGGCCATGCTGAAGCAGCTGATCGAGGAGAAATGGCTCACCGCTAACGCGGTCGTGGGCTTCTGGCCGGCGAATAGTGTTGGCGACGACATCGAGCTTTACGCCGACGACACGCGTAAAATGCGCCTTGCCACGCTGCACACGCTGCGCCAGCAGATGGCGCGCGACGGCGTCCGCGCCAATCTCGCGCTCGCCGACTTTGTCGCGCCGAAGGAGACCGGCCTTGCCGATTATGTCGGCGGCTTTGCCGTGACCGCCGGCATTGGCGAGGAGGACGTGGCGAGGCGGTTCGAGCGCGCCAATGACGACTACTCAAAGATCCTGGTCAAGGCTCTCGCCGACCGTCTGGCCGAAGCCTTCGCCGAGGCGCTGCATGAGAAAGTACGCAAGGAGCTCTGGGCCTACGCGCCGGGCGAGAAGCTCTCTAACGAGCAACTGATCGCCGAAGAGTATGCCGGCATCAGGCCGGCCCCCGGCTACCCGGCCCAACCCGACCATACCGAGAAGGGCACCTTGTTCAGGTTGCTCGATGCCGAAAAGGCGACGGGACTCAAGTTGACCGAGAGCTACGCGATGTGGCCCGCCGCCGCCGTCTCAGGCCTCTATTTCTCACACCCCGACTCCGCCTATTTCGGCGTGGGCAAGATCGGCCGCGATCAGGCCGAAGACTATGCCGCCCGCAAGGGCTGGACCGTGGAAGAGGCCGAACGCTGGCTCGCGCCCATCCTCAACTACGATCCCAAGCTCATCGCCGAGGCTGCGGCTTAGGCTCGGTTAACGACACCCGCCGCCCGCCGGAGAGACGCAAGAATCGAATATTTTTTCAGAAGTGAGACCGCCGCGCCGCCTAGATCATCCCGAGGATGACGGCTGAGAGAAAGCCGAAGGACACGATCGCCATAATGGCGGTGACAGTGGCTGAAAGTTCCATCGGAAGCTCCTTTCCGAGTGGAGAGGCCCTTCTAGCCGTCCGTTAAGTTTAGAAGGCCCCTCGTTCGTCGCCAAGACGTTTCCTCTGCCTTGTTGCGCTGCACAATCGCTTGGCATCTGGCCAAAACGCGCTCAAGGCGCGATTGGTTCACCGGCGCCACGCAATTGGTTGGAAGAGCGAAACAGTTGCAAACGGCGTTGGTGACGGTGGTAAATAAGGACATCGACACACGCGGGCACTTTGTCCGGCCCCGGTAACCAAAGACGAGCGGCAAAGATCGAGCCGCGACGGCGACACAATCCGGGCGCTGTTCCGAGTTAGTTCAGCGCCAAACGCGGGGGAGGCCTCGCGAGGTTGGCCATGATTGGAGGGAGTTGCACGATGAGGACCGTCACTATCTTGGGGCTCGGAGCCTTTTGCCTGCTGTTTGCGCTTCCGGCCGAGGCGCTCACCATCTCGAATACGGATGCGGATCCTCACACCATCACCGTCAAGACCGGGAGCGACAGCACCGAGGTGACCATCGCACCGGCGGCGGCTGTGGAGCCGCCCTGCCAATCGGGCTGCACCATCGAGCTCGAGAATGGCGAGCTCTACGAGCTGAGCGGCGGAGAGGAAGCCTCGATCGAAAGCGGCGCACTCTTTGTCGATGCCGCGCCGGATATCGAAAACGACGAGATGACCGGCGCCACCCCCGCGCCGGCCGGGGACGCGGCGAAAGCACAATAGCCGCGCCGCTCAGAGCGGAAACTTCCGCAACAAGATCTCGTCATAACCGTCGGCCACAAGTCCGGGCAGCGTCGCCGCTTGCCTGAAGCCGTGCCGTTCGTAGAAGCGCAAGGCGCGCGCGTTGAAGGCTGAGGCGCAAACGAACAGATTGCGCGCGCCTGCCCGCACAGCCTCCTGCTCGAACCAGGCGAGGATGCTCGCCCCCAGTCCTCGGCTTTGGAATTGCGGCAGAATCGCCAAGAGTTCGAGGTAAGGCCCCTTGAGCCAGGGGAAGCGGACCGACACGGCGCCAGCCGCTTCGCCGCCGACCTCGACGAGATAGCGATAGGCGCCCTCGCCTGAAGAGGCGAGGAACCGCGCCATCGCGTCTGCCGGATAGTTCACCATCGACCAAGGCGGCATGGCCACGATGGCGCGCGCCAAGTCTGCGCAGCGGCCCGGCTCGAGCGGAGCAAGACGTGCGTCTTTGAGCTCAACGCTGGCGGCCGAAAAGACTGAAGCCGTCATGGCTTTTGCGGCGATGCGCGCGGGCCACGCGCGGACCCGCGCTTGGTTTGTTGAGATAGCATTTGTCGGCGATCATGGGCTTTCCCGCCGCGAGCAGCTCGCTCACGGTGGCGAAGCCATAGCCTTCCTCCTTGAGCTTTGGAATCGCAATCGCCAGCGCCTCGGCGGTCTTCCAGCCGCGGCCATTGGCGTGCGCCACGATGATGGCGCCGGGGTGTGCCTTGCCGAGGATCGTATCCGCGATCGCTTTTGCCGTGCGGTGCGGGTCGGGATCGCCGCTGATCACGTCCCACTGGATGGCGAGGAGGCCATGCTCTGCCGCCGCGGCGAGCGCTTCTGCGTCGCAGGTTCCGTAAGGGAATCGCAAAAGGGTCATGCGCTCGGGCAGCGGCGCCCCGCCGGGGGCTGCGCATTGTCTTGCCAGCAGGCTCTAGCGCGCGCGGGCATAAGCCGCCTCGGCGAGCCCGATTTCATCGTTCAGCGCCGCGCCGTTGAGCTTCGCCATGTCGAGGTGGCGCATGCCGTGGCTGCCGATCTCGAAATTCGGATCGGCCATCAGCTGCGCCGTGCGTTCCTGATGCGTCTCCATCCATTTGCCGCCGGCGAAGAAGGTGGCCTTCACGCCATCGGCGCGGAGGAGATCGACGATCCGCCCGTCATAGCCGGCGACGCTGCCGTCGGTTTCGCAAAGATCGAAGGTGAGCGCGATGAGCTTGACGCCGGGCGGCAGCGCGACGCTCCGGATCGAGCCGCGCAGGCTTTCCGGCACCGGCGATGCGGAAGGGAGCGGTTCTTGCCGCAACGCCGCGAGGTCGAGCTTGGTGTGGTTGCGCTGCGGCTTGATCTCGCTGGCTGTGCAGGCGAGCGCCTGCGGGGTGAAGCAGCGTTGCAACAGGCTCTGATCGGCGGCCAAAGCGGGCTGGTAACATGCGGCAAACGTCGTCACCGCTACGATGTGAACAGCGCGCATTGCCGCAATCACCCGCCGAGCTTCGCCCCGGGTCCATAGAGCGGTTCGCGCTCGAGGCGTCAATCGCCTAAGGCGTCGCGGGACAGGAAAATCTTTCCGCGTTCCCATCGATTCGGCGGGTTTGCGCGTTTAGCGTGAGGGCCGCTTCGGCCGACTCTGCGAAAGAAAAGAGGAGTAAACCATGCCCAAAACATCCTTCGCCGCTGCCGCCATCGTCATTCTCGCCGCCTGGCCGGCCTATGCCGCGCAAGACCTCTGCAATGACGCCCATATGCAGCAGATGGACAAGATGATCGCCGAGATGACGGACGCCGCCAAACAGAAGGAAGCGATGGCGGCGCTCGACCAGTCGAAGGCCGCCATGAAGGCAGGCAACAACGCCGAGTGCATGAAATATATGGACGCCGCTCACAAGGCCATGGGCTTGTAAGGAACCTTACCTTGCAATGCGGTCGGTGATCGCTTCCGAGATCATCGGGCAGTCGAGCGTCTTCTCCAGCGCTTCGACCAACTCTTCCTCTGAGTTGGCGCGGGTGTAGACGCCGCGGTTTTCATCGGCGAGGCACATCAACTCCATCACACTGCTTCCGCCGGTCCAGGAGAAGCCCTCGTAGCGGAAGGCGATGACATGGACGGTGAGCTGGTCGCCGAGGAGATGCAGCTGCTTGGCGAGCGCGCACGGCGATCTCCCGCAGGTCTCCTCGCCATCCGTCACCACCACGATCACACCGGGCTTGTCGCGGTAGTTGAGCACTTCGGCCGCCTGTTCCACGGCTGAGGTGAGAGGAGTCTTGCCGGCCGGAACCAGCGCGTTCACCGCGCTCATGATCTGGTTGGCGGCGTCAGGCGTCGGCTTGAGATCGAGTTTGACGTTGCACTGGTTATAGGGGCCGGGCCCGTAGGTGATGAGCCCGACTCGGCGATGCTTGGTTGCCGTCGGAAGAACTTGCGCCAGCGCCGCGCGCACTTCGTCGATGCGGGCGCGCGAGTTTGGGATACCCAGCGTCTGGTTGCCGGACATGGAGCCCGAGGCATCGAACACGATCATGGCGTCTTCGGTGCACGGGGCCGGCTTCTTGTCGTCGGCGCCGGAGGCGGATAGGCTGAATGTCAGGGCCGCAGCTAAGCCCATGACTCCAATGCGAAATTTAAAAGACTCGGCAAGCCGTCTGCCGATTGATCCTAAGTCCATTGCTTCTTCTCCCGAGACACTTGCCGACTTTAGCCTAAGAAATCCGTCTGCGAAGGGCCTTCCTGACGCATCCCGGTCGATTTGCTTAGGGGGTCCCGAAGACCTCAGCTTAACCCTTCCCCTTGGTGCGCGTTTGGTTGGGCGCAGCGTGGCGCTCGAGGAAATCGATCATTTGGCTCGCCACGTCGACCCCGGTCGCCTTTTCCAGCCCCTCGATGCCCGGAGAGGAATTAACCTCGAGCACGAGCGGTCCGCTTTTCGAACGCAGCATATCGACGCCGCAGACATTGAGCCCGAGCGTGCGGGCGGCGCGCACCGCGGCGCTTCGCTCTTGCGGAGTGATGCGCACCAATTCGCCGGCTCCGCCGCGATGGAGGTTCGAGCGGAACTCGCCGGGCGGCCCCGAGCGCTTCATCGCCGCCACCACCTTGTCGCCGATGACGAGCGCGCGGATGTCGGTGGCGTCGGCCTCCTTGATGAATTGCTGCACCAGGATGTTGACGTTCACGCCCTGGAACGCCTCGATCACCGACTTCGCCGACTTTACCGTCTCGCCCAGCACCACCCCGATGCCCTGCGTGCCTTCAAGCAATTTGATGACCACCGGCGCTCCGCCGACGAGATCGATGATGTCTTCCGCTTGTCTCGGATCGTGGGTGAAGGCGGTGACCGGCAGGCCGATGCCGCGCCGCGCCAGCAATTGCAGGCAGCGCAGCTTGTCGCGCGAGCGACCGATCGCCACCGACTCGTTCAAGGGGTAGACGCCCATCACCTCGAACTGGCGCAGCACGGCGAGGCCGTAGAATGTCACTGAAGCGCCGATGCGCGGGATTACCGCGTCGAAATCCTCGAGTCGCCGCTTGCGGTAATAGAGGGCAGGCTTCCGCGAGGTGATGTTGATCGACACGCGCAGCGTATTGATCACCTCGATCTGATGCCCGCGTTCGCGCGCCGCCTCGCAGATGCGCCGGTGGCTGTAGAGGTGCGGGTTGCGAGCAAGCAACGCGATCTTCATGGAGAGTGGCTTCGCTGGTGTTGGTTATCGCAGCAATCGGCGCGCCTTGAGCGGTGTGAGCGTGCGGGTTCGGTGCCGGGGCTTCGGCGCCCGCGCGCCCAGAAGGTAGGAGCGGCCGGGCTCGATCAGCGCGCGCCCTTCGAGCGCCGTGCGGCCGAGCAGCATGCGGAAGCCCATCTGGTCGCGATTTGCAAGCGAAAGCTCGATCGGCCAGGACTCTTCGCCGAGCTTGAGCAGAGTCTTGATGATGTAGCGGCGCTCGACCCCGCCTCCTGAGTTCCGCACCATGCGCTCGTCGATGGCGCGCGCTTCGCATGTCACCTTCTTCGTCTCGCTTCGCTGCATCGGATGCAGCTCGAAGCGCAGCCAAAGCGCGCCGCCGCGGCGGAACGGCTCGATATGATAGGCATGCAGCGCGCTGGTTCGAGCGCCGGTATCGATCTTCGCCTTGACCGCGGCGACGCGCAGCTCGGGCAGTCCGACCCATTCGCGCCAGCCGACGGTGAACGGCACTTTGGGGGTCGGACGTGCTTCCATGCGTGCGTAAAGACGTGCGGGGACAGGCTTCGGTTTCGACTGATTTAGCACAGCGGGAAATCTTTGGCTTTGCTTCTATGCGCGCGCCGGCTCGACTATAGTCCGATGGTGAACGGCTCTTCGAGGGGGATGAGCCATGGGCAGAAACCAGCACGTGGTGAGCCTGGGGAAACGCTGGGCGGTGAAGGCCGAAGGGGCCTCCGAGCCCCTCGCCATCTTCAAGACGCAGAGCGAGGCTTGGGAGAAAGCCAAGTCGATCGCGCGGAAAGAGCGCTCCGAGGCGCTGCTGCACGGCAAGAACGGGCAGATCCGCGCCCGCAACACCTATGGCCACGATCCCAGCCGCAGCAGAGGGTGACGGCAGCCAAACCTTGATTTGTCCCACCTCGCGCCGAGCGTGGCGCGGGACCTCGATCAGTAATCTTTCGATAACCCGCCATTGAACGCTCATTTACCGCGTTGGCGAATTTTGCCGCGCGTATAGGTCCGTTTATTTCCGCCTCCCATGCCAGGCTCCCCGCAAAAATTGGAGGCGCAAAACATGGGACAGACTTCAGGGACCATTCGAGCCGCGCTGGTCGGCACGACCGCCGTGCTCTGTCTAGCTGCAACGCTCTTCGTCGGCGCCTGCGCGGTCAGGGTGCAGCCCGATGACTTTCCGGTCATGCGGCTGACCAATCCGCCCGCAGCCGACGCGGAACCCTCTCGATAGGCTGAACGGGTAGAGAGGGACATCAATGCGATTTTTCATCGGCGCGCTCGCGCTCGCCGTCATCTGCGTGCTGTTAGGAACGCCCGCGGCCTTCGTGCTCGGCTGGGTGCCGCAGAGCGCGCCGAACCGGCAGACCGCCAAAACGGACGCCAAGGACGCCGCCGAAGCCGGCTCGAAACCGGCGAGCGGGACGGCAGTGACCGTTCGGCCGAAGGGGAGCCTCTCCTAGCCGACTCGGGCACCTTCATGTAAAAGCCCTTTACATGAATCCTTCTGATCGCGGCTGGCGCCGCCCCCGCTCCTATCATCATGGCAATTTGCGCGAGGTGCTGCTCGAGGCCGCCCGCAAGCTGATCGAGCAATATGGGCCCGCGGGGTTCAGCCTCACCGAGGCGGCGCGGCTCGCCGGCGTGAGCCCCGCCGCGCCCTATCGGCATTTCCGCGATCGCGATGCGCTCCTCGCCGAGGTGGCCAGGAGCGGCTTCGAGCGCTTCGCCGCGCGGCTCGACATGGCTTGGAACAACGGCGTGCCGACCCCACTCTCGGCTTTCGACAATCTCGGCAAGGCTTATCTCGCCTTCGCGCGCGACGAGCCGGCGAGCTATGCGGTGATGTTCGACGCCGGCGTTGTCGCGGGCGTCCAGGGCGAAACGATCCCCGCCGCCGATCGCGCCTTCGACGTGTTGCAGCACGCCGCCGCGGCGCTCTGCCGCTCGCTGCCTGAGAGCGAGCGGCCGCCGCTCAAGCTCATGAGCCTGCATATTTGGTCGATCTCACATGGAGTCGCCACGTTGTTTGCGCAAGGCGAGGCGCGCAAAGTGCCGCTGAGCCCTGAGGAGATCCTCGAAAGCGCGATGCTGATCTATCTGAGAGGACTCGGCATATGCCGGTGACAAAGACGGCGCGCGTTAGTTGCCGGCTTGCAGCCATTTCAGCACGCGGTCCCAGTCGGCGCGCGAGCCGTTATAGATGTTGCGATCGACCTTGCCCTTGACCCCCGGCACGGTGCCCGTGGTGGTAAACTGCCAGAATGACCAAGGCCGTTGGCGGTAAACGACCTCGGGCTCGGCCGCGACCGAACGCAGCCAGAAATGATAGTCGGTGAACTCGCCCTCGAGGATCTCGCGGTGAAACTTGGGGTCGGTGTAGATGATCGGCCTCTTGCCCGTATGCGCATGCATGGCGTCCAGCATGATCTTGATCTTCTTCAGCGCGAGCTCACGGTCGACTTTGCCCGGGCAGGTCTTCGAATGGCTGTTCCACTCCAGATCGAGCACGGGAGGTAGAGCGTCGCTGTCCGCCGGCACGTTCAGCATGAACCACAAGGCCTGCTCGTTGGCTGGCCTGCACCAATAGATGAAATGATAGGCGCCGCGCGCGATGCCTGCGCGCTTGGCAGCGTTCCAATTGTCGAGAAATTTCGGATCGAGATGATCGCCGCCTTCGGTCGCTTTGATGAAGGCGAAGTGGACGCCGGCTTCGCGCGCAGCGGTCCAGTCGATATCTCCCTGCCAATAAGACACGTCGATGCCCTGGATGGGCATGGTGTGAGCAGCAGCGACGCCGTTATGCGGCTTGGCATCGCGCAAGGAACGCGAAAGCGCATGGTGATCGGCGCCGCTCAGCGCGATCAGCGCTGACGTCGCGGCAATGACCGCCAACAGCCGCCCCAGCGATGTCATCCGGTAGCCCCCAAACCCTTTCGCATTCTAGCCTAGCGTGCCGAGGATTAAGATTTTTCTTGCCGCTTTTGCGGCTTGGAAAGGTCTCGCCTGTGGCTTGTCCGCATCTTTATGCGAGCGGGATCACATTTCATGACAGCCCTTGACTCCGGACCGGGCAGGGGCATCTATGTGAATGTGAATAACATTCACACCGAAGGAAGGAGCCTCGATGCACCTGGTTGCGACCTTGGACGAGTATGGGAAGCCGGCATGGATCACGGCGATGATCGTCGGCTTCATTCTCTGGTGGCCCGTCGGCCTCGGCGTATTGGCTTATCTGATCTGGAGTGGACGCATGGGATGCGGAAATAGGATGCAGTGGAAGAACTACCTCGCGGGCGAGGCAAGGCGCTTTGGCGGCGGCATGAGCGCGTTCCGTTCGACCGGCAATCGCGCCTTCGACGAATATCGCGAGGAGACTTTGCGGCGGCTCGAAGAGGAGGCGAGTGAGTTCCAGACCTTCTTGCAGCGCCTGCGCCACGCCAAGGACAAGGCCGAGTTCGATCAGTTCATGGCCGAGCGCCGCGGCGGGGCCCCCTCGACGTCATAAGCTCGAAAGGGCTCCCTGCGAACGAGCGACGAGTAGAGAGGCAACAAGGTAAGAGTAGAGGGCGCGGGATCTTGGTCCCGCGCCCTTGGTTTATGCAGCGATCATCGCGCGAGACTTTTGCTCGATCGGCGGCTAGTGGTGTTGCGGGCAGGCCGTTCGGCACGGGGTTCGCATGCGCGTTGCGGTGTTGGGAGCAGGATTTCAGGGAACGGGCGTTGCGATCGAACTCGCCCGCCGGGGGATCGAGGTTGATCTCTACGACCTCAACGAGGTCTGCATCACCCAAGCCGGCTTCCGCAATGAGGGCAAGATTCATCTCGGCTTCACCTATGCCAACGACGGCGACTTCGAGACCGCCAAATTGATGGCGGTGGGCGGCATGGCCTTCGGCGGCATCCTGGAGCGTTGGATCGAATGCGATGTAGCGTCGGTCGGACTCTCCGCGCCATACGAGTATGCCGTCCATCGCGACAGCTTGGTCCCTGCCGAGCGGATCGAGAGTCACTTCGCCAAGGTCGTCGCTCTCATGCGCGAATTGGCGGAGAGCGACGGCAGCGACTATCTCGGCCAGAATGTTCGCAACGCATCATTTCGTGCTGCCATCGCCCACTCGGATGTCTTCGACCCCGAAACCATCGGCTCGGTTTTGGCCACGCCCGAGCTCAGCATCGACGTCGGCAAGGTCACCGAGCTCTTGCGTCAGCGCGTTGCCGCCGAGCGGCGCATTGCCTTTCTCCCGAACCGCCGGGTCAGCGATGTAGCGCCCGTCCAAAGCGGATGGGAGGTGTGTTGCTCTGATGCCGACGCTCCATCGCGCGAATGCTACGATCAGGTCGTGAACTGTCTAAGGGAGGGACGCCTTGCCATCGACCAGGGCGCCGGCCTGCCGCCCAAACCGCCTTGGCTGCATCGGCTGAAGTTCGGCGTGCATTTCTCGCTCAAGGAGGCCAATGACGCGCTACCCTGCACGACGATCGTGCTCGGCCCTTACGGCGACATTGTGGGTTTCGACGCGCGGCGTTTCTATTTGTCCTGGTATCCGAGCTGCCTCACTGGGGTCTCCGCCGAGCTCCTGCCGCCCGACTGGCCGCGCGAGCTGACCGGCGAGGCCGGCAGCCGAATGATCGCCGCGACCATTGCCGGCTTGGCCAAGGCCGTCGTGCCGCTGCGCGGACTTTCGGAAGCCGACATGCAAGAGGTCAAAGTCGTGGGCGGGATCATCTTTGCCGCAGGCAGGACCGATATCGACGATCCCAACAGTCAGCTGCACACACGCACCAAGGTGGGCGTAAGCTCGAGAGACGGCTATCACTCGGTCAACACCGGCAAATACACTTTGGCTCCGATGTTCGCCATGCAAACGGCGGACCGCGTCTGCAGCGAGGCCTAGCTGGCAAGCGTAATGAGCGGCGACCGATCACCTCGCGTGACGATTTGCGTGCCGGCTATAACGGCGAACGCTATGTCCGGGCGACGCTTGCCTCGATCAAGAAGCAGAGCTACGGCAATTTTCGCGTACTCATCTCCGACGATGCCTCGACGGACGCATCAGCCGAGATTTGCCGGTCCTTCACCGAAGATCCGCGCTTCTCGCTGGTAGTGCAGCCCGAAAGACTCGGTTGGGTGGCGAACGCCAATTGGGCGCTTCGTGCCGCGACAGGCGATTTCGTTTGTATTACGCCGCACGACGATCTCCTCGACCCGCGCTACATCGACACGCTCGTGCAGCGCCTTGTCGAGGAGCCCCGCGCGGCCATGGTCTTTTGCGATATGCGCGAGTTCGGCGTTCTGGATCAGATCCTGATCCAACCGGATCTTTGCGGCAGCCCGTCGGAGCGTCTGATCGGCTTCATGGCCAAGCATTACGACGCCGCCGCCTATCGCGGACTGGTGAGGCGGGAAGTCATCGCCGCCGAGGGAGGTCTTGAGGGTAATGCTGCGCACGATTTTGCCGCGGACCTGATCTACATTGCGCGCACCGCGCGGGCGGGAGAGGTCCGCCGCATTCCGCAAGTTCTCTACTACAAGCGCCGCCATATTGAGAGTGCTTCGCTGCAATGGGACCCCTGGACCAAAGACATGAAGATCGAGGCCTGGCGCCTCCATTGTTGCCAGCTTCTCGATGTCGCCCTCGCGCTCGATCTCACGGGAGCCGAGCAGAAACGAATCGTGCGCGCTTCCGTGAAACGCTTGCTCCAGGCTGAACCGAAGCGGCCGTTCCCCTTCATCCGCAGACTGCCGCGTCAGGAAAAACTAGCGCTGGTCGCCTCGCTGCTCGATGTCGCAAGGAAACAGGGTGGCGCCTTGCGCAAACTTGCGCCGGACGACTTCGTGAAGAGCTAACCCCTCTGCTTCTCGGCGTTCTCGCACCAGCCCTATGCTCGCGGATCGCCGAAGCCGCCGCCGGTCGGCGTCTTGATGATGATGGCCTCACCGGGCTCCAACACGGTCTGGTCGGAGCCCTTAAGCCGCTCCAATCTTCCGTCGCTGCGTCTGACCCAATTCTCGCCGGACTGACCGTCCTCTCCGCCCTTCAGCCCAAACGGACGCACCTTGCGGAACCCTGACAGGATCGCGCACTCCATGCGCTCGAGGAATCGAATGACGCGAAGCGTCCCGTCTCCGGCGCGCCATTTGCCTTTGCCGCCGGAGCCGCGCACGATCTCGAAGCGCTCGAGCAGCACGGGGTAACGCAGCTCCAGCACCTCGGGGTCGGTGAGGCGTGAATTGGTCATGTGCGTCTGCACCGCCGCCGCCCCGTCGAAGCCGTCTCCCGCCGGCGCACCCGAGCAGATCGTCTCGTAATATTGGTAGAGCTCGTTGCCGAAGGTGAGGTTGTTCATCGTGCCTTGTGCCGAGCCGAGCACGCCGAGCGCGCCATACAGGCAATTCACGATGGTCTGGCTCGTCTCCACGTTTCCTGCTGCGACCGGCGCCGGATAACGCGGCCTCAGCATCGAGCCTTTCGGCACGACGATCTTGATCGGGCGGAGGCAGCCAGCATTGAGCGGAATCTCCTCATCGACCAATGTGCGGAAGACATAGAGCACACAGGCGCGCGTGATCGGTTCCGGCGCATTGAAGGCGTTGGTCACTTGCGCGCTTGTGCCGGTGAAATCGACTGTCGCTTTTCGCCCCTTCTTGTCGATCTTGATCGCGACCTTGATGACGCTGCCCTGATCGGTCTCGACCTCGAAGCGCGAATTTTTCAGCTTGACGATGACCCGCGACACCGCCTCCGCCGCATTGTCCTGAACGTGGCCCATATAGGCTCGCACCGTCGCGAGCCCGTAATGGCGAACCATCTTGGCGAGTTCGGCGGCGCCTTTCTCGTTGGCGGCGACTTGCGCCTTGAGGTCGGCGATGTTCTGCCCCGGGTTCCGTGCCGGGTAGGGCGCTTTCGTCAAGAGCTCCTGCACCGCTTCCTCGCGGAAACGCCCACGCGCCACGAGCTTGACCGGATCGATATAGACGCCTTCCTCCTCGATGCGCGTCGCCTTGGGGCTCATCGAGCCTGGCGCGATGCCGCCGATATCGGCATGATGCCCGCGCGCGGCGACAAAGAACAAGAGGTCGGGACTGTTCTCGCCGAACACCGGCGTAACCACCGTGATATCGGGGAGATGCGTGCCGCCATTATAGGGTGCATTCAGCATGTAGCTGTCGCCGGGTTTCAGCTCATCCCCGATCTCGCGCAGTACCGTCTCGACGCTCTTGTCCATCGAACCGAGATGCACTGGGATATGCGGGGCGTTGGCGATCAGCCGTCCCTTGGCGTCGAAGATTGCGCAGGAGAAGTCAAGCCGCTCCTTGATGTTGACGGAGCGCGCAGTGTTTTGCAGCGCATAGCCCATCTGCTCGGCGATCGAGACGAAGAGATTGTTGAACACTTCGAGCATCACGGGATCGGCCTGCTTGCCGACGCGGGCCGCTTGCTGTTTGGCGATGCGGGAGAGCAGGAGATGGTTGTGCGCGGTGACGTTCGCCTCCCACTCCGGCTCGACCACGACGGTCTGGTGATCTTCGATGATAAGCGCAGGTCCTATGACGCGATTGCCCGGCGCCAATGCTGGCCGAAGGAAGACCGGCGTTTCGTGCCAGCTTCCACTGGTGAAGATCTGTGCGGTCGAATGAGGCTCGGCCTCGACGTTCGGCTGCACCGCAAGCTCGGGCTCGGCGATCGGCTCGCCGCCGCCGCGGGCTTCGACCTCGATTGCCTCGATCTCGATCTCCTTCTCCGGACTGATGAAGCCGAACCGGTTCTGATGTGCGATCTCGAACAAGGCGCGCATGCCGCGCAAGCTCGCAAGCGGAATGGGAAGCGCGCTGTCGGTGCCGGCATAGCGGAGATGCACTTGCGCGATCACCGCGATCGCGCCCGCCTCGACGCCTTGCTTCACCAACTCCTGCCTCACCTCGTCCTTGAGCGCGACCTTGAGCGTGGCCAGGGCATGCAATGTCCCCTCATCAAAGGGCTCGAGCACGCTGCGCGTGCGCGTGGCGCTCAAGGAAGCGAGCCCCATGCCGAACGCGGACAGCACGCCCGAGAGGGGATGTATCAACACCGACTTGATGCCGAGCGCGTCGGCCACGAGGCAGGCGTGCTGCCCGCCGGCGCCGCCGAACGAGTTGAGCACATATTCCGTCACGTCGTAGCCGCGCTCGACCGAGATGGTCTTGATCGCATTCGCCATGTTGGCGACGGCAATTCTGATGAAGCCGTCGGCGATTTCCTCGGCTGAACGCCCGTCGCCGAGCTTGCGCGCCAAAGCCTTGAAGGCCTTGCTCACAGCGTCGGCGTCGAGCGGCTGATCCTGCTTCGGTCCGAAGATGTGCGGGAAAAAATCGGGCTGAAGCTTTCCCGTCATCACATTGGCGTCGGTGACGGTCAGCGGCCCGTCGCGCCGGTAGGAGAGGGGACCCGGATCGGCGCCCGCGGAATCGGGTCCAACACGAAAGCGTTGGACGTCGTAGTGCAGGACCGAGCCGCCGCCGGCGGCCACCGTGTGGATCAGCATCATTGGCGCGCGCACGCGCGCGCCCGCCACCACGCTCTCGAAGCTCCGCTCGTACGCGCCGTCGAAATGGCAGACATCGGTCGAGGTGCCGCCCATGTCGAAGCCGATGATCTTGATGAAGCCGGCCGCCCGCGCGGTCTCCACCGCGCCGACCACGCCGCCCGCGGGCCCCGACAGGATCGCGTCCTTGCCCCTGAATAGATTGGCCGATGTCAGCCCGCCCGAGGACTGCATGAACAAGAGTCGCGGGCCCCCGGCCTCGCCCTTGCGGGGGAGGGATGATCTTGCCGTCAGGGCCTTGGCAACACGGTCGACGTAGCGCCGCAGTAGCGGCGAGAGATAGGCATCGACCACGGCCGTGTCGCCACGCCCGACAAATTTCACCAGCGGGCCCACCTCGTGGCTCGCCGAGATCTGCGTGAAGCCGGCCGTGCGGGCGAGAGTCGCCACTTCGCGTTCATGCTCGGGGTAGGCGTAAGCATGCATGAACACGATCGCGACCGACGCAATGCCATCGGCGCGCGCGGCGCGAAGCGCCGCTATCGTCGCCGAGTGATCGAGTGGAATCTCGATGCTGCCATCGGCGCGCACGCGCTCGGGCACCTCGACCACGCGCGCATAGAGCATCGATGGCTTCTCGATGCGGCGCGCGAAGATTTTCGGGCGCGCCTGGTAGCCGATCTCCAGAGCGTCGCGGAAGCCTTGGCTTACGATCAAGAGAAGCGGATCGCCTTTGCGCTCGAGCAGCGCATTGGTCGCGACCGTGGTGCCCATCCTGACCGCAGCGATTCTGGGTGAAGGGAGTGGCTTCCCGCGTGGGCTGGCGAGCAGATCGGCGATGCCGGCGATGGCCGCATCCGCGTAGGCTTCCGGATTCTCGGACAGCAGCTTATGCGTCAGCAGCCGCCCGTCGGGTGCGCGCGCCACGATGTCGGTGAACGTGCCGCCGCGATCGATGAAGAACTGCCAGTTGCCGCCGCCGCTCATCCGATGCGCTTCAACCCCGCGGCGTAGCGCTTCCAGCGCTTGACATAGACATCGGCGGCGCGCGCGATCATGGCGCGCACCTTCTCGTCGCTTGCGCGCACGGCCTTGGCCGGCACGCCCAGGATCACCGAATTGTCGGGAAACTCCTTGCCCTCGGTGATCAACGCGCCGGCGCCGACGAGAGAGTTCGCGCCGATCTTCGCGCCGTTCAGCACGATTGCCCCCATGCCGACAAGGCTCGCATCGCCGATGCTGCAGCCATGCAGCACGACATTATGACCGATGACGCAGTCCGACCCGATGGTGAGGGGAAAACCGGGATCGGTATGCAGCGTGCAGTTGTCCTGGATCTGCGAGCGCGCGCCGATCTCGATCCATTCATTGTCGCCGCGCAGCACCGAGCCGTACCAGATGCTGACATCGGAATGGAGCCTGACCTTGCCGACCACCGATGCGGTCTCGGCGACCCAATAGAGTCCGTCGGTGGGAAACTCCGGGCTCGTCCCATCGAGCGAATAGACCGCCATGAATGCTCCCTTGCCTAGCGCCTCTTATGCGGTACCGGCTTGGCGGTCTCGAGCTTTTTCTCGAGCCGCGCGACCTCGCTGCGCAAATCGCTGTTCTCGATCTCCGCATACATGGCGGCAGCGTCAGCCGCCAGTCTTGCGAGCATCGCGCGCTCGCTCGCATCGAGGTCCGTGCCGGATGCGTGCGGCCCGTAAAGCGAGACGGCAAAGCAGCGCACGGGATTGACCGCCGGCACGGCAAGAATCGGCCGGCCGAGGCCAGAAGGAAGGTCGAGCCCGGCGTCGTCGCACTCCGCGAGCGGGAAGGGCTTGCCCCCGGGCACGGGCGCAAAGATCGACTCGTCCGCGGCGATCGTCGTGGCCTTGACGGCGTCCCAGCCTTTGCCGTTGCCGTTTCGCGCGAAGACCGGCCCGTCGAGACGGAAGGAGGCGGCCGAGGCAAGCTTCAGCGCGTCATAGGTATCGTCGGCGAGCAGCTTGTCGATCTCGGCGGCCTTTTTGGCGCTGCGGATGGCAAGGCTCAATCTTTCCTCAGCCGCGTCGACCTCGCGGTTGAAATAGCGGTCGGCGAGGTGAACCGCGCTTTCGTGCAGCCGCGTGATCAGGAAGACTGCTGCCGCGCCCATGACGACCCAGGCCCAGCCCGGCAGACTCAAGTGCTCCTGAATGCGCTCCACCTCGTGGTGCAAGAGAAGCACTGGCACGCTGAGGCTCAGTCCAAGGATGGTGACGCGCCGGAGGGGGATCGTCACGCTCACGACGCGCTGGCGGCGGATCGCCTCGAACACGAATAGGCAGAGCACGCCGTTCACGAGATAAAGCAGCCCGACAATGTCCTCGCTCGGCGTGAAATCGCCCCAGCGCGTTTCGAAGAACGTCGTCTCGGAGGCGAGCTCGGCAATGAGAAATGCCGGGAGTCCGATCAGACAGCCCCAAAACACCCACCGCAGCCGCTGATAGTCTTCAGGCCTTTGCGTGTGTCGCCGGGCCAAGAGAATTCCGAGCGCAAAAAGCGCAACTGGGAAGCCGGCGATGATGCCTGCACGTGTGATCGCTTCGGTGCGGAAACCCAGCACGTTGCCGTAGGACGCGACCAGTCCAAGCGTGAAGATCAATGCGACGAAGGGTAAGGCCCGTTCCACGGGACGCCATCGCGGTTCGGTTTGGTCGTTGGGCGCCCGCAATACGAAAAGAATGAGTCCCGCATAGCCGGCCGCTTGGGCGAAGCAACCGGCGATGTCTTGCGCGAGCAAGAGCAGCGGCCACTGCTGCAGGATGGCGTAGAAGGCGTAAGCCTGCCCCGGGTTGAACCAGTTCACATAAAGGAAGAAGCCCCAGCTCATCGCGCCGGGCCGCGTCCACACCAGCCATGCCGCCGCGATCACCACCGCGATTCCGGCGATCTGGTCGAGCAGCAGCACCGCGCGGACGACGAAGTTCGACGGTCTCTGCGCGGCGACGAGCGTCACCTCTCGCGCCGGTTGCCCATGCTGCGCAACGAGCGGAATGACGGCCTGGCGTGCTGGCAGGACGTATTCCACTCCACCGAGCGCCGCCAGCGCATATCCGCACGTCGCAAGGTCTTTTAGACTGCATCTCAGCCGCGTCAGGTCGAGGCGGTCGCCCGGCCGTATCCCCGCCTGCCAGGCCGGCGACCCGGCCTCTTCCTCGAAGGGCCCGGCAACGTCGTAAATCTTCCCGTCATTGTCGGCATAGAAGCCGAAGGAGCCGAGAGGCTGCACCACCCTGAAAAGATCGGGGACGATCATGAACAGTCCCCACAGGGTGAGCATGATGAGGAGAAGCCGGCCAGGGGTCATTGAAGGCATCGTCTCGCGCGTCCGGCAGATGTGGATAAGCCTCGCGCTTCCCATTGCCAGGATCGCGTAAGCATTCCGTAATCGTCGCGCGTGGCAAGGGGAAAAGGTGGGCGACGGGATGGCGGCCGCCAAGCGAAAGGCCAGAGCACAAGGGGCTGAGAAGGAGCCAACAGCGCCGGTGGAGACGGGGGGAAGGGACGCGCTCGACCGATTTTTCGGCCTTACCGCCTCCGGCTCGAGCCTGTCGACGGAGCTCCGCGCCGGGCTCGCGACCTTCCTCACCATGGCCTACATCATGTTCGTCAACCCGGCGATTCTGGAGAAGGCCGGGATGGACCATGGCGCCGTGTTCGTGGCCACGTGCCTCGCGGCCGCGGCCGGCTCCATCGTCATGGGGCTTTACGCCAATTATCCGATCGCGATGGCGCCGGGCATGGGGCTCAACGCCTATTTTGCTTTCACCGTCGTGCCGGAGCTCGGCGGCAATTGGCAGCTCGCGCTTGCGCTGGTGTTCCTCTCCGGCGCGCTGTTCTTCGCGCTCTCGCTGTCGCCGCTGCGCGCCTGGCTCATCGACGCCATCCCGATGAGCCTCAAGCTGGGCATCGCGGCAGGCATCGGCTTCTTCCTCGCGCTGATCGCGCTCGAGAATGCGGGCATCGTCGCCGACGATCCGGCAACGCTCGTGACGCTCGGCGATCTGTCGAAACCGCAAGCTTGGCTCGCCGCCGCCGGCTTTCTCCTCATTGCCGGACTTGCCGTGCGCAAAGTTCCGGGCGCCATCATTCTTGGCGTGCTCGCCGTCACCATCGCGGCCGTCGCGCTTGGCTTGGAGCCTTGGCGCGGCCTCTTCGCCACTCCGCCGTCCCTCGCGCCAACCTTCCTCGAAATGGATCTCGGAAGCGCCTTTCAGCTCGGCCTCGTTACCATCGTGCTCACGCTTCTGCTCGTGACCATGCTCGACACGGCCGGCACTCTCATCGGCGTCGCCCGCCAGGCGAGACTCCTCGACAAGGAGGGCCGCTTGCCGCGCCTCCGCCAGGCGCTGCTTGCCGACTCGGGCGCCGCCATGCTCGGCGCTGCGCTCGGCACCTCGACCAACACGGCCTATATCGAAAGCGCGGCCGGCGTCGAGGAGGGGGGCCGCACCGGGCTGACCGCGATCTTCGTCGCACTCTTTTTCTTGCTGGCCCTTTTTCTCGCGCCGCTAGCGCAGACCGTGCCGCTATACGCGACCGCGCCCGCCCTTCTTTTCGTCGCGTTCTTAATGGCGGCAAGCCTCGGCGCGCTCTCCTGGGACGATCCAACCGACTACATCCCGGCACTGATCATCGTGCTGATAATGCCATTGAGCTATTCGATCGCCACCGGCATCGGGCTCGGCTTTATCGCCTACGTGGCGCTGAAGGCGCTCGCCGGGCGCTTCACCGAGATCAACGCCGCCGTCGGCGTGATCGCCGCCTGCTTCCTGCTCAAGCTGATCTTCACCTGAGGTGCATCCCAAGGAGCAACGACAATGCACACCTATATCTTGTTGGTGAACTTCACCGATCAGGGTATGCGCAACATCAAGGACACCATCTCCCGCGCGCATGCGTTCGAAGCGATGGCCAAGAAGAGCGGTGCCACTCTCAAGGTGCTGTGCTGGACGATCGGCCGTTACGATGTCGTCGCGGTGTTCGACGCGCCTGACGACGAGAGCGCTACCGCGCTCTCCTTCAGCGCCTCCTCGCTCGGCAATACAAGGGCGGAGATATTGCGCGCCTTCTCCTTCGAGGAAATGGGGAAAATCCTCGCCAAAATGGTCTGACCAATCCCGGCATCGACACGAATTATTGAGCGCCGCGTGAAACCATTCGTGCGCAGGCTCCGTAGCTAGAGGGACATAGATCGGCTGCGGAGAGAGATCATGGGCTTGCGCATAGGGGCGGTGTTCGCGCTCTTCCTCGGTATCGCTGCAACGAATATTGCCTGGGCGGGAGACAGAGACCTCGTCTGGCAAGACTGGAACGCTGAGCTTTTTACCCGCGCCCAAGCCGAGCAGCGCCTGGTCATCCTCGATCTCGAGGCCGTGTGGTGCCATTGGTGCCACGTCATGGAGAAGACGACCTACAGGGATGAGAAGGTCGTCGCGCTGCTCAAGTCGAAATATCTGACCGTGCGCGTCGATCAGGATGCCAATCCCGATCTCTCCAGCCGCTACGGCGATTGGGGCTGGCCGGCGACCATTATCTTCGCATCCGACGGCACCGAGCTTGCGAAATGGCGCGGCTATCTTCCGCCCGAGCGCACGGCGTCGTTGCTCGAGGCTTTCATCGCCGCTCCTTCGCCCGGCCCCTCGGCCCGCTTTTCGCCGCCGGACGTCACACCCGCCGAGAGCCCGCTGCTCTCGAAGTTGCAACGCGAGGATCTGCTTCGCCGCAGCAAGGAGGCTTACGACGCCGAGCATGGCGGTTGGGACACGGTCAATAAATTCATCGACACCGAGAGTATGGACCTTCTGCTCGCGGCGGCCGAGAAGGGCGACGAGGAGGCCGCAAAACAGGCGCGGCAGACGCTCGATGTCGCTCAGAACCTGATCGATCGGCAATGGGGCGGCATCTACCAATATTCCGACGAGCCCGATTGGAAGTCACCGCATTACGAGAAGATCATGTGGTATCAGGCGAGCGGCTTGCGCCAATACGCTGACGCCTATGCTCTATGGAAGGACCCGAAACACCTCGTTGCCGCACAAGACCTCAAGCGCTTCCTGATGATTAAGCTGCGCGGGCCTGAGGGCGCCTTCTATACGAGCCAGGACGCGGACGTGGACGAGGCGATGCCCGGCAAGAGCTTCTATGCGCTGAGCGCGGAGGAGCGGGCAAGGCTTGGGCGAGAGCCGCGTATCGACGCGAATATCTACGCGCGCGAGAACGGCTGGGCGATCAGCGGGCTCTTGGCCTTCTACAATGCCACCGGAGACGAGACCGCTCTGCGCGCCGCCGAGCGTGCCGCTCACTACATCCTGGCCAATCGCGCCATCGAAGGCGGCGGCTTCCGCCATGGCGAACGCGATTCCGCCGGCCCCTATCTCGGCGACACCTCGCCATGGGGCAGGCGGCTCTCGATCTCTACGCGGCAACCGGCGATCGCGCCTGGCTTGACGTCGCCGACGGTGCGGGCGCGTTCATCGCCGCGCGCTTCATGGACGCGTCTGGCGGATTTCGTACGACGCAAACGCCGGAGGCAAAGACCGGCGCCTTCCTCAAGGAGGTGAAGCAAATCGACGAACAGGTCGCGGCGACACGCTTTGCCAACACGCTCTATCGCTATCTGGGCAAGGAGAGCTATCGCGAGCTCGCCGAGCATGGCGCGCGCTATTTGGCGTCGCCCGGGATTCTCAATCAACCGCGTCCGCTGCCTGGCATCCTTCTCGTCGATCGAGAGCTTTCCGAGGAACCGACCCACATCACAATTGTCGGTCATAAGGACTCTGCGGACGCGGCGACGCTCCACGCGGCCGGCCGCGCTTTCCCCGCGCTCTACAAGCGTATCGATTGGTGGGACAAGCGGGAAGGGCCGCTCCCCAATCCCGATGTCGAATATCCGGAGCTGGAGCAGCCGGCCGCCTTTGCCTGCACCAACAAGATTTGCTCCCAGCCGGTATTCGATCCGGCCGAGCTCGCCGGCACCGTCACCCGCATGCTGGCCGCAACCGGGAGATATGCGGACGAGACGGCTCGTTAGGCGCTTCGGCGCAATTCAGGCATAAGGCGCTAGGTCTTGTAACCCTAGACCCCCTCGGCTAAGAGGTCGGCCAGTCCTGGTCCCATCAGCCGCAAGCAACGAGAATGGATACCGAAGTTTCTAAGGAACCGCCGCGTCACGGCGCCACCGTCTTCAGCGTTTTCATCACCTCGCTCGCCGCGACCATCGTCGTTGCGGGTGGGTTTGGCATCGTTTTTCAGGCTGGCATCCTCGCCGCCGCGGCCCGTTTGGGGCTTGGAACGACCTTCGTTTGGGTGGGGAGCGTCATCAACGCAGCCATAACCCTGTGGCTTGCGCTATGGACCTTCGCTCGCTCCTGGCACGTGGAGCGCCGGTTGAAGGCTGGCCTCGAAGTGGACGAGCCCAAACTCTCGATCCTGGCCAATTTCCGGGGGTCTTGAGACCTCCGCAGCGCATGAACGACACTAAATCCGGGTCGATTCTTCGCATGCGGCCGCACGCAAAAGTCCTTATGCTCTAGCCAAAGCTGTGCAGTCTGGGGGAGTTCGACATGTCGATTTGGGGCAAGCTCGCAGGTGCCGCGGCCGGATTGGCAATTGGGGGCCCGATCGGCGCCCTGCTCGGGGGTGTTGCCGGCCATTACGTCATCGATCGCGATAAGGAAGAAGACGGGCCGGCCGAGAACCAGGTTGCCTTCACCGTAGGCGTGATCGCGCTCGGCGCCAAGATGGCCAAGGCCGACGGCGTCGTCACCATGGACGAGGTCAATGCCTTCAAGGAAGTGTTCAAGGTGCCCGAGGGCGAGATGAAAAATGTCGCCCGCGTGTTCAACCTCGCCAAGCAGGACGTTGCCGGCTACGAGGCATATGCCGAACAGCTCGCCACCATGTTCAAGGGCAACCGCAAGCTGCTCGACGACGTGCTCGAGGGCTTGTTCCATATCGCCAAGGCCGACGACGCGCTGCATCCGCGCGAAGAGCAGTTTCTGTCCGGCGTCGCCAAACGTTTCGGCATGACCGACACCGAGTTCGCCTATATCAAGGCGCGCCACGTCATCGCCGCCAAGCGCAATCCTTATGACGTGCTGGGCGTTAAGCCCTCGATCAGCAACGACGAGCTGAAGAGCCACTACCGGCGCATGGTTGCCGAGAATCATCCCGACAAGCTGATTGCGCGCGGCGTGCCGAAGGAGTTCGTGTCCATCGCCACCGAGAAGGTCGCGGCCATCAACGAGGCCTATGACCAAATCGCGCGCGAGCGCGGGATGTAGTGACTGCACCTCTGCCGATGTCGTTCCCGCGCAAGCGGAAATCCAGTAGCCATCGCTCTGGATTAATGCCGCAAGCCGGGTTTACTGGATTGCCCGGTCAAACCCGGCAATGACAGTGCCGAAGCAATGATCGCAGCTCCCGACAGTCCGCTCGCCGCTCTGTGGTGTCCTTCGCCGAACCATGAGCCGCGGCGCGGCGGGCGTGTGCCCGACATGCTTATTCTTCACTACACCGGCATGGAGTCGGCCGAAGCGGCGCTCGATTGGCTGACGCGGCAGGAATCCGAAGTATCGTGCCATTACCTCGTCGACGAGGAGGGGCGCATTGCTCAGCTCGTGGCCGAAGAGGAGCGCGCCTGGCATGCCGGCCAAAGCCTCTGGGGCGGGGAGACCGACCTAAATTCCTGCTCGATCGGCATCGAAATCCACAATCCCGGCCACGATTTCGACTATCCGGATTTTGCCGACGCGGAGATGCGCGCGGTCGAGGCGCTCTGCCGCGACATCATGAGCCGCCACGCCATCCCGCCTGACCGCGTGCTCGCTCATTCCGATGTTGCTCCGGGGCGCAAGCGCGATCCCGGCGAGAAATTCGATTGGCAGCGTCTCGCCCGCGCGGGAATCGGCCTTTGGGTTCCGCCGGCGCCAATCGGGGACGACCAAGGCTTGGGTCCGGGCGACGAAGGCGAGGCGGTCGCCGCTCTGCAACGCGATCTTCTTGCCTATGGCTATGGCGTGGAGGTGACCTCGACCTACGGCACCGGGCTCGAGAAAGTCGTCGAAGCCTTCCAGCGCCACTTCCGTCCGGCTCGCATCGACGGTCGTGCCGACGCATCGACGCGCAAGACGCTCGCGCGCCTGCTCGAAGCGCGTGGGCGCGGGGTAGTGGCTTAGGCCAGAGGGACGAGTGTCAGCCTAGTTGGTGACCTCGAAATCCATGCCCTCGAAGGTGTAGCGCGGCACTTGCGTCCAGATGCCGTCCTCTTGCACCGGCACCTTGTGCATCTTGACGTTGGCTACCTCGAGCTTGCCGGACTTGTCGTTCACCCAGAAATCGATGTCGTAATACTCGTCCTTGCTGCCGGGCTTGCGGAAGTCGGTGCAGGCGAAATATTGGCCGTCCTTCTTCATGTGCCGGATCGGCTGGTGCATCTCGACGAACTCGAGCGGGATGCTCTCGCCGGTCTTGTCGTCCTTGACGACGAGGTGGCCATTCTCATCCTTGTTGGTGGCGATGTAATTGTGGATCGCGCTCATGACGTGCCAAGCGCGCCTCACCTCCATGTCGCCGGGATGTTCCTGCACCGGCAGCCACCACCAGGCGACCGGCATGCGCGTCACCATGTAGTAGCTGTCGCCATCCTGCTTCGGGCCCTTCTGCACCCTGATATCCATCAGCGTGAGCTTGTCGCCCTCGGGCTTGAACCAGAAGTCGATGGCGTACTGCTTCTTCGGTGTGTCCTTCTCGTGGAAGATGACATTGGCGAACCAGCCATAGCCTTCCATGCCGCGCACGCCCTTAATCTGCTCGAAAACGAGGGTGAGATCGGCGTCGAGCTTCGGGTCATGGAAGACGAAGGCGCCGTCCTTTGAGCGCTCGGCGACCACCTCATCGACGCGCTTGTTCACGTCTTCCTCGGTGAACTCCTTGGCGCCCGCGGCCTTGGCCGTCTGTTTGGACGCGAGGAAGTCCTTCGCCTTCTTGATGTTGCCGGCAGGGTCTTTGAGGAAGGCTTCTTTGGACGAATCCGATGAGAAGCAATAGACGTGCCCGTCTTCGTCCCTCCAGTTCACCGAGCAGTCGGTCTTGACGGTCTGGCCGGAGGCGAGACCCATCGTGCATTGATCGTCGAACTCGCCATGCTTCGCGGCGGCTGGGGCATCCTCAGCCTTGGCAGGGTAGGCTGCGGCGAAAGTGAGACCGGCTGCAATGATCGCGGCGCAGGCCGGGAAGACCAAGAGCCGATCGGATATGAAGTCTCTCATCTCTCTGTTTTCCTTGGACGTTTAAGGGTTTTTGGGTCTGCTCCCTGTTAGCCTTGCCACCGCCGGGTGTCTGTAACTCAAGTCACTTTTCTGACCCAAGTCAGGATTGTCACGCCGCTCCTTCTCCGCCATAGCCGGCCAGCGCCGAGCGGTTCCTCACTTCGATCGAGCCGCGCGAGGCGTGCACCCAGCCCATGCGCTCCCATTCGGCGAGATATCGGCTGATCACCTCGCGCACGCTGCCGAGATCGAGCGCGAGCTGCTGGTGCGTCTTGGCCACCACGCCCTGCTCGTCGGCCTCGGCCAGCAGCCGGCGGGCGAGTCGGAGATCGAGGCTTGCGAATGCCACCTCGTCGACCAACATGATGAGGCTCGACAAGAGGTCCCCGTAATTGTCGAGGACGAACTTGCGGAAGCGCGGAGAGTCTCCCATCAGCCGGTGAAAAGCGCTCGCCGGGAGCGCGGCATGCAGCACGTCGGTCTCGGCCGTGCTCTCCGCCGGGAAGGCGCTTCCTGCCATCAGGCAGGATGTGGTGAGCACGCAGGTCTCGCCGGGACCGACCTGATAGAGCAGGATCTCGCGTCCCGATTCCGAAGTCTTGAACACGCGCGTCTGCCCCTCGATGCACATCACATAGGCACGGCAATTCTGCCCCTGCCGGTAGGCGATGTCGCCTCCGCGCAAGCGATTGAACTGCGTCGAGCTGAGCAGGTCGGCGCGATGCTCCTCTTCGAGCTCGGCGAGCTCAGGGAAGGACGCGAGCCAGCGCGAAACGAGATCCTGGTTTTGCATCGTCGCCATGCACGCGGCACTCGTCATTATCGGACCACCTGCATGCGAAGGTTGGGGCTGCCGAGACTTAAGGGGAGGGCCCGGGTCGCGGGCAGGTCGCCTTTAGGATAGGTGAACAAGCGGCAGGTGGCCTATCAAAATGCCGTTACAAATCGGGAAGGTCTTTCGGCGAGCCGGCAGTAACCACTTGCCCGGCAACGGCTTGACCCTCAACGCCCAAATCCCCTTATTAGCCATGTCAGCAGGCCGGATGGCCGCCCCGCCCGTATGTTTTGCGTAAGACGGCGGGGAGGAAAGTCCGGGCTCCATGGAAGCACGGTGCCGGATAACCTCCGGCGGGGGTGACCCCAGGGACAGTGCCACAGAAAGCAAACCGCCTCTTAGGACCGGAGACGGACCGAAAGGTAAGGGTGAAAGGGTGCGGTAAGAGCGCACCGCGTTCTTGGTAACAAGAGCGGCACGGCAAACCCCACCGGGAGCAAGACCGAATAGGGGCGACGCGGGAGCGGGAAACCGCTGCCGGTCGGCTTCCAGACCAGTCGCCCGGGTTGGTTGCACGAGGCGCGGCGTAAGTTGCGCCCCAGATGAATGGCCATCGCCCCTCACGGGGTACAGAACCCGGCTTATAGGCCTGGTGGCATGATACGGCCGGCGCGTGGGTGATCCCCTCGCGCCGGCCTCCAATTTTCTGAGGACGTCAGTCTCGCGCTTCGATTGAACTTAGCGCCGCGCCGCGCGTTCAGAAAACACGTACCCACGAGCGAAAGGAGACTGCCATGCTTGGTTGGGCCTTAACCTTTCTCGTCATCGCGCTGATCGCGGCCGCGCTTGGCTTCGGCGGCATTGCCGGCGCCGCGGCGGGAATCGCCAAGATCATCTTCTTCGTGTTCCTTGTGCTTCTGCTCGTGTCCCTCGTCATGCACATGTCGCGCGGAACCGCACCTTAGCCTCTCGATCGCCGCCAAAGACAAGGCCGGCGCTCCTTCCAGGACGCCGGCCTTCGCTTGCATCGAGGTCGCTTTGCGTTTTGCGGGCTACTCCGCGGCCTCGACGCCTGCTTCGATTCGTGGCTGCACTCAGACGAGATCGAAACGATCAGCGTTCATCACCTTCGTCCAGGCGGCCAGGAAGTCTTTCACGAATTTCTCTCGCGAGTCGGCGCACGCATACACTTCCGCGAAGGCGCGAAGCTGCGCGTGCGAGCCGAAGATCAGGTCGACCGAGCTGGCGGTCCACTTAAGATCTTTAGTCTTGCGGTCGCGGCCCTCGTAGACGTTGTCGCCGGCGGCATGCCATGCCGTACCCATGGTGAGCAGGTTGACGAAGAAGTCGTTCGTGAGCGTGCCAGGCTTCGTGGTGAAGGCGCCATCCTTAGAGCCGCCGGCATTGGCGCCAAGGACGCGCAGGCCGCCGACGAGAACGGTCATCTCAGGTCCCGTCAGCGTCAGCAAAGCCGCTCTATCCACCAATGCCTCAATGGGCGACATGAACTGCAGCTTCTCGCCGTTGACGTAATTGCGGAAGCCATCCGCGCGCGGCTCGAGCGGGGCGAAGGAGGCGACGTCGGTCTGCTCCTGCGAGGCGTCCATACGGCCCGGCGTGAAGGGCACCTTCACGTCGATGCCGGCATCCTTTGCCGCCTTCTCGATCGCGGCGGAGCCACCGAGGACGATCAGATCGGCGAGCGAGACTTTCCGGCCGCCGGCTGCCGAGGCGTTGAACTCCTTCTGGATCGCTTCGAGCTTCTGCAACACTTTCGCCAGCTCCGGCGGATTGTTCACCTCCCAATCCTTCTGCGGCGCAAGGCGAATGCGCGCGCCGTTCGCGCCGCCCCGCTTGTCGGAACCGCGGAACGTCGATGCCGACGCCCAGGCGGTCGAGACCAGTTGCGGCACCGCGAGACCGGAGGCGAGGATTTTCGCCTTGAGCGCGGCGGCATCTTTTTCGTCGATCAGCGGATGATCCACGGCCGGGATCGGGTCCTGCCAGATCAGCTCCTCTTTCGGGACCAGCGGACCGAGATAACGGACGCGCGGGCCCATATCCCGATGCGTGAGCTTGAACCAGGCGCGGGCGAACGCGTCCGCGAACTGATCAGGATTTTCCATGAAGCGCCGTGAGATCTTCTCGTAGATCGGGTCGAATCGCAGCGACAGGTCCGTTGTCAGCATGGTCGGCACGTGCTTCTTCGATGGGTCGAAGGGATCCGGGATCGTGGCCCCGGCACCTTTCGCCTTCCATTGCTGCGCGCCGGCAGGGCTCTTGGTCAGTTCCCATTCGTAGCCGAACAGGTTCCAGAAGAAGTTGTTGCTCCACTTGGTTGGTGTCGTGGTCCAGATGACTTCGGGACCGCCGGTGATGGTGTCAGCTCCGACGCCGGTGCCGTGCCTGCTCTTCCAGCCGAGGCCCTGATCCTCCAGCGCACCGCTCTCGGGGTCCGGTCCAACCAGCGACGGATCGCCGGCGCCGTGGGTTTTGCCGAAAGTGTGGCCGCCGGCGATCAACGCGACGGTTTCTTCGTCGTTCATCGCCATGCGGAAAAACGTCTCGCGGATGTCCTTGGCCGCTGCGATCGGGTCTGGATTGCAGTTCGGTCCTTCCGGATTGACGTAGATGAGGCCCATCTGCACGGCGCCGAGTGGCTCCGCGAGCTGGCGCTCCCCGCTATAGCGCTCGTCGCCCAGCCACGTGCCTTCGGGTCCCCAGTAAAGCTCTTCGGGCTCCCACACATCGGCGCGGCCGCCGGCGAAGCCGAAGGTTTTGAATCCCATCGACTCGAGCGCGACATTACCTGCGAGAATCATCAGGTCGGCCCAGGAAATCTTGCTTCCGTATTTCTGCTTGATTGGCCACAGCAGCCGGCGCGCCTTGTCGAGATTGGCGTTGTCCGGCCAGGAGTTCAGTGGCGCGAAGCGCTGCTGCCCGGCGCCGGCTCCACCGCGGCCGTCAGTGATGCGGTAAGTGCCCGCGCTGTGCCACGCCATGCGGATCATGAGACCGCCGTAGTGGCCGAAGTCCGCCGGCCACCATTCCTGCGAGTCGGTCATCAGCGCTTTGAGGTCGTCGATCACGGCGTTCAGATCGAGGCTCTTGAACTCCTTGGCGTAGTCGAACGCCTCGCCCATCGGATCGGACAGCGGGGAGTTGCGATGGAGAACCGAAATGTCCAGCGCGTCCGGCCACCAGTCGCGGTTGGACCTGAACTTCGTGTGCCTCACCGGGCATTTGCCCGCGTCATCGACCTTTGCGTCCATGTTTCACTCCAAATGGGACTTTCAAATCGCCTACATCGCGCTGCGGGAACCCTGCGTCCCGCGCACAATAAGAGCAAATCGAATTTGCCTATCGCTGCGATAAGAAGGTCTTATCAGAGTTTGCGCCAGGCGGCGCGGCCTCCGGCTTTGCTAGCGCTCGCGGAAAGCCTTCTTGATCTGATCGCCGAGCGGTTTCATCAGATATGAAACCACGGTGCGGTCGTCGGTGCGGATAAATGTCTCGACGGGCATTCCAGGTTGGAGCTTGAGCCCGAGCCCTTCAAGTGTTTGCTGCGGGATTGCGATGCGCGCCGAATAATATCGTTCGCGGGTTTTTTCTTCCTCGACGAGGTCGGCGGAGACGATCACCACGATCCCATCGATTTCCGGCGTGGTGCGCTGATTGAACGCGGGGAACCGCAAGATTGCCGTTTGACCGACGCGCACCTGATCGATCGCTTCCGGGGGAACCTTGGCCCAGACGTCGAGAGTGTCGGCCGCGGGCACGATCTGCATCAATTCTTCGCCGGCCGCGACCACGCCGCCCACGGTGTGCACCGACATCTCGTGCACGAAGCCGTCCTGGGGGGCGCGAATTTCGATGCGGGAGAACACATCTTCCGCCGCGATCTTCCGCTGCGTGCATATGACGAGATCGGCGCGGATCGTGGCAAGCTCCTTGCCGGTCTCGGAGCGCATGTCCTCGTCGATCTGGATGATTTGCAGCTCGATCTCGGCGATCTTGTTATTGTTTTCGGCCGTGGTGGCGATGAGTTGGCCGTGATCGCCCTTGGCCTTGGCGACGTCGCGTTGCAACTCGACCACGCGGTTGAATTGCACGAGATTCTTCTCCCACAGACTCGTGATGCCCTCGAGCTCCTTTCGAATCCATTCGAGCTCGCTCACCTTGGCTTTCGTCTGCGCCTCGAGCCCGATGAGCTTCTCCCGAAGTTGCGCGACGCGTTCCCGCAATTGCGCTTTCTGATTCTCGCGTGCCTTGCTGCGAATGGTGAACAGCCGCTCCTGCGCGGCCATGAGCAATTCGACGCCTGTGTCGCCGCTGCGCTGGGTCAATAGCGGCGAAAAAACAATTCGCTCTGCGCCGTCGAGTTCTGCCTCGGCGCGCGCCTGACGCGCCAAGAGCTCGTCGTTGCGTTTGATGTGGATCGCCAATTGGGCGCGGGGCTGAGTATCGTCGAGACGGGCGACCACTTGCCCCGCCTTCACGAAGTCGCCGTTCCGGACGAGCAACTCTTTGACGATGCCGCCTATCGGATGCTGAATCTTCTTAACGTTGGAGTTCACGACGACCACGCCGGGGGCCACGACGGCGCCGGCCAGCTCGGTCGTGGCGGCCCAGCCGCCGACCCCGAGCACAAGAAAAACGGCGGCCACCGCTCCGGCAATGATGTGCGTGCGGATGGTTCCCACCCGATTGGTTTGCGCGCTTGGCATTCGCTTGCGTCCTCCCCGTTAGGCTAGGTCGGAGAACGCAGGAACTGTGCCAGCGCATTCGTGCTGAAATGGAACAGGAGAGTTAACCCTGAATCCGCTCTGGCCGTAGAAGGCCGCTCAGCCGCCGACGAAATCCTTGAGAATCTCGATCGTGGAGACCGGCTGCTCCTCTTGCGGCATGTGCCCGCAATCCTCGACCAGCTTCAGCGTGGAATTGGGCAGCGTGCGCCTGAGCTTGAGCCCCACCTCGAGCGGCACGATGCGGTCGTGGTCGCACCACATGATCAGCGTGGGCAGTGCGATCGTCTTGTAGCGCTCCGACAGCTCGACGATGCCCTCCGGCACGATCTGCCGCGCGCTGTGGATGATGGCATGCTTGCCGGCAGCGGTCTTGAGCGGCGCGGCATAGGTCTCGACCTCCTCGGGATCGATTTTGCTGTCGTCGAGATAAGCGATGCGGAGCGCGACCCGTGTCTGCACCGTGGGCGGGACCATGCGCACCCCAAGCTGAGAGACGAGAGGCACGTCGAGCAGGCGGAAGAAGACCGGGATCTGCTGCGGATAGGCGATGGAATCGAGCAGCACGAGTTTGGAGATGCGGCCGCTCAGCCGCTGATTGGCTTCCAGCGCAAGCATGAGCGCAATCCCGCCGCCGAACGAATGCCCGACCAGCGTCAGGTCGCGCAAATCCTTCTCTTCGATCAGTTCGGCCAGCAGCTCAGCCTGGTCCGACACCGAATAGCGGGTGTCGAATGGCTTGTCGGACTGGCCGAAGCCTTTGAGGTCGACGGCGATGACGCGATGCGTCTTGGCGAGCTCGGGCGCCACGTAGCGCCACGTATACGTGCTCGCGCCAAAGCCATGGATAAGAAGGAGCGGGGGGCCGTTCCCCGTGTCTTCGTAATAGAGATTCACCGGAGCATCGACCGGGCCTAGCAGGGCATAGGGTCCGGTGTCCGTATCTCCGGCGCTGAGGCCGCAAGAGGCGAGCGCGAATGCGACGGCTGCAAGGCCGAGCGCTGCCTTCTGCTCCTTAATGACCATGCACCCTTAAGACCCGCGGGTCCCCTCGTTCCAAGAACAGAGGCGCAGCTTCCGTCTGCTGCGGTCATTGAGACCGCCCCGCGAATCAGCAGCGGAAATGGTGCAGCAACCCCGTTCGTTTTCCGTTGTAACCCGCTTCGCCCGGAAGCGGCAATCTGCGCGGTTAACCAAAAATGAAGATGATAATGGCAGTTTGCCGCCGTTTTCCCGTGGGCGAGCAAGCTTGCCCGGGGCTTTCCATTGACGCCCATAAAATCCCATGTTATCCCATAACTGCCCGTTCGGTGAGTAAGTGGGAGAGGCCGGCTGCGCTCCTTTAGAGGCCACGGGGGGATCTGCGCCGCCTCTCCCACCAATTTTTCGGGCGGGCGCCTGCACCTCCAGCTTTTGAATTCGTCCCGCGTCGGCTCGGGTGCGTGAGGGGGAGATGGACCAGTTTGTGTCGACATTCACCAATAAGATCGACACGAAAGGCCGCGTCTCGGTCCCCGCTTCCTTCCGCACAGTTCTCGCCAAAGACGGTCTCGACGGCATCTACTGCTATCCGTCGCTCGATGCGCCCGCGCTCGACGCCGGCGGTCAACGCCTCATCGATAAGATCAACGCACTCGTCGAGGACTTGGCGCCTTATTCCGACGAGAAGGACCAGCTCGCGACCGCTCTCTTCGGCACCAGCGAAATTCTCACCATCGACCAGGACGGTCGCACGATTCTCCCCGCGCGCTTGCTCGAGCACGCCGGCATCACCTCCCACGTCACCTTCGTGGGGCTCGGCGAGAAATTCCAGCTTTGGGAGCCGAAACGTTTCGAAACTCATCTCGCGGGCGCGCGCCAGAAAGTGCGCGATCTCCGCAAGTTACTCGGCGCGGGGCGCCGCGGAAGCGGCGGGCCAGAGGGAGCACGGGAATGATGGCGGGTCGCGGCAGCACGGCTGCCGCCGGCGGACCGGCCCGCCACATTCCCGTGATGCTCTCGGAGGTTCTTGCGCAGCTTGATCCCCGGGACGGCGAGATCATCGTCGACGGGACTTTTGGCGCGGGCGGTTACAGCTGGGCCATCCTTGAATCCGCAGACTGCAAAGTCGTCGCCATCGACCGCGATCCGGAGGCCTTTCGCCTAAGCGGGGAGTTGGCGGAAGCCTATCCCGGCCGGCTCATGGCCGTGCTTGGCCGTTATAGCGAGATGGAAGCAATCGCCGCGAGCGAAAGCTTCAAATCCGTCGACGGCGTGGTGCTCGATCTCGGCGTCTCTTCGATTCAGCTCGATCAGCCCGGCCGCGGCTTTTCCTTCATGCAGGAAGGCCCGCTCGACATGCGCATGGGCGAGGGGGGTAAATCTGCCGCCGACATCGTCAACACGCTGGGCGAGCAGGAGCTTGCCGAGATCCTCTTCAAGCTCGGCGAGGAACGCCGCTCCCGCGGCATCGCCAAGGCGATCGTCAAGCGCCGCGCCGAGGCCCCGATTGCCACGACCTCCGAGCTTGCCGACATCGTGGCGAGCGTGCTTGGACGCAAACGCGACGAGACGAAGCACCCAGCCACCCGGACGTTTCAGGCGCTTCGCCTCTATCTCAATGAGGAGTTGGAGGAGCTGGCGCGGGGCCTTTCCGCAGCCGAACGCCTGCTGAAAGTGGGCGGGCGGCTTGCCGTCGTCACTTTCCATTCGCTTGAGGACCGCATCGCCAAGCGATTTTTCTTGAGCCGCAGCGCTCCGCCGCCGCGCGCCTCCCGCCATCTGCCGGAAGGAACTCGTGAAATTCTTACCCCGAGCTTCCGGCTTCTTAACCGGCGTCCGGTAGAACCGAATCAGGCCGAGATCAGGCGTAATCCGCGTGCCCGCTCAGCCCGCCTCAGGGCGGCGGAGCGCACCGAGGCGCCTCCGCATCCTCTCGACCTGGCCGCGCTCGGGGTGCCGCGGCTCAGCTTTTTGATGTGAGGGTCTGTCCAGTTCGCGGGTCGGTAAAATGCTGCGTTTCGTCAATATCTGTCTCGTCCTTGGCCTCGTCGCGCTCGCTTATGTCATCTATCAGGTGAAATATCAGTCGCGCGCGCTCGACGCCGAAATCGCCACGCTCGGCAAGCAAATCGATGAGGAACGCGATGCCATCGCCGTACTTCGCGCCGAATGGAGTCTGCTCAATCGCCCCGAACGTATCGAGCGGCTGGCGCAGAAATATTTGAAGCTCGCGCCGGCCAAGCCCATCCAGCTCGTCACCGTCGATAGCGTGACCAATCGGGATTTCGACCGCAGCCGGATTGAAGTTGCCGCTCCGGCCTCGGCGTCCAAGCCAGCCGGCGCCCTCAAGCGCCCGGCCTCCACCACCAGTGTGACCGCACCATCGAAGCCCGCTGCCGAGCCCTGGCCTGAAGCGGAAGTCCTGAAGCCGGTCGAAGCCGCGGTCCAATAATCGGCCACACCTCCGTGTCAGACGCCGCGAAATCAAATGCCGCCACAGCCCGCGCCGAGCGAGCCTATCTCGCGCGGAGCCGCTACCGCTTCCGCCTCGCGTGCCTCGCTTTCGCGCTCGCCTTTCTACTGATCGGCGGACGGCTGGTGAGCCTCGGCTTCACCGGCACGGGTGCAAGCGGCGGCGGTCTCTACGACATCTCCTCGACGGTACATCGCCCCGACATTCTCGATCGTGACGGGCGTCTGCTTGCGACCGACATCAAGGGCGCCACGCTTTACGCCGATCCAGCCAAAGTCATCGACATCGACGAGTTGGCCGAGCAGGTGACAAGCGTTCTCCCCGACGTCGACGCCAAATCGTTGCGCGCCAAACTGAAGGCCGGCGGCCGCTTCGTGCGCATCAAGCGCGAGCTGACGCCGAAACAGCAGGAGGAGATTCACGAGCTTGGCCTGCCGGGCCTCGCCTTCATAGAGGAATATCGCCGCGTCTATCCGATGGGCCCGACCGCAAGCCACGTCGTCGGCCTGGTCGACGTCGACAATCGCGGTCTTGCCGGCATCGAGAAGTTCATCGACGACAACCCGCAGCTCACCATGACGGGAAGCGAGGCGGTGACCATCTCGCTCGATCTCGGCGTGCAGCATGTGCTGCGCGAGGAGCTTGGCCGCGCCGTTAAGACCTATCGCGCCAAGGCCGCCGCCGGCATCGTCATCGACGTGCACTCCGGCGAGGTGCTAGCGCTCTCGTCGCTCCCCGACTACGACCCTAATCGCCGCGAGCAAGCTCTCGACAAGGATCGCCTCAACCGTATTGGTTTCGGCGTCTACGAGATGGGCTCGGTGTTCAAGGTGTTCACCGTTGCCGGCGTCCTCGACTCCGGTCTCGCCACCATGCGCTCGCATTACGACGCGTCGAGCCCGATCCACTACGCTTCCTTCACCATCGACGATTTTCACGGCAAGAAGCGCAGCCTGAGCGTGCCCGAGGTTTTCATCTATTCGTCGAATATCGGCGCCGCCAAAATGGCGCTCGATATGGGCGTCGAGCGTCACCGTGCCTTCCTCAAGAAGCTCGGCCTGATGAGCCGCGTGCCGACCGAGCTCGGCGAAAGTGCCGCTCCGATCATCCCGCAGCATTGGCAGAAGCTGAACACCATGACCATCGCCTTCGGACATGGCATGTCGGTGACGCCGCTCCAGCTCGCGGTCGCGACGCTTCCTCTCGTCAACGGCGGAATCGCCGTCACGCCGACCTTCCTGCCGCGCTCGCGCGAGGAGGGCATGGCGGGCGCCCAGCGCGTGCTCAAGCGCAATACCAGCACGGCGATGCTCAAGCTGATGCGGCTCAATACGCTGAAAGGCACCGCCAAGCATGCCGATGCCGAAGGGTATCGTGTCGGCGGCAAGACTGGCACTGCGGAGAAGGTCGTCGGCGGGCGCTATTCGACCTCGGCGCTGCTCACGAGCTTCCTTGCCACTTTCCCGACCGATGCGCCCGAATATGTCGTCCTTGTCATGCTCGATGAGCCGCAACGGGTGGCCGAGTCGAGCAATCAGGCGACCGCAGGCGTCAACGCCGCGCCCATGGCCGGCAAGATCGTCGAGCGCATTGCGCCCATTCTGGGCGTTCCGCCGCGCCCTGAGGGCGAGCAGCGCAAATTTGACGCCAAGGTGCTCGCCTCCTATTAAAAGATGCCTGCCCCTCAAGGGCTTGGCCAAAAATCCTTGAACTCCAAGGAAACGCCGCTTTTCGGGGCGCAAAGTCAGATCATGACTCTGGGTGAGCTGTTTGGCCGCGAGGGGAAGCTGCCGTCAGACCTCGCATCCGTGCCGATTACGGGCCTTGCCGCTGACAGCCGCGAGGTGAAGCCCGGCTATCTGTTCGCCGCATTGTCGGGAGTGAAAACCGACGGTGCGCGCTTCATCCAGGATGCTTTGGCGCGCGGCGCGGCCGCGATCCTCGTGGCTGAAGGTACAGCGCCCGCTGCGTCGTCCGCGGCGATCATCGAGGACGGCGATCCGCGCCGGCAGCTCGCTCTTATCGCCGCGCGCTTCTATGGGATCCAGCCTAAGATCACCGTCGCCGTCACCGGCACCAACGGCAAGACCTCGGTCGCATCCTTCGTGCGCCAGCTTTGGGCGGCGCATGGATTCAAAGCGGCGAGTCTCGGCACGGTCGGCGTCGTCAGCCCGCGCGGCACCGAGGTGCTAAAGCACACCACGCCCGATCCGATCGAACTGCACCGCATTCTAGCCAGCCTCGCCGAAGACGGCGTGACCCATCTCGCGCTCGAAGCGTCGAGCCATGGACTACAGCAGCGCCGCGTCGATGGCATCACTCTCGCCGCCGGCGCCTTCACCAATATTTCGCGCGATCATTTGGATTATCACGCGAACTTCGAGGACTATTTTGCGCAGAAGCTGCGCCTGTTCAGCGAGCTCCTGCAGCGCGGCGCCGGCGCCGTGGTCGATGTCGACAGCGAGGCTGGCGTCCGCGTGGCGGGGATCGCCGAGGCGCGGGCGCTCAACCTCATCTCGGTCGGGCGCTCCGGCAAGACCTTGCGACTCGCCTCGGCCACCCTCGACGGCTTCGGCCAGCGGCTTGAAATCGAGCACGCAGGGAGACGCTTTTTGGTGCGCTTGCCGCTGGTCGGCGCCTTTCAGGCATCGAATGCGCTCGTCGCCGCGGGGCTCGCAATGGCGACCGGCGCCGACGCTGCGACCGTCCTGCCGATGCTGGAATCGCTGAAGGGCGCGCGGGGACGGCTCGATCTCGCCGGCACGGCGCGTGGCGGCGCCCCGATCTTCGTCGATTACGCCCACACACCCGACGCACTCGCCAAGGCGCTCGATGCGCTCCGGCCTTACGTGGCAAACCGGCTGCTGGTCGTGTTCGGCTGCGGCGGCGATCGCGACAAGGGCAAGCGGCCTGAGATGGGTGCCGTGGCTGCGGCCAAGTCCGATCTGGCCATTGTTACCGACGACAATCCGCGCAGCGAAAATCCCGCCGCGATCCGCAGTCAGATCCTGGCCGGCGCGCCCCGCGCCATCGAGATCGGCGACCGTGCCGCGGCCATCGCCGATGCCGTAGCGAGACTGGAGCCGGGCGATGTGCTGCTCGTTGCGGGTAAGGGTCACGAGACCGGACAGACCATCGGCGCGACCGTGATCCCGTTTTCAGATCATGACGCGGTTGCTGTCGCTTTGCAGCAAGAGGCAAGCTGTGGCTGAGCCGCTTTGGACCTTAGGTGAGATCGTGAGTGCAACGCGCGGGCGCTCGTCCGGCGCACCGCAGGCGCCTGTCGTAGGTCTGACGATCGACACGCGCACGCTTGTGCCTGGCGAGGGATTCATTGCCATTCGTGGACCGAACCGCGACGGCCATGCCTTCGTTGCCAAGGCGCTGGAGCAAGGCGCGGCCTGCGCCGTCGTGGCCGAGACGTTCCCGCTCGGCGACGAGGAGAGGCTGGTCCGCGTTGGCGAACCGATGCAAGCACTGAACGATCTCGGCCGCGCCGCCCGCGCGCGCACCATTGGCACCAAGGTCATCGCCGTCACCGGCAGCGCCGGCAAGACCGGCACCAAAGAGGCGCTCAGGCTCGCGCTTGCTCCAAGCGGCGTGGTGCATGCGTCGGTGAAGTCTTTCAACAATCACTGGGGCGTGCCGCTGTCGGTCGCCAATCTGCCGAGAACTGCCGGCTTCGGCGTGTTCGAGATCGGCATGAACCACACTGGCGAGATTGCGGCGCTGGCGCCGATCGTCCGGCCCCACATCGCCATCATCACCACTGTGGCGCCGGTCCATCTCGGCTTCTTCCGCTCGGTCGAGGAGATCGCCGACGCCAAGGCCGAGATCTTCCAGGGTCTCGAGCCGAGGGGCGCGGCCATTATCAACGGCGACAGCCCCTATTACGGGCGGCTCAAGGATCGTGCGCTCAAATACACGGACAACGTTGTCGGTTTCGGCGAAGCGCAGGATGCGCAAGCGCGCCTCCTCAGCGTCGAGCTAGATCCCAACGGGTCCAGGGTCAGAGCCGATATTCTCGGCGACACCTTGAGCTATCGGCTCGGGGCGCCAGGCCGTCACCTCGTGCAGAATTCTCTCGCGGTGCTTGCCGCGGTGAAGCTTGCGGGCGCCGATCTCCAAGCAGCCGCGAAGGAGCTGGAGGGACTTCAGGCCGGGGCCGGACGCGGCGCCCGAACGCTGATCAACTACGGCGGCGGCCGCATAACGATTATCGACGAATCCTATAATGCCAACCCGGCCTCGATGCGCGCCGCGCTTGCAACCCTGGGTCTGACCCCGCGCGGGGAGTTCGGCCGGCGCGTCGCGGTGCTCGGCGACATGCTCGAGCTTGGGCCTGAGGGTGCCAAGCTGCACCGAGATCTCGCGGAGTTCATTGACGGGGCGGCGGTAGATGTCGTCTTTGCCTGCGGCGAGCTGATGGACTCTCTCTACGACGCTTTGCCTGCAAGCCGCCGAGGGGCTTACGCCAAGACCGCCGAAGGGCTTCAGCCCATGCTCTTGGACGCTATAAGGCCGGGAGACGCGATTATGGTCAAAGGCTCCCACGGCAGCAACTTGGCTCCCATTGTGCAGGCGCTGAAGAACTTGGAAAATATGACGTCAGCACCGCGTGTTGTCCGCGGCGTGGCGGCTCCTTTGGGAGCGACCGGCTCTAGGGACGCAGCCGGTAGCCACTAGCGACGGCGGTCAAGAAGGGGGAAGGGCATGCTTTACTGGCTTACCGAGTTCACCCCCGAGATCGCCGCGTTCAACGTCTTTCGCTACATCACCTTCCGCACCGGCGGCGCGCTGATCACGGCGCTCCTGTTCGTGTTTCTGTTCGGACCGAGAGTGATCAGGTCCTTGAAGATCCGCCAGGGCAAGGGCCAGCCGATCCGCAAAGACGGACCCGAGCGCCATCTCCTCCAGAAGCAGGGCACGCCGACCATGGGCGGTCTGATGATCCTCTCTGGCGTCACCGTCGCCGTTCTGCTCTGGGGGAATTTGCGCAACACTTACGTCTGGGTGGTGCTGCTGCTCACCCTCGTTTATGGCGCGGTCGGCCTTTACGACGACTATCTCAAAGTGACCAAGCAATCGGCGGAAGGTTTCCGCGGCCGCATCAAGATCGTCATCGAGGCTCTTGCCGCGGTTGTTGCCACCGCCGTCATCGTGCATGCCGGCCAGGCGCCTCTCTCAACCGCGCTGACCATTCCCTTCTTCAAGGACGTGATGGTCCAGCTCGGCTGGCTGTTCATCCCCTTTGGCGCCTTCATCATCGTCGGCGCCGGCAATGCCGTGAACTTGACCGACGGGCTCGACGGATTGGCCATCGTGCCCGTGATGATCGCCGCCGCCACCTTTGGCTTTATCTCTTATCTCGTCGGCAATGCTCTGTTCGCCGACTATCTTCAGATTCACTTCGTGCAAGGCACAGGCGAGCTTGCTGTGGTGTGCGGTGCGCTGGTTGGCGCCGGGCTGGGCTTCTTGTGGTTCAACGCGCCACCCGCTCTCATTTTCATGGGCGACACCGGCTCGCTCGCGCTCGGCGGCGCGCTCGGCACCATCGCGGTGGCAACCAAGCATGAGCTGGTGCTTGCCATCGTCGGCGGCCTGTTTGTGCTCGAGGCGGCCTCAGTGATCGTGCAAGTGAGCTCCTTCCAGCTGTTCGGCAAGCGCGTGTTCCGCATGGCTCCGCTGCATCACCATTTCGAGCAGAAGGGCTGGCCGGAGTCGACGGTGGTCATCAGGTTCTGGATCATTGCCGTGGTGCTTGCGCTTGCCGGCCTCGCCACCCTGAAATTGCGGTAGATTCGGCTCTAATGATTCCCGTGACGATCTTCGCCGGCCGGGACGTTGCGATCCAAGGCCTAGGCTTGAGCGGGCTCGCCTCGGCGCGCGCACTGAAGGCGGGTGGCGCCAATCCTGTACTTTGGGACGACAAGTCGGCCGCGCGCAACGAAGCCGAGACTCAAGGCTTCACCGTGTGCGATCTCGCGACGTCGGATTGGTCCAGCTTCGCGGCGCTCGTGCTCGCGCCGGGAATCCCGCTTACGCATCCCGATCCGCATTGGAGTGTGAAGCTGGCGAAAGAGGCGGGCGTCGCGGTGATCGGCGACATCGAGCTCTTCTTCCGCGAGCGCGCCGCGCAAAAAGCGGCCGGCAAGGTCGTGGTCATCACCGGCACCAACGGCAAGTCCACCACCACCGCGCTCACCGCGCATCTTCTCCAAGCGAGTGGAAGGCGCGTGGCGCTCGGCGGCAATATCGGCAACGCAGTGCTCGATCTCGAGCCCTTCGCTCCCGACCTTACCTATGTCATCGAACTTTCGTCCTTCCAGATCGAGCTGGCGCCGGGACTTAAGCCCGACGCGGCGGCCCTCCTCAACATCACTCCCGACCATCTCGACCGTCACGCGACGCTTGAGAATTATGCGCGCTTAAAATCGACGGTCTTTGCCAATCTCGATGCGGATGGCACCGCCGTGATCGGCGTCGACGACGCGCCGTCGCGCGCCATCGCCGACGGCCTCAAAGGTCAGTTTGCCGTGAAGCGCATCGCCGTCGGCCGCCCGGTCGAGACAGGGGTGTTCGCCGAGAACGGCGTGCTGCACGAAATGGAGAACGGCGCCGAGCTGGCACGCATCGATCTCGCCGGCATCGGCTCGCTGAGAGGGGCGCATAATTGGCAGAACGCCGCCTTCGCTTATGCGCTTGCCCGCTCGCAAGGCTTGGCCACCGCCACGATCGCCCAAGGGCTGAAGAGCTTCGCCGGCCTCGCTCATCGCATGGAGCAGGTGGCGCGAATGGGCAAGGTGTTGTTCGTCAACGATTCCAAGGCCACCAACGCCGACGCGGCCGGTAAGGCGCTTGCAAGCTTTTCCGATATTTACTGGATCATCGGGGGCAGGCCGAAGGAGGGGGGATTGGCCGGCTTGGAGCCTTTCTTCGGCAGGATCGCGCGTGCTTACCTGATCGGCGAGGCGGCCGATGCCTTCGCCCGCCAGCTCGGGAGCGCCGTCGATCACGTCCTATGCGGAACGCTCGACCGCGCGGTGGCGCTTGCCGCTTCCGATGCGAGCCATTCGGCCGCCAGAGAGCCGATTGTGCTGCTCTCGCCGGCCTGCGCCTCTTACGATCAGTTCGCCAATTTCGAGAAGCGCGGCGAAGCCTTCCGCCAAATCGTCATGGCGCTCGACGGCGCCCAGAGTGTCGCGCCCGAGCGGGGGAAAGCGGCATGAGGCTGACCCGCGCCGACAAGAGCATCCTCTCCGACTGGTGGTTCACCGTCGACCGGCTGATGTTCTTCGGCCTGCTTCTGCTGATGGGCGCCGGCCTCGTCTTTTCACTTGCCGCGAGCCCGCCGATCGCCGCCAAATACGATCTCGAGCCGTTCTACTTCGTGCGCCGCCATGCGGCCCTGCTGCTGCCGGCCGTGGCGATCATGTTCGCCGCTTCCACGCTGACGCCGAAGCAGATCAGGCGCGCGAGCCTCGTCATCTTCCTTGTCGGCATCGCATTGATGGCGCTGATCCTCGGGTTCGGACCCGAGATCAAAGGCGCCAAGCGCTGGCTCCAGATCGGCTTCGTCCAGATTCAGCCGTCGGAGTTCGTGAAGCCGGCCTTCATCGTGCTTACCGCCTGGCTGTTCAACGAGAGCCAGAAGCGGCCCGATGTTCCCGGCATCCAGCTTGCCGTCGCGCTCTATGCGATCTTCGCCGCGCTCCTTATCATGCAGCCGGATTTCGGCCAGACGCTTCTGATCACACTCGTTTGGGGCGCACTCTTCTATATGGCGGGCATCAACATAGTGTGGATCGGCGCGCTCGGCGCGCTTGGCCTCGCCGGCATCGTCTCGGCCTATCTGCTCGTGCCGCATGTCGCCTTGCGCATCGACCGCTTCTTGGATCCCGCCTCGGGCGACACCTATCAAACCGACCGCTCGATTGATTCCTTCCTGCATGGCGGCTGGTACGGGAGAGGTCCGGGCGAGGGCACGGTGAAGAACGTGCTGCCCGACTCCCACACCGACTTCATCTTCGCGGTGACGGCAGAGGAATATGGGCTGATCGCCTGCCTCATTTTGCTGATGCTGTTCGCCTTCATCGTGCTGCGCGGCCTGTCGAAGGCATCGCAGGAGCCTGATGGCTTCATCAGGCATGCCGTGGCAGGTCTCATCATGCTGTTCGGCTTGCAGGCCTTGATCAATATGGCGGTCAATGTCGGCTTGCTCCCCGCCAAGGGCATGACGCTGCCTTTCATCTCTTATGGTGGCTCCTCTTTGCTCGCGATGGCGCTCACTATGGGCTTCGCCCTCGGGCTTACGCGCAAGCGGCCGATGGCGGGCCTGTTGAAGCACGGCGCTGAGGCGCGCGCCGAGCAAGAAAGCGCCGGCGTCCGGGAGCAAGCGGCTTGAGCGGCCGCCCGATCTTGCTCGCCGCCGGCGGCACGGGTGGGCATCTTTTTCCCGCCGCGGCACTTGCGCAAGAGTTGAAGCGGCGCGGCTTCGACGTCGAGCTCGCGACCGACATTCGCGCCGAGAAATACGGCGTCGAGTTCCCGGCGCGCGCCATTCACCGCATCCCGTCGGCCACGTTGACGAGCCGCAATCCGATCGCCGTCGCCAGGACCTTCTCCCAACTCGGCATCGGCTTCTTCGGCGCGCGCCGTCTGTTGCGGAAGATCGCGCCGCAAGCCGTAATCGGCTTTGGCGGCTACCCGACCCTTCCGCCGATCATCGCCGCCAGCACGCTGAAGATCCCGACCGCGATCCACGAGCAGAACGCTGTCATGGGCCGCGCCAATCGGCTTCTGTCACGCTTTGTCGACCGCATCGCGCTCTCCTTCAGGCCGACCAAGCTGCTGAGACAAGATGCTGAAGGCAAAGCGCGCATGACGGGAACGCCCGTCCGCGACGCCGTGCACTCTTATCGCGACGTGCCATACCAACCGCCGGAGCCGGGTCAGCGGCTCTTGCTCCTCGTCTTCGGCGGCAGCCAGGGCGCGCGCTTCTTCTCCGAAGTCATGCCGCCGGCGCTAGCTTTGCTGCCGGCCGAAATGCGCGAACGCCTGACGGTGATGCAGCAGGCGCGCGAGGAGGATCTCGATGAACTCCGCGACGCCTACAAGCAGGCCGGCATCGCCGCGCATGTCGCGCCCTTCTTCCGCGATCTGCCCGAGCGCATCTCCAGGGCGCATCTGGTCGTCGCGCGGTCGGGCGCCTCGACGGTCGCCGAGCTGATGACGATCGGCAGGCCCTGCATTCTCGTGCCGCTGCCGCATGCCCTTGACAACGATCAGCTCGAAAACGCTACTCGCCTGCAACAGGGGGGCGGCGGGTGGTGCGTGCGCCAACAGGAACTCACAAGCGAGCGCCTCGCTCAAGAGCTGCAACGGCTGTTTTCTTCGCCGGATGTCTTGGCGGGGGCGGCAGCCAAGGGGAAGGCGATGGCCGAGACGCAAGCGGTCAAGAAGCTTGCCGATCTCGCCGAGGAGCTCGCGCAGGGAAAAGTCTAGTGGTGTAGAGTCCGATCATGCATCTTCCCGACCCAGATCAGGCTGGCATGTTCCACATCGTCGGTATCGGCGGCATCGGCATGAGCGCCATCGCCGAAGTGATGCATACGCGCGGCTATCGAGTACAAGGCAGCGACCTGAAGGACAGCGCCAATCTCGAACGCCTGCGCTCTCACGGCATCGCCTGCCTGATCGGCCACGACCCCGCCAATGTCGACGGCGCGGGCCATCTCGTCATTTCGAGCGCCGTGAAGGCCGGCAACCCGGAGTTCGAGGCCGCTAAGGAGCGCGGCATTCCCGTCATTCGCCGCGCCGAAATGCTGGCCGAGCTGATGCGCCCTTGCGCCACCGTGTCGATCACCGGCACGCATGGCAAGACCACCACCACCTCGCTCATCGCCGACGTGCTGAAATGCGCCGACCTCGATCCGACCGTGATCGCGGGCGGCATCATCAACGGCTGGGGCACGAATGCGCGCATCGGCCGGGGCGAATGGATGGTGGTCGAGGCCGACGAATCCGACGGCACCTTCTTGAAGCTCCCCACCCAGATCGGGGTCGTGACGAACATCGATCCCGAGCACATGGACTATTGGCCTTCGATCGAAGCGCTGCACCAGTCCTTTCTGCAATTCATAGAGGCGATCCCGTTTTATGGCGTGGCCGTGGCGTGCATCGATCATCCGGTAGTGCGCGAGCTGCTGGCAAAGCTTGGAGGCGCCGCCAATGGACGCCGCACCCTGACCTACGGGGTCGCGCGCGATGCCGATATCAGGCTCGGCAATCTGCGCGCGAGCCGCGACCGGATCGTATTCGACGCCGAACTCGGCCACGCTGTGAGAGGCGGCGCGCGCAAGCTCGAAGATCTCATGCTGCCGGTGCCGGGGCATTACAATGCGCTGAACGCGCTCGGCGCGCTAGCTGCCGCGACGGAAGCGGGCGTCAGCGATGACGTGATCCGCAAGGCGTTTGCGGCCTTCTCCGGCGTCAAGCGCCGCTTCAGCCGGGTCGGCGACTTCGACGGCGTTAGCGTCTACGACGATTATGCGCACCACCCGGTCGAGATCGCAGCCGTGCTCCGGGCGGCGCGCATCGGCGGCGATGGGCGCATCGTCGCCGTGGTCCAGCCGCATCGCTACACGCGTCTGCAATCCTTGTTCAACGAGTTCTCGGCCTGCCTCGACGACGCCGATGTCGTAGTCGTGACGCCGGTCTACTCCGCGGGCGAAGCGCCGATCCCCGGCATCGATCGCGACGAGCTTGCGTCAGGCTTGCGCCG
>DATAFR010000024.1:0-48136 GCA_036257375.1 Methyloceanibacter sp.
CCTGGTACTCGCCACCCTCATCGAAGCCGCCCCAATTGTAGAAGGGCTCCGCGTAATAGGCGCCGCCCACGCCGACGCCGTACTTGGCGAGGCCTTTGCGCACGCCACCGATATCGGCCTTGAAAGCGACTTCCTCGGGGATACCGTTCGGGGTCTCAGGCACGTCGCAATTGGCTTTCGCGGCGGTGGGAGCGGCATAGACCGCGCCAGCGACGGCGACAGCGGCAATCGCGCGCCAGAGGCCGGAGGCATATCGCCGGCGCTGCCGTTCACGGTTGGAAGACATTCGCTCTGTTGCTAGGTCGCTCGCGGTGATCCGCCATCTGGTCATTCTTTGCAGCCCCCCACGGCTTCTGCAGTCTTGGTCTCAGCGTTGTTTTGTTATGTTATAACGTTTGCGTCATGATATGACATTTACGGGCAAAAGGCAGGATCATTTTGTCCTCAGGGTGTCGCAGCCCCTTCGCCCGCTCCTTTGTTCTCGGCCTGCACCGCAGATGGATTGTCCAGGCTGTCCGAGCCTTCGAACTCGATCGACTTGAGCTCGAGAGCGGCGACGGCGCGCTCGATGGACTTGGTCTGGTCGAGCAGCGCATCGACGACCTTCTGCACCACGGCGTTACCTTCTGCGTTCCCCTCGCCGATCATCTGGTCGTAGGACTCGGTTGTCAGCGCGCGGAGATACATCGCGTTCATCGCCTCCATGGTCGCGTCGAGCTTGGCGCGAACCTCGGCATCGAATTCGGGCGATTTGGCGCGCACGAGATCCGACACGCTCGCTCCGGTGACCACAGTCCGGTCGGCGCGGCGATAGGTGCCGAGATAGACATTGCGGATGCCGAGCGCGTCGAAGAAGTGCGAGGCATGGGTGTTGTCGGAGAAGCAATCGTGCTCCTCCTCGGGATCGTGGATCATCAGGCCGAGCTTCATGCGCTCGCCGGCAAGCTCCCCATAGGAGAGGCTGCCGAGACCGGTCATGATAGCGGTGAGGCCGGCCTCGTCGCTTCCCGCTTCAATGGTCTTGCGCCCCTCGCCCCCCGGCGCCCATTGCGCCGCCATCCAGGCGAGGTCGTCGACGAGAAGATCGGTGACCACCTTGAGATATTGCGCGCGCCGGGCACAATTGCCGTTGGTGCATTTCTTGGTGTCAAAGTCGGATGCGGCACGCGCGCCGTTGCCGGAGCCAGTGCCGTTCAGATCCTGACCCCACAGCAGGAACTCGACGGCGTGATAGCCGGTCGCGACATTGGCTTCGACGCCGCCGGCCTCCTGCAGCTTCTCGGCCAGAAGCTCTTTGGTGATCTTGGAGGTGTCGAGCTTCTTGCCGCCGATGGTGAGCGAGGTGTGCGCGATCACATTGGCGATATAGAGCTCGTTCTCGGGTGACTCGGTGCCGTAAGAGGCGGCGACATAATCGATCAGCCCCTCGTCGAGAGGCCAGGCATTCACCTTGCCCTCCCAATCGTCGACGATGGCGTTGCCGAAGCGATAGGCCTCGGTCTGCATGTACGGGATGCGGGCGGCGATCCAGGCAGCGCGCGCGGCGCGGAGATTGCCCTCTGTCGGCTTAGCCAGGAAGGCGTCGACCGCGAGCTTGAGCGTCTTGGCGGTGTCGAGGGAGTCCTCGTAGCCGGCCTGGGCGATATCCGCGTAGATCTTCAGAACATTTTTAGGCGTCGCGTCGGCGCCGTGCGCAATCCCAAGCCCAGCGGTGACACCAACGCAAAAAGCGGCAGCGGCGAACAGCCCTGCCATCGACGATCCTCTTAGCATTTGCATCCCTTTGTCTCTGCCGAGGCTCCTCCCCGGTCTTGGCGGGCAAGCTGCCCACGCCCAGCGTCCAGCCGGGAAATACGGCGGCCCTCAGGCGCGAAGCCCTCGGGCCGCCGCAAGGTTGAGATGAGGAAACATCCGCGCTCGCGCTTGGATGTCTCAGACAACCGGGCTGGGCAGCCGGATGCCTTGTCAAAAGCCTAATGCAGCCGGTAACATGCATAAAGTGAACTCTTTTCAGCGGAATAGTTGCACATCATGCACCTAAGGGAAGTCGATGCCAATCTATTGGTGACGCTCGACGCTTTGCTCGTGGACGCCAGCGTCACCCGCGCCGCCGAGCGGCTGGGGCGGAGCGCCTCGGCCATCAGCCATGCGCTGGCGAAACTGCGCGAAATCTTCGCCGACGAGCTATTCGTGCGCGCCGGCCAGAAGCTCGTGCCGACGGCAAAGGCCATGGAGCTGGCGCCGACCGTGCACGTCATTCTCGCCGGCATGGAAAGCCTGCTTCGACCCAACAAACCGTTCGACCCGTCGGAGACGAGCCGCGATTTCGCTGTTGCCGCGGGCGAGGCCGGGGAGCTGATGCTGGTGCAGCCGCTACGGCAGAGGCTTCAGCGTCTGGCGCCTAGCGTGCGCGTCGGCTGGACGCCGTCGCATCCCGAAGAGAACACCGATGCGCTGCGCAACGGGCGCTCTCATTTCGTGATCGACATCGAGAGCGCGCCGATGCTGGCACCCGACATCCGTGTTGCCAAGCTGTTCGATGATACGCTCGTCACGCTCACCCGCGCCGGCCACCCCTTCATCAAGCGCAAGCCGAAGGACGCCGCATTCGCCGCCGCGGATCATATCGCGGTGAATTCGCTTCCCACCATCGAGCCGATCGATGCCGCACTGCGCGAACAGAAGCTCGCCTGCAAGGTCTCCTCGCGCGTCTCCTCGGTTCTGGTCGGCATGCTGCTCGCGCTAAACAGCGACGCGCTGCTCACGCTGCCTGCCTCGCTGGCTGCGATCCTCGAAAAGGAATTCGGGCTCACGCGCGTTCAACAGCCCTTCGCACCGATCGCCTTTCCGTTAAGGCTAATGTGGCATTCGAGCTATGACCGCGACGAATGTCATGAATGGGTGCGTGGGGAATTTGCTAATCTCGCGCGCGAGATGGAAAGCGCGCGTTGAGAGCCTTGCTTGCCGGTTTCGTGCTCGGCGTCGCCGTCGCGCTCTCGTTCAGCGCGCAGGGCTTGGCCGCGGATCCTGCCGATCTCGAAGCCAACCTCAAGATTACGCTGGTTGGCGTCGAGAAGACGCTCTCGCTCGAAGAAGCGAAACAGGCGCTCAATGTCCCCTCGGTCAGCCTTGCGCTGATCGATCAGGACAGCATCGCCTTTGCCCGCGCTTACGGGGAGAACGCCCACCCCGGACACGCTCTATCAAGCCGCAAGCTGTCGAAATTCGTGGCCGCGGTCGGCGCCATGCGCCTCGTCGATCAGAAGAAGCTCGCGCTCGACGACGATGTGAACGCGAAGCTCACCTCGTGGAAGGTGCCGGCCAACGGCTTCGACAAGAGCCATCCCGTCACCTTGCGCGGACTGATCAGCATGACGGCGGGAATCGGGGTGCCGGGCTTCCTCGGCTATGCCGTCGGCGTGCCGCTGCCCAATCTCACACAGATCCTCTACGGCGTGCCGCCGGCGAACTCGCCTCCGGTCACGCTGATCGCCGAACCAGGGAGCGCCTATCACTATTCCGGCGGGAGCTACGAGGTCGCCGAAGCGTTGATGGTCGACGTGGCGCAAGCGCCCTTCCCCGGCCTCATGGATGCGCTCGTGCTGAAGCCCGCTGGCATGAGCCGCAGCACGTTCATGCAACCGCTACCGCGCACACCGGAATGGCAGGCGGTGACGGGGCATTCTGCCGATGGCAAGGAGATTCTCGGCGGCTGGCATGTCTTCCCGGAGCACGCCGCGGCGGGGCTTTGGTCGACGCCCACCGACCTTGCCAATCTCTTGCTCCTGATTGGGCGCGCCTGGCGCGGCAATAGCAGCCTGTTTCTCTTGCCCGAGACGGCGCGGGAGATGCTGACCCCGCAGAACGGCGGGCCCTACGGCCTCGGCGCCGCGATCGGTTCCTCCAACGGGTCGCTGATCCTGATGAAACGCGGGCAGAATATCGGCTATCAGGCCTATCTGATCCTGTTGCCCGGCGAAGGTCAGGGCATGGTGGTGATGACCAATTCCGACAATGGCTCAATGCTGGCGGAGGCTTTGATCCGCCGCGCCCCGGACGTATACGGATGGCCGGAACTCGGCCGTCTGCAAGATTAAATTTCTCGCCGACTTGGATCGGTCGGCTCCCGCCCCTCTGGTTTCTGTCACGAGGCTCGATTACGATAGGGGCCTTGCACCCGTCTGCCGAGAACGGGTCTCCGGAGGACATCAATGCCCAGTTGGTTGCGCGCCGGCTTCTTTGCCGCGCTGTTCGTTTTCGCCACCACTCCTTCCCATGCAGCAGAAAAAACCTTTCAAGACGACGCGCTCAACGACGCGGCGATAACGCTCGAAGCCGACCTCAAGGACGAGGCCGGGACCGTCGAGAAGCCGCTTATCAAGCTGAGGCAGGAGGCCGACGCCTTCCTGAAGGCGCACGACCTCGATGGTGCCGCGACTGTCTATGTGCAGATCGTGACGGTCGCGCCGGACGACGCCAAGGCTTGGCGCAGGCTCGCCGACATTTGGCTGCTGATCCCCGCTACCGACGAAGACGACCGCTCGACCCGCGTCGAGCGGGCGCGCACCGCCGCCTATATCGCGTATCAACGCTCGACCACGCCCGACGAAGAGTCGGCTTCTCTCGTGACGCTCGCCAATGCTTTCGCCAAGCGCGAGGAATGGCGCCAGGCGCTGAACGCGCTCAAGCTTGCTCTCACCCTGCACGACACGCGCGAGCTGCGCGCGCAATACGATGCGTTGCGCGAGAAATACGGCTTCCGTGTCTCGAATTTCAGCGTCGACTCCGATGCCGCGTCACCGCGCGCCTGCTTCCAATTCACCGAGACCTTGCCGAAGCGCACCGACTTCTCCCCGTTCGTCGCGGTGGTGGGCCAGGACAAGCCGGCGATTTCGGTCGACGAGCAGCAAATCTGCGTCGATGGGCTGAAGCATGGCGAGACTTACGCCATCACGCTGCGCGCCGGGCTGCCGTCTTCGTTTGGCGAGGACCTGCTGAAAAACGCCGATTTTTATATCTATGTGCGCGACAGAAGTCCGTCGGTGCGACTCGCGGGCAAAGCCTACGTGCTGCCGCGCACCGGCCAGCAGGGCATCCCGCTCATCACCGTCAATACCGATCTCGTCAAGGTGACGATCTACCGGATCGGCGATCGCGCGTTGATCGACAACGTTCTCGGCTACGAGTTCGAGCGCAATCTTTACAGCTACACGCTCGACGAGATCGCCGACCAGAAAGGCGAGAAGATCTGGACCGGCGAGCTCGCGGTCGCGAAGGAGCTCAACCAGGAGATCACCACCGCCTTCCCGGTCATGGACGCGGTGCCCGAGATGCGGCCCGGCGTCTACCTGCTCGCCGCGCGGCCTGCCAACGTCCCGGGTGACGACTATGGCGAGCGGACCACGCAGTGGTTCATCGTCTCCGATCTCGGCATGACCGCCTATTCAGGCACTGACGGCATCCACGCCTATGTCAATTCGCTGGCATCCACCGACCCGCTGAAAGACGTCGAGATCAGGCTGCTTGCGCGCAACAACGAGGTGCTCGCGACCAAGACGACTGACGCCAACGGGGCGGTAACCTTCGAGCCGGGACTGGCGCGCGGCGAAGGCGGCCTGGCGCCGTCTTTGCTAATCGCCTCCGGCGATGGCGGCGACTATGCGTTCCTCAATCTGACGCAGCAGGCCTTCGATCTCACGGATCGCGGCGTCGCCGGGCGCGACGTGGCGAAGGGGCTCGATGCTTTTGTCTTCACCGAGCGGGGCGTCTACCGCACAGGCGAGACGGTGCATGTGACGGCGCTGCTCCGCAACGCGGCCGGCATAGCGGTCCCCGGCGTCGATCTGACCATGGTGGTCACCCGGCCTGATGGGGTTGAATATCGCCGCACCGTTGTCCCCGACCAGGGCATCGGCGGGCGCTCGCTCGACGTCTCGATCCTCCCTTCGGCGCAGACCGGGACTTGGCGTATTGCCGCCTATTCAGACCCGAAGGCAGCGTCGGTCGGCGAGGCGACGTTCCTGGTCGAAGACTATGTGCCGGATCGGCTCGAATTCGATCTCACTGCCAAGGCAACGTCGATCTCGCCGAAGACGCCGGCGGAGGTCACGCTCGATGGCCGCTTCCTCTATGGCGCGCCGGCGGCAGGCCTCGACATCGAGGGCGAAGTGAATGTCGCCAAGGCTGCCGAACGTCCCGGCTATCCCGGCTATTCGTTCGGCCTCGATGACGCAGACGCGCAGGACGAGGAAGACGTCGGCACCGAAAGCATCCCGCTCGCCGACCTGCCACAGACCGACGCGGCCGGAAAAGCGACCTTCACCGTAGCGCTCGACAAAGTGCCGGCGTCGAGCAAGCCGCTCGAGGCCAATATCGTGGTGCGTCTCGCCGAGCCCGGCGGGCGCGCGGTCGAGCGCAAGCTCACGCTGCCGATCGAGCCCAAGGCAAACATGATCGGCGTGAAGCCGCTGTTCCAAGGGCGCTCGCTCGCCGACAACGACACGGCAAATTTCGACGTCGTCATGGTTGCGCCCGACGGAAAGCAGATCGGCGCGTCAAGTCTCAAATGGCAATTGCTCAGCGTCGAGTCGAAATATCAATGGTATCGCTCCAACGGCTATTGGAGCTACGAACCGATCAAGGTGACGCGCCGCGTCGCCGACGGCACGCTCGACGTGTCGGCCGGCAAGCCGGGCAAGATTTCCCTGCCGGTGACCTGGGGCCGCTACCGCCTGGAAATCGGAAGCGCCGATACTTCAGGCCCTGAGACGACCATCGTCTTCGACTCCGGCTGGTACTCGGATGCCTCGGCCAATACGCCCGATCTGCTCGAGATCGCGCTGGACAAACCCGAGTACAGGCCCGGCGACAGCATGACCGTGGCGGTCACGGCACGGAGCGCCGGCAAGATTACGCTGTCCGTCATCGGCGACCGGCTCATCACCCAGACCACCACCAACGTGGAGCCGGGGCTGGTCAAGCTGCCGCTCACCGTGGGCGAGGATTGGGGCACCGGCGCCTATGTGCTTGCGACACTGCGGCGTCCGCTCGATGAAGCGGAGAAGCGCATGCCGGGGCGCGCCATCGGCGTGCAGTGGTTCAGCATCGACAAGGCGGCGCACACGATCGGTGTTGCGCTCGATCTGCCGGCGCTGATCAGGCCCGAAACCGCGCTCCGCATCCCCGTCAAGCTCGCGGGGCTTTCGCCGAACGAGGAGGCGCGTATCGTCGTCTCCGCCGTCGATGTCGGCATCCTCAATCTCACCAATTACAAGGTGCCCGACCCTAACGGCTATTATCTCGGACAGCGCAAGCTCTCGGCCGAGATCCGCGACCTTTACGGTCAGCTGATCGACGGCATGCAGGGCACCAAGGGTCAAATTCGCACCGGCGGCGATTCCGGCGAAGGCGAGTTGCAGGGCAGCCCGCCGGTCCAGCCGCCGCTTGCCTTCTATTCCGGCATCGTCACGGTCAAACCCGACGGTACTGCTGAAGTCAATTTCGATATCCCCGCCTTCTCCGGAACCGTGCGGGTGATGGCGGTTGCCTGGAGCAAGGACAAGACCGGACATGCCTCGGGCGACGTGGTGGTGCGCGATCCTGTCGTGGTCACGGCTACGCTGCCTCGCTTCCTGTTGATGGGCGACAAGACCACGATCCGGCTCGACCTCGACAATGTCGAGGGCGCGACCGGCGACTATAAAATCGCGGTGACCGCCGACGGACCATTAAGCGTCGAGGGCGGCGATCACACCCTGACCCTCGATGCCAGGAAGCGCGGGGCGGTGACGCTGCCCGTTTCGGCAACCGGTGTCGGCACAGGACTGGTCGCGCTCACCGTGGGCGGGCCTGAGGGCTTCACGCTCGCGCGCGAATATCCGCTTTCGGTCCGACCCGCGACGCAAATCCTCGCGCGCCGCACGGTGAAGCCACTCGAAGCGGGCCAGAGCATCTCGATCTCGGGCGATGTCTTCGCCGATCTCGTGACCGGGACCGGCAGTGTCTCACTGTCCGTGACGCCAACGGCGGCGCTTGACGTGGCGACCTTGCTTGCCGCGCTCGACCGCTATCCGCTCGGCTGCACCGAGCAGATCGTGAGCCGCGCTTTGCCGCTGCTCTATGTCAATGAGCTATCGCTCGACGCGCAGCTCGCCGTCGATACCGGCGTCGACGAGCGTATCGCCAAGGCGATCGAGATCGTGCTGGCGCGGCAAGGCTCCGAAGGCGCGTTCGGGCTATGGTCGCCCGGAGGCGACGATGCCTGGCTCGACTCCTATGTGACGGATTTCCTCACCAGGGCCCGCGCCCGCGGCTTCTCCGTGTCTGACGATCAATTCAAGCTCGCGCTCAACCGTTTGCGCAATTATGTGAGTACGGCGCCGGACGTCGCGACAGATGGCGGACTCGCGCTGTCCTACGCGCTCTATGTCCTGGCGCGGAACGGCATGGCGCCGGTGGGCGACCTCCGCTACATCGCCGACGTCAAGCTGAACGATCTCGCCACGCCGACGGCTAAGGCCGAGATCGCTGCCGCGCTCGCCATGCTGGGCGACCGCGTGAGGTCGGAGAAGGCGTTCCAAGCGGCGGCAGGCGCGCTTCCGCTCGAATCGAAGTTCGAGAGCGGACGCGTCGACTATGGCTCGCCGCTCCGCGACGCCGCCGCCGTGGTCACGCTTGCCGCCGAGGGCGATGCACCGAAGCTGATCCTGGTCAGCGGCACGAAGAGCATCGAGACCGCGCGCAACGAGGTGAGCTACACCTCGACGCAGGAGAATGCCTGGCTCGTGCTCGCCGCCCGCGCGCTCGGCAAGCAGGACATCAGCCTCAGCGTCAATGACGATGGTCAGGAAGGCCCGCTCTACCGCAGTTTCACCCAGGACGAGCTCGAAGCGAGCCCGCTCACGGTGACCAATAGCGGCGACACCTCGCTCGATGCGGTCATCTCGATGAGCGGGGCGCCGACCTCGCCCGAACCCGCGGCGGAGCATGGCTTCAAGCTGGAGCGTCAGTACTTCACGCTCGGCGGGGAAGCGGCCGATATCGGCAAGGCGAAGCAGAACGACCGCTTCGTCGTGCTGCTGACGGTGACCGAGCCGCAACCACGATTTGCGCGTGTGGCGCTGACGGACTACGTGCCTGCCGGGTTCGAGATCGACAATCCGCGGCTCGTGTCGTCGGGCGATACCGGGACGCTCGGCTGGATCACCAATCCGGGGGCGCCGACTTATACCGAGTTCCGCGACGATCGCTTCGTTGCGGCGTTCGAGCGGCGAAGCGGCGATCCCACCACTTACACGGTCGCCTATGTCGTGCGCGCCGTCTCTCCCGGAAACTACGTGCTGCCGCAAGCGGCGATCGAGGACATGTATCGTCCCGACCGCTTCGGCCGCACCGACACCGGCGCCGTGGAGGTCGCGCCCGCCAAATGAGCAGGGAACCGAACCGCCCTCTTCCCGGCGGAGAGAGGCGTAAATGGAGACGACGAACTGCCTTCGCAGCCATCGGCATGGTCTGGCTTTTGGCTGCGGTTGCGGGCGGCATGACGGGAGTGTTCGAGGCGTTAGGACCGGCGCCGCTCGGGCGCAATCTCGAAGTGTCCAACCTGGTGCTCGATCGCAACGGTAAGCTGCTCAGAGCCTATCTCACGAGCGAAGGGCGTTGGCGGCTGCCGGCCTCGCGCGAGCAGGCCGACCCGATCTTCCTCGAGTCGCTACTCGCTTATGAGGACAAGCGCTTCTTCACCCATCATGGCGTAGATCCTGTCGCGCTTCTCCGGGCGGCCTACCAGTTCGTCACGCATGGCCACATCGTCTCCGGCGGCTCGACGCTGTCCATGCAGGTCGCACGGTTGCTCGAGCCACGCGCCCAGCGCTCGCTCAGCGCCAAGGTCAGGCAGGCGATACGGGCGCTCGAGCTCGAATGGGCGCTCTCCAAGGACGAGATCCTCGGCCTCTATCTCACGCTCGCACCCTATGGTGGCAATCTCGAAGGCATCCGCGCGGCGTCGTTCGCGTATTTCGGCAAGGAGCCGCGACGGCTCACGCTCGGCGAGGCGGCGCTGCTGGTGGCGCTGCCGCAATCGCCGGAACATCGCCGACCTGACCGTTTCCCGGAGCGCGCCAAGGCGGCACGCGACCGCGTGCTCGACCGCATCGCCGGCAACGGACTGTTCAGCAACGAAGAGATCGCGCATGCCAAGCAAGAGCCGGTGCCGACGGCGCGGAAGCCAATGCCGCTCGTTGCGCCGCACGCCGCCGACCAGGCCCTCGCCGATACGCCGAAGGAGCGCGTGATCAAGCTCACCATCGACGGCGGCCTGCAAAGGATGCTGGAAAAGCTCGCGCGCGAGCGCGCCGAAGCACTTGGACCTTCCATGTCGGTCGCTATCGTCGTGGTGGACAACGCGAGCGGCGAGGTTCTGGCGCGGGTCGCCTCGCCCGATTATTTCGACGCGCGCCGGGCCGGTGCAGTCGATCTGACGCAAGCGGTGCGATCGCCTGGCTCGGCGCTGAAACCCTTCATCTACGGGCTCGGCTTCGAGGATGGGCTGATCCACCCCGAGAGTCTGATCGAGGATCGGCCGATACGCTATGCGGGCTACGCGCCGGAGAATTTCGACCTCACCTTCCAGGGCACGGTCACCGTGCGCCGCGCGCTGCAATTGTCGCTGAACGTGCCGGCGGTCGCGGTGCTCGACGAGGTCGGCCCGAGCCGGCTCATCGCACGGCTCGCGGGCGCTGGCGCGCCGCTCGTCCTGCCCAAGAGCGAGGCGCCGGGACTTGCGCTCGGACTTGGCGGCATCGGCGTCAGGCTCACGGACCTCACCATGCTTTATGCGGGGCTGGCACGGCAGGGCACCGTCGCGCCGCTCATCGAGCGGCTTGGTGAGCCATCGCTTCCGCCGCGGCGGCTGATCGAGCCGGTTGCGGCCTGGTATGTCGGCAATGTGCTGCTCGGCACGCCGCCACCGGAGAATGCCGCCGGCGGGCGCATCGCCTTCAAGACCGGCACGAGCTATGGCTATCGCGACGCCTGGGCGGTGGGCTTCGACGGCACGCGAACCGTCGGGGTGTGGACCGGGCGGCCCGACGGCGCGCCGGTCGCAGGGCTTGTCGGGCGAATCAGCGCGGCGCCGATTTTGTTCGATGCCTTCGCGCGGATGGGCCAAGGCTATCAGCCGCTGCCCTCGGCTCCCAAAGGCGCGATCGTCGCCTCGACCGCCAAACTGCCGCCACCGCTGCAACGCTTCGCGCCGGGCGAGAATGCCGGCGAAGCGATGGCGCCCAAGGTCCATATCGTGTTTCCGCCCAACGGCGCGAGCCTCGAACTGGCCGGTGTCGTCGGCGAGAGGCCCGACCCGATCGCCATCAAAATTGCGGGCGGTACCCCTCCCCTCAACGTGCTGGCGAACGGCATGCCCCTACCCGCCAAAAAATCGGCGCGGACGCTCTTCTTCGAGCCTGACGGACCGGGCTTCGTGCGGCTCACCGTGACGGATGCGACGGGAGCGGTCGACAGCGTCGTGGTGCGGCTACAGTGACCTTGTCATTCCCGCGAAAGCGGGAATCCAGTAACCACCGAATTCGCGTTATGAATGACACGCCGGGGTTACTGGATTGTCCGGCCGGCCAGGCAATGACTGGAAAGGGAGAATGGGACCTCCAATCTCGCTGAAGAGTCTCGCCGTACCGGTCGGCATAGAGCCGATGGAGGCGAAGCTCGTCAGCGAGCTACCGGACGAGCCCGGCTGGCAGTTCGAGCCGAAATGGGATGGGTTCCGCTGCCTCGCATTCCGCGCAGGGCGCGACGTCGATCTCAGGACTAAGTCCGGCAAGCCGCTTGGGCGCTACTTCCCCGAGGTCTTGGCGATGCTGGCAAAGCTCAAGCCTGATCCGTTCGTGATCGATGGCGAGCTGGCGATCCCCTTGGACGACACGCTATCTTTCGATGCGCTGCAAATGCGCATCCATCCCGCAGAGAGCCGCATCAAGAAACTTTCGGTCGAGACGCCGGCAATCCTAATCCTGTTCGACATGCTGCTCGACAGCAAAGGCGACAGCCTGATCGAGCAGCCTCTGGTAAAGCGGCGCGCAGCACTCGAGCGCTTCTTCAAGGCGGCGCGCAACGCGATCGGACTGAAGCTCTCGCCCTACACGACCGACCGGGACGAGGCGCAGCGCTGGCTCGACACTGCGCGCGGCGCTCTTGACGGCGTCGTCGCCAAACGGAGCGATGGTCCCTATCTCCCCGGCGAGCGGGCCATGCTCAAGGTGAAGCGCTTGCGCACGGCTGACTGCGTGGTCGGCGGTTTCCGTTATGAGAGTGGTTCGCGCTTCGTGGGCTCGCTTCTTCTCGGCCTCTACGACGCGGAAGGCAAGCTCGACCATGTCGGCTTCACCGCCACCATCTCCAACGCCGAGCGCCCGGCGCTGACCAAGAAGCTTGAGGCGTTGATCGCGCCGCCCGGATTCACCGGCAAAGCGCCAGGAGGTCCCAGCCGCTGGAGCACCGAACGTACCGGAGAATGGGAGCCGGTGAAGCCGAAGCTCGTAGTCGAGGTGCGCTACGATCACGTCACCGGCGATCGCTTTCGCCATGGAACGAAGCTCGTGCGCTTCAGACCAGACAAATCGCCGAGGCAATGCACCTTCGAGCAGATCGCGCCACAAACCCTGCCCAGAAACGTCAAGCTTTTGCTCCGCTAACACCCTGCTATCGCCTCCCGCCCGCCGGATTGCATCTCTAGGTTTCGCTGCGTGGGAGGGGCGGTCAACCATGAGGAGACCTCCCCATGAAGACATATGCAGTCGCGGCGCTTTGAGCCTCGCAATCGCCACTCCGGCGCTTGCCGCCCAGTACTACGTTGCGCTCGATACGTCGACCAAGCAGTGCCAAGTGGTGGCGCAGAAGCCCGACGGCACGACGATGAAGATGGTCGGCAGCGGCGCCTATAAGAGCGAGGCTGACGCCGAGAAGGCAATCCAGAGCCTCACCGAGTGCAATAGTTAAACCAAAATCGACTCGACCTTGACGCCCGGCCCACGCGCCGGGCGTCCTTTCATGCCCGCGTCGGCATGTCGCGTTCACGCGCCGGCATCGCGCGCACCGAGTCGTGCCCAGAGGGCGCGCGGCGGGTTTGCAAATTCGGTCAATGACTTCCCGCCCGGTGAAGTCTCGGGCAAAACGCGTCGATAGGCTCAACTGTCGCGCGACGCGAGGCCACGCGACACTGTTCCCCGCCGTCCCGCCAAAACCCAGGCCATTTGCAGGCGTTGGTTGCACATCCTTGGAGGGAGGAAACCCCCAAGGAGAGTCAACCCATGCAAGGAGAACTGTCATGAAAAGCTTACTGTCGATCGTCGTCGCGCTCGGTGTTGCCGCCGGGGCAGTCGCACCCGCATTCGCCGCGGACACGAAGAACAAGGCCGATTGCGAGAAGGCCCACATGAAGTGGGACGCCACGGCGAAGAAGTGCAGCAAGTAGAGCCCTGAAGCGCAACTCATTACCACCCAATTAGGAGGCTCGTCGAAGGAGAACGAGAATGAAGAAATATCTGCTTGCCGGCCTGCTGGCCGCCGGCTTGGTTACGCCAGCCTTCGCCGCCCAGTATTACGTGGCGCAAAACCCGACGACGCATAAATGCTCGGTCGTGTCGAAGAAACCCGACGGCACGAAGGAGATCATGCTCGGCACCGATGGCTTCAAAACGAAGTCGGAGGCGCACAGCGCCATGAAGGGGATGAGCGAGTGTAACACGTAACTCCTGGACCAACCCCCGGGACGCGGACGCCCGGCTGCTAGCCGGGCATCCGCTCCACTAGCCGCGTCAAAGTCAGCGACGTCGCCTGAGGGCTTTGAGGCGGTTCTTTTACTCTATCAGTTTGGAGATGGTTGGGCAGGACCGGGATAGAGCCGGTAGCGCCGCGGGCGAACCGCGATCGGGCCCGGGATTTCGACGCCAAAATCGGCGGGAAGCTCGATCTCGATACGGTCGTTTCGGCCTACGACTTCAAGGTCGAGGCGGCGCGCGCCGCCATGGCGCCTTATGCCTTGCACCTTGGCCGGGATAGCACCCGCCAAATCGTCGCCCACATCGACATCGTGAGGACGGAGGAAGAGCTGAGCCGGACCGGAGGCCACGTCGCCGGCCGCAAGATCGAGCGCATGGCCGTCGAGCCAGACCTTGCCGTTGTCGACCCGCACAGGAAGCCGGCTCGACTCGCCGATGAAGGAGAACACGAAGGGCGAGTTCGGATTGTCGTAGATCTCGTCAGGCGTGCCGATCTGCTCGATCTTGCCCTCGTTCATGACCACCACGCGGTCGGCAAGCTCGAGCGCCTCTTCCTGGTCGTGGGTGACGAATACGGTGGTGTGGCCGGTCTTGGTGTGCAGCTCCAACAGCCAACGGCGAAGGTCGCGGCGCACTTTGGCGTCGAGCGCGCCGAACGGCTCGTCCAGGAGCAACACGCGCGGCTCGATGGCAAGCGCCCGGGCAAAGGCCACGCGCTGGCGCTGACCGCCTGACAGTTGCGAGGGGAATCGCTTCTCGAGACCCGACAGCTGCACGAGGTCGAGCAACTCGAGTGCACGCCGTTTGATCTCCTTGCGGCTCGGACGCCTCGACCAGGGCCGCACGCGCAGACCGAAGCCGATATTCTCGATCACCGTCATGTGCCGGAACAGCGCGTAGTTCTGGAATACCAGGCCGACATTGCGCTGCTGCACGGTCAGCGTCAGGGCATCGTCGCCGTCGAACAACACGCGGCCCGAGGTCGGAACGTCGAGGCCGGCGAGGATGCGCAGCAGCGTCGTCTTGCCCGAGCCCGACGGACCGAGCAGCGCCACGAGCTCTCCTGCTTCAATATTGAGAGAGACCCCATGCAGCGCGGCCGTCGTGCCGAAAACCCTGACGACGTTCTCGATCGAAACGTCCACAGTCCTATCCCAATGCGGCGCAGTCACCCCTCGCCCCCGCCCAAACACGGGGTAGTTCACCTCATTTGTGACCCGAGCGTCCATGGCTTTCTCTCTTCGTATTTGATCCTGCTAATGCCGGCGGGAAGCTGCGATCTGATCGGCGTAGCGCCATTCCAGCGCGACTTTGATGACCAAGGTTACCAGGGCGAGCAGAGCGAGCAGCGAAGCAACCGCGAAGGCCGCCGCGAAATTGTATTCGTTGTAGAGAATTTCGACATGCAGCGGCATGGTGTTGGTCTTGCCTCTGATATGGCCTGACACAACCGACACGGCGCCGAACTCGCCCATGGCGCGCGCGTTGCAGAGGACCACACCGTAGAGAAGCGCCCAGCGGATATTGGGCAAGGTCACGCGGAAGAAGGTCTGCCAACCGCTCGCGCCGAGCGAGAGCGCCGCTTCCTCGTCTTGCGTGCCTTGCTCCTGCATCAACGGTACGAGCTCGCGCGCTACGAACGGGAAGGTCACGAAGATGGTGGCGAGCACGAGACCCGGGAGAGCAAAGATGATCTGGATGTTCTGGCTCTGGAGCCACGGGCCAAGATAGCCCTGCAAGCCGAAGAGCAGGACGTAGATCAGGCCGGAGATCACCGGCGAGACGGAGAAGGGCAGATCGATCAGCGAGTTGAGCAGGCTCTTGCCACGGAAATCGAATTTGGCGATGGCCCACGACGCGGCGAGGCCGAAGATCAGATTGGTGGGAACGGCGATGGCCGCGACGAGCAGAGTGAGCTTGATGGCGGCGACAGCATCAGGCTCGGTGATCGAGGCATAGTAGGCGCTCAAGCCGGCACGGAACGCTTCGACGAACACGGCGGCGAGCGGAAGCAATAGAAAAAGTGCCAGAAAGATCACGCCAACAGCGATCAGAACGATACGCACCGGGCCCCGCTCGGTCGTGACGGCAAGGCCGCGGGGTTTGGTGACGAGGAGAGGCGCAACAGCGGCGTCGCTCATTGGCCGAACCTCCGCCGCGCGTAAGCCTGCACGAGATGCACGAAGAGCAGGATGCCGAAGGAGATCATCAGCATCGCCGTGCCAATGGCAGCAGCCTGCGCGTAACCGAATTCCTCCAGTCTTATGACAATCAGCAGCGGCGCGATCTCCGACACCATCGGAATATTGCCGGCGATGAAGATGACCGAGCCGTACTCGCCGACGGCGCGGGCGAGAGCGAGCGCGAAGCCGGTCAGAATGGCGGGCAAAAGCGACGGTAGGATCACGTGGAAGACAGTCTGCCGCCGGTTGGCGCCAAGCGTCGCCGAGGCCTCTTCGAGTTCGCGGTCGAACTCTTCGAGCACCGGCTGAACGGTGCGCACGACGAAGGGAAGGCCAATGAAAATGAGCGCGATCAGAATGCCGTTCGGTGTATAGGCGACCTTGATGCCGAGCGGCGCAAGCAGGCTGCCGATCCAGCCATTCGGCGCGTAAAGTGCCGTGAGGGCGATGCCGGCGACGGCAGTGGGGAGCGCGAAGGGAAGATCGACGAAGGCGTCGAACAGGCGCCGGCCGGGGAAGCGATAGCGAACCAGCACCCAGGCGATGATCACGCCGAAAAAGGCGTTCACCGCGGCGGCGTACAAAGAGGTGAAGAAGCTCAAGCGCAGCGCGGCGAGCGTACGCGGTCCGGTCACGACTTCCCAGAAGCCCGAAAACCCCAGCGTCGCCGCCTTGAGCACAAGCGCGGCGAGCGGGATGAGAACGATCAGGCTCAAATACGTCAAAGTGAAACCGAGCGCCAACCCGAAACCGGGGATGGCACTCGGTCGCTTCAACGCAAGGCCGCGGGCGCCGGCCATGTGCGTCAACCCTCTTGGTCTAGTTCGTCGACTTCGGCTGATAGACCTGGTCGAAGATGCCACCCTCGTCGAAATGCTTCGGCTGCGCTTTAGCCCACCCGCCGAACAGCGGATCGTCGATCGACACAAGCTTCACGTCGGCGAAGCGTGCGAGATCTTTCGGGTCGGCCGATTTCGGGTCTGACGGGCGATAGTAGTGATGAGCGATGAGCTTCTGCGCTTCCGGCGTATAGAGGAAATTCAGATAGGCCTCGGCCGCTTTGCGCGTGCCCTTGGCGTCGACCACCTTGTCGACCACGGCGACCGGGGGCTCGGCCTTGATGGAGAACGACGGCACGACGATCTCGAACTTGTCGGCGCCGAGCTCGTCGAGCGCGAGGAAGGCCTCGTTCTCCCAGGCGAGGAGAACGTCGCCGATGCCGCGCTGAGCGAAAGTGGTGGTCGAGCCGCGCGCGCCGGTATCGAGCACCGGCACATGCGCGTAGAGGTCTTTCACGAACTGCTTGTTCTTGTCCTCGCTGTGGCCGTATTTGCCGTCGGCATAGGCCCAGGCTGCGAGATAGTTCCAGCGGGCTCCGCCCGACGTCTTCGGGTTCGGCGTAATCACCTCGACGCTCTCTTTGACGAGATCATCCCAGTCCTTGATCCCTTTCGGGTTCCCTTTGCGGACGAGAAAGACGATGGTCGAGGTGTAGGGCGATGAATTGTTGCCGAGGCGCTTCTGCCAATCGGCACTGATCAGGCCGGCTTTGGCGATCTGGTCGATGTCCCCCTGCAGCGCGAGCGTTACGACGTCGGCTTGGAGACCATCGATGACGGCACGCGCCTGCTTGCCGGAGCCGCCATGCGACTGCTCGATGGCGACCTTGTCGCCGCCCTTCGCCTGCCAAGCCTTGATGAAGGCTTCGTTGACGGCCTTGTAAAGCTCACGCGTCGGGTCGTAGGAGACGTTGAGGAGGGTCGTGTCGGCAAGCACGGCGCCTGCCGCAAACGCTGTGAAGATGAACGCCGCGCCGGCGGCAAGGGTGCTGCGAAGTCGGGTCATTACTCGATCTCCTTTTGTATGACACCCTAAAGTCTATCTAATGGGTCGTGTTTCACAAGGCCGCACCATACCAAAATTCCGTCCTGGGTAAAGTGGTTCAATGCGGGCGACACTGGCTCCGGGAAAAATATTTTCCCGGAGGGGCGCAACCACCCGAGTGGAAGGAAAAAACCGTTCCTTAATGCACGGGTTCGGCAGTCTCGCCTTCGAAGCGCGCCTGCCTCTTAATGGCGTCGGCGATCGTGGTGCGGTCGAGGACCTCACGGGCCGAAATCGTCACTTTGGCGAAGACCTGCCTGATCTCGCAGTCTTCCTCGGTGCGGCAATCGGCACAGCGGCGATAAGCGATGCGGCTTAGACAGGGCAAGGGCGCGAGCGGCCCATCGAGAATCCGCAAGACCTGGCCGAATGTAATCTGGTTCGCCGGCATCAGCAGCGCATAGCCGCCGAGCTTGCCGCGCTTGCTCATGACGATGCCATGGCGCTTCAGCTCGAGAAGGATTTGCTCGAGGAATTTGCGGGGAATACGCTCCTGCCCCGCAATCTCGCCGATCATCATCGAATCCCCTTGCCGAGCGAGCGCGACCAGGGCGCGAAGGGCATATTTTGCCTTCTGTGAAATCACCTTTGGAAAACCGTTCCCTAAAACTCTATCTTATTGGTAGGGTTAGATAGCTGCTTTACCCTGGCAAAGCAATGCGCCTGGCCCATATTTCGCGGCCCTTCTCCCCTTGACGGGGGTGGCTGCTGTGCTCAACAAACTGGACTTGGCCCAAGCCTCCTTCAGAACGTTGCCCAAGAAGCTGCATATCAAGACATTCGGCTGTCAGATGAATGCCTACGACTCCGAGCGCATGGCTGAAGCGCTCGAGTCCAAAGGCTATGTGCTGACCGAGGATCAGACGGAAGCCGACCTCGTCATTCTCAATACCTGCCATATCAGGGAGAAGGCCGCGGAGAAGGTCTATTCCGAGCTCGGTCGCGTTCGGCTCGTGAGAGAGGACAGACGAAGAGCGGGCCGCGACACGCTGATCGCCGTTGCCGGTTGCGTGGCGCAGGCCGAGGGGCAGGAGATCATGGCGCGCGCGCCCGCGGTCGACATCGTCGTCGGCCCGCAGAGCTATCATCGCCTCGCCGATCTGGTGGCCGAGGCGTCGGCAACAGGCCGGAAGGTGCTCGCCACGGACTTCCCGGCCGAGGACAAATTTGCGCATCTGCCTGAACGCCCGCACGGCAAAGTGCAGATTTCCGCTTTCGTCACCGTGCAGGAAGGCTGCGACAAGTTCTGCACCTTCTGCGTCGTGCCTTACACGCGCGGCGCCGAATATTCACGGACACCCGACGAGATCCTCGCCGAGGTCGAGTGTCTTGGCGCCAACGGCACGCGCGAGATCACGCTGCTCGGGCAAAACGTCAATGCCTATCACGGCACCGGCCCGGACGGGCGGGCATGGACTCTCGCGCGGCTGCTGCGGCGGCTTGCCGAGGTTCCCGGCATTGAACGGCTTCGCTACACCACAAGCCATCCGCTCGACATGGACGATAGGCTGATCGAGTTGTTCGGCGACGAGCCGAAGCTCATGCCCTATCTGCACCTCCCCTTCCAGGCAGGCTCCGATCGCACCCTCAGGGCGATGAACCGCAAGCATACGGCCGCTGAATATGAGGAGGTGATCGGCAAGGTGCGCGCGGTGCGTCCCGATGTTGCGCTGTCCACAGATATTATTGTCGGCTTCCCCGGCGAGACCGACACCGACTTCGATCAGACTCTGGCGCTCGCCACCCGCGCGCGATTTGCGCAGGCTTTTACTTTTAAGTATAGCGCGCGGCCGGGAACGCCGGCGGCGAGCCTCGAAGGCCAAGTGCCTGAGGACGTGAAGCGCGAACGCCTTTACGCCTTGCAAAGTCTGATCGACGCCGACCGCCACAGCTTCGATCGGGCCACGGTCGGACGCAGGGTGGATGTGCTGTTCGAAGGTCGCGGGCGGAAACCAGGGCAGATCGCCGGGCGTTCACCCTATCTACAGGCGGTGCACGTTGCGGGATCCGAGGGGCTCATCGGCCAGATTGCTGCGGTTGACATCAGCGCAGCGAGCCCAAACAGTCTCACCGGTGTCATATATTCGGGGTTTGAATGGCGCGAGCCAGTTCAGGCGGCCGTGTGACCAGCAAGGCCAGCATCCGTAAAGCATCGATGGCACGCGGGCGGGGAGCGGCGCTGAAGCGCTCCCGCGCCGCGGAAGCCAATGGTGGGGGTGAACCGACCGTCGTCTATTTCGACGACATCAGGCTGGTGCGCGATCTCCTTGGCGACTATGACGCAAATCTCGCCGTGCTCGAGGACCGGCTCGGGATCGAGGCCGTGGTCAACGGCAATGCGGTCAGCCTGCGCGGGCCCGAGGCTTCCTGCGCCACCGCGAAATCCGTGCTGGAGCAACTCTACGGCCGTCTCTCGCAAGGCGAGATGATCGGCGTCGGCGAAGTGGTGGGCGCCATCCGCCATGCACGTTCCTTCGAGCCTGACGAGAGCCCTGGCGAAAACCTGCCGGAGGCACAGCAAATCCGCACGCGCAAGCGGCTCATCACCGCGCGCACGCCGGCCCAGAGCGCCTATCTCGCCTCGCTGCAACGGAACGATCTCGTCTTCGCCACCGGCCCCGCCGGCACCGGCAAGACCTATCTCGCCGTCGCCTTTGCCGCCGCCTGCTTGGAAAGCGGTCGATGCGACCGGCTGATCCTGTCGCGGCCCGCGGTCGAGGCGGGCGAGCGGCTCGGCTTTCTGCCGGGCGATATGCGCGAGAAGGTCGATCCCTATCTGCGCCCACTCTACGATGCCCTTTATGACGTGCTTCCGCCCGAGCGGGTGGAGCGCGGCATCGCCACCGGTGCGATCGAGATCGCCCCGCTTGCCTTCATGCGCGGCCGCACCCTCTCGCATGCCATCATCATCCTCGACGAGGCGCAGAACTGCACGTCGGTGCAGATCAAGATGTTCCTCACCAGGCTCGGCGAGGAGAGCAAGATGATCGTGACCGGCGACCCGACCCAGGTCGACCTGCCGCCGGGCAAGGACTCGGGCCTGCTCGAAGCGATCAGGCTGTTGCGGGGAATCGACGAGATCGACCACATCGCCTTCACCCGCGCCGACGTGGTTCGCCGCGAGCTGGTCGGCAAGATCGTCGATGCCTATGAATCCGCTCCCGCCAAAGGTGAGCGCCATGGCTGACGGTGGCCCTAGTCGCAAAGTCGCGGCCGCCACGGGCGCGACGCTCGAGCTTGATGTCGTGCGCCATGGCGGCGCGTGGAAAGCTTCCGGGCTGACCGACGTAAAGCTTAAGCAGGCGGCCCGGGCGGCGATCCGGGCAACTGCCGCTCTGCCGCGAGGGCGCTATCAAGCGACACTTCTCCTCACCGACGATCACGAGATGCGCGAACTCAATCGAACTTGGCGGGGCAAGGACGCCGCGACCAACGTCCTCTCCTTTCCGGCTGAAGAAAAAATCGCAGAGCCGGGCTTTCTCGGCGATGTCGTGCTCGCTTACGAGACGACGGCCAAGGAAGCGCGCGAGCAGGGTATCACGCTGCAAGACCACATCGCCCATCTCGTGGTGCATGGCGTGCTGCACCTCCTGGGCTTCGATCACACGCAGGACGAGGAGGCCGAGAGGATGGAAAGTGTCGAGCGAAGGGCGCTCGCCTCTCTCGGCATCGCCGATCCTTATGCGCACGAAAAGGCGGACTTCGCGGAGGTGTCACGATGAGCAACACCCCGACCGCCGAGAACGACTTGCCGGCCGAGGAGGCGCGCCAGACCGAGGAGGAGACCTCCTGGTTCGATCGGCTGTTGCAGTCCTTCGGTCTCGGCGAGGAGCCAGATCTCCGCGAGCTGATCGAGGACGCGCTCGCCCGAAGCAAGAGCGACACGTTGAGCGCGCAGGAGCGCGGCATGCTCTGGCGCATCCTGCGTTTCGGCAAGCTCACGGTGGAGGACGTGATGGTGCCGCGCGCCGACATCATCGCCGTCGACGACACGGTCACCATCGATGAGCTGATGCGCGTGTTCCGCCAAGCGGAGCACTCGCGGCTGCCGGTTTACCACGAAACGCTCGACGACCCGCGTGGCATGATCCATATCCGCGACCTGATGTCGTGGATCACGACGGAAGCCGAACGTGGAAGCGGTGGGGAACATCTGGATCTCGGCAAGGTCGACCTTCAGCGAACCGTGGCGACCTTGAGCATCACGCGCGATCTGCTCTACGTGCCTGGATCGATGTCCGTGCTCGATCTTCTGCTCAAGATGCAAACGACGCGGCTCCATCTCGCTTTGGTGGTGGACGAGTACGGCGGCACCGATGGGCTCGTCTCCATCGAGGACCTGGTCGAGGAAGTGGTTGGCGATATCGCCGATGAGCATGACGTCGAGGACGAGCCATTGATCCGCACGGACCCTCGCCTCGGCCTTGTTGCCGATGCGCGTTTGCCGATCGAAGATTTGGAAAAGCAGCTCGGGCTCGAGCTCATCTCGGAGGAGCTGGAGGAAGAGATCGACACGCTGGGCGGTCTTGTCTTCTCCATCGCCGGCCGCATTCCGGCGCGTGGCGAGCTGGTACGTCACCCGAGCGGCATCGAGTTCGAGGTGCTCGAAGCCGACCCGCGGCGGATCAAGCGGCTGCGCATTCACGTGCCGAAAGCCGAAGGCGACGCCGAAGCTGGCCCAGCAAAGCCCGAAAGCCAGAAGTCCTGATGACGCCGAGCCGCGTGCTCTCCCCTCCCCCCTCGAGGGGGAGGGTCAGGGAGGGGGGTAAGCAGCGGCACCTGAACCTGTTTCCCACCCCCCTCCCGACCGGCCGAAAGCCGGTCGACCTCCCCCTCAAGGGAGGAGGTGAGGATGGGGGCAGATGCTAGGCATCTTCGAGAGCGTCACTACCTGGGTCGCCGGGCTCAAAGGCGCGCGCCGCGCCGCCTTCGCCGTCCTGATCGGCGCTCTCTCGGTCTTGGCCTTTGCCCCGGTGCATGCCTGGCCAGTGCTGTTCATTAGCTTCGGCGCGCTGGTCTGGCTGCTCGATGGCTGCCACGCCGGCCAGAGCCCTGCCGAAAAGCTGAAAAGCGCGGGAATCGTCGGTTTTTGGTTCGGTTTCGGCTATTTCGTCGCCGGGCTCTATTGGGTCGCCGAGGCCTTCCTGGTCGAGCCGTTGCGGCATGGCTGGCTTATCCCCTTCGTCATGACGGTATTGCCGGGCGGGATGGCGCTGTTCTTCGCCGCGGCCTGCGTCTTAGCCATGGCTCTCTGGCAGCCGGGCGCGGGACGGGTCTTCACGCTCGCCGTCGCCGTCGGGCTTGCCGAATACGCCCGGGGGCATGTGCTGACGGGGTTTCCCTGGAATCTCGTCGGCTATGGGGTGCTCGCCACGCTGCCTTTGATGCAGCTCGCTTCCTTGCTCGGCGTCTATGCGCTCAGCGTCCTCGCCGTGCTTCTCTTCGCCAGCCCCGCGGCAATTGTCGGCCCGCGCGACTCCGGACTCGGCGGAGGCAAAGGCAGTATTGCGCTCGCCTCGACGTTTCTGCTGCTGCTCGGGCTTGGCTATCTGTGGGGCGAGCGGCGGCTCGCGACAACGCCGCAAGAGAGCACGGACATTCGCTTGCGCATCGTCCAGGCCAATATCGACCAGGCCGACAAATGGCGTCCGGAGAACAGCGCCGAGATCTTCACCGACTATCTCGATCTCACCAGATCAGCCGGGCTCGACGCGATCGACGTTGTCATCTGGCCGGAGACGGCGGTGCCGTTTGTCCTCGCCGACTCGGAGGACGCGCTTCTTGCCATCGGCACCGCGTTACCGGCGGGGACGTCTCTCGTCGTAGGCTCGGGCCGGATCGTCGAAAACGATGACACGCAGGGTGAAGATATCACCCGCATCTATAACAGCCTGCTCGTCGTCGACGATCAAGGCCGCGTTGTAGGTTCCTACGACAAGATCCATCTCGTTCCTTTCGGCGAGTATCTCCCCTTTCAGGATTTTCTCGAGAGCTTCGGCGTCATGCAGATGACCGGCGTGCGCGGCGGTTTCAGCGAGGGCGAGGGTCCGCGTCTGCTTACGATCCCCGCCGCGCCGCCGGCGAGCCCGCTGATTTGCTACGAGATCATCTTCCCCGACGAGGTGGTCGAGACGGGCGAGCGGCCGGGCTGGATGCTCAACGTGACGAACGATGCCTGGTTCGGCTCGAGCGCGGGCCCGTATCAGCATTTTCATCAAGCGCAAGTGCGCGCCATCGAGCAAGGCTTGCCGGTCGCACGCGCGGCGAACACGGGCATCTCTGCGGTGATCGATCCCTACGGACGAATTCTCGCCGAGATCGGTCTCGGCGAGAGAGGCGTGATCGACGCGAATTTGCCCAAAGTGGGCCCGGAAACGCCCTTCGCGCAGTTCGGAATCGTTCTCGAAATCTTGGTGTTGTTGCTCTGTTTCGCTGGCTGGCTCGCCTGCCGCGTGCAACTATTGCGAGTGCACCATTAACTGAGAGCGGACAAAAATGCGTTGCGGCTCAAGCGTGCTTGACGGGTGTACACCACGCCCCTATGAACGACCTCCGGATGGGGTCAATTCATCAAGTTTTTGGGTCAGTTTTGCTTTTTCCACATGACGATCACGAGTGAGCGAATGGCAGGCAAAAAGCCTAACCCGGTCGATGCACATGTCGGGAGCCGGGTGAGATTGCGCCGAATGCTACTTGGCATGAGTCAAGAGCGCCTCGGCGAGAGCATGGGACTGACGTTTCAGCAGGTACAAAAATACGAGAAGGGCGTGAACCGCATCGGTGCGAGCCGGCTGTTCCAAATCTCGAAGATCCTCGACGTCCCGGTGCAATTCTTCTTCGAGGAGGCACCCCAAATCGGCGACGGCGGCGCGGCGCGCGGCATGGCTGAGCCCGACTCCGAAGCTTTCATCCTCGAATTCCTCAATAGCCGCGAAGGGCTCGAGCTTAACCGTGCCTTTGTCAAAATCCCCGACGCCAAAGTCCGCAAGAGCGTGGTCGATTTGGTGCGGGCCTTGAGCGCAAGCGCGGGCAATTCCTAGATCGAAATTAGGTTGAGCGCGGGGGTTGACCCTGGCCGCAATGGTTGTAAGAACCGGGCGCGCTTTAAGACCGTGCCCGGTCTTGCTTCATTCGAATAGGGGGTGCCTCAGTGTCCCGCACGAACTACCTCTTCGCCAGTGAATCGGTGTCGGAAGGCCATCCCGACAAAGTCTGCGATCGCATCTCCGATGCGGTGGTCGATCTCTACCTCGCCGCCGATCCTCACTCCCGCGTCGCCATCGAGACCTTGGTTACCACCAACCGCATCGTCATGGCGGGCGAAGTGCGCGGGCCTGAGACCGTGACGCCCGAGCTGATCGAGGCCGCGGCGCGCCGCGCCGTGCGCGAGATCGGCTATGAGCAGAAGGGCTTCCACTGGGACCTCGCCGAGTTCCAATATTATGTGCATGAGCAGTCAGCCGACATCGCGCGGGGCGTGGACGCCGATACTGGGACGCAGAAGGAAGAGGGCGCGGGCGATCAGGGCATCATGTTCGGCTATGCCTGCCGGGAGACCGAGCCGCTGATGCCGGCGCCGATCTTCTATGCCCACCGCATCCTGCACGAGATGGCCAAGGCGCGGCACACGGGGCGCACGCCGGAACTCGGTCCCGACGCCAAGAGCCAGGTCTCGCTCGCTTACGAGAACGGCAAGCCCGTGCGCGCGGATTCGATCGTCGTCTCCACCCAGCATGGCGAGGATGTGAGTCAGGAGCGTGTCCAGGAGATCGTGCGCGGATTCGTTCACGAGGTGATGCCGAAGGGCTGGGTTAACGGCTCGACCAAATTCTACGTCAATCCCACCGGACGCTTCGTCATCGGCGGCCCCGACGGCGACACGGGCGTCACGGGGCGGAAGATTATCGTGGACACCTATGGCGGCGCGGCGCCCCACGGCGGCGGAGCCTTCTCGGGCAAGGACCCGACCAAGGTCGACCGTTCGGCGGCCTATGCCGCGCGCTATCTCGCCAAGAATGTCGTGGCCGCGGGACTTGCCGACCGCTGCACGCTGCAAGTCTCTTACGCCATCGGCGTGTCGCAGCCGCTGTCGCTTTACGTGGACCTGCACGGCACCGGCTCTGTCGCCGAGGACAAGCTGGAAAAGGCGCTCCGCCAAGTCATGGATTTGAGCCCGCGCGGCATCAGGGAGCATCTTGGGCTGAGCCGCCCGATCTACGAACGGACCGCGGCTTACGGGCATTTCGGGCGCCAGCCCGACAATGACGGCGGCTTCTCCTGGGAGCGGCTCGACCTCATCGAACCGATCCGTGGCGAGCTGAGCTAGCCTTGGCCGTCTCTCCCACTTCTTGTCATCGCCCGCATGACCGGGCGATCCGATAACCCATGCTCTGGCCTATTGCGAAGATCGGTGGTTACCGGATACCCGCTTTCGCGGGCATGACAATTGGAGATGCCCTTCGTGGCAAAGAGCGTGACAGCAGGGTCGGCACGGCCGCTCAGGTCTTACGGCAGACGAAAGTCGAAGCCGTTGAGTGCGCGGAAAGAGCGCCTGATCGCCGAGCTGTTGCCGCGGCTCCGCGTCGACCTTGGCAGCCCGCCCGCTGCTCCCTTGCCCGGCCTTTTCGCAGCCCCCGTTCGCGTTATCTGGCTCGAGATCGGTTTCGGCTCGGGGGAGCATCTGATCTGGCAGGCCGAACACAATAGAGATGTAGGCTTCATCGGCTGTGAGCCCTTCGTCAACGGGATGGGGAGCCTGCTCGGCGCCGTCGAGAATCGTGGCATCGCGACGATCCGCGTTCATGACGGCGACGCCCGCGACGTTCTGGCCTGGCTTCCGACCAGCTCCATCGGCCGCATCTTTCTCTTGTTTCCCGACCCGTGGCCCAAGAAGCGGCAGACGAAGCGGCGGCTTGTTTCGCCCGAGACGATCAGCGAGTTCGCGCGCGTGCTCAAGCCTGGAGGCGAGCTGAGATTTGCCTCCGACAACGGCGACTACGCCGCGCAGGCGCTGCTCCTTGCACGGCAAAGCGGCGCTTTTGTCTGGTCCGCCGACCGCGCGGCCGACTGGCGCAAGCGCCCCGCCGACTGGCCCGAGACGCGCTACGAGCGAAAGGCGCTCGGCGAAGGCCGCAAATGCACCTATCTCAGCTTCAGCCGGCTTTGAGCTTGGAGGACAAAATGAGGCTTCGATCCTTGCTGACATTGGCGATGATGCTGTCGGCGGCGCCGGCTTTCGCCACCGACATCAGCGCCGTTTGCTACGATGAGTGCGAGGCATCGACGCATTCCAACCCAGACTACAAGGCCTGCGTCGCCCGCGCCGCCGACAAGGCCGACGCCGCGCTAAACGACTCTTATAGGAAGCTCCGGGATGCGATCAGAAGCGTAGCCGGCGAGATGGGACAGGCGCCTGATGCGCAGCTCGCCGCGCTGAAGGACACACAAAAGAGCTGGGTTGCCTATCGCGACACGAACTGCGCCTTCGAGGATAGCCTCGCCTTTGGCGGCACCGCGATTGGCGGCAACTATTCGTCGTCCTTTGCGCGCTCTCCTACGAACGCATTGACGATTTCGAGCGCATCAAGAAGCAGGTCATGGGCCTGGAATAGGCCCGATATCCGGCCGTCGAGCCGCTTGAAACCCCGGAAAAACCTCGTATATTAGGCGTCGAACTCATGATTGGTTTGGATCAGGAGTGGGCCCTCGCCCGCTCCTTTTTGTTAGGCTTATCGCGTCCTCGCGTCTTGCCGAGGATCACGGCCCGCAAAGATGTCGAGCGCCAATGAGGATCGCCGCTTTGCCCGCGAGACGGGGCCGGCGCGCGTGATTGCCGATCTCGCTGAGCCCGTGCTCGAGGAGCTTGGATTCAGGCTGGTCAGGGTCAAGGTCTCGGGGCGCGACGGCGGCACGGTACAGATCATGGCCGAGCGGCCGAGCGGCGAGATGAGTGTGGAGGATTGCGCGACCATCAGCCGAAGGCTTTCGCCGGTGCTCGATGCCTACGACCCGATGCCGGGGCAATACCGGCTCGAAGTCTCGTCCCCCGGCATCGACCGGCCCCTGGTCAGGCCGAGCGACTTTGCGTTATGGGCGGGTCACGAAGCCAAGATAGAGCTTAAGGAGCTGGTCGACGGACGAAAGCGCTTCAGGGGCCTGATCGAGGGCGTAGCGAAGGATGAGGTGCGCTTACAAATAGAGCTCGAAGGCAAGGCCGAGCCGGTCGTCATCGGTCTTCCCTTCTCGCTCATCAACGAGGCGAAGCTCGTCGCCAACATCGAGAGCTTCAAACAGGATCTTTCGGGCAGGAAGCCCGCACATTGAGAATTGGAGGCTAAAGACATGGCTCAGGCAGGCGTCAGCGCCAACAGGCTGGAGCTTTTGCAGATCGCGGACGCGGTCGCGCGGGAAAAGGCGATCGATCGCCAGGTGGTCATCGCCGCCATGGAGGATGCGATCCAGAAGGCGGCGAAATCCCGCTATGGCAGCGAGAACGAGATCAAGGCCGAAGTCGACCCCAAGACCGGCGAGATCAGGCTCGCGCGGCTGCTCGAGGTGGTCGACGCCGTCACCATGGAGGCGACGCAGATCCCGCTCGACGAGGCGCGGCGCCGCAATCCGGCGGCACAAGTCGGCGACTTTATCGCCGAGCCCCTGCCCCCGCTCGATTTCGGCCGCGTCGCGGCGCAGAACGCCAAACAGGTCATCGTGCAGAAGGTGCGCGAGGCCGAGCGCGAGCGGCAATATGACGAATATAAGGACCGCGTCGGCGAGATCGTAAACGGCATCGTCAAGCGCGTCGAGTACGGCAATGTCATTGTCGATCTCGGTCGCGCTGAGGCCATCGTTCGCCGCGACGAGACGCTGCCGCGCGAGAATTTCCGCTACGGCGACCGCATCCGCGCTTATGTCTACGACGTGCGCCGGGAGCAGAGGGGTCCACAGATCTTCCTCTCGCGCACCCATCCTGAATTCATGGCGAAGCTGTTCGCGCAAGAGGTGCCCGAGGTCTATGAGGGCATCGTCACCATCAAGTCGGTGGCGCGCGATCCCGGAAGCCGCGCCAAGATCGCCGTGGTGTCGAAAGACTCCTCGATCGATCCTGTCGGCGCCTGCGTCGGCATGCGCGGCAGCCGCGTGCAGGCCGTGGTGAACGAACTGCAAGGCGAGAAGATCGACATCATTCAATGGTCGCCCGACGCCGCGACCTTCATCGTCAACGCGCTGGCGCCGGCCGAGGTGGTCAAGGTCGTGCTCGACGAGGATGCCGAGCGCATCGAGGTCGTGGTGCCGGATCAGCAGCTTTCGCTCGCCATCGGGCGCAAGGGTCAGAACGTGCGGCTTGCTTCCCAGCTCACCGGCTGGGACATCGACATCATGACCGAGGCGTCGGAGTCGGAGCGGCGCCAGGCGGAGTTCGCCGAGCGCTCGCAGACCTTCATGGAGGCGCTTGACGTCGACGAGGTAATCGCGCAGCTGCTCGCCTCGGAGGGCTTCTCCTCGGTCGAGGAAGTCGCCTTCGTCGAGCCGTCGGAGATCGCATCGATTGAGGGATTCGACGAGAACACAGCGGCCGAGATTCAAACGCGCGCGCGCGAGCATTTGGAGAAGATCGAGGCCGAGCTCGAAGCCAAGCGCAAAACGCTCGGTGTCGCCGATGAACTCGCAGAGGTGCCCGGGATCAACACGGCGATGCTGGTCACGCTCGGAGAGAACCGCATCAAGACGGTCGAGGACCTGGCTGATTGCGCCACCGACGATCTCGCCGGCTGGAGCGAGAGGAAGGATAAAGAGACCATCCGCCATGACGGCGTGCTGGACTCATTCGGGCTGACCAAGAGCCAGGTCGAGGATTTGATCCTGGCGGCTCGCGTCAAGGCGGGATGGATCACCGAAGCCGATCTCGCGCCTGAGCCCGCCGAAGGCGATGGCGCCGAGGGCGCTTCTCCGGATGCAGACGCCGGGGACAGCCCCGAGGCCACGCCAGATGGCGCGAGCGCCTGATGGGTTGGCAAGGAGACCATATTTGCGGCAAGCAGCGGCGGAGCAGAAAGATGACGGCCATGGCGGCGCCGAAGACGGCGTCCGGAGCTGCGCGCTCAGCCGCATGCGGAGGCCCAAGGACGAGCTGATCCGCTTCGTGCTCGGGCCTGACGGAACCGTCGTTCCAGATCTCAAGGAGAAGTTGCCCGGCCGCGGAGTTTGGCTCACTGCGGCGCGCGATACGGTGGCCGAGGCGGCCAAACGCAACCTTTTCGCCCGCGCGCTCAAGACCGAGACCAAGGTGCCGGAAGGCCTTGCCGCCCAGGTGGACAGGCTGCTTACGGAATCCGCGCTGTCATCTCTCGCCCTCGCCAACAAGGCCGGCGAGGCCGTGTTCGGCCAGGCCAAGATCGAGGAGGCGCTGGCCAAAGGCCGGGTGATCGCCCTCATCCACGCCAGAGAGGCCGCGGAAGACGGTTGCCGCAAGCTCGACGGCAAAGCCAAGGGAATGCGCGCGGGAAGCCCGATTCCCACCATCCGCGCCTTCGGCACGGACGAATTGGGTTTGGCATCGGGTAGGACAAATGTGATACATGCTGCCGTCATCCAGGGTGGAGCGGCACGGAAATTCCTCGCGGCGGCCGCGCGGGTGGAGCGCTACCGCGGGGGTAGCAACGCGTTCGCAAACCAGAATGGATCGGATACGGACAAGGAATGAGCGAGACTAACGAGACTGAAGGCAAGGCCGCTCGAGGCGGGCGCAAAATGACGCTCAATGTGCGCCGGACGGTGGAATCCGGCCATGTGCGGCAGAGCTTCAGCCATGGACGCTCAAAGTCCGTTCTGGTCGAGAAAAAGAAGCGCCGGTCGATTGGATCGGCCGGTCCGCAACCCGCCGAGGAGTTGAAGGCGAAGCCGACGCTCGGCGTGGTCGAGACCCCACCGAAGCCCGCGGTTGAAGAGACAAGACCGGCCCGCAAGGCTCAAGTGTTGCGCGAACTCTCCGAGCAGGAGAAGGACGCGCGCACACGTGCGCTCGAGGACGCGCGTCATCGCGCCGCCGAGGAGGAGCGCCTGAAAGCCGAGAGGGCGCGCACGGCCCCGCCCGTCGCCGAAGTTCCGCCGGCGCCGACGGCGCCGGAGGAGATCGAGCCGCCCAAGGAACGGCCAAAGGCCGAGGCCAAGGCCAAGGAGCGGGTCGAAGAGTCCGTTCGCAAACACCTCAAGGACGAGGAAGAGCTTCCGCGTCCGGCCGACGCCCGGCACAAGAAAGGTCCGATCGCGCCGAGGCGGGGCGATGAGCGGCGCGTTCGCGGCCGGCTCACCATCATCAATGCGCTCGATGAAGAGCAGCGCCAGCGGAGCCTTGCCTCGCTGAAGCGTCGCCAGGAGCGCCAGAAGAAGCAAACCACCGGCCCACAGACGCAGGCCAAGATCCAGCGCGAAGTGGTGATCCCGGAAGTCATTACCATCCAGGAGCTCGCCAACCGCATGGCCGAGCGCGGCGTCGACGTCATCAAATATCTGATGAAGGACGGCGCCATGCATAAGATCACCGACGTGATCGACGCCGACACTGCCCAACTCGTCGCCGAGGAATTCGGACATACAGTGCGGCGCGTCTCGGAAGCCGACGTCGAGGAAGGTTTCATCGGCGCCGACGACCAGGCCGAGGATTTGCAGCCGCGTGCGCCGATCGTCACCATCATGGGCCATGTCGATCACGGCAAGACCTCGCTGCTCGACGCCATTCGCACCACCAACATCGTGAGCCAGGAGGCGGGCGGCATTACCCAGCATATCGGCGCCTACCAAGTGGAGATGCCGTCGGGGCAGAAGGTGACCTTCATCGACACGCCCGGCCATGAGGCGTTCACCGCCATGCGTGCGCGCGGCGCCAAAGTGACCGACATCGTGGTGCTGGTGGTCGCGGCCGACGACGGCGTGAAGCCGCAGACGGTCGAAGCCATCAATCACGCCAAGGCTGCCGGCGTTCCCCTGATCGTCGCCATCAACAAGATCGACAAGCCGGGCGCCGATCCTCAGCGCGTGCGCACCGAGCTGCTGAACCACGAGATCGTGGTGGAGAGTTTGGGCGGCGAGACGCTCGAGATCGAGGTCTCGGCGCTGAAGAAGACCGGCCTCGACCGATTGCTGGAAGCCATTCTGTTGCAAGCCGAGGTGCTCGAGCTGACCGCCAACCCGGCGCGCGCCGCCGAGGGCGTGATCGTCGAGGCGAAGCTCGAGCGCGGCCGCGGGCCCGTGGGCACGGCGCTGATCCAGCGCGGCACGCTGCATGTCGGCGACCTGATCGTCGCGGGCTCGGCCTGGGGCCGCGTGCGGGCGCTGATCAACGATATGGGCGAGCAGGTGAAGGAGGCCGGGCCCTCGGTTCCGGTCGAGGTGCTTGGGTTCGATTCGGCCCCCGAGGCGGGCGATCAGTTCGCCGTGGTCGAGAACGAGGCGCGTGCGCGCGAGATCACCGACTACCGGGCGCGCGAGCGGCGCAAGCGGCTCGCCGTTGCGGGCGCCCGCGGTAGCCTCGAGCAGATGATGAGCCAGCTAAAAGAGGCGGGCCTCAGGGAATTTCCGCTCGTCGTCAAGGGCGACGTGCAAGGCTCGGTCGAAGCCATCGTTGCCGCGCTCGGCAAGGTCGGCACCGAGGAGGTGCGCGCTCGCATCATTCACGCGGGCGTTGGTGGCATAACCGAGTCTGACGTGTCGCTGGCCGCAACCTCGGGCGCGGTCGTGCTTGGCTTCAACGTGCGCGCCAATGCGCAGGCGAGAGAAGTGGCCGAGGGGGAAGGCGTGGAGATCCGCTATTATGCCGTGATCTACGATCTCGTCGATGACGTTAAGCAGGCCATGTCGGGGCTGCTTGCGCCGACAGTGCGCGAGACCTTCCTCGGCAATGCCGAGATTCTGGAGGTCTTCACCATCTCCAAGGTCGGCAAGGTGGCCGGCTGCCGCGTGACCGAAGGCAAGGTCGAGCGCGGGGCGCAGGTCCGGCTGATCCGCGACAACGTGGTGGTGCACGAAGGCAAGCTCTCCACGCTCAAGCGCTTCAAGGACGAGGTGCGCGAGGTGGTGGCTGGCCAGGAATGCGGCATGGCTTTCGAGGGCTATCAGGACATGCGGCAGGGCGACATCATCGAGTGCTTCCACGTCGAGCACGTCCGGCGCACGCTGTAAATCATCGCTTGCCTGAATCTATGATGTCATGACCGCGCTGGCGGGCATGAGAAGCAGCAATGACCCAACGCGGAAAGCATAGGTCGCCCTCCCAGGACAAGGCACCATCGCAGCGCCAATTGAAAGTGGGCGAGCTGATCCGGCACGCGCTCGCCGAGATCTTCTCGCGCGGCGACATCAATGATGAGGTGCTGAGTCGCCACTCCCTCACCGTGCCGGAGGTGCGCATGTCGCCCGACCTCAAACTCGCCACGGTCTACATCATGACGCTCGGCGGCGGCGAGGCTGTGGAGGCGGTCGAGCATCTGGAGCAGCATAACCGCTATTTGCGCGGGCTACTCGCCAAGCGGGTCAGCATGAAGTTCATGCCTGAGCTTAGGTTCAAGCTGGACACGAGCTTCGAAGCATCCGCCCGCATCGACGAATTGCTCGCGTCGCCCAAGGTCGCCCGCGACCTCGACGGCTAGCGGCAAGGAAGGCGGGGCAGCATGGCGCGGCAGCGCAAAGGTCTAGCCGTCAGCGGGTGGCTCATCTTCGACAAGCCGCAAGGCATGACCTCGACGCAAGCCGTCACGCGCGTAAAGCGCCTGTTCGAAGCCGCCAAGGTGGGGCATGCGGGTACCCTCGATCCGCTCGCGACCGGCGTGTTGCCGATCGCGCTCGGCGAAGCGACCAAGACCGTCCCCTTCGTGGTTGAAGGCTCCAAAGAGTATCGATTCACGGTCCGCTTCGGGGCCGAGACCGACACCGACGATTCGGAGGGCAAGGTCACGGCGACACGCGAGATGCGCCCGACCCGCGCCGAGATCGAGTCGAGACTTGCCGATTTCATAGGCGAGATCGAGCAGGTGCCGCCGCGCTACTCGGCGCTCAAGGTCGATGGCGCGCGCGCCTACGAGCTTGCCCGTGATGAGGAGGATTTCGAGCTTGCCCCGCGCCTGGTGTCGATCGGCAGCCTCGCGCTTGTCGAGCATCCCGACCCGGATCGCTGCGTGCTTCGGGCGCATTGCGGCAAAGGCACCTACGTGCGCGCTCTTGCGCGCGACCTTGGCCGCGCTCTTGGATGTCTTGGCCACGTGGAGGCCTTGCGCCGCACGCGCGTCGGTCCGTTCAGCGAGGGTCAAGCTGTAACGCTGGCCGCGCTCGAAGCGCTTGCTGCGAGCGGCGGACACGAGGCTCTTCTTACCGCGCTCGAGCCGGTCGAGATGGCGCTTTGCGACATTCCGGCGCTTTCCCTTTCGGCACCCGACGCGGATAGGTTGAGGCGCGGACAGGCGGTCTTGCTGCGCGGACGCGATGCGCCGATCCTTGAGGGCCTAGTCTATGCCACCTCGCGCGGCGCGCTGGTCGCCGTCGGCGAAGTGAGCAAGGGAGAGCTCAAGCCGAAACGCATTTTCAATCTGCCGCGCTAGAACGGTGGGCTCGGGTCAAGGAAAAGGCCTTTAGCCCCCAAGAAATTCCGCTGGCTTCGGAGCGGATAATCCCTATATTTGCAGCCGTCGCGCGCGCGGTTTACCAAGCGCACGCGCCTATGAGCCGACCGTGCTGGACGACATCCCGGCCCGGCCCCTTAAAACCCCTAACAGCAAGGATGATACCGATGTCGATTAGCGCTGAGCGCAAGCAAGAGCTCATCAAGGAGTATGCGACCAAGGCCGGCGATACCGGCTCTCCAGAGGTCCAAGTCGCTATCCTGACCGAGCGGATTACCAATCTGACCGATCATTTCAAGACGCATACCAAAGATAACCATTCGCGGCGCGGGCTGCTCAAACTGGTGAGCCAGCGGCGCCAGCTGCTCGATTACGTCAAGTCGACCGACGAAGATCGCTATCAGAAGCTTATCAACCGGTTGGGTATCCGCCGGTGACGGTCATCGTCTGGCGGGACATCCCCGCGGCCGAGCTTGCGCTTCGTTTGACCTGGGCTGCTCTCGCAGGGGCGAGCAGCGCCCCCACTCTTACCCACGTATTGGGAAACCAACATGTTTCATAAACACACCGTAGAAATCGAATGGGCGGGTCGTCCGCTCAAGCTCGAGACCGGCCGCATCGCGCGGCAGGCCGACGGCGCCGTGCTCGCTACCTATGGCGAGACAAGCGTACTTGCCACTGTCGTTGCCGCCAAGGAGGAGAGGCCCGGGATCGACTTCTTCCCGCTGACCGTGAATTATCAGGAGAAGACCTTCGCTGCGGGCAAGATCCCCGGCGGCTATTTCAAGCGAGAGGGTCGCCCCACCGAAAAGGAAACGCTGACCTCGCGGCTGATTGACCGACCGATCCGGCCGCTCTTCGCCCCAGGCTTCAAGAACGAGACCCAAGTCATCGCCACCGTGCTGTCACACGACATGGAGAACGATCCCGACATCGTGGCGATGGTCGCTTCCTCCGCGGCGCTGACGCTTTCCGGCGTGCCGTTCCTAGGCCCGATCGGCGCGGCGCGCGTGGGCTATATCGCCGGCCAATACACACTGAACCCGATGATCGACGAGATGCAGGAAAGCGCGCTCGATCTCGTGGTAGCCGGCACCGCTGATGCTGTGTTGATGGTCGAATCCGAGGCCAAGGAATTGCCCGAGGACGTGATGCTCGGCGCCGTGGTCTACGGGCAGAAGCATTTCGGACCCGTGCTCGATGCCATCGTCAAGCTCGCCGAGCGCGCCGCCAAGGAGCCTTGGGAGCTGAAAGCCAAGGACGACGATGAGATTCTGAACCGCGTGCGCGGAACCGCCGAAGCGGAGCTGCGCGAGGCCTATGCGATTGCCGGCAAGCAAGAGCGCCGCGATCGCGTTGCCGCCATCAAGGAAAAGGTCGTCGCGGCGCTCGTGCCTGCCGAGGATGACGAGAGCCTCGCCCCGAAAGTATCGAGCGCCTTCAAGGAGGCGGAGAAAGAGATCGTCCGATCGAGCATTCTCAAGACCAAGAAGCGCATCGACGGGCGCGATCTCACCACCGTCAGGCCGATCTCCTGCGAGGTCGGAATTCTGCCGCGCACCCACGGCAGCGCGCTGTTCACCCGCGGCGAGACCCAGGCGCTTGCCGTTGCCACGCTCGGCACCGGCGAGGACGAACAATATGTCGACGCGCTCCAGGGCACCTATAAAGAGACCTTCATGCTGCACTACAACTTCCCGCCATATTCGGTGGGCGAGGTTGGCCGCATGTCGTCCCCCGGCCGCCGCGAGATCGGCCACGGCAAGCTTGCCTGGCGGGCAATTCACCCAGTCCTGCCGGATCGCGAGAGCTTCCCCTACACCATCCGTATCGTGTCGGAGATCACCGAGTCGAATGGCTCCTCCTCGATGGCGACGGTGTGCGGCTCATCGCTTGCCATGATGGACGCAGGCATTCCGATCAAGCGCCCGGTGGCGGGCATCGCCATGGGGCTGATCAAGGAAGGCGAGCAGTTCGCCGTGCTGTCGGACATTCTCGGCGACGAGGACCATCTCGGCGACATGGACTTCAAGGTGGCGGGAACCTCCGAAGGAGTCACCTCGCTACAGATGGACATCAAGATCACCGGTATCACCGAGGAGATCATGAAGGTCGCGCTCAATCAGGCGCAGGCCGGACGCATGCATATCCTCTCGGAGATGAACAAGGCGATCAACACGGCGCGGCCGGAGCTTGGCGAATATGCGCCGCGCATCGAGACGATCCATATCCCGGTCGACAAGATCAGGGAGGTGATCGGCTCGGGCGGCTCGGTGATCCGCGAGATCGTGGCCGAGTCGGGCGCCAAGATCGACATCTCCGACGACGGCACGGTCAAGATCGCTTCGGCCAATGCCGAGTCGATCCGCGCCGCGATCAACCGCATCAAGGCCATCGCTTCGGAGCCCGAGGTCGGGGAGATCTATCGCGGCAAGGTAGTCAAGGTGATGGAGTTCGGCGCCTTCGTGAACTTCTTCGGCGCCAAGGACGGCCTCGTCCATATCTCCCAGCTCGCCGAGGGCCGGCCGAAGCAGGTCACCGACGTGGTCAAGGAAGGCGATCAGGTGTGGGTGAAGTTGCTCGGCTTCGACGAGCGCGGCAAGGTCAGGCTGTCGATGAAAGTGGTCGACCAGGCGACCGGCAAGGAGCGCGAGAAGGCCGAGGTCGCGAGCTAGTACCCGCGGGAAATCCTCAAAGCTGCTCTCATGCCCGGCCTCACGCCGGGCATGATCGTTCTAGCGGACCGCTAATTGGTATTGGCGGGAGGCGGGGAGGCGCTATCGGTCGTCTCGTTCTTAGCGCATTTCGTGGCAATGACGAGATAGTCCTTGTTCTTGGCCTGCCACTCCTCCGACTTGGCCTTCGCCGAGCCGACGCACTGGATGACGTCCTCGGAGACGACTTCGGGCAGGTCGATCTCCTTGCAGGTATTGGGCGGAGCCGCGAGACAGGCGATCAGTACAAGATGGACGGCCATGATCCGTCTTTCCTCCTTACTCGAGCCCTTCGCAATTCGCTGAGCGAAGGGAAATCTAGAACAAAACCCGCGCCTTAAGTCTAAGGCGCAGCACTATTGCGCAGCCTCCCTCGGCGCCTTCTCGACAGGGGCGCTTTCAGCCTCCTCGGCCTGCTCGAACGTCTTCAGCGTGGCAAGGTTTGGCATGGCGATGGTCGAGTAGCCGCAATCGACGAAATGGATCTCGCCGGTGACCGCGCCTGAGAGGTCCGACAAGAGATAGAGCGCAGCGCCGCCGACCTCATCCAGCGTCGGCGAGCGGCGCATCGGCGCGTTTCTCTGCTGGAAGTGCAATAGTGTGCGCGCGTCGGAGATGCCGGCACCGGCAAGGGTGCGCATCGGGCCGGCCGACAACGCGTTCACTCTGATGCCTTGCGGCCCGAAATCGGAGGCGAGATAGCGCACGCTCGTCTCGAGTGCCGCCTTAGCGACGCCCATGACGTTGTAGCAGGGGACGACCCGCGTCGCCCCACCATAGGTCAGCGTGAGCAGCGAGCCGCCATTGGGCATCAGCTCGGCCGCGAGCTTGGACACCTCGGTGAAGGAGAAGCAGGAGATCACCATGGTGTGCTCGAAATTCTTGCGCGTGGTGTCGCAATAGCGGCCTTTGAGCTCGTTGCGGTCGGAGAAGGCCAGCGCGTGCACGACGAAATCGAGCGAGCCCCACTGCTTGCGGATCACCTCGAACACACGCTCGACGCTTTTCAGGTCCTCGACGTCGGCTTCCTCGATGATCTTTGCCCCGATCGATTGCGCCAGCGGCACGGCGCGGCGGCCGAAAGCGCCGCCTTGATAGGAGAAGGCAAGCTCGGCGCCCTGCCCATGCAGAACCCGCGCGATGCCCCAGGCGATCGAGCGGTCGTTGGCGACCCCCATCACCAGTCCCCTCTTCCCCGCCATCAACGGTGCGGGCTCTGCAATGTCTCTTGTCGTTGCCATGGCACTTACTCTGCTTGTTAGGTTTGCCCCGTTTACCTGTTCCCGTTCTTCAACCGTCCTGACGACGAAATACGAGTGTGGCGTTGGTGCCGCCAAAACCGAAGCTGTTCGACATCACTGTATTAATGGCGACGTTGTCCTGTCGCTTGCGCACGATCGGCATGTCGGCGACCGCCGGATCGAGATTGTCGATATTGGCGGATTCGCAAATGAAACCGTTGTTCATCATCAACAGCGAATAAATCGCCTCGTGCACCCCTGCGGCACCGAGCGAATGGCCGGTCAGCGATTTCGTGGCGCTGATCGGCGGGCATTTGTCGCCGAATACCTCGCGGATCGCCTCGATTTCCTTCACGTCGCCGATCGGGGTCGAGGTGGCGTGCGGGTTGATATAGTCGATGCCGTCAACGCCATTCTGCATGGCCATGCGCATGCAACGCACGGCGCCCTCACCTGACGGCTGCACCATGTCGTAGCCGTCCGAGGTGGCGCCGTAGCCGATGAGCTCGGCATAGATGCGCGCGCCCCGCGCCTTGGCATGCTCCAGCTCCTCCAGCACCACGACGCCCGCGCCGCCGGCGATGACGAAACCATCGCGGTCGGCGTCGTAGGCTCGGCTCGCCACCTCCGGCCGGTCGTTGAAATCCGACGACATCGCGTTCATGGCGTCGAACAGGACCGAGAGCGTCCAGTCGAGCTCCTCGCCGCCGCCGGCGAAGACGAGGTCCTGCTTGCCGAGCTGGATCAACTCGGCGCCGTTGCCGATGCAATGCGCCGAGGTCGAGCAGGCCGAGGAGATCGAATAGCTGACGCCCTTGATGTGGTAGGGCGTCGAAAGGGTCGCCGAATTGGTCGAGCACATGGCCTTCGGCACTTCGAAGGGCCCGACCTTCTTGGGACCTTTCTCGCGCGCGGTGTCGGCAGCCTGCACGATGGCGCGCGTCGAGGGGCCGCCAGAGCCCATGATGAGCCCGGTCCTCTCATTGGAGATGTCATCCTCCTCGAGCCCTGAATCGCGGATCGCCTGCTCCATGGCGATGTAGTTCCATGCAGCGCCCTCCCCCATGAAGCGGCGCACCTTGCGGTCGATCATGCCTTCCCAGTCGAGCTTGGGAGCGCCGTGCACCTGGCAGCGGAAGCCAAGCTCGGCGTATTTGTCCGCCTTGACGATGCCGGACTTCGCCTCGCGCAAAGAGGCGAGCACCTCCTGGGCAGAGTTGCCGATGGAGGACACGATGCCCATGCCGGTCACGACCACACGTTTCATCGGTCAAGGTCCTAGGAAATCAAAGTGCCGCTTCGATCGATAAGGCTCAGACACCGGCGGGGGCGGCTTCGCCCGCCTGGAACAGTCCGACCCGCAAATCCTTGGCGGTGTAGATGGTCTCCCCATCAGCCTTAAGCCAACCATCGCCGGTGCCAAGGGTGAATTTACGCCGGATCACGCGCTTCAGCTCGACGATATATTCGAGCTTCTTCATGGTCGGCAGCACCATGCCGGAGAATTTCACCTCGCCGACGCTCAAAGCGCGGCCCCTGCCGGGGGCGCCGAGCCAACCCAGGAAGAAGCCGAGCAACTGCCAAAGCGCATCGAGCCCCAGGCAGCCGGGCATCACCGGATCGCCTTTGAAATGGCAGGGAAAGAACCAGAGATCGGGCTTCACGTCGAGCTCCGCAACAATACGCCCGTAGCCGTGCTCGCCGCCCTCCTTCTCGACCTGCGAGATGCGGTCGAACATCAACATAGGGGGAAGCGGCAGCTGCGCATTGCCGGGGCCGAACAATTCGCCCCGCGCGCACGCCAATAGATCCTCATAGTCAAATTGGTCCCGCCGCTCGGACATCGATGCTTGAACTTCCTCCCACCCGATAACTCTTACGGAATTTGGGTGGTTTCCTAACACAGACAAGAGCCCTTCAAAAGCCCGCCTCGGCCATGGCTTTCGGCGCGAATGGGAGACTTTCCCCCTTAAGACGCCAATTTTACCATGCAAGGCTTGGCTGACATGCGTCAGGCCCGTGGCGTTGCGGGCCGGCCGTCTTTCAGACTATATTTCCCTGAATTTATCAAATACGGTCAGATTGAGATGCACAGGCCGCCTCAGGGCACGCCCAAATTGCCAACCGAGCTCAGCCAAGGAAACGTCGCCAAAATCCTGCGCGCAGCGGGGCTCAGGCCTACGCGGCAGCGGGTGGCGCTGGCGCACCTTCTTTTCGCGGAGGGCGACCGCCACGTCACGGCCGAGACGCTGCATGAGGAGGCGCTGGCGCGCAAAGTGCCGGTGTCGCTCGCGACCGTCTACAACACGCTGCACCAGTTCACCGAAGCCGGGCTGTTGCGCGAGGTCGCGGTCGAAGGCGCCAAGACCTATTTCGACACCAACACGTCGAACCACTACCACTTCTTCTGCGAACACTCCGGCAAGCTGATGGATATCTCGACCGGATCGATCCGCATCGAGGGATTGCCCGCGGCGCCGGATGGCATGACGATCTCGCGCGTCGATGTGCTGGTGCGCCTGGTCGATAAGCAGCGCGACTAGGCGCTACTTCACTTCCTCGCCTTTATAGACGCCCCACAGCTTGTCCTGCTGGACATAGCCCGCATAGTCGTCGACCGAGACGTGGCACCACTCCCCGTCGCAAGAGAGCACGTTGCCGAGCACGCCCGATTGCAGCTCGGCGACCGCGCGGGATCCGGTGGAGTCCGAGCTGTAAAGCGCAACTCGGTCTTCTCCCTTCGCCCAAGGCGTGACAAGCGCGGTGCGGCGCGCGCTGAGAAGACTGTGGAACACCCAGCCGTCGGCGCCTTCGCTGTCGCGCACACGCCGCCAATTATCAGACTCGGCGATCACCTCGACGGGGAGCCCGGCGCGGGAGAATACCCAGACGATGGCCTGGTCGGTGCTCGGACCTTTGCGAACATTAACCTTGTCTGATTTGAGGCTCACGAAGCGCGGTATGGGCAGCGACGACTTGCCCGCAGCATCGACCGCGGCCTGCTTGACGGTGTCCTCTGCGGCACTTGGGAGAGCGGCCGAAGCAAAAGTCAGCGCGAAAACCAGCGTGGTCGAAAGCAGATGCCTCACCCTTGATCCCCGCCTTGGCGCCAATTTGTACGATCCCCGATAAGGCATTTCAGCCCCGAATCGGTCCTCTCCCAATATGCCTTGGATGGCCGATAAAAGTGAAAGGATCGTGGCTCCAGGACAAGATGGCCCTTATCTCGCAAAGCCGCTTCTGTTAGAGAAAGCGGCGCATTTCCTTGAGCGCCTCAAATTGACGCGGGAGCCCCCCTCCCGCCTTAAACCCTAGCTGGACGGGTAATGGCTGACCGACCTCTCGTTATCGTCACGCGCAAACTCCCCGACGTAGTGGAGACGCGGCTGCGCGAGCTTTTCGATGCAAAGCTCAATCTCGAAGACAAGCCGTTCACGCGCGAGGAACTGATCGACGCCGCCAAGACCGCCAACGTGCTGGTGCCGACCGTCACGGACCGCATCGACCGCGCCGTGCTCGGCCAGGCGAGCCCCAATCTCAAGCTGATCGCTCAATTCGGCACCGGCGTCGACAATATCGACCTCGAGACCGCGCGAAACCGCTCAATCATCGTCACCAACACGCCGGGGGTTCTGACCGAGGACACCGCCGACATGACCATGGCGCTGATCATCGCCGTGCCGCGGCGGTTGACCGAGGGGGCAGCGCTGCTCAAAGGCGGGGCCAATGGCTGGCAGGGCTGGTCGCCGACCTGGATGCTTGGCCACCGTATCTTCGGCAAGCGGCTCGGCATTGTCGGCATGGGCCGCGTCGGCCAGGCGGTGGCCAAGCGAGCCAAGGCCTTCGGCTTGCAGATCCATTATCACAACCGGCGGCGCGTCGCTCCCGACGTGGAGAAGGCGCTCGAGGCCACCTATTGGGACAGCCTCGACCAGATGCTTGCCCGCATGGACATCATCTCGGTGAACTGCCCGCACACGCCGGCGACCTATCATCTGCTTTCGGCTCGGCGACTCGCGCTCTTGAAACCCTCGGCCTATATCGTCAACACCGCGCGCGGCGAGGTGATCGACGAGAACGCGCTCGCCCGCATGATCGAGAATAACGAGCTGGCCGGCGCCGGCCTCGACGTGTTCGAGCACGAACCGGCAGTGAACCCGAAGCTGCTCAAGAGCAACAAGGTGGTGGTGCTGCCGCATATGGGCTCGGCGACGCTCGAAGGCCGCATCGACATGGGCGAGAAGGTCATCATCAACATCAAGACCTTCCTCGACGGTCACGCCCCGCCCGATCGCGTTCACCCGGCGATGTTCTGATCGGGCTTCAGCGCCGGCGAATGCACGTGCTCGGGGCGGAAGCCCATACCGATCAGCCGCGCAGGGAGCCGCCGCAGGAACGGGAAGCGGTTGAACATCGTCAGGATGAAAGGCGGCTTGGGCTGCTCTGTCATGCTTAGAACGTTGCTGATGATGCGCCTCTGCACGAAGAGTTGCACGGCCTGCGTCATCTTGGTCGGCCATTCGCGCCGCTCCTGCACCTGCGCGAGGACATCTTCGGGTACCAGTCCTCTCCGAAGCGGCTCCCAGAGGATATTGGCCGCGGCCACCGCGTCCTGAATGGCGAGATTGATGCCGACGCCGCCGACCGGCGACATGGCATGCGCCGCGTCGCCGATGCAGAGCAAACCCGGCCGGTACCAGCGCTTGAGGCGGTCGACCCGCACGGTGAGCAATTTGACATCGTCCCATGACGCGATCTGCTGAACGCGGTCGGCGAGCGCCGGGTTGAGCGCCACGATATCCATGCGAAAGGCATCGATCCCCTGCGCGCGCAGCCTCTCGAACCCGCCCTTGGGGATGACATAGGCGCATTGCCAATAGTCGCCGCGATCGAGCATGACGAAGAACCGCCCAGCCTGGATGCGACCCAGCGTCTGCGAACCGTCGCCCGGCTTCTTGGAAAGACGCATCCACAGCACGTCCATCGGGGCGCCGAAATCCTCGACCTCGAGCCCGGCTAGCGTGCGTGCGGCCGAGTGGCGCCCATCGGCGCCAACCACGAGGTCGGCCCGCACATGGAGCGTGCCGTCGGGAAGCTTCGCTTTGAGCCCGACCACCGTGTCGCCGTCCCACAGAAGATCATCCACCTCGGCGCGCATCATGAGCTTGAAATTCGGATAGAGCTTGGCTTGATCGGCGAGGAAATCGAGAAAGTCCCATTGCGGAATGAAGGCGATGAAGCGGCAGCGCGTCGGCAGATGCGTGAAATCGGCGAAGATCACCATCTCGTCGCCGACGATGCCGCCGATCTCGCGTACTTCTTGGTGCGGCAGCTTGAGAAACGCATCGAGCAGGGAGAGCTCGTGCATTACGTCGAGGGTCGAGGAGTGGATCGTGTCGCCGCGAAAATCGCGCAGGAAATCCGCATGTTTCTCCAGCACCAGCACATCGACGCCGGCACGCGCGAGCAGGAAGCCGAGCATCATTCCGGCAGGGCCGCCACCGGCGATGGCGCAACGCGTGGCGATCTTCTCCGCTGTCATGCCTATTCGCCCACCTCGACCATCGAATAGCGGTGGTGCGACAAGTCATGCAAGCGCGGGTTGCGCCCGTTCAATGGGTTCTCCGGGTCCCAGCCATAGACGACGTCGGAGAAGCGTGCTTGCAGGGCATCGTAAAGCAGCAATCGCCCCACCAGGCTTTCGCCGATGCCGAGCAACTCCTTCAGCACTTCGACGGCGGCAAGCGTGCCGATAACGCCCGCGACCGCACCGAGAATGCCGACCTCCGAGCAGGGTGCGATCGTCCCTTCCGGCGGCGGCTCGGGGAACAGGCAACGATAAGATGGCCTGGGGTTGCCGGCATTGTCCGTCTCGTAGGAGCGGAAGGTGGTGAGATGGCCATCGAGCGGCCCGACCGCGGCGAAGACGAGCGGCCGCTTGGCGAAATAGCAGGCGTCGTTGACGAGATAGCGCGTGGCGAAATTGTCCGAGCCGTCGGCGACGATATCGAAGCCGCGCACGATCTCGAGCGCATTCTCAGGCACGAGCCGCGTGGAATAGAGCCGCGTCGCGACATGCGGGTTGAGGCGCTCGATCGTCGCGGCCGCGCTCTTGGTCTTGGGGCGCCCCACGCTTCGCGTGTCATGCACGATCTGGCGCTGGAGATTGTCGAGGCTGACCCGGTCGCTGTCGATGATGCCGATCTCGCCGACGCCGGCCGCGGCAAGGTAGAGGATGAGCGGGGAGCCAAGGCCGCCGGCACCAATCACGAGCACGCGCGCGGCCTTCAGTTTCTGCTGGCCCTCGCCGCCAATCTCCTTCAGCACCAATTGGCGCTTGTAGCGCTCGATTTCCTCGGGGGTGAGCATGCTGGCAAATGTATGCCCTATCCTTGATCTCGTCATCGCCCGGCTCGACCGGGCGATCCAGTAATCTCTGCCGGTCGTAACAACCGAGTGCGTTGATTACTCGATGCCCGCTTTCGCGGGCATGGCACGCGTATACGTGCGAGAAGTCACCCGGTCGAGCCGAAGCCGCCAGAGCCTCGCACGGTGGAGGCAAGCTCCTCGACGGTGACCACCTCGACTTGCGCGACGGGGGCGATCACGAGCTGGGCGATGCGATCGCCGCGGCGAACGGTGAACGTCTCGCGTCCATGGTTGATCATGATCACCATGAGCTCGCCGCGATAATCGGAGTCGATGGTGCCGGGCGTGTTTAGCAGCGTCACGCCGGTCTTCAGGGCAAGGCCCGAGCGCGGGCGAACTTGCGCCTCGTAGCCGACCGGGATTTCGAGCGCGAAGCCGGTCGGGATCAGCGCGCGGGCGCCTGGCTTGATCTCTACGGGAGCGCCGTCCAGCACGCCTGCCATCACATCGAGTCCGGCGGCATGTGCCGATTGATAAGAGGGCAGCGGAAGCCCCTCCCCGTGCGGCAAGCGCTTGACGCGGAGCGTGACGCTCATTCAGCCGCCGAGCGCATGGCGGTAAGGGCCTCCGCCGCGCGGGCAAGCAGCCGCACCGCCGTCTCGTCCTTGCTGAGCGGCGGAAAATCCTCGACGCCGCTTGCCGTGACGAGATGGACTTGCGTGTTGTCGCCGCCCATCGCGCCCGTCCCCGGCCAGACATCATTGGCGACGATCCAGTCGGCGCCTTTCGAGCGGCGTTTGGCGGCAGCATTCTCGATCAGATTTTCGGTCTCGGCGGCAAACCCGATGACCAACGTCGGACGCTGCGGACCGGGCTTTGAGATGGTCGCGAGGATATCGGGGTTGAGCGCGAGCTTGAGCTCGGTCTCGACTTGGTTCTTTTTCTTCAACTTATGCGTCGCTTCCTCGGCCGCGCGCCAGTCGGCGACGGCCGCGGCGCAGATGGCGATGTCGGCGGGAAGCGCGTCTAGCGTTGCGGCAAGCATCTCATGCGCGGTCTCGACCTTGACGATCGTGACGCCCGCAGGATCGGGAAGCGCGACGGGGCCGCTGATAAGCGTGACCTCGGCGCCGAGTGCGGCGGCCGCTCGGGCAAGCGCGTGGCCCTGCTTTCCCGACGAGCGGTTGGCGATATAGCGCACCGGATCGATCGGCTCTTGCGTCGGACCAGAGGTGATCAGCACGCGGCGGCCACGCAGCGTATTGCCCGTCATACGGAGCGGCGTGGCCTTGGCTGAGAGCGTGGGCGTTTCAGCGCCCAGCAATTTCTCGATTGTCTCCAGGATCGCTTGCGGCTCTGCCATGCGGCCCGGGCCATATTCGCCGCAGGCCATTTCGCCTTCGTCGGGACCGACAAACGCGATGCCGTCAGCCTTCAGTGTGGCGAGATTCCGGTGCGTGGCGGAATGCCGCCACATGCGCACATTCATGGCGGGGGCCGCGAGCACGCGTTTGTCCGTGGCGAGAAGCACGGCGGTGGCGAGATCGTCGGCCAAGCCATGCGCCATCTTGGCGAGAAGGTCCGCTGTCGCCGGTGCGATGACGATGAGATCGGCCTCCCGCGAAAGGCGGATATGCCCGATCTCCGCCTCGTCCTTGAGATCGAAGAGGTCGATGAAAGCCTTCTCTTCCGTCAGAACGGAGAGCGAGAGCGGCGTGACGAATTCGGCGCCGCCTTTCGTCAGGATCGCGCGCACCGACGCGCCCCGCTCCTTCAAGCGGCGCACGAGCTCGAGGCTCTTATAGGCGGCAATCCCGCCGCCGACGATCAGGAGAATGCGCTTTCCTTGCATCTTCAAAAAGATCCACGTCACACCCGCGCAGGCGGGCACCGAGCAAACACCGATTTTTACCAGTAACTGGTTGCCGGGGTTACTGGATTGCCGGTCAGGCCGGGCAATGATCAAGAAATAGGGTTAGCGGTCAACACTCAAAAGAGCAGCGCGAGGGCAATTACGGCGAGCGCGATGGCGCAGATCCAGATGCCGATGCGGCTCATGCGGTTGCGGTCGGCCTGCGCTTCGGCCAGCCGTTCCACGGTATGATCGTCGAGGCGCACTCCCTCCTCAATCATGGCGACAAGGGCATCGGCCGTGCGCTCGGCCTGGCCGAGAAATTTTGGAATCTCACCGATGAAGCGAGTCACCGTGGCTGCGCCCTCGGCGGCGGCCTCGATGCGCGCGCCCGCGCCGAGCTGCTGCTCCATCCAATCCCGCACCACCGGCTCCGACACGACCCAGATGTTGAGCCCGGGGTCGAGCCTCCTTCCCACGCCCTCGACCACCACCATGGTCTTTTGCAGGAGCAGAAGCTCAGGCCGGGTCTGCATGTCGAACACCTCGGTGTATTGGAAGAGCTGGCCGAGCAGCTGTGCCATCGAGATCTCGTTCGCCGACCGGTCCAGGATCGGCTCGCCGATGGCGCGCAAGGCTTGCGCGAACTGCGCGACGGAGTGCTTGCGCGGCACATAGCCCGCCTCTAAATGCACCTCTGCCACGCGGGTGTAGTTCCGCGTCAGAAAGCCATAGAGAATCTCGGCGAGGAAGCGCCGTTCCTTCATTCCGAGTCGCCCCATGATGCCGAAATCGACGGCGACGATGCGGCCCTCCTCGTCGATGAACAGATTCCCGGGGTGCATATCGGCGTGGAAGAAGCCGTCACGCATGGCGTGGCGCAGGAAGGTCTGCATCAGCCGTGCGCCGAGCTCTTTCAAGTCGTGCCCTGCGGCGCGCAAAGCGGCGTGGTCCGAGATCGGAATGCCGTCGATCCATTCAAGCGTCAGCACGCGACGCGCGCTCCGGGTCCAGTCGACCTGCGGCACGCGGAAGTCCGCGTCGTCCTTGCAGTTCTGCGCCATCTCCGACATGGCCGCCGCCTCCATGCGCAGGTCCATCTCGATCGCGACGGATTTTGCGAGCGTATCGACGACGGCGATCGGCCTTAGACGGCGCGAGGGTGGATGCAGCCGCTCGACCATGCGCGCCGCGAAGAAATAAGAGTCGAGGTCGCGCCTGAAGCGCGTCTCGATACCGGGGCGGAGCACTTTCACCGCCACAGGTTTAAGCGTGCCGTCTGCCTGCCGCACCTTCGCCTTGTGAACTTGCGCAATGGAAGCTGCGGCAATCGCCGGGCCAAACTCAGCGAAGAGCTTATCGATCGGCGCGCCGAGCGCTTCCTCGACCGCTTGCCTCGCCTCGGTCTGCGAGAAGGGTGGCAGGCGGTCCTGCAGGGTCGAGAGGTCGCGGGCAAGCTCGCGTCCGATCAGGTCGTCGCGGGTCGCCAGGAACTG
>DATAFR010000025.1:0-19318 GCA_036257375.1 Methyloceanibacter sp.
CGCTGTCGGTTCGCAAGAATAAGAGTTGGGAGATCGACCGCATTGGCGAAGGCATGTTGGCTGAGACGAGTGTCGGGACGGTTGTAGGCGGTCCGACAAGAGTACGAAGACCCAATAATCTCGGCTACAGGCGAATTGAACGCCTCTCTCGCCGCGGGCTGAACAGCGGACTCCAGCCAGTGCCCCAGCGCCACCACCATCGGACAGTTGAGAAGTAGGGGCGGATCAAAGGTAACCTTCTCTTTGTCGCCCAGGCTTCGTACAAGCACCGCGGCTGGTGTTCCGCAGTCGCCCTCGCGTATGGGCGCCACGGGAACGATCTCGACGTTCAAAGGAGCAAGAAGCCGTAAGCATTCCATTAGAGCCAGCTCAACCTCGTAGTGCGACCTCTGTGATAGTGCGATCTCCCGCTCTGTCTCGCTTGGATCCAAGCTTGAAGAATTGAGGAAGCGACGCACCACCTGCACCGATAGCGCGGGATCAGTTAGTGCAGAGAGGAATGTGGTCCCCGTTAGCACGGCGACAGACAGTGCCGTTGAACAGCACGCCAAAAACCTGACCTGCGATCGCATGGAATTTGTGCCGGATGATCCCCGATGTGCGCTGAGGGTGACACTGCGACGTTAAGCAAACGTAGCCAGCTTGAAGAGTGGTGTGAGGAAGAATTAAGTCGCACCGCCGAAGTGGTTACCACAAGTCATGGGTGCTTTGCACTGGCCGAGCCGCCGCTTTCTGGATCGAGTATCGCACATGCGGATTACCTTGACGGGCGTTTAGCCGATCACATTCGCTATTCGCGTTCCCTTCATCTTCAAACGAGAGCAATGCGCCGTTACGGATTACGGGATTGGCTGCTGGTCCGAAGATGCTGTGAGGATCGCGATGCGCCCAAATAATGTAGCGGGAGGTTTGGCCATCTGTCGCACTTCAAAGAAAGGCCCCGGGAAAAGGCCGGGGCCAAAGGGAGGGTTGCAATAGGGGCAAACGCAAAACTAGGTGAGCCTGGATGATCGCCCCTTATGGTTAACCAATCGTTATCGCGGCAATCCGCACCCCGGGCTGGAACTGATCTTCCCTTGCGAAGTTGTGGGCGGCTCGCTTGAATGAGATCGGAGGGCAAGGCCTTTAGGAGAACCCCATGAAGAAATATTTGGTCGCAGCGACTCTAGTCATTAGCTTCGCTTCCCCTGTTTTGGCGGACGCCTTTTACGTCATGTTCGACAAAACAACGAAGACCTGCTCGGTTTCTAAGTCGGCACCCACCGACACCGAGAAGTTCAGCATGATGGGCCAATATGGCTCCGAGGCGGAGGCCATGACCGCCATGTCAAAGATGGCAGAGTGTAAAGGCTAAACGCGGCTGCAAGGGGCGTTGGCCGAAACCGACGCCCCTTCAAGCTGCGCGCGTGTAAGCGTCAAAAGATGCGCGGAAGCCAACTGATCGGTCTCAACCTCGTCACGCAGCATCGAGGGCAATGACACTCGATGTGAGTGAAGACGTCAGCCGCACACTCTTCGATGCTGGCGTGCAGAATAAGAGAGTTTGTCCTCTCACTGGCTCAAAGTTCCTGCGTCACGCGACAGTGAGGGAACTCGTGCTTTCCTGACAAGGAGGCGGGTCCGACGATAGGGCCGCTTATGGCACATCTGCGACATTAAAGCCGCGGGGTCTTTCACAAAGCTGCCGAGCAATCGTGCAACGATCCTAACATGCTGGACCGCACGAAGCTTGATCGACTGCTTACGCAAGTAAATTGCCGCATCACGAGGATCGCTCGTCTAAGGGACGCTGGAGCGATCTCAGAGCGCAAGGCTAAACAGGAGCTCAAACAGGCCGTCGAATTCGCGCGCAGCTCATGCGGCGGATCGACGGCCAACATTTTGTCTTGGATGCCTAGGACCCCTCGCGGTGGGACACTCGCATCAGAAAGCATAATGATCATGTGGGAAGATCGATTGTCCCACTTTTTCGTAAGTCATTGAGTTGGTTGAGTTGTCGTAGTCCGCCCCTGGGCACCACTCTTTTCTCCCAAACCCCGGCTAGAACTCGATGCGGCCGATGGCATGCGACATCGAACCTACAGTTGTCGCATAAAGCGCAAAAATCGCGTCGAGAGTTCGTGGCGGGGTCGCGAATGGAAGCCGCGACCAATTCCGAGCAGCCGCTCGCAGGGCGTCGGTCCAAAGCTGCCGTGCCTCGCAATATGCCGCTCGCCTTGTTGAAATCGCTGCGGCTTCATCACTGGCTGAAGAACCTTCTGGTGTTCGTCCCGCTTGCGCTGATCCTTTCGCACGCCGGAAGCGCTCTCGTAACGAACTTCGTCGCAGCCTTCCTGCTGCTTGGCCTGCTGACGAGCGGCACCTATTTGCTGAATGACATCTTCGATGTCGAGGCGGATCGCAGGCATCCTCGCAAGCGTCTGCGGCCCATTGCTAGTGGGGAGCTCCCATTATCGATCGCGGCCAGTGCCAGCCTCGTGTTGATCGTGTCGGCGCTAGCCGGCGCGGTCTATCTGAACCTCGACTTCGCCGCCACGCTTCAGCAACTTTAGCAACATGAACGGCTTCACTGCCGTGTTAAGTTCCATAATGGTGTATGATAGCAGAAACTTTCAAAATCAGGGATGCCAAGATCCTGTGCTTTTATTACTATATAGTCGCCATAACTGCCCTGCTCTTCATCAACGAGACAGAGAAAAAGGTCAAAATTCGGCTGATGCCGCGAATTGAGCCGAAGAGCACCTCGACATAGGGAATATAGTTGTTCGAGAAAATCGTAAACGCGCAGACCTTAGGCATTGCCCTCTTCGCCCTCAGAACGCCTTCAATCTTGCGTGTCTTGGGTGCCCTTGTGCACCGCTTGGGCACGATATTCACGCATGCGTCTGTCGAATTCAACCGTGAGGGTTCGCGGGATGCGCCGCCACCAGCAGAAATGACCGCCAACGTTAAGTGGGGTTGCACGCTCCAGTTCCTATTGGACCTGTTGATTGAGGTAGGCCGCCACATCGTCGTGCATCTTGAATACGGCGTTCTTCACTTCGTCCTTCGATGCTTTGCTGTTCACCGCGTTGACGACATCGAGCCACAGATTGTGGGGAAGCCCGACCTCGTTGCAGCGTGACTGAATCACGCTGCCGATGCCTTGGTCATCGCCCGGCTCGTAGAGCAGGATCAAGAGGTTGGATTTCACCGAGATCTCGAACAAGAGACCCGCATTGTTGCCGAAGTCCTTGCCGATCTGCCGGCCGATCTCCGCCCCGTCCCCCTTGATGAGATACTCGATCACGGCCGCATAGGTCTCGATCTGCGTCTCGCCGCGCGGCGGGAAAGGCTTGACCTCGATCTTTATTGCGTCGGTGAGCGGCTTGATACTGGCAAGCAGCTCTTTGACATTTTCATCCTCGCCGCCTTGTGCGTAGAGCAGCCCGGCGAGGCTGAGTTGATCGCCGATCCGCCAGGCGGCCGCCTTGGCGACGGTGCTTTCCTGGGCGCGGATCGAAGTGGCGGCAAGCAGAAGCACGAGGACTGCTGCCAGCGCCAGCGCGAAACTAGCTCTCCGGGTGTGGGCTTGGGCCTGACCTCTCATGACTGACGCCGAACACTCCTCGACTGATTATGTGAGCAAACGTTGCGTACGCCGCGGCACAATACGCCAGTGTACGGGCCTCGGTCGCCTAGATTGTTTTTGGGGTCGCGCGGCACGGGGATGACGAGTATAGCCTCCTGAATAACACCGGATTGGAAATCAAACCGCCGACAAATCAAGTCGCAGCAAGGCTGCCAAAAGCGGCTCCGAAGCCACTTGGTCACGCAAATTTCCGTGAGATGGGCCGAATTGACGCGGGTCCATGCCCAATTTGTTGGCAAATCTTTGGGCCTAAAGGGTCTTGCCGCTCGCGTTCGCGGGCGGCTTTGGGGTAGCGTCAGCAGGAACACCCCCTTTTCGCGGCGTGTTGGCGGCCACAGATAGGCCTTAACAGCCCCGCATGAGAAATGCGGCATGATGGAGAAGCGAAACCGGAACGGCGGTAGGGACCGGGACGAGGAGCCCGACGAGGAGTCGGGGGCCGCAGGAACCGAGTTCGAGACCGAAGCGCGCAAGGTGCAAGACGCGCCGGCGCGAAAGGCCGACGTGCGAGCCAAGCAGGGCATGGGTGCCGGCACGCGCCTCCTCCTGCTTCTGCTGATTATCGCGCTTGCCGCGCTCGGCTATCGCTATTGGGGCTTTTGGCGCGGCGGCCCCACCGAAGCGGCGGCGCCGCCCCCTCCGTCCGTCACCGTCTCCAAGCCTCTGGTCAGGGAGATACAGGAGTGGAGCGATTTCACCGGCCAGTTCGAGGCGCGGGAATCGGTCGAAGTGCGACCGCGGGTAAGCGGTTATCTCGAATCCATCAATTTTACCGACGGCCAGCTGGTGAAGAAGGGCGATCTGCTCTTCGTCATCGAGCCGCGCCCGTTCGAGCTGGCGCTCGAGACCGCCAAGGCGCAACAGGCGCAATCCGAGGCGCAGCTTGAATTGGCCAAGGCGCAACTTGAGCGTACCGCGCAGCTCCGCAAGAACGACTACGCCACGCAAGAGACCTATGACGAGCGCGTCGCCCAGGTGAATATCGCGACAGCTTCGCGCGACGCCGCGATTGCGGCCGTCAACCAGGCGCAGCTCAATCTCGATTACACGCGCGTCACCGCGCCGGTTTCGGGCCGCATGGGGCGGCACGAGGTGAGCGTCGGCAATCTCATCGTCGGCGGCACCGGCGGCTCGACCACGCTACTCACCACCATCGTCTCGCTCGACCCGATCTGGCTCAGCTTCAATGTCAGCGAGGGCGACGGCATGACCTATAAGCGCCTGGTGCAGAAGGGCGAGGTCAAGTCGGCGCGCGACAACGACGTCGAGGTGCAGGGCCAGCTCATGGACGAGAAGGATTGGCCGCTGAAGGGCACCATCGATTTCGTCGACAATCAATATGACCGCTCCTCGGGCACGATCCGAGTGCGCGCGGCTTTTCCCAATCCCGACCTCTTCATCACGCCCGGCCAGTTCGGCCGCGTGCGTGTGCCGATGTCGCAACTGCGTCCGACGCTGCTCGTGCCGGATGCCGCGGTGGTGACCGATCAGTCGGTGAAAATGCTGTTCACGGTGGCCCCTGACGGCGCTGTGGTGCCGAAGCCGGTCGAGCTCGGCGCAGTGACCGACGACAATCTCCGCATCATCCGCTCCGGCATCACGGCCGACGATGTGATCGTCATCAACGGGCTGCTCAGGGCGCGGCCGGGCCAGAAGGTGACCCCGGAGCAGGGCACGGTCGGGGTCCCGCCGGCCACGCCTGGCGCGGCACCGCCCGCGAGTTCGGATTACTGATGAATCTCTCGCATTTCTTCATCGACCGGCCGATCTTCGCCGCGGTCATCTCCATCCTCATCACGCTCGTGGGCGGGGTGGCCTATTTCAGCCTGCCGGTAGCGCAATATCCCGACATCGCGCCACCCTCGATCTCGGTCACTGCGCAATATCCAGGCGCCTCCGCCGATATCGTCGCCAAGACAGTCGCCACGCCGATCGAGCAAGAGGTCAACGGCGTCGACGACATGCTGTACATGACGTCGCAATCGACCAGCGACGGCGCCATGTCGCTCGCTGTCACCTTCAAGCTCGGCACCAATCTCGATACCGCGCAGGTCCTGGTGCAGAACCGGGTGGCCATCGCCCAACCGCGCCTCCCCGAGGAGGTGCGCAATATCGGCGTCACGGTAGTCAAGCAGTCCCCGGACCTGATGATGGTGATCCATCTCTCCTCGCCGGATAATTCGCGCGACCTGCTCTACATCTCCAACTACGCCACGCTGCATGTGAAGGACGTGCTGGCGCGCATCGACGGCGTGGGCAACGTCACCATCTTCGGCGCCCGTGACTATTCGATGCGCATCTGGCTCGACCCGGAGAAGCTCGCGGCGCGCGATCTCACCGCCGGCGACGTGGTCAACGCGCTGCGCGGGCAGAACGTGCAGGTGGCGGCCGGCGTCATCAACCAGCCTCCGGTGCCGCAGCCCGGCGCCTTCCAACTCAACGTGGAGACGCAAGGGCGCCTCGCCGATCCCGCCGCCTTCGGCAATATCATCGTCAAGTCGGACCCTGATGGGCGTGTGGTGCGCATCCGCGACGTCGGCCGCGTCGAGCTCGGCGCCGCCGACTACAACCGCAACGGCTATCTCGACGAGCGCGTGGCCATCCCGATGGGCATCTTCCAGCGCCCGGGATCCAACGCCCTGCAAACGGCGCAGGCCGTGCAGGCGGCGATGGCGGAGCTGGCGAAGTCCTTCCCCAAGGGCGTCCGCTACGACATCGTTTACAACCCGACGGTATTCATCTCGCAGTCGGTCGATGCGGTGATCGAGACCATCTTCGAGGCGGTGATCCTCGTCGTGGTCGTGATCATTCTCTTCCTGCAAACCTGGCGCGCCTCGGTCGTGCCGATTGTCGCCATTCCGGTTTCGCTGATCGGCACCTTCGCCGTGCTGGCGGCGCTCGGCTACTCGCTCAACAATCTATCGCTGTTCGGGCTCGTGCTCGCCATCGGTATCGTGGTCGATGACGCCATCGTCGTGGTGGAGAATGTCGAGCGCAACATTCGCGAGGGCTTGAGTCCGCGCGATGCGGCCTACCGCACCATGGAGGAGGTGGGCGGCGCGCTGATTGCCATCGCGCTCGTGCTCTCGGCCGTGTTCATCCCATCGGTGTTCCTGACCGGCATTCTCGGCCAGTTCTTCCGTCAGTTCGCCGTCACCATCGCCACAGCCACGGTGATCTCGCTCATCGTGTCATTGACCTTGAGTCCAGCGCTCTGCGCGCTCCTGTTCAAGCCGCACGATCCGGAGCATCGCCCGAGCAACATCTTCTCGCGGATGCTCAATGGCTTCTTCACCGGCTTCAATCGTGCCTTTGAATGGGTGTCGTCGCGGTACGGCGCGCTGACGGCGCGGCTGGTGCGCATCTCGTCGATCATGCTGCTCATTTATGCCGGCCTGATCGGCTTCACCATCTTCCAGTTCCGTTCGGCGCCGACCGGCTTCATCCCGCAGCAGGATCTCGGCTATCTCATCAACATCATCCAACTGCCGCCGGGGGCGTCGCTCGCGCGCACGGACGAGGTGGCGCGCAAGGTCACCTCGATCGTGCTCGATACCCCGGGCATTGCGCACGCCGTGCCGATCGTCGGGCTTGACGGCGCGACTTTCACCAGCGCGCCTAATGCCGCCGTCGTATTCACTCCGCTCGACAACTTCAAGGAGCGCGCCGAGAAGGGGCAGAGCGCCAACGCGCTGATCGCCACGCTGAACCAGAAATTTGCCGCGATCCAAGACGCCCTCATCATCAGCGTGTCGCCGCCTCCGGTGCGCGGCATTGGCACCACCGGCGGCTTTAAGATGGAGGTGCAGGACACCCATGGCGGCGATCTTGCGCAGCTCGAGACCGTCGCCCAGCAGGTGGTGGCGCAAGCGAACCAGACGCCGGGCCTGACGAGTGTGTTCACCACCTTCAACACCCAGACGCCGAAGGTCTATGCCGATATCGACCGCGTGCGCGCGGAAATGCTGGGGGTGAACACCGACAACGTGTTCCAGACGCTTGAGGTCTATCTCGGCTCGCAATATGTAAACGATTTCAACTTCTTAGGCCGCACTTACCGCGTCACTGCGCAGGCCGACGGCGACTTCCGCCAGGATCTGCACGCCATTGGCCAGCTCAAGACGCGCAATGCCAAGGGTCAGATGGTGCCGCTGAGCTCGGTCGCCTCCTTCCGCGACATCACCGGGCCTTATCGCGTGGAGCATTTCAACTTGTTCCCGTCCGCCGCAGTACAGGGCGGCACCAAGCCCGGCTATTCGACCGGCTACGGGCTCGCCGCCATGGAGCAGATCGCGCAGAAGGTCTTGCCCGAAGGCTACGCCTATCAATGGACCGAGCTCGCCTATCAAGAGAAGGCGGCCGGCAACACGGCGATCTACGTTTTTGCCGCGTCGGTCGTGTTCGTGTTCCTGCTGCTCGCTGCGCAATACGAGAGCTGGGCGCTGCCTCTCGCCGTGATCCTGATCGTGCCGATGTGTCTGCTCGCGGCGGTGAGCGGGCTTCTGATGCGCGGCATGGACGTGAATATCCTCGCGCAGATCGGCTTCGTCGTGCTGATCGGCCTCGCGGCCAAGAACGCCATTCTGATCGTCGAATTCGCGCGACAAAACGAGGAGCATGGCGAGGACCGCTACCAAGCCGCGACCGAGGCCGCGCGGGTGCGCTTGCGGCCGATCCTGATGACGTCCTTCGCCTTCATCCTCGGCGTGCTGCCGCTCGTGATCGCGACCGGCGCGGGCTCCGAGATGCGGCAATCGCTCGGCACGGCCGTGTTCTTCGGCATGATCGGCGTCACCGTGTTCGGCCTGATCTTCACGCCAGTGTTCTACGTGGTGGTGCGCAAGTTTGCGGCGAAGCCGCACGCCCACGGCACGCAAGCCGCTCCCGCCGAGTAGGGCTCGCACGCTTGCAAAGCGCGGCGTGGATGCGTTCTGCCGTTATTCAAATCACGGGACGATGACCACGCGGAATCTCGCCTTGCCGCTCATCATGCGCTCATAGGCTTCCGCCGCCTTCTCCAGCGAGTAGGTCTCGACCAAAGGCGCGATGCCCTGGAGCGCGCTGAAGCGAAGCGTGTCCTCCGAATCGGCCGCGGTGCCGGACGGCCAGCCGGCAACCTCGCGGCGCGCCCCGATCAACTGGAGTGGCGTCACCTCGATCGGCTCGGGCGAGGCGCCGACCACGAGCAACTTGCCGTCGATGCCGAGCCCGTCGATCACGGCGGTCATGGCCGGGGCATTGGTCACGGTCGCGAGGATCAATTTGGCGCCGCCGAGCGCGGAGAGCTCCTTGGCAACGTCCTGGCTCTGGCTGTCGATATAGCGGTGCGCGCCAAGTTGGAGCGCGAGCTTCTCCTTGTCGCGTCCGCGCGCGATGGCGACGGTGTGAAATCCCATGCGGCGGGCGAACTGTACGCCGAGATGGCCAAGGCCGCCGATGCCGAGGATTGCCACTACGTCTCCGGGGCGCGCCCCGCTATGGCGCAGCGCGTTGAAAGTGGTGATGCCGGCGCAGAGGAGCGGACCCGCTTTCACCGCCGACAGCTCTTCCGGAATCGATGCGAGCGCCTCGATCGGAGCGATCATATAATCGGCATAGCCGCCGTCCATGTTGATGCCGGGCACCTTCAGCACGGCGCAATGGATGAAGTCGCCGCGGCGGCATGAGGCGCAGACGCCGCAATTGCCGCCGAACCAACCGACGCCGACGCGCTGTCCGACTTTCCAGGTGGTGACGTCCTTGCCGATGGAATCAATGCGGCCGGCAACCTCATGTCCCGGCACGATCGGATATTTGATTCCGGGAAACTGACCGGTCACGGGAAAGGAGTCGCTGTGGCAGATGCCGCAAGCCTCGACCTTGATGCGCACCTCGCGCGGACCGGGCTCCGGCGTCGGCCGCTGCACCAATTCATGGGGAGCGTTGGGCTTGGTAATTTGCACGGCGCGCATGGGCGAACTCCTGACGGTTGCTCGCGACTTCAGCCGAAGATATGGGCCTCGCTCAGGCCGTTGAAAATCGATTGCACCGCGAGTGCGGCAAGAAGGACGCCGAACACGCGCACAATCACGTTGCGCGCCGTGAGCCCGATATATTGATGGATCTCCTGGGCGGCGAGCAGCAGCAGAAGCGTGACGCCCATCACTGCAATGATTGCCGCGACGACGGCGCTGAGCAGGGTGAGATCGCCGCGGGTACCCGCTGCAAGCACGATGGCGCTCGTCATGGCGCCGGGTCCCGCCAGCAGCGGCGTTGCGAAGGGAAACACGGCGATCTCGGCGTGGGCCTCCGCCTTATCCTCGGCCTCCTCGCTTTCCTTGGGCGATAGAGCGGCAGCCGGACCCGGGCGCTTCGACAGCGTCATCTCCAGCGCAATCATGAAGAGAATGATGCCGCCGGCGGTCTGCAATGCGGCGAGCGAGACGCCGAGTTGGCGCAGAACCGGGCCGCCGAACAGCGCGAAGAGCAGGATGATGACTGTCGCGATGAACACGGCCTTGACCGCGATTGCGCGGCGCTCGGCGCGGGTCATGCCAGGCGTGAGCGAGGCAAGCAGGACCGCGGTGTCGATCGGGCCGATGACGGCAAAGAAGGTGGTGAAGGCGGTGAGCGCGGTTTCGAGCATGGATTTTGCTGCTAGCCTCGACACGGTTGTAGAATGAAGATATTCTACTCCTGGATGTATAAGGAGGAGACGATGCGAACGTTGCACTCGATCGTAGCTAGATCACCTCTGATGATAGTTTTGTCGACTGCCATTCTTTTGACCGTAGACGGTCACCGTCTTCGATTCAGCGAGTGCGGAGCCGATCGCCACATGCGCCAGCACGGGGACACGGTATTGCCAGGGGAGGAGAAATTTCCCTGGACGACAACTAGGCCGTCTTGCGTCTTGCCCCTTTGATTTCGAGACCACCTCGATTCCCGCGTTAACGAGTTGCTTCGCTAGTGCATCTTCCGCGGCGGGATCACGGGTCGCTTGAATACCTACGACATTGCCTCAGAGGATCTAGAAAAGGCTCGAGCGCGGCGATTTAAGGAATTAACGCCGCCCGCCCGCAAATCCGACAAGTAAGCTGGCGCGACTAGGCCTGAGCAAAAAATAGGCTGCCAAGAGCGTTGCCCGTTCGGACGCCACCGGCATAAGATGCGCAAAACATAAGGAAACGCATCGAGGCAGGCGGTCGAGGTCGTTTGGTTGGAGAGCTGGGACGGGCGCGATTGCCGCAAATTGCCGAGAGGGTGAGTGTCGAGGTGAGGGCTGAGCAGCCCCCCCAACTTTCCCGCAAATTCTTCGATGAGATGCGCGCGGCCGACGGCAAGGTCAGGCATGCCTATGCCGCGCTTGCCGGGCTGCTCGACAATCTCTCCATCGACTCCCTCGTCACCAAGCAGAACGCGGCGGAGGAATTGTTCCGCCGGCTTGGCATCACCTTCGCCGTCTATGCGGAAGGGGGCAGCACCGAGCGGCTGATCCCATTCGATCTGATCCCGCGCATCCTCGACCGGTCTGAATGGGACCTGGTCGAGCGGGGCTGCATCCAGCGCGTGAAGGCGATCAATATCTTCCTCTACGACATCTATCATGACCAGGAGATCATCAAGGCGGGGTTGGTGCCGCCGGAGTTCGTCCTGCTCAATCCGGCCTTTCGCCCCGAGATGCTCGGTGTCGAGCCGCCGAAGAATGTCTATGCGCATATCGCCGGCATCGATCTGATCCGCACCGGCGAGCGCGACTTCTTCGTGCTCGAGGACAATGTGCGCACGCCCTCCGGCATCTCCTATGTGCTGGAGAATCGCGAGATCATGATGCGGCTGTTTCCCGACGCCTTCGCCGGGCAGTCGATCTCGCCGGTCGGCAACTATCCAGAGCAGCTCTTGGAGAACTTGCGCGCCGTGGCGCCGTCGGGCGCCGACGATCCCGTCGTCGTGCTGCTCACGCCGGGCCGCTACAACAGCGCCTATTTCGAGCATGTGTTCCTCGCCGAGCAGATGGGCATCGAGCTGGTCGAGGGCGGTGATCTCTTCGTGCGCGACGGCTTTGTTTGGATGCGCACCACGGAAGGGCCGGTGAGGGTCGACGTCATCTATCGCCGCGTCGACGATGACTTCATGGACCCGCTCGCTTTCCGCGCCGATTCGGCGCTCGGCGTTCCGGGCCTGCTTTCGGTGGTCCGCGCAGGCCGGGTCGCGCTCGCCAATGCCTTCGGCACCGGCGTCGCCGACGACAAGGCGATGTATTGCTACGTGCCGCGCATGATCGAGTTCTATCTCGGCGAGCATGCGATCTTGAATAATGTGCATACCTACATGCTGCGCGACCCCAAGCAGCGGCAGCATGTGTTCGACAATCTGCACAACCTCGTGGTGAAAGAGGTGCAGGGCTCCGGCGGCTACGGCATGCTGATCGGGCCTGCCTCAACGGCGGAGGAACGCGAGGCCTATAAGCTCCGCGTGATGCGCAACCCCGACAATTATATCGCCCAGCCGACGCTCGCGCTTTCCACCGCGCCCACGCTCGTCAATGACGAGATCGTGCCGCGGCACGTCGATCTGCGGCCCTTCGTGCTCTCCGGCAAGGAGACGAGCGTGATCCCCGGCGGGCTTACGCGCGTTGCTCTGCGCAAAGGATCGCTCGTGGTCAATTCCAGCCAGGGAGGCGGCACCAAGGACACTTGGGTGCTGGAGCGTTGAGCATGATCCGGAAAAGTGGGAACCGGTCTTCCGACAAGATCATGCGGAGAAAAAGTGCATGCTAAGCCGAACCGCGGAGAATCTGTTCTGGATGGCGCGCGACATGGAGCGGGCCGAGAACACCGCGCGCATGCTCGATGTCAGCTTCCGCATGTCGCTATTGCCGTCGACGCTCGACAAGCAGGCTCTGCATTTCGAGCCGATCCTCGCCATCGCGCCTGGCGACGGCCGCTTTCGCGAGCTCTATGGCGATCTCACGCACGAGACGATCATCCGCTATGTGGCGCTCGAGCCCGCCAATCCCGCCTCGATCTGGTCGCTGATCAAGCTCGCACGGGAAAATGCCCGCGCCCAGCGCTCGGCCATCTCCAGCGAGGCGTGGGAGAGCCTCAACCAGACTTGGTTGCAGGTGCAGAATCTCGATTACGACGGGCTCACCCGCTGGGGGCATCGCGATTTCTTCGACTGGGTGAAGGAGCGCTCGCATCTCTTCCGCGGGGTGGTGTTCGGTACCATGCTGCACGACGACGCCTTCCGCTTCATCAGGCTCGGCACCTTCATCGAGCGCGCCGACAACACCGCGCGCATCCTCGACGTCAAATATCATGTGCTGTTGCCGCATGGGGAGCAGGTTGGCGGCGTCGTCGATTATTATCAGTGGGGCGCGCTGCTGCGCTCGGTCGGCGCCTTCCGCGCCTATCGCCGCGTCTATCACGACACGGTCTATCCCTGGCGCATCGCCGAGCTGCTCGTCTTGCGCGCAGACATGCCGCGCTCGCTGCACCATTGCTACGAAGTGATCATCGGCACGCTGGACGAGCTCGCCGGCAAGAAACAGCTCGAATGCCGGCGGCTGGCAGGCCAGATCTACGCGCGGCTAAGATACGGACGCATCGACAAAATCTTCCAGTCGGGCCTGCACGAGTTCCTGACCGACTTCATTGCGTCGAACAACGTGCTCGGCGTGCAGCTTCAGGACGATTTCCTGATGACGCCGACCATGATCGCGGGAGCGGCGTGAGACCATGCTGATCCGCGTCGAGCACGCCACGTCTTATCACTATTCGGAGCCGCTGGTGGCGAGCACGCAATACTTGCGCATGACGCCGCTATCGGGCCGCACGCAAGCAGTGGAGAGCTGGAAGCTCACCTGTCCCGGCGCTACCTACACGCCCTGGCAGGACCAGTACGGCAATCTCTGCCATACGCTGACGGTGGCGCAGCCCGTCACCGAGCTCGAGATCAAGGTCACGGGGCTGGTGCGCACGCGCGACACCAATGGCGTGGTCGGGTTTGCTCCGGCCGAGCTGCCGTCTTCCATCTATCTCAGGGAAACGCCCTATACCGTGGCGGCGCCCTCGATTCGCGACTTCGCCGGGCGCTTCAAGGAGAAGCTCAAGCGCGACGCCATCGAAACTCTGCACGAGGTCATGCTCGCCATCGCCGACGAGGTGGAATACCGCAAGGGTGAGACGCATGTGCATACGACCGGCGCGGAAGCGCTGGAGCAGGGGAGCGGGGTTTGCCAGGACTACGCGCATATTTACTGCGCCACGGCCCGGGTGCTCGGCATTCCGGCGCGCTATGTGAGCGGCTATCTGACGCATGAGGCGCATGCCGCGAGCCACGCTTGGGCCGAGGCGCAGGTCGAATATCTCGGCTGGGTCGGCTTCGATCCGACCAATCGCGCTTGTGCGACCGATGCGTATATTCGCACGGCCATGGGACTCGACTATGCTGAAGCGAGTCCCATCCGCGGCGTTCGCAGCGGCGGCGGCACCGAGACGATGGTAGTGAAGGTCAGTTTTCCAAGCCAACAACAGCAAAGCCAATAGGGAGGACACGTGACTTATTGCGTCGGCATCCTGCTCGAAGAGGGCGCGGTGCTCGCTTCGGACTCGCGCACCAATGCGGGCATCGACCGGGTGTCGACCTTCCGCAAGATGTTCACCTTCGAGAAGCCGGGCGAGCGTTTCTTCGCGCTGATGACCGCGGGGAACCTTTCGCTTACGCAAGGGGTGATCAGCCTGCTCAGCGAATGGCTGAATACCGCAGACCCCGAGCGCGACCTCTTCGCGGTGACCTCGATGTTCGGGGCTGCCCGCGTGGTGGGCACGGCCTTGCGCGAGATTCACAAGATCGACGGTGGTTATCTCCAACAGCGCGACGTGGACTTCACCGGCTCGTTCATCTTGGCCGGGCAGCTCAAGGGCGGCCAGCTCAGGCTGTTCCTGATCTATGACGCCGGCAATTTCATCGAGGCGATGGGCGACACCACCTATTTCCAGGTGGGCGAGGTGAAGTACGGCAAGCCAATCCTCGACCGGATCATCAGGCGCGACACGAGCTTGAGCGATGCTGCCAAGTGTGCGCTCATCTCATTCGACTCGACCATGCGCTCGAATGTGTCGGTCGGGCCGCCCATCGATCTTCTGATCTATCGCCGCAATTCGCTGAAGAAGGACTTCGCCACGAGACTCGAGGCCGACGATGCCTATCTCCAGGCGATCCGCGAGGGCTGGGGAGGTGCTCTGTACAAGGCGTTCCACGGCATCAGCCACGACCCCGGCTGGACGTTCTGAACTAAGACGTTCTGAACTTGGTACGGCCGGTTTTGCCGGGCGTGAAGCTGGACGAAGGCGCATAGGAGGGCGAGTGTCCGCTGCCCGCGCCAGACGACGCGCTTCTGAGATGGCTCGATCGCGTGCTTCTGACGCCGGCGTCGATCCACCCCGGGTTTGCCTCCTGGATGACCTGCGTGGCGAGATCGCGCATCTCCTCCAATTGGCGCACGAAAGTCTCCGTCTGCGTCGTGATGTGGTCGTTGTGCAGCTCGATAACTTGCGTCACGTCCTTGGCTTCGGCGAGCCGCATGGCGAGCGCGAAGTTCGCCTCAGCGTTGGCGCGGGTGATCTCGGCAATCTTGGCGTTCAGAGCGTAAAGGCTGGCGTAGCCGGACTGCGAGCCCGACTCCAGCGACTTCCAGCTTTTCTCGCTGGTCGCGACGAAGGTTTCGAAAGCGCGCTTCGCTTGTTCGATGCTCATCTTCATCAGCTCGCGCAGCGCCGGCGGGACCTCCGTCTTCATGAGGGCGTCGGCAGCCATGCTCTGCTCCCGATCGCGAACTGAACCACGCGTGTGCCTTGGCGCGTCAGCCGGGTGCGGTTTCGGCCTGGCAGGCTGATTGGCCATGGATTTTTCCAGCGCCAATAACATCGTGTAATAGGGCCACCAAGCAGCCCACCAAAAGCTCTTGAACAGCAACAACAGCATCGAGACTAGCCCCGCCGGAGCGACCCGCCCCGGCCATCAGCAAAACATCATGGCCCAAAGCCAGATCATTCGCGAGGATTGCCGTCAAACGTGCTTTCCAAATGCGCCAGGGCGTGCCGCTTTGCTCCGAGCCGCGCGGCGCTAACCTTTGTACAACCAGGGTTGCAGTAGAACGGCATCTTCGAGTGGCGCGGAGGAGAGACGGATGAACATTCATATTCACCACCTCGACTCCAAAGGTGCCGTGGCCGACCAGGCCGCACTGGAGCAGTTCCAGAGGCAATGGGCGACCTATCAGAAGCTGGTCGACGCCGACTCGCTCGCCCACAAAGAAGTCGGCGCGATCCTGCATGACGCACTTGCGAGCATCGCCAAGCCCTTCGCCTTCGTCGACATCGCCTGCGGCGATGCCGGCCAGATGAAGCCCGCGCTCTCGGGCACCAAGGTCAGGCACTATTACGGCATCGATCTGTCAGAGGCGGCGCTCGAGCTTGCCGCCAAGAATCTCGAGGGCGTGCCGTTCCAGATCGAGCTCGATCACCGCGATTTCGTTACCGCGCTCACCAAGCGGCCCGAGTCCGCCGACGTAGCCTGGTGCGGACTCTCGATCCATCACTTGTCGACCGAGGGAAAACGCGACCTGCTCACGGCAATCCGCGGCTCGACCTCCAATTTTCTCATGATCTACGAGCCGACGCGGCTCGATGGCGAGAGCCGCGACGCCTATCTCGAGCGTTTCCGCCGCATCAACCGTCCAGCCTGGACCTTCTTTAGCGAAGACGAGTGGGCGCAGATCGATCATCACGTGACGAGCTGCGATTACCCCGAGACGAGCGCCACGTGGTGCGCGCTCGGCCACGACGCGGGGTTCGCGCAAGCCCGCGAGATCTTCTGCGACGCAACCGGCTTCTATCGCATCTACCGCTACGACGTCTGAGCGCGCCTACGCCGCTTCAGCGTTTCGCGCGCCGCGACAGGAGGCCGAGATGCACTCGACATGCCGATGGTCGGTGCCGCAACAGCCGCCCAGCACGTTGATCCACGAGAAGCGGCGCAGCAGCGCGGCATATTGCTCGCCGAGCTCTTGCGGATTGCCCGCGTCGAGCTCGGTCGAATTGTCGAGCTCGGCGTGACTCTTGCGCGAGGAATTGGCCCTGATCCCACGCAGGCGCCGCATCCAGGCGGCATCCGCGTCCAAGGCGTCGCTGAAATGGTCGGGATGGGCGCAATTGATCATGTAATAGGCCGGCGCGCCTCCCGTTGCATGGTCGACGGTCTCGATCGCTGTGCCGAGATCTTCGCCGGTTGGGAGCCTGCCGTTCGTCTCCAGAGTTAAAGAGATCACGCAGGGCATGTCCTCGGCTTTCGCCGCGCACACCACGCCGACGGCCTCGCTGACATTGTTCAGGGTGAAAGCCGACACGAGATCCGCACCCGCCTCCTTCAGCACGCCGATCTGCCAGGCGTGATAGCTTTGCGCATCGTCGGCGCGCATGAGTTTGCCGGGATCGTAGCCGTCGCCGCGCGGCCCGATGGCTCCGCTGATCACGAGCGGGACCTTGCTTGTCGCATGAGCAGCGCGGATGTCGTGCAGCATGGCGATGCAATCGCGGTTCGCGGCGGCAAGCCTGTCGCGATCGTAGCCGAGTTTCGCCCCCCAGTCGGGATTGGCGCGCCAGGTGGGACTCTCGAGAATAAATCCGCAGCCGTGCCTCGCCGCCATGGACACATAGCGATCGTAATAGGCGCGGAGCACCGCGCGGCCGTGGCTGTTCTCGATCAGGGTGAAGGCCGCGAACATCGGCAGATCGAAGCCATTGTGATAGACGAGCGTCGTCTCCAGCCCACCGTCGCTGAGAAAGAGGCCGCCGCCGAGCTGCGGCAGACGGCGGCGATATTTAGTGTGTTGAACATTGGTCATCATGCAATCTCCGGATAAGGGTCGGGTTAGCCTGAAGATGTAAGCGGCGGCCCGCCGGAGCTAGTGAACTCGTGGTGCACGCAGCTTGAAGAGGTGCGGCACGTGAAATCCCAAAAATCGCCTTGTAGATGAGGGGATTGGAGGGTGCGCTGCCGGCAGAGGCTCCCGTCAACTGTATCCGTGGTACAGTGTTTTGGCGGAGCAACGGCCATGCAGGACGCGCAGCAGCGGAAGGGCGAGGACACGCGCGAGCGCATTCTCAACGCGGCCGAGGCGGCTGTTTTGAAGAAGGGATTCGCCGCCACCTCGATCGACGAGCTGATCGCCGCGGTCGGGCTCACCAAGGGTGGCTTCTTTTATCATTTCAAGGACAAGGGCGAGCTCGCTAAGGCTCTGCTTGTCCGCTACATCGAGCGCGAGAACGCACTGTTCGATGAACTGTTCGGACGTGCCGATCAGCTCAACGAGGATCCGCTGCACGGCTTCCTCGTGGGACTGAAAATGCTATCGGAGTTGATGGCCGATCTTCCCAACGGCCATCCGGGATGTCTGGTCGCGTCGTTCTGCTATCAGGATCGCCTGTTCGATAGGGAGGTGCGCGAACTCAACACCGCCGCCGTCCTCGGATGGCGCAAGCGATTTCGCGAACGGCTCGACAGGATCGCCGCGCGCTATCCACCGCGCAATGACGTCGATCTCGACGATGTCGCCGACATGCTTTCGGTGATCGCCGATGGCGGAATCATCCTGTCCAAGGTGGTGAAAGACAAGGACGCTCTGCCGCGCCAGGTGATGCTCTACCGCGATTTCGTGCGCGGCATCTTTCTCGGTGCTTGACCAGAGCCTCGCGGCGAGGTGCTAAGTGTCCTTTAGAGCTTCACCAACGACACATAACTTCTCCGGCGGCGTGATTGAGTGGCTTATCGGCGTTGGCGCGGAGATCTGTGGCGCAAAGGCTACAGCGTAGACGCAACTGTTTGGCGCGGCGGCAAAGATACTGGTAAGCGCTGAGGGGCGCGATAGTCTTAGCCCTCTAGCTTCGTTGCGAAGGAGCCGTCCTGATGAGGTCGTTTAAGCGCGTCTTAAGTTTGGCACTAATAGGGGCGGGGCTATGCTGCGGAGCCCAATCTGCGCCGGCCAATGCAGCCTGTCGCGAATTCTCCGGTACTGCCCGTGGATGGGACAAGGTGACAGCAGTCACGCTGGCACAGGCCGCCGTGGCCGATGCCATCAAGCAATACAGGACAGAAAAGAAAATCGGCCCGATCACCGTTATGGCGATGCGCGCGAAGCCGCAGCCTTATTTGCGCGACGTCGTTACCGATGATCTCTTCTACAAGCCGGACATCGTGAAAGCGAATTCCTACACCGTGTGCTGGCGCGGGGTCGTCGACCCCTATGTCTGCACCTCTGGCGCCAAGGCTTGCTGGCCGGAGCGTGATTGAAAAGACCCTGCATCGAGTCCCGGGTGAGCCTCCGGTGGAAGCACTCAAAAGCCGCCGACGCACAGCATCAGACCAATAGCGAGTATTGGATATGGCACGGACCGAAACGAGTCGTGACCGACCGGTCGCACCTACTCCGCGGCGAGCCTCACATACTCGCCCTTGCCGACTGGGCAGGCCGCCCACAGCTCGGTGAGCGCGCCGATCAGATAAGCGATCTCGGCGTCGGTGTGGACCGGCGAGGGCGTGAAGCGCATGCGCTCGGTGCCGCGCTTGACCGTGGGATAGTTGATCGGCTGCACGTAGATTCGATAATGCGTGAGCAGCGTGTCGGTCACCGCCTTGCAGTGCAGC
>DATAFR010000026.1:0-2688 GCA_036257375.1 Methyloceanibacter sp.
TCGCCCACGAACTCGGTCTCCTGGCCCGCCATGATGCGGAGCAGGGTCGACTTGCCGGAACCGTTCACGCCGACGACGCCGATCTTGGCGCCGGGCAGGAAGGCGAGCGTGACGTCCTTCAATACCTGCTTGCCGCCCTGATAGGTCTTGGACAGGCGGTTCATGACATAGACGTATTGAGGCGTGGCCACGTTAAGCCTCCTGAATGCGGTCGCAAGGGAAGAACGGCTTCTAGCCAATCGGCGCGCGAGACTCAATCGCGATCGCCAAGGAGATCGGGCAGGCGCTCCTTCAGCTTCGCCGCGAGCGAATCGAGCGGGTTCTCTTGCAACACCTCGATCTCGGAAAGCGCGCGAGCGAAGGTGTCGGGGGTCAGCTCGGCGATCGGCAGCACCCGGAACCAATCGTTGCGGACGAGGAAGTCTCGGTACTCTTGCTCCTCGTCCGTGAAGCGATGAGCGCTCGGCGCGGCGCCGACAACCGGCAGACGCGCACACACGGCCTCCGAGATCATCGTGCTCGAATCCTCGGTGCAGACAATAACCTCGGCCTGCGAAAAGACCTCCGGCAGGGTCCCCGGCCCGGCTTTCCGGTAATCGATGAAACGCGAAACGATGCCGCTATTAGCGGCGAGTTCCGCGACGCGATCAGCGACAAAGTCGGGGGTCCGGCGCGAGGTGGAGACGAGCCATCGCGTGCCCCAGGCCCGCGAGACATCGCCCGCGAAGGCCAGCAGGCGCTCCCACTCGGAGCGACGATAGCGGAACGGACCGGCATTGCCGCCGATCAGGAGAGCGGCAAGCTCAGGCCGCTTCCCCGGGCCGTAGCGCGGCACGATCTTCGGGCGTCCGAGCGCGGCTGCATCGATAGCGGATGGCTTGAGCACCACCAAGTGACGGGGGCTTGTCGCATCGCGCTCGTAGGAAGAGATGATGAGGCTGAAATTTTCAGGCGACAATCCGCGCAGGAGAGAGCCGCAGAAGATGCTGGGAATGTCGAGAAAGCGCGCAACGCAAATGTTCGGCATCTGGGTCTCGCCGCCGGCGGAGACCACGAGATCGGCCTTGGGTAGCGCGTAAGCGTCAATGCGATAGGCCATGCGCAGCATGCGCGGCGGAAAGAAGGTTTTGGCCGTGATGCGGCGCCGGAGCCAGCGCGTCGGCACGATCCATTTGCGCTTGACCTCGATGCGGGTCGCCTCGACGGGGCGAAGCCGCTCAAGCGCCGCAATCACTCCTTGCGCCACGTGAAAATGGCCGGGCCTGGTGTCGGCGAGGAAGACGACTCTGAGCGGCTTCATGGGCTGGCGTGACGGCGCTAGGGTCGCGGCGCAGGGCGCCAGAACGCCATGTTGCGGGAGGGAATGCGCTTCCGCCGATAGCCCTTCTCGATGAGCATAGAAGCACAATCTCGCCGCCACTGGCCCTCGCTGTTCTCAACGAGCAGCAAGGTCGGCCAGAGTGAGGCCGGCGCCTCGGCGAAGAAGGGAAACAGAATCTGGTCTTCCGCGCCCTCGACATCGAGCTTGATGGCATCAAGCCTGACGATGCCGTAACGGGCGCAGAGATCCATGAGCGTTTGACCCTGGACCTCGATCAGGTCGCCGGCAGGGGCGTCTCGTTCAAACACGAGAGAGCTGTTGCGGATGTTGCGACGGTCAAGCTTGAAGCTCACCGGTCCCGACTTCTCGCCGCGGGCGATCGGCTCGACCACGACGTTGCTGAGACCATTTAGTGAAAGATTGCAGCGCAGGCGCTCGAGAGCGGCAGGGTTGGGCTCGACGGCAAAGACGCGTGACGTGGGCCCGCCACGCAGAGCGGCAAAGACGGTATAGATTCCGACATTGGCTCCGACATCGATAAAGACTGAGCCCGGATGCATGACGCGAGAAAGCAGTCGAAGCTCGTAGCGGTCGAACAAATGCGGAAGCACCAGGATGCGCATCTCGCAAGAATTTCCGGATAGATGCAGGCGCATGCGCTGCCGGTCGAGGACAGTGACGTCGATTGGAGTGCCGCTCAATCGCCGCAGCAGCGCGCGGAGCGGACGCGCCATCTTCCGCGCGTAGCGGCTGGGTGGGATCAGCCGCCCGACCCGCATCAAGCTTCTTTGCGCAAGATTCGGCCGAAATGTCCCGAATGGAACATCAGGCCCGGACTCCCGTCTCGTGTTACGCAAACCGGCTCGTTCCCTGGCATCGCTGCGCTGAATAGCCAAACTAACACAGGGGACCGAGGCGCGGGCAACATCGTCGCTTGGCAAAGTGGCCTCAGCCGCGCACAATCGCGGGCCTTGCGCGGAACCGCGGGAGCGGAGATGGGGGACAAGCTGGCAACTCAAGACAACGATTGGGTTTTGAAGGCGATGGTCGCGGTCGCGGCCTCCGACGGAGGGCTTGACGCGCGCGAGACCGGTCTCATCCAAAAGGTCTATCAGGATCAGTCGGGCCGGGCGCTCAGCGCCGACGAGGTGGCGCGCGCCGCCGACGCGCTCGCCAAGGGCGATGCCATCGCCGAGTTCGCCGCGGCGGCAAAGACGCTCGACCGCGGCGCCAAGGAGGAGGTCATCAAGGGCGCCTACCGGGTGCTCCTTGCCGACAACCGCATCGCAGGCGAGGAGCGCAAGAAGCTCAAGGACATCGCCGCCGCGCTGCAAATCCCCGAGATCCATTTCGGCGCGATCCTCGAA
>DATAFR010000027.1:0-9925 GCA_036257375.1 Methyloceanibacter sp.
GGCGCCACGCATAATGCCTTGATGGCGGCGGTGCTCGCCAGAGGCGAGAGTTTGATCGAGAACGCGGCGCGCGAGCCTGAGGTCGGCGATCTCGCCAACTGCCTGATCAGGATGGGCGCTCGCATCGAGGGGATCGGCACGTCGACGCTTTGGGTGCAGGGGCGGGAGACGCTTTACGGCGCGGACCACAGCGTGCTTCCCGACCGCATCGAGACCGGCACCTATGCCATGGCCGCGGCGATCACGGGTGGGGATGTGCTGCTCGATGGGGCGAGGCCCGATCTTTTGCAAGAGGCGCTGCAAACGCTGCGCTCGACCGGGGTCGAGATCGAGGAACGGCCGACCGGCATCAGGGTGGCGCGGAAAGGCACCCTTAGCGCCGTGTCGGTTGAGACCCAGCCCTTCCCCGGCTTCCCCACCGATCTACAGGCGCAGTTCATCGCGCTGATGTGCATGGCCAAGGGCACCTCCGAGGTGCGCGAGACCATCTTCGAGAACCGCTTCATGCATGTGCAGGAGCTGGCGCGGCTCGGCGCCAAGATCGAGCTCAAGGGCGACACCGCCTTGGTGACCGGGGTCAACGGCCTGCGCGGCGCGCAAGTCATGGCCACCGATCTCAGGGCCTCGGTCTCGCTCGTCATCGCCGGCCTTGCCGCCCAAGGGGAGACGACCATCGGCCGGGTCTATCACCTCGACCGCGGGTTCGAGCGCATCGAGGACAAGCTTGGCCAATGCGGCGCCCAGATCGAGCGGTTTTCGAGCTGACGGCCGCCGTAAGTTGACAGTTTCATGCCGTGCCGTGGCGTGCTAGCCCTGAGCCTAGAACGAGCCGCCCCCTATTGCCATGACACCGCTCAAGCTGATCGCCCTCGATGAGGAGGACCTCGCCGTCGTGTCGTCGCATCTCCAGGATGCGGTGATGCGGGTCGGCGACATGGTCTATCAGCCGTCGAAGAAGCGGTTTGCCGCGGTGCTCAACCGCTTCGATTGGGAGTCGGCGCAAGCGGTCAACGGCAAGGAGTATCAGCGGCGGCGCACCGCGCTCAGATTCGAGCGGGTGTTCGGGGCCAAGCTCAAGAACGTGAAACCGAACGCCGAGGAGAGGGTACTCTCCCTGCTCGCCGTGCATTACGAGCCGGAGGACGCTCCGGCCGGCAAGATCACGTTGACCTTTTCCGGCGACGCCTCGATCCAGCTCAAGGTCGAGTGCATCGAGGCCGAGCTCAAGGATCTCGGCCCCGCTTGGCGCACGCGCTCGAAGCCTGAGCATCCGGGCACCGAGCCCGGCTCTTGATGTGCTTCCATGGCTGTGTGGCTCAAGACCGCTGATCCCGATTTCGAGGACCGCTTCAAGGCGCTGCTCGCGCTCAAGCGCGAGCAGGCCGCAGATGTCAATGCTGCGGTAGCCGAGATCATCGCTCGCGTGCGCGAAGAAGGCGACGCCGCGTTGATCGAGCTGACGCGCAAATTCGACGAGCTCGACCTGCGCCAAGCCGGGCTCAAGGTGGGCGAGGCGGAGATCGGGGGCGCGCGCGCGAAAGTGGAAAGAAGGACGCTTGAAGCGCTCGAGCTCGCGCATGAGCGTATTCTCGAGCATCACAAGCGGCAGCTGCCTAAGAACGAGGTCTATAGAGACGGACTCGGGGTCGAGCTTGGGACGCGCTGGACGCCGGTCGGATCGGCCGGGCTCTATGTGCCCGGAGGCACTGCGAGCTATCCGAGCTCTGTGCTGATGAACGCGGTGCCGGCCAAGGTTGCCGGCGTGCCGCGCATCGTCATGGTCGTGCCGGCGCCGAAGGGTGAGCTCAATCCGCTTGTGCTGGTCGCGGCCAAGCTGGGCGGCATCGACGAGATTTATCTCGTGGGCGGAGCGCAGGCGATCGCTGCGCTCGCCTACGGCACCGAGAGCATCGCCCCGGTCGCCAAGATCGTCGGCCCCGGCAATGCCTATGTCGCGGCGGCCAAGCGCCAGGTGTTCGGGCAGGTCGGCATCGACATGGTGGCCGGGCCGTCGGAGGTGGTGGTGATTGCAGATCGTGACAACGATCCCGCCTGGATCGCCTCGGACCTGCTCGCCCAGGCCGAGCACGACGCGGCCGCGCAAGCCATCCTGATCACCGACGATGAGGCGTTTGCCCGCGCGGTCGAGACGGCGGTCGACGCCGAGCTTGCGGTCCTGCCGCGCGCGTCCACGGCGCGAGCAAGCTGGAAGGAATTCGGCGCAGTCATTCTGGTGAGGGGCCTCGAGGAGGCGCCTCAGATCGTCGACCGGCTCGCGCCGGAGCATCTCGAGGTCGCGACCAAGGATCCCGATGCGCTCGCGGGCCAAGTGCGCGACGCGGGCGCCATCTTCATCGGCCGCTATACGCCGGAAGTGATCGGCGATTATGTCGCGGGCTCCAACCATGTGCTGCCGACGGCGCGCAGCGCACGCTTCGCCTCGGGACTTGGCGTGCTCGATTTCATGAAGCGTACCTCGACGCTGAAACTCGAGCCGGAGAGCCTCGCCGCGCTTGGGCCGGCGGCGATGGCGCTCGCCGAAGCCGAAGGGCTCGATGCGCATCGCCGCTCCGTCGCCATCAGGCTCAATCCGCGAGACTAGCCATGACCGCTGTGGAGGACGGCGCGGAGGAGCGGAACTGGCCCGATGAGGCGCGCCTCATCGAGGTGACGCTGGACGAAGCCTCGATCGGCCGCAACAATGCCGAGGTCGAGCATGAGCGTGAGGTGGCCATCTTCGATCTCCTCGAGCGCAACCGCTTCGCGCTGGAGCATCACGATTCAGGCCCCTATACGCTGCATCTTTCGCTTGCCGACAACCGCCTCGTCTTCACCGTGGGCGACACCGAGCGGGCGCCGATCCAGCATGTGATGCTCTCCCTCTCGCCCTTCCGCCGGCTGGTAAAGGACTATTTCCTGATCTGCGAAAGCTATTACCAGGCGATCAAGACGCAGCCTGCCTCCAAGATCGAAGCCATCGACATGGGACGGCGCGGGCTGCACGACGAGGGAAGCCGCCTCCTGCAAGAGCGACTCAAGGGCAAGATCGCCGTCGATATAGCCACGGCCCGCCGCCTGTTCACGCTGCTCTGCGCGCTGCATTGGAAGGGCTGACGCATTGGCCGGCGCGGGCGACCTGCCGGGCGCGGTCCTCTTCGCCTGTAGCCGCAACGCCGTGCGCTCGCCGATGGCCGAAGCCATCCTCAAGCACCTTGCGGGTTCGCGCATCTATGTGGATTCCGCCGGCGTCCGCCCCGGTGAGCCCGATCCTTTTGCCGTCGCCGTGATGGAGGAAATCGGCATCGATCTCTCCCGGCACAGGCCGAAATCGCTGGACGAGCTGAACGACGGTTCGTTCGATCTGATCGTAACGCTCTCGCCGGAAGCGCACCACAAGGCGCTCCAGCTCGCGCAAGGCTTCGCCGTCGATGTCGAATATTGGCCGACGCTCGACCCGACATTCACCGAGGGCAGTCGCGAGTCGATCCTTGATGCTTACCGGACGGTGCGCGATGGTCTGTTCCGAAGGATCAAGCAGCGCTTTCCGATGGCCGCGGCAGGCGGGGTGTGAACATGAGCGGCGAGATCTCGCTTCTGCTCGCGGGCGACGCGATGATCATGCGACCATGGTCGCAGGTGCGTGACAGCGATTTTCTCGGCTTGATCGACACGATCCGCGGGGCCGACGTAGCGATTGCCAATCTGGAGACCGTCATCCACGAGTTCAAAGGTCATGCCCAGGCCGACTCCGGCGGAACCTACATGGCGTCACCTCCGCAGATCGCCGCCGAGCTGAAATGGGCCGGCTTCGACATGCTGGCGCATGCCAATAATCATTCCTTCGACTATGGCAGCTCCGGCATTGTGGAGACGCTGGAGCATGCCGAACGCGCGGGCCTGTTGGTCGCTGGATCGGACAAGACCTCCAGCATGCCCGGGCGCCGCGATATTTCCAATGCGGCGGCGGCAGCGTGGCGTTGGTGGCGATGGCCGCCGATTACGTGAACTATGGCAAGGCGTCAGCCTCCCGGCCCGATCTGCATGGCCGTCCGGGCGTCAATCCTCTGACCATCGGCGCCGAGCGATCCGTGACCTTTCTGCCGCTCAAGGCTGTGCATCGCGTCTGGGAACGCTGCCGGCGGCTCTTGCGGGCGCCGAGCCTCGGACGCTTCGCAGGCATGCAGCTCACTGTCTCCTGGGGCCGCGAGGTTGCGCTCAGGGAGGCAAGTGCCAATCTCCAGTCCATCTCCGAAGCCGCATCGAAAGCCGGCATCGTGGTGGTGTCGGTCCATGCGCATCGGCAGGGCAAATGGCTTTCGAATTTTGCCCATCAAACCATCGAGCGCGGTGCCAGCGTCGTCTTCGTTCATGGACCTCACCAGGTGCGCGGCATCGAGCTCTATGGCGGCAAGCCGATCCTCTACTCGCTGGGGGATTTCGTTTATGAGACCGAATGCATCGAACGGCTCCCGGCGGACATTTATGAGCAGAGGGGTCTCCCAGCCGACGCCTCCCTACAGGACCTTCGAGCGCGCCGGCCTGATGTCATTACGCGGCTCTTGGAAGATCGCCGGACCTTCGAGGGCGTGGTCGGACTGGTCTCGTTTGCCGATGGTAAGCTCAGGAGCATTCAGCTTGTTCCGGTCGACTTGCAGTTCGATGGCGGCCGTGACCGGCGTGGACGGCCGCAGCTTGCGTGCCCCGCGTTGGGAGAACGGATCATCGCCGAGGTTCAGGCCAAATCGCTGAAGTTCGGCACGCGCGTCACTTACGATAGGGACGCGAATCGCGGCGAAGTCGTGCTTTGATACATTAATGCGCCGCGGCGCTCGTCATATAGGCCTTGGCCGAGGAGAGCGCGGCTTTTCCTGCTTCGGTCCATCGTGCATCGCCATCGATCACGGCAGCGCCCTCGTTGTAACCCAAAGCGTTGCGGGCGATGCGCTGGCGGGCCTCGTGTGTCTCTTCTTCCGTCAATAGGCCGGATTGGACGAGGCGGGCGAGCGTGTAATGCATGCGGGCAATAACGTAGGTGGCGTGCACGACACCGTCCATTGGGCGCGGGTCACTCCGCAGCGGAGAGGGGTAAAGCTCTTCTGGTTCATTGTCGACGAGCGGTTCGCCCATGCCTAAGCCGAACAGAAGTGCATGCGCGCATTCATGTGCAAGCTGCTCGGCGATCTCCACGCGACTGGCCGTCGCGTTCAGCTTTAGGAACAAAGCACCCCAGAGCTGGAAACTCGAGGCGCCGAAATATCGGTCGCCGTCTTTGTCGACCAAGACGATCTCGTGCACCAAAGCCCGCAGCTCCTCGGCGATGTCGGGCGCGCCGGCATCGAGCAAACCGATCGCCTGTTCAACGCGCCGCGAGGCCGCGGCGAACTCGTCCGGACCAAGTGCCTCGATCTCGAGAGCAAGCTGCTCATCGTCATCGATCAGGCGGCGATAGCGGGCCGGCTGGTCTCTGCCGAGGTGCCGTTCGGTCAAGGTAACGATGCGCAACGGCCCCACGCGGCCGAAATCGGCTGCGCAAAGCTCCTCCGCGATGATATGGGCCGTGTCGATGTTATCGGCGAAGATCGCCTCGACGAGCTCGGTATAGCCCCCGAATACGCGTGGCGCAATCGGACCGGACCGCAGACGCGCGACCAAATCCTCGCCGGCCAGTGCCCGCTCCTCGCCGAGGGCGCGGAGCGACACGGCGAGGCTGTCGGCAAGGCCGGCGCGAACGCGGCTCGCGACCGCCTGAGCCCTCGTTCCATTCGGGTGGAAGGCGAACAAATCCATATCAGGGCCATGGGCTTCGCGATCGAGAGCTTGCATGGCTCGGCTACATCTTGTGACTCGAAGCCGACTTAGCCGGACAACCTGCCCTTTTAAGAGACTGCCTTGGCAGAAGTGACTGCCGGGCGGGCGTCTTCGGCCTGATGCTTGCGCGGAGAGGGCTCCACTACGGTGACCTTGGCGCTGCTGGCGCGGCGTGGCACTTGGTCCCCGCTCTTGCCGCTCCGTTTGAAGCCGATCAGTTCATGTGCGCTGAGAAAGTCCTTTGGCGACTTGGCCGTCATATCGCTCCCCCGTTTCAAGCCCCGTGCTCGCCTAGAAGGCGCAAATCGTAGCACGGGACAGGAAGACTCACAAAGCGGCAAGCAGGCCCTTAGGCCTTGCATGGCCCAGCTTTCCCAGCCACATCGACTTAGTGCTGGGCTTTCCTCTCGGGCTGTTCGGCGAACAGCGGCAACATTTGGTCGCGCATCAGGTGCACCGCCTCAGCGATGGTGCGGACATTGATGCGCGGCTCGAGGCACTGGATGCCGCTCCCGAGAATGGCGCGCACATCGGCCCGAGTTAGGAGTTTGCGTTCAACTAGATGCTCGAGCAGGGCGAGTGTGGTTACGCCACTGGCCACCGCCATGCCCTGCGCGCTACAGCCGAGGAAGTTCATCATGGCTCGTCCTCCCATCCTTCAGGACCACTGCAACAATTGTATCCACTCTTGTTTGTCTAAACGCGCATTTTGCCCCCCTGTTGCCGGGCCGGCGAGGTGGGTGTTTGGACGGACCGGAGAGCAGTCCTGGAATCCGGCCTTGATTTTGCTGCGCTCCCCGACCATTCTCCGCCGAACTTCGATGCGGTAGGAGCCTTATGGCGAAAGAAGAGATGCTTGAATTTCCGGGGGTAGTCACCGAGCTGCTCCCGAACGCCACCTTCAGGGTGAAGCTCGAGAACGAACACGAGATCATCGCCCATACGGCGGGACGAATGCGCAAGAACCGCATTAGGGTGCTTGCGGGCGACAAGGTTCTGGTCGAGATGACCCCCTATGATCTCACTAAAGGTCGGATCACTTACCGGTTTAAGTAGCAAGCTCGGGCTGAAGCGGGCCAATCCCGCCAAGCCGGAGCAGGCGAGGCCAGAGCCGCAAAAGGCCAAGGCCCCGCCCCCGTCGCGCGCCGCACGGGCGACCCGCGTCCAGCCGAGCGCGTTCAGACCGAAACTCGTGCTGGCGTCGGCGTCGCCGCGCCGCCTGGCGCTGCTGGAGCAGGCCGGCATCACGCCCGACGCACTTCGCCCCGCCACCATCGATGAAAGCGTCGCCAAGGGCGAGGTGCCGCGGCATATCGTGCGGCGGCTGGCGCGCGCCAAATGCGAAGCGGCGCGCAAGCTGATTCGGGGCGACAAGGAATATGCCAAGTCCTTCGTGCTTGCCGCCGATACGGTGGTCGCGGTCGGCCGGCGCGTGCTCGGCAAGGCCGAACTCGAGCATGAGGCTGGCGATGCACTTCGTCTCTTGCGCGGCCGGGCGCACCGCGTGCATACGGCGATCTGCCTGCTGACGCCCGACGACAAATGGCGCGAGCGCGTCGTCGAGACGCGCGTCCGCTTCCGCAATCTCTCCAACGAGGAGATCGGCAATTATCTGGCGAGCGGAGAGTGGAAGGGAAAGGCGGGCGGCTATGCCATCCAAGGCATCGCTGGGTCTTTCGTGGTGAAGCTCGTCGGCTCCTACACCAATGTCGTCGGCTTGCCGCTCACCGAGGTGGTGAGCCTACTGCAGGGCGAGGGCTTTCCGGTGAGTCATCTCTGGCTGTCGAAAGCCGAGGTGGAGACAGAGTGAGCGCGCGGCAAAGGTCGCAGTCTTTGCCGGGGAAGGCACCCAAGCGTGCGCAAATGAAGAAGGCGAAGTGTCCGATCTGCGGCAAGCCGCGCTCCGAGGAGTTCCGGCCGTTCTGCTCGAGACGTTGCGCCGATGTCGATCTCGGCCGCTGGCTCGAGGGCCGCTACCGGGTGCCCGGCGCCCCGGCGGCGAGCAACGAGGGCGAGGAAGACGACGACCGCTAGCCCGCTTCCGGCGACGGGACTCATTTCGGCGCCGCGTGGATCCTTGCCACCACGACGCCCTCGCGCGCTACCTCGCCGACCACGGGCATCCTTTCGAAGCGTTTGGGGGCCGCGCCGCGTCATGACGACATAATCGGGCGATTCGCTGCTTCTCACGGCCACAAGGCGATCAAGCTGCGCATAATCGAGTCTCGATCCGCAAGAGAAGACACGGGCGGTTTCACCCGGAGCGACCTCGCCGGCGATTTGCTTGAGCGCCTCCCGGTGCGCTGCGCGCCAAGGGTCTGGGCGAAGGCGGCGGAAGGCGGAAGAAGACAAGTGGCGAGAGGGCCTAATCCTGGTCTCGACAGGGGTTAGGTGATTTTCTATAAGCCAAGGCCTTGCCGTTTCTTGGCCGGCCTCCCGTCTGGCGGGAGCGCGCGCGCCTCACTAAATTGCCCAATAGGCCCAGGTAGCTCAGTTGGTAGAGCAGCGGACTGAAAATCCGCGTGTCGGTGGTTCGATCCCGCCCCTGGGCACCAGTCTTTTCATTTCAAAATCAAAACCTTGAGCGCAAAGTGTGAGGGCGACACGACGGCGCGTGTACCATCGTGGGTAACATTTTGGGTAACAGGAGAGGTTGGTAGGCGTGTCTGCTGTGAAACGGATTGTGTTGATTTAGTCGGCAACGGGCAGTGTCCACGCAAGAATCGAATCCAGATGTCGCGCTTTTTGAATCGATATTGCGCGCTAGACTCCCTTCTTGAATCATTATTGCTCACTTTTGGGACTCAAAACGTTTATCAACACAATCAAACGTAAAGCGGACAGCGTGATCCTGTGCCTCAGCGCCTGCTTTTGACCCAAAACGGACATTTCGACATTAATGAGTGTCAGAAAGCGATTGTCCTGAATTTTTGTCCGGCTTGATGTCAGCTGCCATGAGTCCGTTCGGACCCTTGCCGTAACGCACGAGCACCATCTGGTCGGGCCTCAACTCGGTAAAGCCGCATCGCCGCAGAGTTTCCATGTGCACGAAAATATCGGGCGTTTCATCGCCGCGGGTGAGAAAGCCAAATCCCCGCACCCGATTGAACCACTTCACTCTGGCTCGCTCCCAGTTGCTCTCGGGGGTGACCACGACATGGGTACGCTGCGGCAATTGTGATGGATGGATCGCTGTGGATTCGTCCATGACGAGGATGCGAACGGCGTGCAGACCTTTTGCTTGGTCGACAGCTTCGCAGACGACGCGCGCACCCTCGTAGGCGGTCTGGAAGCCGCCGCGGCGCAGGCAGGTCACATGTAGGAGAATGTCAGGTAGGTCTCTGTCTGGAACGATGAATCCATAGCCTTTTGAGGGATCAAACCACTTGATCGAACCCGAGACCTCGAAGACGCCACGTGCTTCGTGATCATCTCGCGGATCATGTCGTTCTAGGTTGATTTCTTTTGCCCCCATGCACCTAGCTAGACAGCAGTAAGGCCCATCGCTGCAATATGTGCTGCGCGCTTTTTCACGCGCTGTGGCAATTTAGCCACTCGGCGCGCGGCCTTTCGCCTCATTCCCGCCTATCATCGGCAGACCCCCCAAAGAGGGGTCGGGAACTTTCCTCCCGGGAGGCCGTCCTCCCGTTAAAGTGTCTTGTAAGGGGGGACGGCCTTCAACCTACGCCTCGCGGCGCGACGTGCTTGGATCAGAGATTTCGATCTCCGTGCGCGGAACTTGCCTCAGGATGACGTCTCAAAAAGGCGACGCTTGTCCTTTTTAAGCATCGTCCCCCAAAAAAAATCCCACCCTCACATGGCTTTCACCTTCGAAGAATTCGTGCCAGGGACGGTCATCCGGTACAGGGCGGGCGATTATGAAGCTGGGGCCGGTTCCTAGATTGTCGCGCCAACGCTCGCCACGCGCTTGGCACCCTCCGGGATTATTGTTCCATGTGTGGCTGCCGTGCACTAGCGGGGCAACAGCTTTTTGTCACAATACCGCAAGCAAGACAGGAGCTTGCTCGTGGATTTCGGCCGCTTGGTTCTGCGTGCGCGCCGGCATACTCGCAATTCCGAGCCGCTACAACGACGGAAATTGCGATGGGTTTCCGCG
>DATAFR010000028.1:0-3376 GCA_036257375.1 Methyloceanibacter sp.
CAAATCCATGGCGACATCAGATAAGGCCCGGTGACCATCCCCCACCCATCCCCGACCCAACCGGGCCTTTACTCGAGCCGGCCTCGTCCAAGAGGCCGGCTCTTCTTTTTTCCGCTTTAGGGGAAGCCTGCGGCGCTACTCTTTGAGGTCGTAATCGAGGATCGCCATCTGGAACTGATAGGCGATCTCGCCCTCGTCGTCGTCGCGGAAGATCACGCCGATGAACTCCTCATCGACAAAGACCTCGGCGGAGTCGTCCTTGCGCGGGCGTTGCCGTACCTGGATGGCAGGCAGCCGGAACACCTTCTTGAAATAATGTTCGAGCTTAAGGATTTCGTCCCGCGTCACCGCTCGCTCCCCAAGCTCGTTTCACTTGCCGCGCGCGCTTAAGCCGGGCTCGATTCGTCATCGCCAGAGACCATCTGATCCATGGCAAGCGCAGGTTCCTCGCATCCGGCGAAGCCGATTTCGCGTGCCGGCACCCCTGCCACGGTCCGCCGCGATGCGACGTCGTTCAGCACGACGCTGCCGGCGGCAATTCGGGCGCAGTCGCCGACTTTGATATTGCCGAGGATCTTGGCGCCGGCGCCGATCATGACGCCGCGTCCGATCTTGGGATGGCGGTCGCCTTTCTCGTTCCCGGTGCCGCCGAGGGTCGTGCCGTGGAGCAGCGAGCAATTGTCGCCGATCACCGCCGTCTCGCCGATGACGATGCCCGTGGCGTGGTCGAACATGATGCCCCTGCCGATGACCGCGGCCGGATGGATGTCGACCTGAAGGAAACGCGAGGTGAGGCTCTGCAGATAGAGGGCGAAGTCCTTGCGCCCCGCCTTCCACAGCGAATGCGCGATGCGATAGGTCTCAAGCGCGTGGAAGCCCTTGAAATAGAGCAACGGCTCGATCACGCGGCTGCACGCCGGGTCGCGCTTGGCGACGGCCATCAAGTCTGCGCGAAAGGCATCGCCGAGCGACGGATCGGCCGCGATCACCTCGTTGAATAATTTGTGCAAGAGGCCGGTATCGAGGGTCGAGTGCTGGAGCCGCCGCGCAAGCCGGTGGCAGACGGCATCCTCGAGCCGGTCATGGTCCTGCACTGTCGCATAGATGAATCCGCCGAGAGCGGGTTCGGCCGCGCTGATTTCCTCGGCCTGGCGCCGCACCTGGCTCCAGATCGGATCGTAACTCTTGATGTGCTGCTCTTTGGCAGCCATAGGCTTTGACATGGGAACCTCACCGCCCCGTTTGGAACCGGGGCCGATCGAAAACACCGAACGCGTACTCAACTAAGCCCGCCCGGTTAAAAAGTCGAGCACGCCTTGCTTGAAGCGGGGGTCTCCAACCGCCTTCATATGATCTCGTCCTTCGATATCAAGGAGTTGGGCGCCAGGGATCAAGTCCTTCAGTTCCTTTCCCGAGCCTGCGATCACGTCTTCGCTCCCGGTTGCAATGAGGGTCGGCACGGCGATGCGGGCGAGGTCTTCGGGGCCAATCTTCTCCCGCGGCCCACGCATACAGGCGGCGAGCGCCTTGAGATCGCTCCCCATCTTCTCGGCAAAGGCTCTGAAGCTGCGCGCCGTGTCGTTGGTCACGTCCTCGATGCGCGGCGCTTCGAGCGCGCGCGCGATCGGACCGGTTCCCACCAAGCCGCGCACCAGATTGATGCCGCTGCCCGCCAGGATCAGGCTGCGTACGCGCTCAGGATGCGCAAGAGCGAGAAACACGGCGATACGCGCGCCCATGGAATAGCCCATCACGTCAGCGCGGTAGATTCTGAGATGGTCGAGCAGCCTCAGGGCGTCCTCTGCCATTATCGGCGCGCCGTAACGGCTCGGGTCGTAGAGCTTCTCGCTTTGCCCAGGCCCGCGATTGTCGTAGGCGACGGCGCGGCGCGACGCCGCCGCGAGCGCGGACAGCCAATGCGCGTCGCGCCAATTCGTTGCGACATTGGAGGCAAAGCCGTGAACGAGAAGGATCGGGTCGCCCTTGCCCTCATCCACATAGGCGATTCTCACGCCATCGGACTCGAAGCTCTGCATTCTTGGCCTACCGCTTTGCCTTCGGGGTCACTATGCTCGGCACCGGCTGAGATACAGAAGAGCAGCATCCATGGCGCAAACTCTCGTGCCTCATTTCGTGAACGATAAGGGCGTCGATCGGATCAGGATCGGCGTCAAGGAGTTTCAATGCATGGGGGCCACGCCACCCTTCGATCATCCGCATATCTATCTCGACATGGGCGACGTGACCGAGATCGTGTGCCCCTACTGCTCGACCGTGTTCGAGCACGACCGAGCGCTCAAGGCAAACGAGAGCGATCCACCGACTTGCGTTTTCGCGGCGACCGCCCCGCCGGGGGCGCCGGCGGCGTAAGACCAGCCCTCCCATGCCGAAGCAGGCGCTCATTGCCGGCGGCGGCATTGGCGGGTTGGCTGCGGCCATCGCGCTCGGGCGCCGGGGACTCACTTGCGAAATCCTCGAGCGCTCCCAATTTGCCGAGGAGACCGGCGCCGGCATTCAGCTCGGTCCCAACGCCACGCGGGCCCTTGGCGCGCTCGGACTTCTCGACGCAATCGAGTCTTGCGCCTTCAGACCTGAGGCGATCGTCATCCATGACGGCGTATCGGGCCGCAAGCTCAGCGCGCTTCCGCTCGGGAGCGCGGCGGTCGAGCGCTACGGCGCGCCTTATCTCACGCTTCGCCGCGCCGATCTTCACGCCGGCTTGCGCGCGGCCCTCGCCGGTCTTGGTTCCCTCACGCTCAGATCAGGTTTCGAGCTTGCCGCGATCGACGCGCAAGCGGGCGATGGCGTTCTTGCGCGCGGCCGAGACGGCAGCGAGGTCATGGGCGCGTGTCTGATCGGCGCCGACGGATTGTGGTCGGCAGTGCGCGCCATCATCAGTCCGGCGGCAACCTTGCGTTTTGCCGGAGCCACGGCATGGCGCGCACAACTGCCGCGTGCCACCGCGCGCGCGCGTCTCCCCGATCCCTTCGCTGAGCCCGTGGTCGGTCTTTGGCTCGGGCCGCGTGCGCATCTCGTTCACTATCCGGTCGGCGGCGGCGCCGATCTCAACGTCGTCGCCGTCACCGGCGGTGTCACCGCAAGCAGCGCGGCCCGGCAGGGTTGGAACGAGCCGGGCAGCAAAGCGGATGTGCTCGCAAGCTTCGCGCGCTGGTCAAAAGATGCGCGGTCCCTGCTCGAACAGGCTGAAGCTTGGCGCGGCTGGTCGCTCTATCGTCTCGCCGGCCTCAAGAGCTGGACGGCGGGTCCCGTCACGCTCCTTGGCGACGCCGCCCATCCGGTGTTGCCGTATCTCGCGCAAGGCGCGGGTCTCGCCATTGAGGATGCCGCCGCGCTTGCCGCCTGTCTCGCGGCAGAG
>DATAFR010000029.1:0-3657 GCA_036257375.1 Methyloceanibacter sp.
TCGCGCAGCCGCGCCATCACCGCGAGCAGGTCATCGAGCGCGTAGCGTCGTGCGGGAGCCTCAGCCACGGCGTTCGCACGGCCGATGGCCAAATTTCTTTTTTTCCTCAATTGGATAGCGGAATGCCATGTGGCTGCTCCACCTCCGGGATTCGCATAAGGTATATTATGGAAAATTACCTGATGACCCGATCGCGATGGGTCGCGAACGCATCCCCGGTCCTTAGTGCCGCTCGTAGTGATCGGAAATCAGCCGGTCGAGCAGCCTCACGCCAAATCCCGACCCCCAGCTTCGATTGATCTCGCTATCGACCGACGACATCGCCGTGCCGGCGATGTCGAGATGCGCCCACGGCGTTCCGTCCCTGATGAAGCGCTGGAGGAACTGCGCGGCTGAGATCGAGCCGCCCCACTTGCCGCCCGTGTTCTTCATGTCGGCAACTTTCGAGTCGATCATCTTGTCGTATTTCGGACCGAGCGGCAGGCGCCACAATTTCTCGCCCGTCGCGTCGCCCGCTTCGATCAGCCGGGCCGACAGCTCGTCGTTGTTGCTGAAGAGGCCCGCATGTTCCTTGCCGAGCGCGACCATGACCGCGCCGGTGAGCGTCGCGAGATTGATCACGGCCTTCGGCTTGAAGCGGTTCTGCACGTACCACAGGCAGTCGGCGAGCACCATGCGGCCCTCGGCATCGGTATTGAGCACCTCGATCGTCTGCCCCGACATGGCGGTGACCACGTCGCCCGGACGCTGCGCGGTTCCGCTCGGCATGTTCTCGACGAGACCGATGACGCCGACGGCGTTAACCTTCGCCTTGCGCGCGGCAAGCTCCTGCATGAGCCCGACGACGCAAGCGGCACCCGCCATGTCGCCTTTCATCTCCTCCATTCCGGCGGCGGGCTTGAGCGAGATGCCGCCGGTGTCGAAGGTCACGCCTTTGCCGACGATGGCGACCGGTTCGCCGCCCTTGGCGCCCGCGCCCTTCCATTGCATGACGACCATGTGGCTCGGCCGCGCGCTTCCCTGCCCGACCGCGAGAAGCGCGTTCATGCCGAGCTTGCGCAAAGCGCTCGGCCCAACCACTTCCACGCGAACGCCAAGCTTGGTGAGCGCCTTGGCCCGGCTGGCGAATTCGGCGGGGCCAAGCACATTCGCTGGTTCGTTGACGAGATCGCGCGCGAGCGCGACGCCGTTCGCGATAGCGTTCGCAGGCTGAAACGCGCGTGCCGCCGCTTTCGGATCGGCGGCGTGGATGATGATCTTCTTCAGTGTCCGCTCGTTTGTTTCAGCGCCCTCGCCGCGCTTCTCGCGCGCTTTGGTTTTGTATTTTCTGAAATTGTAACCGCGGAGCTCGGCGCCGAGCGCAAAGCTCGCGATGTCGCGAGGCTCGACATGGCCCTCGGCCGTCTCGACGAAAATATGCGCGGTCGGCGCTTCCCTGCCGCTGAGAAGCCCGCGCACGGTGCCGCCGAGATTGAGCCAGTCCTCGCCGCTATAGGCGCTCGTTTTGCCCAAGCCGACGAGAATGATCTTCGCGAACTTCAAACCTTGCGGCGCGAGAAGATCGACGATCTGTTCCTTCTTGCCCTTGAAGCCGGTGATGTTTGCGGCTTTGGACAGAAGGCCTTTCGACTTCTTGTCGAGATCTTGCGCGGCCGGACTGAGCTTGCGTCCCTCTTCGGCGAAGATGACGACCACGCCATCGGCCGGCGCGGTTCTGCTCGCGAAGGATAAACTGGCTTGCTCGCTCACCAACAAATCCTCGCGCCCTCGCCTTTCGGCGTCAGACAATCGCCGCGTCCCGGCGTCGCGCCGGAAGCGCTGACTGATGCAGTCTTGCAACAGCGGCGGGAAATAACAGCGGCTCTAGGTAAAACCAGTCTCAGATGAAAGCAAGCCATTCCAAAAAGGCCGAAATTACGCCATGTTAGGCTGGTGAGAATCGCGTTTAGCACCAGGGGGTTGGCGGGGCTTTCGAGCGGCTTCGCCAAGGTGTCAGGTCGGGGACTTCAAAGCGCCAATGACGATCTTCAGCCGCTATTTGTTTCGGCAGGCAGCCAATGCCCTGCTCATCATCCTTTTGACCCTGACGCTCGTCGTCTGGCTCGCTACAACTTTGAAAGAATTGAATTTAATTACTTCGCAGGGGCAAGGGATTCTGCTCTTCCTACAAATGACGCTGCTCAGCCTGCCGAGCCTGATAGCGCTGATCGCCCCGAACGCAATGCTGATGGCAGCGCTCTACACACTCGACCGGATGAACGGCGACAGCGAGCTGATCGTGATGACGGCCTCTGGTGCGCCCATCTGGCGAATTGGCGCTCCAATCGTCGCGCTTGCCGCGATCGTGTCCCTGGGCGTGCTGATAGCCAATCTCTACGTGACACCGGCTAGCATGCGGGAATTACGCAGTTTCATCACCCATGTCAGGGCCGATCTGATCTCGCAAGTACTTCAGCCCGGCCGTTTTTCTAGCCCCGAAGGGGGTCTTACCTTCCACATTCGCGATCGCAGCCCCACAGGCGACCTGCTCGGCCTCCTTGTCCACGACGAGCGCGATCGCAAGCAGGTGATGAGCTACCTCGCCGAACGCGGTCGAATCATCGACAACGACGAGGGGTCCTACCTGGTCATGCTCGAAGGTTACGTCCAGCGATACGACAATGAAGGCGATGAAAAAGAAGTTCAAATTGTTGCTTTTGATCAGAATATGCTCGATTTAACCGAGTTTAGTCCAAAGGATAGCGCTGGAAAAGGAATGCGGCCGCGCGAGGCTTATATGAGCGACCTTTTCCGCCCCGACATGACGAAGCCGGAAATACGGCGGAATTACCCTCAACTCCGGGCGGAATTACATGATCGCCTCGCGACGCCGCTCTATCCTCTCGTCTTCGCCTTTATCGCCATTGCCTGTCTCGGCCATGCCCGTACCACCCGACAGAACCGCTGGGGGCAGATTCTGGCGGCCTGCGGTATCGCGGTCGGATTGCGCGTGGCGGGTATCACCCTGGGCAACATGGTGGCCCTGTCACCCTGGGCAATTCTGCTTGTTTACGGCCTTCCGCTGGGGGCGATTATCGTTGCGGCCTGGGCGGCCCACGCTAAAATGGCTCCAGAGCTGCGGTCCAAGCTGAGCTTCAAGGCTAAGTTCCAGCCAACAAAGATAAAATTTTGGGCCGGTAGAGGGATGCACGTGACGTGAGAGCGCAGATGCCAGGCATCAGTGCAACGGGAACACTTGCGCGCTATTTTTCGCTGCGCTTCTTCATTGCCATGCTGGCGATGTTCCTGATCTGTTGCGTGCTGATTTTCTTCGTCGACTTCATCGAGATGCTTCGTCGCGCCGGTAACTATTCCGGCGATGTCCCGGGCGCGCTCCTCGCCTGGATGACGCTGCTGCGTTTGCCGTCCTTCTCCGAACTCGTTCTCCCCTTCGCCGTTCTGATCGGCACCATCGGCATCTTCCTGATGCTGAGCCGTTCCTCCGAACTCGTCGTGCTCCGCGCCGCCGGCATTTCGGTGTGGCAATTCATGTTGCCCGCAATGATCGTGGCCTTCTTGCTCGGGCTTGCCTTTGTGCTGCTCTACAATCCGATCGCGGCGGTGGCGCGCGGCGAAGCCGAACGGCTCTACGCCGCAGCTTTCGGTCGCGGCGAGTCG
>DATAFR010000030.1:0-2507 GCA_036257375.1 Methyloceanibacter sp.
AACGGCGATAACGAGCTTCTTCATCAGGGTTCTCCTTAAAGATCTGGCCGGTTGATCCGACGTCCGAGAGGCTTGGCCAGGAGTGCCGTTCGAACAAGCGTAAGGTGGACGGACCGCGCGCGTTTTCCCAATAGCGAGTGGTTATGGACTCGCTGCTTTGCGTCTTGGGCGGCGGCGGAAGTGATCCCCGCCGAATTGCACGCCGATGCGGGTGCTGTTCCGTGGTCTGTTCGAGCGCGCGAGGCGCTCGCTCGCAGACCGGGTGAAGCTTCGGCTGTGGCCGAAAGACAATATGCACAGTTTTTTGGGATGACGCCGCGCAGAGCCGCAACGAACGCGGGCATTTCGGCTTAAGCTTCATCCCGTGAATCAAACCGGGGAGGAGGCTTCCATGCGGATTGGACCTGCGAGGTCACTTGGCGCTTGCGTCTTGGCGTTCTCGACGCTGGCGCTTTGCTTCGCCGGGGCGGCGAATGCGGATTCCTATAGCAAAGCCGTTCGGAAGGCGTGTGGCGCGGACTATCACAAATATTGCGGCGATTACGGAATCGAGAGCGCGGCGCTGCGCGTGTGCATGGACAAGGCGGGGCACAACCTGTCCAAGGCTTGCGTCAATGCCCTGGTCCACGCGGGCGAGGTCAGCCAGACCGAAGTCAATCGCCGCAAGGCCGCGAGTCGCTAGCCAGTCGGTTCGACGAACGCGTCAAACGCAATGGCCTCCAGTGCATGCGCTGGAAGCGGATGAACCGCTTTTCCGCATAGGCGCCCGCGCGGTTTCGGCGCTCTTAACGAACAGACAGAGTTCGGCGTTGTCAGGCGCGAGGCATGCTGGTCTGATGGTTGAGGCCAGAGGAGTTCAGCATGCAAAGAGTCGCCATCCTTTCATTGCTCATCTTTTCCGCTCTCGGCGCCTTCGCGGCGCGGGCCGGCGATGCCGAAGAGATCGAGGCGATCAACAAGGCCGCCGCCGCGCTCGATGCGGCTTTCGAGAAAGACGACATCAGCGCTATCAAGCAGCTGATGACGCCGGACCATATCGCGGTCACGCCCTATTACGACGGCCCGCAATCGGTGGCCGATCACACGGCCTCGCTTCCCGATTTGCACTATGGACAGACCATCGTCGGAGACGTGTCCGTTACGCTGCTCGGGACCGAAACCGCCTGGCGCAGCTTCAACGCTAAGCTGAGCGGGAGCTTCAGGGGGCGCCGGCTTCCACCGCACGCTTTCGTCAGCGGCATCTGGATCAAGCAGGATGGCGCCTGGATCGAAAAGTTGCATCAAGTGACGCCGCTCAGGCACGGCCACGGCAAGCGCGGCGCCTGCCGGCGTCTTGTCGGCACCTACCTCACCAAGAACGTCGCCAAGGGCGTCGGCGTCGAAAGCGTCATCAGCCGCAGCATCATTTCGCTCGATCGTTCGGGGCTCGCCCTGTTCACCGATTCCGGAGAGGGCGGCGAGGCAGGATTTGCGCCCTTCACCGACGGCCGCGGGACGTGGCGTTGCCTTCGCGGCGAGGACGGCGCCGTCAAGGCGCGCGCAACCACCTTGGACTTTACCTTGCCCACCGCCGAGCACCCTGCGGCGGGGATTGGCCGGCTCGACTTCGAGTTCGCCGCGGATCCGGGAACGCATGCGCTCTCGGGGACCGCGAGGCTCTATCTCGTGCCCCTCGGGTCCGACCCGCTCGATGAGGCCGCGCTCAAGGACGGGCGCGAGTTCGACATCACCACCGAGCGCATCGAGGTGCCCTAGGCGGTGGAGGTGAAGGCCGGAAGCCTCAAGCGCGGCCTTCCCGCGCAGCCGCTTGCCGGGGAGCTCGCGGAGACGCTTCATCGGCGTCCGGGCTTGCGCATCGAGCGGATCGTCTCACCAGGTGTCAGTTTTCGGGTGTCAGATGTTGGGGCGAGCCTGACACCTGACACTTGACACCTGACACCTGCTTGCGCCCGGTCTGGCTCGCCATCCACTTCGCCGCCGGTTAGGCGCCGCCGCGTCGCGATCATCCGGCAATATTCTCTCCAGCGTGTCCGTTTCCGCTCTCCCCTTGTGGGAGAGCACGCGCGCCGCTCAACGCGGCTCGCCACCCTCTCCCACGAGGGGAGAGGGGCTCGCTCAGCCTGGAGACCGCGAGCGTCGACCCGGCCACAGCCAGGGTGGCCGCAACGAAGCCCAACAGGAACAGGCCGGCCCAAACGCGGTCCGCGCGCGAGGTTCTCGTCTCGGCCTCAGGATCGCCGCCGCGCCATGACGTCCCGACCACCCGTGCAAGCGCGACGATGATGAACACGTACGCGAGCAAATAGATCTTATCGAGCATCATGAGGTAGTCGACGTCGGTGAGCGACGCGCTCGAGGTGAGCTGGAGCGCGACCAGCGTGAGCAGGGCTGTGATGCCGAGACCGATCCTTCCCTCGACATAGCGCGGCCGCACGAAGAACACGAGCGTCGCGCAGACCACGATTAAGGCGATCGGCACGAAGGTCTTGAGCGACATGGCGACAAAA
>DATAFR010000031.1:0-3443 GCA_036257375.1 Methyloceanibacter sp.
ACCAATAAAGAAAGCCCCGCGGCAAGCTCATGCGCGAGGCTAAGTGGGGACGAACAGTCTGGACGGCTTAGCCGAACCAGGCATGGTTATAAATAAACAATTTTCAGAAGTAGAGAGCCAGCGGCGTGTTTGTACCAAACCGCACCAAGTTCCCAGCGAACCAAACGTTCTTTGCGTGGTTATAAGGTCAGCGGCGTCGCGTCGACATTCACCCCCGCCCTTACAGCGACGCCGTAGCATGGTTCGAAAGGAGGCTTAGCCGATCAAGCCTCCTTTCATTTACGCCCCAGTGGATGAGCAGGGAAGTCAGCAATGGACAACACAACACTTCTAATCATTCTGATACTGGTGTTGCTTCTGTTTGGCGGTGGTTTTTACGGTAGAGGTCGCTGGTGGTAGTCAAGAACCTATTTGAAGGCTTTCACTGACGCGTGCCTCAGGTACGTTGCCCCAACAAGAGATCGCACGCGAGCGATTAGCTTGGGCTCTACCCAGCTCGCATCAGGCAATCGCAGCTTCGGGATCGCGCAGTGCTTGACCTTGATGCGTTCAAGGCGGCTGTGCAGGTTCTCGCTCAACCCGGTTCAACGCGACGCCACTGGAAATGTTGGACAACCGTTGGACAGAAAAGGTTATCTATCTGAGTTAATTAACGAATTTACAACCGTCTTACGTTTGAACAGGCAGATGTCCTCGATGATGCACCGCCAGCATTCTGGCCGCCTCGCCTTGCACACATAGCGGCCATGCAGGATCAGCCAATGATGGGCGTTATGCTTGTAGCGCTCCGGCACGATCCTCTCGAGCTTGAGCTCGACCTCTAGCGGCGTTTTGCCGGGCGCAAGACCCGTGCGGTTGGCGACCCTGAAGGCATGGGTGTCGATGCCGATCGTGCTCTGGCCGAAGGCGGTGTTGAGGACGACGTTGGCGGTCTTTCGCCCGACGCCGGGAAGCGTCATCAACACCTCACGCGTCTCGGGCACTTTGCCGCCATGCTCCTCGACGAGCTTCTTGGACAGCGCAATCAGGTTCCTAGCCTTGCTGCGATAGAGCCCGATGGTCTTGATCTTGGCCTCGAGCCCCGCCTCGCCGAGCTTGGCGAGCTTCTCGGGCGTGTCGGCGATGCGAAACAGATCGGGCGTGGCGCGGTTGACGGACGAGTCGGTTGCCTGAGCCGAGAGCACCACGGCGACGAGCAGGGTGAAAGGGTCCTTGTAGTGAAGCTCGGTCTTGGGATGCGGATCAACTTTCTCGAAGCGGCAAAAAATCTCGTCGATCTCTGCCGGCGTCAGCCGAGATCCGGGCGCTCGCTTGGCCTTCGCGCGCTCCTTTTTGCCTTGCTTCGCTTGGACCGCCACGGGCCTTGCCTCCCGCCCATCAGGGGATTAGCTGTTGAGTGCTATGACAGAGGCCAGCCCAACCGGACAAGAGCCTCAGGGATCCTCGCGCTTCAGAGCTGTGCTCACGCCGCACCAGTCCTTGGGGCCTAAGGGCTTCATGGTGCTGATGGCGGCGGTCTGCATCGTGAGCTTCGGCACGGGGCTGCTCTTCTACCTGCTCGGCGCCTGGCCGGTGATTGGCTTCATGGGGCTTGACGTCGCCCTCATCTACATTGCCTTCAAGCTCAATTTCCGCGCGCTCCGCCTCTACGAGACGGTCGATCTCACCGACGACTCGCTGACCGTGACGCGCGTGGCCCCGTCGGGCAAGGCGGAGTCCTGGAGCTTCAATCCGTATTGGGTGCGGCTCACGCTTCAGCCGCGCCTGGGGCGGTCGAGCGAACTTTCGATTGCCTCGCACGGCAGCCGGCTCGTGTTTGCCAGCTTCCTGACCGACGAAGAGCGAGAGGATTTCGCCGCGGCGCTGGGCTCCGCGCTTTCAGCGGCGAGAACCACCGGCGCGGCCTAGGCGGCAAGCGCGCGCTTCTCGGCGACCGAGCCGTCGGCATTGAGGCGGTAGACGAGCGGGCTCGCCGTCGGCAGCTCGAGATGCATCACCTCATCTGGCTCAAGGCCGTCGAGCACCATGATCAGCGAGCGTAGCGAATTGCCGTGCGCCACCACGATCACGCTCTTGCCCTTGAGCAACTCCGGCACGATCCATTTCTCGTAGAACGGCACGACGCGGAGCGCGGTGTCCTTCAGCGACTCGCCGCCAGGAGGCGCGGTGTCGTAGGAGCGCTGCCAGATATGCACCTGATCCGCGCCCCAGCGCTTGCGCGCCTCTTCCTTGTTGATGCCGACCAGTTCGCCATAGTCGCGCTCGTTGAGGGCGGCGGCCTTCAGCGTCGGAATCTTGCCCTGGCCGATTTCCTCGAGGATGATGTCGAGCGTGTTATGCGCGCGCTTCAGCGTCGAGGTGAAAGCGGCGCCGAAGCGATAGCCCGCCTGCTTCAGCATGGCGCCGGCGCGATGCGCCTCGGTCATGCCCTCCTCGGTAAGCCCGACATCCTTCCACCCGGTGAAGCGATTGAGCCGGTTCCACTCGCTCTCGCCGTGGCGGACGAGAACGAGGACGTTCTCCCCCGTCGAGGGTTCCTTGCTGTCAGGGCCTTTGGTCATTGCCAGTCCCGAACCGCTACGTGAAGCAACTCTTTCATGATGCGTGCCATCTCGAAAGATAGCGAGAGAACGTTAAGTCCAGCCTCATCGGTGGTCTCGATTTCGGACTCATTTCCGGCGCCGTGATCCCGTCTTTTAGGCATTTGCGCATGATTTGGCCAGATTCAAGCATGGCGACGACGGCGTACTCCCTAGAGGCCCAGCACGTCCTGCATCGAGTATAGCCCCGGACCCTTGCCCCGCGCCCAGAGCGCAGCCTTTACCGCACCGCGGGCGAAGATGCCGCGGTCGGTGGCAATATGGGCGAGCTCGATGCGCTCGCCGGGACCGGCGAAGATGACCCGATGCTCGCCGACCATATCGCCGCCGCGGAGCGCCGCAAAACCGATATCGCCTTCGCGGCGCGGCCCGACATCGCCGTCGCGTACCGTGACGCCGCGCTCTTTCAGCGAGACCTCGCGCGCTTCGGCCGCGGCGCGGCCGAGCATCAGCGAGGTGCCCGAGGGCGCGTCGCGCTTGTGGCGATGGTGCATTTCCAGGATCTCGATATCGAATTCGGGGCCGAGTGCGCGCGCGACCTGTGCCGTCAGCACGGCGAGCAGATTGACGCCTTGGCTCATGTTGCCCGCCTTGACGATGGTGGCATGACGGGCGGCGGCCTCGATCTTGGCCTCATCGGCCGCAGAGAGGCCGGTCGTGCCGATCACATGGACGACGCGGGCTTGCGCCGAAAGCGTCGCAAATTCGACGGTCGAGGCGGGGCTCGTGAAGTCGAGCACCCCATCGACATGGGCGAAGACGGGAAGCGGATCGTCGGTGATGGCAACGCTGAGCGGCTCCAATCCCGCCACCGTTCCAATGTCCTGGCCGACGGCGGGCGAG
>DATAFR010000032.1:0-2943 GCA_036257375.1 Methyloceanibacter sp.
CACCGGCAACTCCCGGCGTCACGCGATTGCCGCCTGGATGACTTGCGAGGGTCCGCTCTGCCTCTGATAGCCGGCGGATCATTGCATCGCAGCGAAACGCCGCAATGTGTGCCGCGCGACAATCAAGGTGAGAGGTCAGCGACAATCAGGATGAGAATGCGCCGGGGGTAGGCTGACGGAGGGAGGGCGTAGCCCGACCGTAGTCAGGCTACCCCCGGCGGCGCGTTTTCCCCAGGGGACAGACGTCGTCCGTCTGGCGGTCGGAGCGGTTGGGCGCAGCATCTGATTCTTCCTCACGAGAAGGATCAGCACTTGCCTGGCCGACACATCACCGACTGCCAGACGAGGTTGTACATGAGGTCCCGTCAGAGCACCGTCCCTGCCATCGCCGCTGCGAAGGCCGGGTTCAGCACCGCCACCGCCTATCGGATCGAAGCCGATCCGCGGCTGCCGTCCCAGAAGAAGAGCCCGCGTGGGCGCCGCCGTCCCGACCCTCTTGCCGGGGTGTGGGACGGCGAGATCGTGCCGATGCTGGAGGCCGCACCCGGGCTGCGCGCAGTGGCCATCTTCGAGGAGATTTGCCGTCGCGATCCCGGGATCGCCCCGGGAGTGCGTCGGACCTTGGAGCGCCGCATTGCCAGATGGCGGGCTCTCAACGGCCCCCACCGAGATGTGATCTTCCGCCAGCAGCACCCGCCCGGCCGCATCGGCCTGTCCGACTTCACCGACATGGGCGCGCTCGGCATCACGATCGCGGGTGAGCGGTTCGATCATCGGCTCTATCACTTCCGGCTGGCGTTCTCAGGCTTCGAGCATGCCCATGTCGTGCTCGGCGGCGAGAGCTTCGTGGCGCTGGCGGAAGGCCTGCAGAACGCGCTGTGGACGCTGGGCGGGGTGCCGGAGCAACACCGCAGCGACAGCCTGTCGGCAGCGTTCTGCAACCTCGATCGTGAGGCACAGGAGGACCTCACCCGGCGCTACGAGGAGCTGTGCGCCCATTACGGCATGACGCCGTCGCGCAACAATCGCGGCGTTGCTCACGAGAACGGTTCAATCGAGAGCTCGCATGGGCACCTCAAGCGGGCGCTTCGAGATGAGCTGCTGCTGCGCGGCTCGCGCGAGTTCGAGGATCTCGCCGGCTACCGCCGGTTCATCGACGAGGTGGTCGGGCGGCGCAACGCCAGGAACCGCAAACGCATCGAGATCGAGCGAGTAGCCCTCCAGCAACTCCCCGACCGACGAACCACCGACTATGAGGAGGCGCGCGTCCTGGTGACGTCGAGCGGCGGCTTCATCCTGCGGCGCGTCTTCTACAGCGTTCCTTCCCGGCTGATCGGTCACCGTCTCAATGTTCACCTCTACGACGACCGGCTCGAGTGCTTCCTCGGCTCCACGCAGCTGCTGACCTTGCGGCGTGGTCGGCCGCCGCAGGGGAGTGGCAGGCACGGTCACGTCGTCGACTATCATCACGTCATCCATGCGCTGCGCAAGAAGCCGATGGCGCTGCTCAACCTGGTCTATCGCGATCAGCTGTTCCCGCGCCGCGCTTACGCCCGCGCGTTCGATGCGCTGCTGGCCAAGCAGAGCGAGAAGCAAGCCTGCCGCTCAATGGTCGGCCTGCTTGCGCTTGCTCACGACCGCGCCTGCGAGGCTGATCTCGCCCATGCCATCGACGCCGATCTTGACGCCGGAGGTCTGCCCGACCTCGATCGACTGCGCGAGCGGTTCAAGCCCGATCAGGCCGTGATCCCACACGTTGCCGTCGAGCTAGTGCCGCTCTCCGCCTACAACGAGCTGGCCGCTGTTCGTGCGCCGAAGGCCGATCTCGTGCTCGACGGAGGCGTGGCATGAAGACCACCAATCCTGTCGACGCCGCGCGTGTCGAGCTCCTGCTCGCCGATCTGCGCCTGCCCGCCATCAAGCTGGCGTGGGCCAAGCTCGCCCAGCAATCCGACAAGGAAGGTTGGCCCGCAGCTCGCTTCCTGGCGGCGCTTGCCGAGCACGAGATCGCCGATCGCGGTCGCCGCCGCATCGATCGTCATCTTGCCGAAGCACGACTGCCCATGGGCAAAACGCTCGACAGCTTCGACTTCGAGGTGGTGCCGATGGTCAGCAAGGCGCAGGTGATGGCGCTGGCCTCAGGCGATAGCTGGCTCGAAAAGGGCGCCAATCTCTTGTTGTTCGGCCCGCCCGGCGGAGGCAAGAGCCATCTGGCGGCAGCAATCGGGTTCGCGCTCGTCGAGAACGGATGGCGCGTGCTGTTCATGCGCACCAGCGATCTCGTCCAACGCCTGCAGATCGCGCGCCGCGAGCTCGCCCTCGAAAGTGCGCTCGCCAAGCTCGAAAAGTATCATCTGCTGATCCTCGATGACATCGTCTACGTCAGCAAAGATCAAGCCGAAACGAGTGTGCTGTTCGAGCTGATCGGAAGCCGCTACGAGCGGCGCTCAATGCTGATCACCGCCAATCAGCCATTCGGTGAATGGGGCAAGGTGTTTCCAGACCAAGCCATGACGCTGGCAGCCATCGACCGCCTCGTCCATCACTCGACCATCTTCGAGATGAATGTCGAGAGCTATCGACGCCGCGCCGCACTCGACCGCAAGCGTGGTCCAGGGCGGCCGCCGACGCACGCGACAATCAAGGAAAAAGCCTGATTGACGCTCAGCAAAAGCGGCACCGGGAAAAAGTGCTTGCGAACCTCAGGACTCAAGCCGATCATGACGCCGCTACCGGCCGCCGCTTCAAACTCTGATTGCCGCCGCAGTTCTCATCCAGATTGTCGCGCGACAAATGCGTATTCGAGGTCAGCATCGCCTTCAGCCAGAGCCATGAATTCCCGCTTCGGCAATGGTGGCGGTGCGCCGACCCAGGCGATATGGGGTAACGGCAGTCTCTGCCATCCGCCGATGCGCCACGCTGTAAGCGCGACGGCGAAAGCCG
>DATAFR010000033.1:0-1500 GCA_036257375.1 Methyloceanibacter sp.
GTCGAAGCCGGTCGCCGCGAGTTGGAGGGCGGCAAGCTCATCGACCGCAAGCGCGGAGAGGACCGCAGGCAGGCGCTGGCCACCGCTTGCGGCGGTCCTCCACAGGCGTCGAGCTCCTCCAAAGGCAGGAGCCGCCCGACCGCCGTGAGCATCCGTTCGGCCGTCCGGCGGCTCACGCCAAAGCGCTCCATGATGTCGGCGACGCCGAGGCCGGCATGCGCCGCGCCGAGTTCGAGCATGAGGCCAATAAGCTGTTCGGCAGGACCGTAACGCATGGGGCGCGAACCCTCGCTCGCTGGGGGAGCCTTGGACCCAATTGAGGATATGCCATAGTGCGGCGACATGTCCGCCAGAATCAGTTGCATGTCCCGGGCAGCAACCTCGCCAATCCCCTGCCAGCCGTGGCGACGCGTCCTTGGACAGCCCTGCCGCCTAGCCGCTATGCTCCCATGGTTACGGGGAGCTCATGAGACAGCGAAGCATCGTTATCGGCGCCGCCGGGCTTGTGCTTTGGGCGGGACCTGCTTTCGCCGAGTTGCGCATTCCGTGTTTATGGAACCCGTTCGGCGGCTGCTCCGTCACGCTCGTATCGCCGGACTATGCCAAGCGGCCCGTGAAACCGCTCGACAAGGAGGCGGCGCTCGCGGCGATCAACGCCTTCCGTGCGGCGAACGGGCGCGAAGCGCTCGTTCTCGACGATCGTCTTTGCCGGGCCGCCGAGGAGCAGTCCAAGGCGCAAGCCGCACGGAGCGGCATCGGGCATACCGGAAATGACGGGTCGAAGCCGATGGAGCGCGCGGCGCGCGCGGGCTTCCACGCTAAGATCGCCTCGGAGAACGTCGCCTCGGGGCAAAAATCCTTCAGCGACGCGCTCCGCACCTGGAAGGGAAGTTCCAGCCATCGCACCAATATGTTGCGTCCCAATGTCAGCGCCATTGGCGTGGCGATGGCGAAGAACAAGAATGGCCGCGCCTACTGGACCCTCGTTCTTGCCGGCGAATAGCCGCGAGTGAGTTCTTGGCGAGCTTGGCGCGGGGTGTCAGGGCGCGACCGCGGTCTGGCGATCCACGCAGCCTCAACGCTAGTAATCGGGTGGCGCCATGGTCTCGGCGGGGGCCGGGGCCTTGCCGCGGGGCGCCTGTTTTGCGCACCTCTCAATCTTCATTTGCGCGCCATACCCGGTCTCCCCGCCTTGCTCGACCTCGATGCAGCCATCTCCTTCGATCGCCGACCAGCGCGGCGAAGCGCGCCAGCCGAGCTCAGCCGTATGCGGATCGGCGCCGTCATGGGGGAAGTTGCCATAGAGCGGCGAAGGCGCCGGTGAATTACCATAGAGCGGAGGCGGCTGCGACGTGCCGAGAGGGGGCGGCGATGCATAGCCCTGCCCATAGCCGGCAGGGGGCGCTAGAGGCGTGCGCGTGACAGGAACCGGGCGCTCGTAGGCCATCGCGTTTGCCGCCGTGGAATTGATTTGAGAAGGCGGCCGCTCGGTGCAGGCGA
>DATAFR010000034.1:0-4481 GCA_036257375.1 Methyloceanibacter sp.
CTCGTGCCGCAAGCGCTGCGGCTGCCCGCTCACGCTTGGCACGCCGAATCTCGATTGGGTCGTCACCGCGAAGAAGATGCTCTCGCTGCTCGCGGGCAAGCTGGCGTGCGAGTGCAAGTGAGACAGCCCCATAACTTCCAAGGCCCATCTCGCGTTTGCGGCCGCCGATTGAGTACCTAAACACCCAGCTCTTGGTGAGGCGGGGGCTGACCTGTAACCATAGCCCCATCCCGTCGCACACATAGCCTGGTTCGCTGATCGCCTCGATCTGCCGCACGGTCAGGACGTTATGCAGAATGGCCTGTCTCCCTACCCAGCTTTTGTGCTCGGACTATACCGGACGGTTCAGTAGTGTCTAGACCATATGTAAAAATGAAGTGGCGGATAACTGGGATAAGTTGGACACTGCCGGACGGTGTAGGACCCTGGGAGGGACGGGGTATTTCTGCCGCTAGGTCCGTGCCGAGCTACGCGCGCTGATCTCATTGAACAGCCTGCCGCACCGGCGAAGTGAGTCGGAGCGGCAGGTTTTGTCTTTTCCGACCGAAGTCGTGCTCGCCCGCGCGCTTCTGCCACGCCCGCGCGCATCCGTCGCGCGCGCGTAACCTTCCAGAAACCCTCAGCTTTTTGACGCGCTATTTACCCCTGCGGCAACTCGGCCCGCTTCGCGTCCGAATTGTGTCTTGAATGCGGCGGCGACGCAGCGCAAGATTATAGAGTTCCGGGATGAGTCCAACGAGAGCGCCGGCCCGGGCTTTCCGAGCCGGATAAACGCCGTTTATGGGGACTGAAGAGGACTCTTGGACCATGAGCTTTACTGCTGCCGTTGGCCCTGATATCGAGCGGCCACGCGACGCGCCGAATACGCCCGCCGACCGGCAGGCGCTGACGCTGGTTAAGCCCTATCAGGGCATGGTGGCGTGGCCGACCGTGTTTCTGGCGCTCGGTATCGTCGCCGCTTTCGCTCTCGTCACCACTTTGGCGACGATGGGGATGATCCCGCTCTGGCTCGGGCTGATCCTCAACACGCTGATCCTCTACGCCGACCAGACTCCGCTGCACGAGGCCTGCCACGGCAACATCGCCGGCAAGGACTCGCGCTATCTCTGGATCAATCATCTCGTCGGCTATGTCTGCGGCACGCTTCTGCTGCACGAGTACAGAGCCTTCCGCTACATGCATCTCGCGCATCACCGCGACACCAACAACGAGGAGATCGATCCCGACCATTGGGTGGCGGTGCAAGGCCCGTTCAACGTGCTGTTTCGCTGCCTCACCATCGTGTTTTGGTATCACCGCTATTTCTGGCGGCACATCGCCTTCCATCCGCATATCCCGGGCATGCGGCCGCTGACCCTCCACATCGTGGCGATGCATGCGATCTACTATGGCGTCGCGCTGTGGCTATCGGTGATCGGCTATTGGCGCGAAGTGCTGATGCTGTGGATCTTCCCGCACATCCTCGCCTCGGCGTTGATTATCTATTTCTTCGCCTATCTCACCCACAAGCCGCACGAGGTGCATGAGCGCTATCGCGACACCAACGTGTTCTGGGTGAGGGGCAAAATCATGGAGCCGGTCGTGAACTGGCTCTACATGTTCCAGAACTTCCACCTGATCCACCACCTCTTCCCGCGCGTGCCCTTCTATCTCTATCCAAAGGCGTTCCGCTCGCTGAAGCCGGTGCTGGACCGCGAGCAGGCGCATATTTACGAGTTCGGGCAGGAGCACGCGCCGGCTCTGGGCCAACACGGTCGAGCGACGGGGTGAGTTCTAGGAACTTGGCTCGAAGGTCAAATCGGCGGGCGAGATCAGCACCGAGAACTGCTCGCACCAGATCACCACGCTCGGGAACTTGGTGAGATCGACCCCGGCGGGAATCGGATACTTTTGGCTGCCCTTGAACGCGCGCAGGCCGCCGAGGTCGACGAACATCGTCCCGCTGACTTGGCCGGCGTCCCTGATATTGGCGTTGGGCGCGAGATAGACGTGGAATGCTGGACCAGGACCGACCTCGAAATCTTCGTGCAGGAAGACAAGGTTCTGATAGACGCTGACGCCGCCCTTTCCGTAGTGGATCGGGTCGCTCGGATTGGCGTGAACGAACTTGCCTTTGGCCACGAGCTTGCCGGCCTCGGCTGCGGTCACCTGCTCTGTCGCCACGGGCGGCGGAAACACGTAGGGAAACAAAAAGAAACCGAGCGCCACGCCGAAGGCCGCGCCAAGCACGCCGCCGAAGAGAAAGACTGCAAGCCATCGCCACATCAAGCGCCTCGTATCGAGGCCGCCAGCCTAGCATCGGTTAGGTCTTGCGCGCACCGCCGAATAGACCTCGTGGGCTCGCCGCCGGTCTTGTAGAGTGACGTGTCGCGAGGAGACGAGCGATGAGGAACGCCGCCACGATCCGCACCACCTGCCCCCGGGACTGCTACGACGCCTGCGGGATCGTGGTGAAGACGTCGGCGGACGGCACGATCAATGTGGTGGGCGATCCAGACCACCACATCAGCCGGGGCGCGCTGTGCGGCAAGTGTTCGATCGGCTATAATGGAGTGTGGCGCGACCCGGATATACGCCTGACGCGTCCATTGCGGAGGGTAGGACCCAAGGGCGCCGGCCGTTTCGTGCCGGTGAGTTGGGAGGAGGCGCTTGGCGATATCGCGCAACGCTTCAATGCCATCCTCGACCGCGACGGCGGCTCGGCGATCCTGCATACGCACTACACGGGAACCTGCTCGCTGATCGCCGGCACCTTTCCCTTGCGTTTCTTCAATCATATCGGCGCGACGGAGGTGGACCCGGACACCGTGTGCAACAAAGCCGGGCACGCGGCGCTTCAGCTCATGTATGGAGAATCGACGCGCGGCTTCGACCCGCGCACCATCGACGGCGCGCGATGCGTGATGGTCTGGGGCGCCAATCCGTCGGCATCGGCACCGCACGTGCATCAATATTGGCTCGCAGAGACGCGCGCGCCCAAGATCGTCGTCGACCCCATTCGCCATGAGACGGCGGCGACGGCCGATATTCATCTGCAACTCTACCCGGGCACCGACGGCGCGCTCGCCTTCGCAATTTTGCTCGTCATAGCCGCGGTGGGCCACATCGATCATGCCTTCCTCGCCGCGCACGCGGAAGGCTGGGAGGAGATCGAACGCCAGTTGCCGGCATGCACTCCGGCCTTGGGCGAAGCGACGACCGGCGTGCCGGCGCGCCTCATCGAGCAGGCTGCGCTCGTCTACGCAGCGGGCCCCTCTCTGTTGTGGATGGGACAGGGGTTCCAGCGCCAGTCGTTTGGCGGTAATGCCATGCGTGCTGTCGCGCTCTTGCCCGCGGCCACCGGCAATCTCGGCCGGTACGGGGCGGGCTTCCTCTACCTCAATGGCTGGGATACGCGCGGCGTTGATGCGGACTATCTGACGGCGGCCCGCCTCAAACCGGACTCGGCGCAAACGATCAGCCACATGGACTTGGCGAGCCGGCTCGAAGCGCCCGCGACGAAAGCAATCGTCACCTGGAACAACAACATCGCCGTGTCGAGCCCCGAGCAGAAACGCCTGCGACGGGCGCTCGAGCGCGACGACCTGCTGCAAGTCACGCTCGAATTGTTCCAGACCGACACCGCCAACTATGCCGACTATGTGCTCCCGGCGGCGAGCTTCCTCGAGTTCGACGACGTGGTCATGTCCTATTTCGACGCGAGCATCTCGGCGCAAGCGAAAGCGATTCCCTCACTCGGCGAGGCGCTGCCCAATCAGGAGATCTTCCGGCGTCTCGCCGCGGCCATGGGTTTGACCGAACCGGAACTGTTCGAGACGGACGCAGACCTGATCGCCACGCTGCTCGATCAGGCCAAACCTGGCCTGACTTTTGATCGCGCTGGCCGAGGCCGGCACGATTCTCTATCCGGCCGAGCCGATCGTGCAATTCGAGCAGCACGACTATCGAACACCCTCGGGCAGAGTAGAGTTGGCCGGCAGCGCCTTCGTCGACGCCGGACTTCCGCGTGCGCCATTCCCCTCGGCGGAGGCGCGCCCCGTCGGCGGCGAGCTGCGCCTCCTGTCGCCGGCATCGAAATGGTTGATGGCCAGCAGCTTCGGCAACGACCCCAAGGTTCTCAAGCAACTCGGCGGATCGGGCCTTTGTGCATCCCGAGGAAGCGCGCTCGCGTGGGCTTGCCGATGGCGCACGCGTTAGGCTCGGCAATCAAACCGGCGCGATTACGCTGCGTCTCGCGGTCTCGGCCGACGTGCCGAGGGGGGTCGTTCTCGCCTATAAGAGCCGGTGGACGGCAAACGGCGCCGAGAACAACGTCAACGCAGTCAATCCGGGGAACAAGGTCGCCGAGAGCTGCGCCGTTCACAGCATCAATGTGTCGGTCGCTCCCCTCTGAATGCCCGGCAATGCGGTTTCGGGCTAATGCAGGCGAAGTTCGCCTTCGATGAAGCTGAACTCTGCCGGCGCGATCAGGCGGCGATGCG
>DATAFR010000035.1:0-2766 GCA_036257375.1 Methyloceanibacter sp.
CTTCACCCGCGCGAAGCTGTCCATCACGAACGGCATCAGGTCGGGTTTGATCCGCTGATATTCGGCGGCGATGGCGCGTCCGAAGACGCGGCCTTGCACCACGATCTGCGCGCCGATCTCGCTCTGCGGCTTGAGCAGGACCGGGTTCATGTGCACGCTCGGCGGCACGCGCGCCGCGCGCGCCTGAAGCGCCTGCGCCCTGCCGATCTCACCACCGTCTTCGGTCACGGCCGCGTTGTTCGACATGTTCTGCGGCTTGAACGGCAGAACTTTGAGTCCGCGCGCGACGAGCGCCCGAGCGAGACCCGCGACAATCAGCGACTTGCCGACATCGGAGCCGGTGCCTTGGAACATGAGCACACGCGCCGTCACGACTCAGAACTCGATTCCTTCTTGCGCCTTCACGCCGGCGGCGAAGTGATGCTTCACGAGCGTCATCTCGGTGACGAGGTCCGCGGCCGCGATCAGCTCGGGCTTGGCGTTCCTGCCGGTGACGACGACGTGAAGATCGGGACGGCGCGCGTTGAGCACGTCGAGCACTTGCTTCAGATCGAGATAATCGTAGCGGAGCGCGATGTTGAGTTCGTCGAGAACGATCAGGCTGAAGCTCGGGTCGGCGATCAGCTCTCGCGCCTTCTCCCATGCACGTTCCGCAGCCGCGATGTCGCGCGCGCGATCCTGGGTCTCCCACGTGAAGCCCTCGCCCATCGCGTGCCAGGAGACGAGGTCGCCGAATTTTAGAAGCGCGTCGCGTTCGGCCGTATGCCAAGCGCCCTTGACGAACTGCACCACGCCGACACGCCGCCCCCGGCCGAGCATGCGGAGCGCAAGCCCGAAGGCCGCCGTCGTTTTCCCCTTGCCGGTACCTGTGTGAACGATGAGGAGGCCCTTCTCGATCGTCTTGCCGAGGACCTCTTTGTCTTGCACCTCTTTCCGCTTCGCCATCTTGGCGCGATGGCGTTCGGCTTCGCTCGCGTCGATGTTCTTGATCATGGCGTTCCCTTTACGAAAAGCGGAAGCCCGGCGACCATGAGAACCACGCGGGAAGCCTTGGCCGCGATCCGCTGATTGAGCGCCCCTTGCAGGTCCCGGAATCGACGCGCAAGCGCATTGTCGGGGACGATGCCGGACCCGACGTCGTTCGAAACCAGGACCACAACGCCATCATGGCCGGCCAGAGCACGTTCGAGCGCCTCGATCTCCCCGTCGTTATCGGCCTCGGCGAGGAGGCGATTGGAGAGCCAGAGCGTCAGGCAATCGACCAGCACCGGAGCGCGCGCAGGCACGGCTGCAAGCGCAGCGGCGAGATCGTTCGGCGCCTCGACGGTCTGCCAGCGGTCATCGCGGCGCGCGCGATGGGATGCGATGCGGGTCGCCATCTCGTCGTCGCGCGCTTCCGCCGTGGCGACATAGATCCATGGCGGCGGTTCGGCCGCGATCAGGCTTTCGGCGTAGCGGCTCTTGCCGGAGCGGGCGCCGCCGAGGACGAGGGTGAGGTGACTGCCCCCGTCTCCTGGCCCGGGCATCAGCCGGTCACGCGCCCGGTACGATTTGCCCCATGAGCGCCATTATTCCAACGCCCGCAATTGCCGCACCGGCAAGGCGCGGCGCGATTGCGGAAACGTCGGCGCCCGGGCGGCGCGCGATCAGCGCAACGCCGAGCGCCAGCGCACTCTGGATCGCGACGAGACCGAGGAGATAGGCGGCGAGCGGCGTTGGCTCGGCTCCGAAGATCGACTCGCCATAGGCATAGCCATGGGCGATGCCGGCGAGACCGAACAGAGCCGCCCAAGCCGCAAGCGGCAGCGCGCGCCCATATGCCAAGAGTATGCCAGCGGCAATCACCGAGGCCGCGACGATCAGCTCCGCGCCCGGCAACGCAATCCCGCCCACATGCAGCGCAACGCCGATGGCGGAGGCGGCGACGAACACGAAGGGAAGCGCAAGGCTGAGCCCGCCCGCGCCGACGGCAACGCCGACCGCGATGAGAAAGGCCAAGTGGTCAGGTCCGATGACCGGATGGGCGAGGCCCGACAGGAGGCCTTGAGCGAAAGTCGAGGGCAATTGCCCGCCCATGGCGTGGTGCGCCGATGCCGGCGCGAGCGTGAGCAGCAGCGCTGGGATTGCGAGGAAGGCCGTGCGGAGAAGCGATGCGAGCGTCATGTGATCCCCCTTGCGCCCTCCACCCGAGGGCGGGGCTAGAGTTGACGCCGCCGGCAGGTCTCCTGGCTTGCGGGTCACAGCCTGCCCTCGGCCTTCCCGGAGTTCCGTGCCTCCAGTGGCTGACTGAGGGCTGCTCGCCGCTTACAGTTGCGGGGGCAGCCGCGGCTTTGGGCACAAGCCCTTACCGCGTTCCCTTTTGCGTCCCGCACCGCGCGGGAACCGACGACGTGGGGGACTATAGCCGCGTTGGCGCGCTCCGCAAGGGCCGGTCAGGCGCATTGACAAAGGGCGCGGCCTCGCCGTTAAGTGCCCCGAATTGACGGTCTCTCTAGAGAGAGGAACAGGGAACGCGGTAAGGGCCAAAACCCAACTCCGCGGCTGCCCCCGCAACTGTAAGCGGCGAGCCCGAGCCATAGAGCCACTGGGAACGTCCCGGGAAGGCGGCAAAGGCTGAGACCCGCAAGCCAGGAGACCTACCGTCGGTTCCAGTCGCTCGCCGGGCGGGGTGCCTCGGAGCGGTTGGCTCGATGGCGGCCTGTCCGAAGCCCGGAGGGGCCGCCGCCGGCACCCTTGGTCGCGGCAGATTCCAGTTTGAGGAGCGGC
>DATAFR010000036.1:0-4323 GCA_036257375.1 Methyloceanibacter sp.
CCCTGCTCTGAGCGCCTTGGTCGGCCTCGGCCTTCTCACCTATCTCGTCGCGGCCCATGTTTTCGGTGCGGCCAAGTTCGGCGATCTTCTGAAAGACCAGCCCACCTAGCCATTTGGCGAACCGCTTCCCTTGCTTTATGCTGCGGTGCAACAAGAAGAAGGGGAAGATCATGCAAGGCCGCCCGCGCCGCAGCGTGCTCTATATGCCAGGGTCCAACGCCAGGGCCCTCGAGAAGGCTAAGACCATCCCCGCCGACGCCTTCATCTTCGACCTCGAAGATGCGGTGGCGCCTGACGCCAAGGTGCTCGCCCGCGAGCAGGTCTGCGCCGCGGTCAAGAGCGGCGGCTATGGTGGCCACGAGGTGGTCATCAGGGTCAATGCGCTGGAGACGCCGTGGGGGACGGAGGATCTCCTTGCTGCTTGCGAGGCCGAGCCCGACGCCATCCTCGTGCCTAAGGTCGTGCATCCCGGTGACGTCATCAGTGCTGCCAAGATCCTGCAAGGCGTGCACGCGCCGGAGAAGATCAGGCTGTGGGCGATGATGGAAACGCCGATGGCGATCCTGAATGCCCGCACCATCGCCGCCACCGCCGTCTATGCCGAGAATAGGTTGTGCTGCCTCATCATGGGCACCAACGACCTCATCAAGGAATCGCGCGCCCGGGCGCTGCATGACCGCTTCGCCGTCGTGCCTTGGCTCGCCATGACGCTGGTGGCCGCGCGCGCCTACCGCCTCGACATCATCGACGGCGTCTACAACGATTTCCGCGACGAGATGGGCTTGCGCGAGGAATGCGAGCGCGGTCGAACGCTTGGCATGGACGGCAAGACCTTGATCCATCCGAGCCAGGTCGAGCCTTGCAACCAGATCTTCTCGCCGACCGAGGAGGAGGTCGACTGGTCGCGCAAGATCATCGAGGCGTTTGCCCGCCCGGAGAACGCGAGGAAGGGCGTGATCGTGGTCGACGGCCGCATGGTCGAGCGCTTACATCTCGGCATGGCCGAGCGCACCGTCTCCATCGCCGAGCAGATCCGCGAGATGGAGAGCGCTTTCGCCTAACCCTGCCCAAGCGGGGAGCTTGCGCTAGCCGAGTGCGCAAGCCATAACCCGGCCTTCTAAAGGGCCGGAGCATGCAAAAAACCAAGACCAAGACCCGCGTCTTCTCGGGGGTGCAGCCCACGGGAAATCTCCATCTCGGCAATTATCTCGGCGCCATCACCAAATTCGTGGCGCTCCAGGCCGAGCATGAATGCCTCTATTGCGTGGTCGACCTGCACGCCATCACCGTGTTCCAGGACCCCGACGAGCTGAGCAAGAACACCCGCGAGGTGACGGCGGCCTTCATCGCCTCGGGTATCGATCCCGAAAAGCACATCGTCTTCAATCAGAGCCAAGTCTCCGGCCACGCCGAGCTTGCCTGGATCTTCAATTGCGTGGCGCGGCTCGGCTGGCTCAACCGCATGACACAGTTCAAGGAGAAGGCGGGCAAGGATCGCGAGAAGGCCTCGGCAGGGCTTTACGTCTATCCGAACCTGATGGCGGCAGACATTCTCCTTTATCACGCCACCCATGTCCCGGTCGGCGAGGACCAGAAACAGCATCTCGAGCTTGCCCGAGACATCGCGCAGAAATTCAACAGCGACTTCGCCAAGACCATCGCGCGTGAAGGCTATCCCGGCGGCTTTTTCCCGCTGCCGGAGCCGCTGATTACCGGTCCCGCCACGCGGGTGATGAGCCTGCGCGACGGCACCAAGAAGATGTCGAAGTCGGACGAATCCGACATGACGCGCATCAATCTCACCGACGATGCCGACGCCATCGCCAAGAAGATCAGAAAGGCCAAGACCGACCCGGAGCCGCTGCCGTCCGAGCCGAAGGGGCTCGAGAGCCGGCCCGAGGCCGACAATCTCGTCGGCATCTATGCCGGCCTCGCCGACACCAGCAAAGACGGGGTCCTAGCCGAGTTCGGCGGCGCCCCGTTCTCCAAGTTCAAGGATGCGTTGGCCGAGCTTGCCGCGACGCGGCTGACGCCGATCGGCGAAGAGATGCGCCGCTTGATGGCAGACCCTGTCGAGATCGACCGCATCTTGGCGGATGGCGCGCGCCGCGCTCACGCCATTGCCGACCCGATCCTCGCCAAGACCAAGGACATTGTCGGCTTCATCCGGAGTTGATCGTCAGGCAGTAACGCCGGTGCCGGTCGGGCAGGACACGCCCGTGCCGCCGAGGCCGCAATAGCCGTGCGGGTTCTTGGCGAGATATTGCTGATGATAATCCTCGGCGAAATAGAACTCGGGCGCCGGCAGAATCTCTGTCGTGATCGGCCCCATGCCTTGTGCTGAGAGCGCGCGGCCGTAAGCCGCCTTCGATGCCTCGGCCGCCTTCCTCTGCGCCTCGGAGAAGTAATAGATGCCGGAGCGATATTGCGTGCCGACATCGTTGCCCTGGCGCATGCCTTGCGTCGGGTCGTGCGCCTCCCAGAAGACCTTCAACAGCTCCTCGTAGCTGACCTGCTTCGGGTCGTAGACGACGAAAACCGCCTCGTTGTGGCCGGTCAGCCCCGAGCAGACTTCCTCATAGGTCGGGTTCGGCGTGAGGCCGCCGGCATATCCCACCCCTGTGACGATCACGCCCGGGACCTGCCAGAATTTGCGCTCGGCGCCCCAGAAGCAGCCAAGCCCGAACAGCGCCATCTCGGCGCCTTGCGGGTAGGGGCCTTTGAGCGGCGCGCTGTTGACGAAATGAGTCTTGGCGGTGGGGATCGCTTGCGGCCGGCCAGGCAAAGCCTGATCGGCAGAGGGTATGGTCAGGGGCTTCCGCTTCAGAGTGAACATTGAGGTCTCCGTCAGGATTGGCTCCCCCGAACCGAACGTCCCTAAACTCCCCCTAATTGATAAACACCTCGACGGGCTTCCGCTTCTGCCCAAGCCAATAGAGCAACACGCCGAGAATGCCAAACACCACCCAGGTGGGCGCGTGCAGGATGGTGGTCATCACTGGGTCCCAGAAGAACGGGCCGGCATTGGTCTCGATCCAGGCCTTGGTGGCGTTGAGGCTGTCGGCGTTGAGCGCCTGCCATTGCTCGCCCATCGGCGTGACCACCCACGTGCCGCCGCCCGCCAGGCTTTTCGTGGCGTCGACGACGGCGGCGACCATGGCGAGCAACAAAAGCCAGACGCCTAAAATGCGTAAGAGCATCAGCATGGAGCTACATGGCGGATGAGTGCTGTCGCCCTTACATAAGCCATTGCCGGCTCATGTTCAAATCGCCGTTGCTTCAGCTTTGTGTGAAAGCCGCGTCATTGCCTCGCTGGCTTTGCTTGAACCGCTAGCGACCTTGGCTATAGTGCGGCACTTTTTCCGGAGAGGTGGCCGAGTGGTCGAAGGCGCACGCCTGGAACGCGTGTAGGCGGGCAACCGTCTCGAGGGTTCGAATCCCTCCCTCTCCGCCAATACTCATTGATAAAATGACGTTTTTAAAGATTTTTAGATCCGACCCCCGAATTCATCCCCTTTTCCGGGAGAGCCGCGAGGATCGCCCGAGACGGCCGGAAGCTCGAAGGCAGTCTCCCGTTCGAAGCTCCGGCATTTCGCACGCGGACGGGCGAAGGCGGTGGCGAGGCAACAAGGGGACCCGAAAGGTTTGAGCCCGATAACGAGCAGTTACGCGGCAGCCTCTCCACCATCGGGCATTGGCCGAACAGTGTCGCGCTTCCGCTCAGTCTTCTTCAGCTCCTCACAAGCCTCGTCGAGTTCCCGGCGGGCTCCGGCGAGCTGAGACTTCAGCCCTGCGACTGACGCTGCCAGATTGGCGCATCTCGCCTTAAAGTCGTGGATCGTGGCTTCGATCTCGGCGACCTTGCGGCGCTTCTCTTCAACTTCGAATCGCTTCAACCGGATTACTGCGTCTAAAGTGTCCAATGACTTCATTGCTCCAAGTATCACCGATACAAAGATTATTTTATAGTTTGGGTTCGCAACCCCGGACTTCCGGGCGCACGCCGACGGGCGAAGGCGGTGGCGCGGGAACGAGAAAACCGGCTCCGCTGTGGAACCCTTTTTTTCCAGTAGGGCGTGTACTCATAAACCGACGGCCAAATGCCGACTTGGATGCGCTGCCCAACGTCCGTTATTGAGAGGGTAAAGCGGACATGGCGCGGACTTGTCAGTATGTCCGCTACTGATGCTGTGGACGGCGCCCACTCTGCGGCATCGAAGTGCCATAGGGTGGCTGCGTTGTAGCAAACCACATTGAGGGGAGCCGTCCATGGGCGAGGTTAGCACGATTGGTCTTGATATTGCGAAGTCGGTCTTTCAGGTG
>DATAFR010000037.1:0-1534 GCA_036257375.1 Methyloceanibacter sp.
ACCGGCGGGGCGCTGATCACGGCCCTGCTGTTCGTGTTTCTGTTCGGACCGCGAGTGATCCGCTCCATGCGCATCCGTCAGGGCAAGGGCCAGCCCATCCGCAAAGACGGCCCCGAGCGCCATCTCATCCAGAAGCAGGGCACGCCGACCATGGGCGGGCTCATGATCCTGTCCGGCGTCACCGTCGCCGCGCTGTTGTGGGGCAATCTGGAGAATATGTTCGTCTGGGTCGTGCTGCTGCTCACATTGGTCTATGGCGCCGTCGGCCTCTACGACGACTACCTGAAAGTCACCAAGCAATCGGCGGAAGGTTTTCGCGGACGCATCAAGATCGTGATCGAAGCCTTCGCCGCCGTGGCCGCCACCGCCGCGATCGTGCATGCGAGCCAGGAACCGCTTGCGACCTCGCTCACCATTCCCTTCTTCAAGGGCACGCTCATCAATCTCGGCTGGTTCTATATCCTCTTCGGCGCTTTCATCATCGTCGGCGCCGGCAACGCCGTGAACCTCCCCGATGGCCTCGATGGGCTCGCTATCGTGCCGGTGATGATCGCGGCCGCCACCTTCGGCTTCATCTCCTACCTCGTCGGCAACGCGCTCTTCGCCGACTATCTGCAAATCCATTTCGTCGCGGGAACGGGCGAGCTTGCGGTGATCTGCGGGGCGCTCGTCGGCGCCGGCCTCGGCTTTCTCTGGTTCAACGCCCCGCCCGCGCTCATCTTTATGGGCGATACCGGCTCGCTCGCGCTTGGCGGCGCGCTCGGCACCATCGCGGTCGCCACCAAGCACGAATTGGTGCTCGCCATCGTCGGCGGACTGTTCGCGCTCGAGGCGGCTTCGGTGATCGTGCAGGTCGCCTCATTCAAGATGTTCGGCAAAAGGGTGTTCCGCATGGCCCCGCTGCACCACCATTTCGAGCAGAAGGGCTGGCCGGAATCGACGGTCGTGATCCGGTTCTGGATCATCGCCGTCGTGCTTGCGCTTGCCGGCCTCGCCACGCTGAAATTGCGCTAAATTCGCTGCCGACATGATTCCCGTGACCATCTTCGCCGGCCGGGACGTAGCGGTCTTGGGGCTTGGTCTTAGCGGCCTTGCTTCGGCGCGCGCCCTTAAAGCCGGCGGCGCCAATCCCGTTCTCTGGGACGACAACGGATCCGCGCGCGACGAAGCGGCGCGCCAGGGCTTCACGCTGAGCGATCTTGCCGCGGCCGATTGGTCGCGCTTTGCCGCCCTCGTTCTCGCCCCCGGCATCCCCTTGACTCATCCGAAGCCGCATTGGAGCGTGAGCCGCGCGAAGGAAGCGGGCGTCGAGGTGATCGGCGATATCGAGCTCTTCTTCCGCAAGCGGGCGCGAACATCGGCGCCGGGCAAGGTCGTGGTCATCACCGGCACGAACGGGAAATCGACCACGACGGCGCTCACCGCCCATCTCCTCTCGGCCGCGGGCAAGCGCGTGGCTCTCGGCGGCAATATCGGCAAGGCCGTGCTCGACCTCGATCCGTTCGCGCCCGACCTCACTTACGTCCTCGAATTG
>DATAFR010000038.1:0-3240 GCA_036257375.1 Methyloceanibacter sp.
GAACTTGATGCCGGCCTCGTAGCCGTCCTTCAGCCCGAAGGTGAACACCGAGCCCGCGCCCTTGGGCGAATATTTCTGCTGGAGCGCGTGGTTCGGATCGGACGGCAGGCCCGGATAGGAGACCCATTTGACCTGCGGTTGCTTCGACAGCCACTCCGCGACTTTCAGCGCGTTGTCGCAATGCCGCTGCATCCGAAGCGGCAGCGTCTCGATGCCCGTCAACAGCAAGAAGGCGTTGAAAGGCGAGATCGCCGGCCCCAGATCGCGCAAGCCAAGCACGCGGCAGGCGATAGCAAAGGCGAAATTGCCGAAGGTCTCCGCGAGCGTGATGTCGTGGTAGGACGGGCAGGGGGCAGACAGAGTGGAATAGCGCCCGCTCTTGAGCCAATCGAAGGTGCCGCAATCCACGATGGCCCCGCCGATCGAGTTGCCGTGACCGCCGAGGAACTTGGTGAGCGAATGCACGACGATGTCGGCGCCGTAGTCCTTCGCACGGATCAGATAGGGCGTGGCGAGGGTGTTGTCGACGATGAAGGGCACGTCCGCTTCCTTGGCGACGGCGGCGACCTTCTCCAGATCGGTGATAATGCCGCCGGGATTGGCGATCGATTCGACGAAGATCGCCTTGGTCTTCGGGCTGAGCGCCGCGCGGAACGACTCTGGGTCGGTCGTATCCGCCCAGCGCACCTCCCAGCCGCATTTCTTGAAGGAATGCGTGAACTGGTTGATCGACCCGCCATAAAGCTGGCGCGCGGCGACGAACTCATCGCCCGGCTCGAGCAGCGTATGGAACACGAGCGCCTGCGCCGCATGACCCGAGGCGACGGCAAGCGCCGCTGTGCCGCCTTCGAGGGCAGCGACTCGCTCCTCCAGCACCGCTTGGGTGGGATTGGTGATGCGGGTATAGATGTTGCCGAAGGTCTCGAGGTTGAACAGTGCCGCCGCGTGCTCCACGTCGTCAAAGACAAAGGACGTGGTTTGATAAATCGGCGTGGCGCGCGCGCCGGTGGCGGGGTCCGGTTGCGCGCCGGCATGGATGGCGAGCGTGTTGAAGCCCGGCGTTCGCTCTGCGCTCATTCTCTGATGCTCCTACTACTCGCTGTTGTTGATGGTGATGACTTGGTAGTTCGACGGGACCCCCGCGCCGGGATCGCCGAAATCGTCGAGCCAGACATTGCGGCTCCCTTCGCCGACCATGAGTCCCTGATAATTCTTGAGATAGTTCTCGGATCTTGGGCGAGGATCGACGCTTTCAGCTCGGGGCCGTGGATCGTCGCGTAGTGCTGCAAGAACCAATCCTTCGAGGTGATCGTCCGTTTGGTCTTGCCGTAATAGCGCACCGGAAGATGCAGGTGCTCCGCAAACCAATGCATATCGTCCGCACGCACGGCCGCCTGCATCCCCAAGATAATCTCTGCCTCGGGAGTACGAGTATCGGCGTTCTCGGCGCTCGCCGCCGCGGCGCCGAACAGAATGCAGATCAGGAATGCAGCGACTAGGGTGCGCATCAGTCACCCGCAGTCTTGAGCACGCGATGCTGCACGCCTTTGGGGCCAAGGATAGGTCGCCGGCTCGACAGCCGGCGCGAATTCACGCCCGCCCAGCCGAGCTCGCCGGAAAGGCGTCCATACTCGATTTTCGGGCAGCGATTCATCACCACCTTCAGCCCAGCCTCCTCGGCAAGCTTAGCCGCCTCATCGTTGCGCACGCCTAGCTGCATCCACACGACCTTGGCGCCCATTTTGATCGCCTCGCGGGTGATGCCGAGCGCCGCGTCGGAAGAACGGAAAATATCTACGATATCGATCGGCTGCTCGATGTCGGCAAGCGAGGCGTAGACCTTCTCGCCGAGAATCTCCTTGCCGGCCTGACCTGGATTGACCGGGATGACAGCAAACCCCTTTTGCTTGAGGTACTTCATGGCGAAGTAGCTCGGCCGCGAGGTATTGGCGCTGGCCCCCACCATGGCGATAGTGCGGTTCTGCGCGAGGATGTCGCGGATATAAGCGTCGCTATAGGCGTCGTGATTCATCGGAGGCAAGATAGGAGAGCGCAACCGCCGCGCAAGGGCTTAGCGCGGCCAATTGGGCTTGCGCTTGTCGATAAAGGCACCGATGCCTTCCTCGGCCTCGGCGTCGAGCATGTTCTCGACCATCACTTGAGAGGCATACGCGTAGGCGTCTTCCAACGGCATGTCGAGCTGTCGGTAGAAGGCCTCCTTGCCGATCTTGAGCGTACGCTTCGGCTTCATCGCAATCTGGCGCCCAAGCTCCACAGCCGCGTTGACGACACGATCGGGCGCGACCACGCGATTGACGAGGTCAAGCGACTTCGCTTCTTCCGCGCTGACCATCTCTCCCAAGAGCAGCATCTCCATGGCGGCCTTGCGCGAGACGTTGCGGCTGAGCGCCACCATGGGCGTTGAGCAGAAGAGCCCGATATTGACGCCTGGTGTGGCGAACCGCGCATTCTCGCTCGCCACGGCGAGGTCGCAGCTTGCTACGAGCTGGCAGCCTGCCGCCGTAGCGATGCCGTTCACCGCGGCGATGACGGGCTTCGGCGAGCGCACAATCCCGAGCATCATCTCCGAGCAGGCGGTCATGGTCTTGGCGAAGAAAGCGCGGCCGCGGTCGGGGTCGTTGCGATGCGCGGTCAGCTCCTTGAGGTCGTGACCCGAGGAGAAGGCGGTGCCGGCGCCGGTGATGACAATGGCGCGCACCGTATCCGAGCCACCGATCTCCTTGATGGCCGATGTGAGCGCGCTGATCAGCTCCTCCGAGAGCGAGTTGCGTGCCTCCGCCCGGTTGAGCGTCAAAACCGCGATCGGACCCTGGTCGTCGCGCAACAAGACTCTGTCCGCTGTTGCTAGCTGTGCTGCGCTCTTCGCCATTGTTTCGCGGCCCGCTTCGAATCTTTCGGCCTTATAGCAGAGATAGGCACGATTTCCTTTTTGCGTATGGTGGGGTCGTATGCTTCGCGCTATGGTACGATAATACCGCACTACTAAGAGCCTAAATTTGTTATTGATTTTGTTTCCGCTTGACGCCTCAAAGGACAGTCGTTAGAAGCGCCGATCTTTCGACCGGGACTTGCGAACCAATGAAGACCTTTTCCGCCACGCCAAAGGACATCGAGAAGTCCTGGATCCTCATTGATGCCGACGGCCTCGTGGTCGGCAGATTGGCAGCGCTGATCGCCACGCGCCTCAGGGGCAAGCACAAGCCGAGCTTCACCCCGCAT
>DATAFR010000039.1:0-1689 GCA_036257375.1 Methyloceanibacter sp.
AGCAGCGCGCAAAGGAGCCGGACCTTGTAGCAATTGCCCGACAGTTCGAGATCGTGGAGCTTCAATTCGGCCATGGCGCTTTTCCCTTTGTTCGCGGCTTGGCCCGACGCGCCAAGCCCCAGGTTCATGCCCCATTCCGCAGCCGAGGAATATCGGTTATTTTCGCAAGTCATTCTTCCATTTTTTGCAACAATCGCATGGCCCGTCTCACCGCACTCCGTGTTTTCGTCGCCATCGCCGAAGCCGGCAGCTTGTCGGCGGCGGCGCGCAAGCTCCACATGCCGCTCTCAACGGTCAGCCGCCAATTGAAGGCGCTCGAAGACGAGCTCGACACGCGCCTGATCACGCGAACGACGCGGCGGCTCGTGCTGACGGAGTCCGGCCGCGCATACGCCGCCACCTGCCGCCAGGTGCTCGATGAGCTCGATGACGCTCGCGCCCGCGCGGCAGGCGAGCAGGCCGAGCCTCGCGGCGAGCTTGGGCTCACCGCGCCCGTCGTGTTCGGACGGCTGCATGTGCTGCCGATCCTCGCTCAGTTCTTGAACGCTTTCCCGCGCGTTGTCGCCCGCATGCTTTTGGTCGATCGCATCGTCGATCTGGTCGAAGAGGGTCTCGACGTCGGCGTGCGTATCGGCGCGCTCCCGGACTCGACGCTCCGCGCGACGCGCGTCGGCGCGATCCGCCTGATCGCCTGCGCGAGCCCGTCCTATCTTGCCGAGCACGGCGTCCCGGCGACGCCTTCCGAGATTGCGAACCACCAATGCATCAGCTTCAACACCTTCACCCACCCCGAGCGATGGACCTTCGGGGGGTTCGGCAAGAGGGCGGCTCGGGTCACGGTCAGCCCGAGACTTGTCGTCAATTCGGCGGACGCGGCCATCGATGCCGCCACGGCCGGGCTCGGGATCGTGAGGGTGCTGTCCTATCAGGCTCAAGCCGCTCTTGCCGACCGCTCGCTCCGGCGCATCCTAAAGCCATTCGAGCCCGGGGCGATGCCGGTCAATCTCATCCATCGCGAGGACCGGCTGGCCCGGTCCAAGGTCCAAAGCTTCATTTCCTTCGCGGCGCCTCGGCTCCGGCAGGTGCTGCGATCGGGCGGGTTTGCCTGAGGGCGGGACCTTCCCCGCCTTTGCCTTCCCAAACCCGGCGCAAGGTGCTAAAGGAGGCCGCCAACCGGTGGCGGCGCAAATCCAGGCCGCCCCACCCAGCAGAGGTTGGCCGATGCCCGAAGGGCGGACCCCAGATCACGGCAAGGCATTCTCGGAAGGCGCCATCGCGCTTACGTTCGACGACGTTTTGATCAGGCCCGCGGCCTCGAACGTGCTGCCGAACGAGGCCGACGTTTCCTCCCGGGTGACCCGGTCCATCGCCCTCCATATCCCGGTCATCTCCTCGGCCATGGACACGGTGACCGAAGCGCGGCTCGCCATCGCCATGGCGCAAGCCGGCGGTCTCGGCGTCATCCACCGCAATCTCGAGCCGGCGGCGCAGGCCGCCCAAGTCGCGCAGGTGAAAAAGTTCGAGTCGGGAATGGTGGTGAATCCCGTCACCATTCATCCCGAAGCGACGCTGGCCGACGCGCTGAAGCTGATGGCCGACTATCAGATTTCAGGAATCCCCGTGGTCGAGCCCGGCGGCAATGGCAGCCGCGAAGGGCGGCTCGCCGGCATTCTCACCAATCGCGACGTG
>DATAFR010000040.1:0-2674 GCA_036257375.1 Methyloceanibacter sp.
AGCTCGGCATCACCGATTCCGGGACGACCGCGCGCGGATCCTTCAGATGCTGGACATGCCATTCGTCCGAATAGCGGCCGCCGACGCGGGCGAGGTCCGGCCCGGTGCGCTTGGAGCCCCACTGGAAGGGATGGTCGTACATGCTCTCGGCGGCGAGGCTGTAATGACCGTAGCGCTCGACCTCGTCGCGGAGCGAGCGGATCATCTGGCTATGGCAGACATAGCAACCCTCGCGGATATAGATGTCGCGCCCTGCCAGCTCGAGCGGCGTGTAGGGCCGCACGCCTGACACTTTCTCGATCGTCGATGAGAGCCAGAATAGCGGCGCGATCTCGAACAATCCGCCAATCACGACGACGACAAGAATTGCGAGCAAAAGAAGGATCGAGCTCTTCTCGAGGATTTGATGCTTGGACCAATCCATCCCGCGTCTCCCCTACTCGGCCGCCACGGGACGGAACTCAGGCGCCGCCGCGATGCGCGGCTGCTCCGCCGCGTCAACAGGCTCATCGCCGCGAATGGTCCGCCAGACGTTGTAGGCCATCAGCATTGCGCCGAGCACGAACAAGAGGCCGCCGATGGCTCTGATCACATAGAAGGGATGCATCGCCTCGACCGTCTCGACGAAGGAATATTCGAGGAAGCCGAGCGAGTCGTACGCCCGCCACATCAGCCCTTGCAGGATGCCCGACACCCACATCGCCGTGATGTAAAGCAGGATGCCGAGCGTCGAGATCCAGAAATGCCACTCGACGAGGCGCTGCGAGTAAAGCGCGCGGCGGTGCCAGAGCCAGGGCACGAGGCAATAGACGGCGCCAAAGGTGATGAAGGCGACCCAGCCGAGCGCGCCGGAATGCACATGACCGATGGTCCAGTCGGTGTAATGCGACAGCGCATTGACCGACCTGATGCTCATCAGCGGCCCCTCGAAGGTGGACATGCCGTAAAAGGCGACCGCCACGACCAGCATGCGGATGACCGGATCGGTCCTGAGCTTGTCCCAGGCGCCCGACAGCGTCATCAGGCCGTTGATCATGCCGCCCCATGACGGCATCCACAGCATGATGGAGAAGGTCATGCCGAGCGTCTGCGCCCAATCGGGCAGCGCAGTGTAGTGCAGGTGATGCGGGCCGGCCCAGATATAGAGGAAGATTAGCGACCAGAAATGCACGATGGAGAGCCGGTAGGAATAAACCGGCCGCTCGGCGCGCTTCGGCACAAAATAATACATCATGCCGAGAAATCCCGCGGTGAGGAAGAAACCGACGGCGTTGTGGCCGTACCACCACTGCGTCATGGCGTCCTGCACGCCGGAATAGACCACGTAGCTCTTCGAGCCCAGCAGCGACACCGGCACCGCCAGATTGTTGACGATATGCAACATGGCGATGGTGACGATGAACGCGAGATAAAACCAGTTCGCCACATAGATATGCGGCTCGCGCCGCTTGGCGAGCGTTCCGACAAAGACGAGGAAATAGACCACCCAGACGATGGTGATCCAAAGATCGACGTACCATTCCGGCTCGGCATATTCCTTCGACTGGGTGACGCCGAGCAGATAGCCCGTGGCCGCCAGAACGATGAACAGCTGGTAGCCCCAGAACACGAACCAGGGCGACCAGCGCCCGGCCAGTCGCGCGCGGCTCGTGCGCTGCACGACATAGAACGAGGTTGCGATCAGCGCATTGCCGCCGAAGGCGAAGATGACCGCTGACGTATGCAGCGGACGAAGCCGGCCGAAGCTCGTCCAAGGCAGATCGAGATTGAGCGCCGGAAAGGCGAGCTGCCAGGCGATAATGTCGCCCACAAGGAAGCCGGCGATCCCCCAGAACACCGTGGCGATCACGCCGGCGCGGATCACAGCGTCGGAATAGCCGGCCTCGGTCTTGGGCTCCCGCTGCTCAATGACCTGGGTCAGGATGTAGAGGAAGGCGAGCCCCGCGGCGCCAAGCAGGAGGCAGCCGTGAAACCGCATGACGGGATCCTCGCCCGCCAGGCTCAAGATCAAGCCGACCAAGGCGCAAAGACCCGATGCGACCAACGCCACGAAATCGGAAAAAGCCTTCCATTCCTCGCGCTCGAGCGGTGATGCCATGATCGATACCCTCTCCTGGCAGCACCTTGCGCATTGAGCCCTCGGGCACCTTGACCAGGATCAAAGGATGAGGATTTGCGCTGCTTTATCGCCGGCGAGCGGCGCGCCGCAGGAGATCAGTGCCTAGCAACTTTGTGCGTTGCGGCTTATGATTGACGAGTTCGAACGAGGGCGGCGGGGATGCGTTTCATCTTTGGCATGATTGTCGGGGCGCTGCTGACGGTCGGTGGCGCCTATATCGCCGATTCCAGGGCGGATCCGTTACAGGGCGGCCGCATGGTGAATTGGACCGTGGTCGGCGAGAAGGTGGACGCGCTGACCGCCGATCTGCAACGGCTCTGGGACGAGTTCACCCGGCAGTTTACAGGGCCACCCTAGGCCACAACCCGCCAAAACCGCGCCACCTTCCAACGAATTCTCTTGCATTTTGGCCAGGGTGGAGGTCGGCCAGTGCAGCCGTCACAAACACGTCGATCCGTCGCAGAAGATGATCCTTCGGAATGCGATCATCGAGGCGGAACTCGTAGAACAGCTTGCCCTGGTCCCGCTTCTGCCGACCCATCATGCCCGGTCCTC
>DATAFR010000041.1:0-2634 GCA_036257375.1 Methyloceanibacter sp.
GGCCACTCGATGTGTCGGTGATCTTGAGACCCGCGGTATCGCCCTCCTGCGTGCCGAGATTGCCCCTCGCTGTCGCGTCTTCGAGATAGAGCGGAACCTTGCCCGGCACCGGGAAGGCTTCGATGGTGAGGCCGAGCGGACCGGAAGGGCCTTCCACGGCGAAGAGGCGCCCGAACTCCATCACGACCCGCTTGACCAGCCGCTTGTCGAGCACATCGAAAATCGTGTTTGAGGCGAGAACGCCGAGCACGCGCCCGGTGCCGTAGACGGTAAAGGGCTGGCCCTCGCGCAATGTCAAAAGGCCCGCCACCGCATCGACGTCGCCATTGGTGAGCACCACAGCCTTGATCGGGCTGTTGCGCGGGGGACCGTCGGAGACGGGATGAAGCTCCGGCGTATCGTTGATCTGCTGACGCAGGTCGGGAGCCGCGCTGAGCAAAACCCATTGCGACCCGTCGGCGGTCACAGCGACGGAGGCTTGGGTGCGCGGCAGCAGCCCTGGCGTGCGCTTGCGAGCTTCCGCCGAGTTGCGGCCGTTGCAATTCCACTGCGGAAGGCCGCCGCCTGCCGCCGAGCCGAGAACCTTGATCAGCATGACGAAGGATGAAATGCCGGCGGCCGCCCCGGCGCGTCAAGGCAAAAAGAGATCGGCCTCAGCGTGCTGCGAAGGCCCTCCTGCCGCCGAGCGTTGCGCGCTTAGAACGCTAGCCCGCCCTGGAATTTGACCGCCGTGTCGGAGGTTGCGTCAGTCAGGCCGAACTGGACGCCGACATTGAAGGAGATTTCCATCTCCGGTCCTTGCGCGATCTTGTCGTCGTCATCGCCGTTTCCGCCCTCGTCCTCTTCCTCGCCGGGGTTGTAGAACAGGGTCGGGCCGATGCTGTGAGGCTGGTCGTCGAACGAGCCGGCATTGGAGAGATCCTCGATCTCTCCGAACATCTCCACGCCAACGCCCCAGTGCCGGGCAATCGCATATTGGCCGCGCCAGCCATATTCGAAGCCAAGTCCGTCGGTCTCGCGGTTGTGGCCAACCTGAGATGTGAAGAACGGATTGACGGTAAGTAAAGCCCTGCCGGCCGCCAATTCGACGATGGGTCCGAATTCGATTTCGTCGGCTTCGCCGCCCCGCGTGGCGATACCGTAGCCGCCGAGGAATGCAAGACCAAGCCCGCTGCCCATGCGCTCGATCAGCTCATACTGAAGCTCGACCTCGACCGCGCTCAAGTCGTAGCTGCCGTCAAGCGGCTCGTCAGTGATGAGTGTGGTCCCGAACCCGAGCCGATCGGTGATGCCGTAGTGGAACTCGAAGTCGTGGCTCTGCCGGAGGAATTCGCCTTCCTCTTCTTCTTCAAGGGCGCCGCCTCCCCCGGCCTCTTCCGCCGCTTCGCGCTCGGCCCGCGGGAAGCCGTTATGGACGGCGCCGCGATATTCAAGCTCGACCTCGCCTTTCTTGATTCCCGCCTCTTCAATCTCGAACTCGGCGAGAGCCGGCTTCGTGGTGCCTGCCAAAAGCCAGGCGAGAGCGAACGCGGAAATTACGGTGGACAACGCCAAGCGCTGCGCGCCGCGCAGTGAAGTCCGATGCTGTCCCAAGAGCCGCCCCCGACTTTGAGCCCTGCTAAAACCCTCGATTCTTATGGCCTAGCTTAGCAAATCTCCCCCTGGCGCCAACGGCAAAACTGGCTTCCCCACTGGTCATGGCATCGAGGCTGTCGCCCATGCCACTCTGAAAATAACCGGAGGAAAATCATCATGGCAATCGTAAGAAGGCCCCAAGTTTAGGGAAACTGCGTTATAGAACACCGGCTATTTTCCCCGGTGCGGTGCGGCCCGGCTTCGCCCATGCCCAGCAAAAGATGCCCGTTCAGCCCGGCCGGGCGCTCAGAGTCGTTGAGACCATCCGATGCGCTATCAGACGAAGCTCCTCGTCGCAGCGGGATTGCTTCTAGCCATGTCGCTTTCAGCGGCGGCGCTCGCCTATTGGGGCGTCACCCGGTCGCACGTCTATCTAACGCGCTCGCGCATCGCCCATGAGCAGCTTGAGCGGCAGCTTCAGCTCTCCCGCCATAGCCAGCAGCTGTTCAAGGCGTGGACGGATACGCTTCTGACCGGAATGACCGACCGGCCGCTCGGCGCCGCCTATCTCAACAAGGTGATCGAGTCCGATCTCTCGGCGCTCCAAACTTTCATTGAAAAAGAGCTCGCCATCGTCGATGACGAAGAACGCAAGGCCGAATCCGCGGAGCTCGCGCGGCTCACGCAAATCAGGCAGGAATTCCAGCGCACGCTCGACCAGCTCGGCGCGGTCGAGCAGCTACGCACCCGCGGCCAGCCCGACATCGCCTGGCAGCAATTGACCGATCTGCTCAAAGGCGGCATCGACCAGAAGCTGAACGAGCTGATCGAGGTCGGCGTGGCCGACGAGACCGCCGAGGTCATCAGGATCGATGCCGACGCGGCCCGGCTCTTGGGCCGGCTCGAGCGCGTGAGCCAGATCCATGCGGCGCTCGCCGTTCTTGCCACACTCGCGCTCGTGATTCTGTTGCTGCGCGGCTTGCGCACCCCGCTCGCCGAGCTCCTGCGTGGCACCTCGAAGCTGGCCGGAGGCGATCTCGCTCATCGGATCGCCATCTC
>DATAFR010000042.1:0-4766 GCA_036257375.1 Methyloceanibacter sp.
AGCTTCGGGGAAGAGGTCGACGTTCAGCGGTCGTCCGCTTGTGGCACTAAGCGCACTTTATCCCCGCCCTCCAGACCTCGTTTATCATGCGCAGCACCTCGTCCACTTGAGGGCGTTTCTCGAGGCGTCGTGAGGCGGGACGAGGTGCGGCGCCCGCGGGTCTTCTCGCAAGCAGAAACTCGGGCGGCATCGGAGCTCCCTCAGGACCCACTAGGAGGTCCTGCCGGGAGCCGGCTGATGATGTGAGGTGGAGTTCGATCCAGCCTCAGCTAAAGCAGGGCCCGACGCTGGAAACGACCGCAAATGAACATGCGCCAGAAGCGCATGTGGCGCGCCGAGAGGCGTACGCGCGATCTTACAAGAGGTCGCGACACCATAGGTTTTGCGCTTTTCGGCGCGCCGCCCCCTCATGCCGGGACGCGATCCGCGTCGCGGCAATATCGCCGCGCGCCTAGGGGAAGCATGGTCAAGTCCCTGAAATTCATATACCTCTCTGCCGCGATCGGGGGAGGGACCATGCCGGCCCACGACAAGTCATGATCAGGCGCATCGCCACTGTCGGCGGGCTTACCCTCGTCTCGCGCCTGACCGGATTCATCCGCGACGTGGTGATGGCCGCCGTGCTCGGAGCAGGGCCGATGGCCGACGCCTTCTTCGTCGCCTTCAGGCTTCCCAACCATTTCCGCGCCATCTTCGCCGAAGGGGCTTTCGCCGCGGCCTTCGTGCCGGCCTATGCGCGCACGCTGGAGCAGGCCGGGCTCCCCGCCGCCAAGCTGTTCGCCGACCAGATCGCCGCGGCGCTGATTTTCATCAATCTCCTGCTGCTTGCCGTCGCGCTCATCTTCACGCCGGAAGTGGTCATGCTGCTTGCGCCCGGTTTTTCCGACGATCCGGTGCGCTTCGACCTTGCCGTGGCGCTCACCCGCATCACCTTTCCCTATCTCGCGCTGGTCTCGATCGAGACGCTGTTCGCGGGCATCCTCAACGCCAATAATCGCTTCGCCGCAGCCGCCGGCGCCCCCATTCTGCTCAACCTCTCGATCATCACCACGCTTCTGCTTGCGCCGTATTTTCAGGACGCGGGCCACGCCGCCGCCTGGGGCGTTCTTGCCGCCGGCGTGATCATCGCTCTCGTCGTCGGTCTCGACGCCGAGACGCATGGCTACGGCATCCGCCTGCGCATGCCGCGGCTCGACGAGCCGACGCGCAGATTCCTGAAAGCACTCGGCCCCGCCATCGTCGGCGCGGGCGGCGTGCAGCTTGCGCTCTTCGCTGACACGCTGATCGCCTCCTTCTTGCCAACCGGCGCGCTCTCCGCGCTCTATTACGCTGATCGCATCAACCAGCTTCCCATCGGCGTGGTCGGCATTGCCGTCGGCACCGTGCTCTTGCCCGAGATGTCGCGACGGCTCGCGGCGGGCGACGAGAAGGGGGCCGCGTCGGCGCAAGCGCGCGGCATCCAGCTTGCGCTCCTCCTCACCATTCCTTGCGCCGTCGCGGCCATCGTCATTCCCGATCTCATCATGCGTGCGCTCTTCGCGCGCGGCGCCTTCACCGCGCAGGACGCCGCCGCGGCCGGGGCCACGCTCGCAGCCTATTCGCTCGGGCTGCTCCCCTTCGTGCTGATGCGGAGCTTCACCGCGCCCTTTTACGCGCGCGGCGATACCGCCACGCCCGTCAAGGCGGCCCTGCTTGCCGCCGCCATCAATATCGCTTTGAAGGTCGCGCTGATGGGGCACCTCGCGCAGGTGGGGCTGGCGCTTGCCACCAGCGTCGGCGCCTGGATCAATCTCAGCCTGCTTGCGTTCTTCGCCCGCCGCCAGGGTTTCGCCGTGTCGGGCGCGTCCATCGGCAAGCCGGTGATGAAGCTGCTCGCCGCAGGCGTCATTCTGGCCGCGGCGCTGGTTGCCGGCGCCTACGGTCTCGAACGCGCGCTGGCCGGCATGCACGTCTTCCGCGAGGAGACGATGCTCGCGCTCCTCGTCGTCATCGGCGCGCTCGTCTACGGCGCTGCCGTGCTCCTGCTGCTCGGACGGCCTTGGTTGATGGGCCTGATGCGGGAGGTCACGGTGGCCGCCGACACGCCGGCGCCGCCTCTATCGGAGCCGCAAGATCCGACAGACGATTCCGCAGCGCTTCCCGACAACGAGCCTCCGCCGAAGGTCTAGGCGCGGAGATCGACAAGCTCGACAGAGGCAACTTCGATGGGACGCCCAAGAAAAATTGCACCCACGCGGGCGAAGCGCTCGGGCGCGTCGGTGGCGAAAAAACGAATAGCCTGCTCGCCCTCTTCTCCCGGATTGCCCTCGAGTCCGGCGCAGGAAAGCGCCTGCGCGACGGCTTGCGCCGTGGTCTCGGCCGAATCGACCAGCGCCACCTCATCGCCGATGGTCTTGCGAATGACATCGGCCAGCACGGGAAAATGCGTGCAGCCGAGGACGAGCGTGTCCGGGGCCGCAGGCCCTCTGAACATCGGCCCAAGGTAATGCTCTGCCGCCGCGCGCGTCGCCGGCGTTGCCGTCCAACCCTCCTCGGCCAGCGCCACGAAGACTTGGCAGGGCTGCTGCACAATCTCTGCGTCACGCATCAATTTGCGAATCGCGCGGGCATAGGCCCCGCCCTTGACCGTGCCCTCGGTCGCGATCACGGCGATGCGGCGATTGCGGGTGGCGGCGACGCCGGCCCGCGCGCCGGGCTCGATCACGCCGATCACCGGCACCTTCTGCCAAGCCTCCTCCAGGAGATAGAGCGCCACGGCCGAGGCGGTGTTGCAGGCGATCACCAGCATCTTCACGCCCTGGTCGAGCAGAAGTCGCGTCGCTTTCAGCGCGTAAGCCTGCACCGTCTCGGCGCTCTTGGTGCCGTAGGGGAGGCGCGCGGTGTCGCCGAGATAGACAAATCGCTCCGAGGGCAGCCGCGCCACCAGCGCGCGCAGCACCGTCAGCCCTCCCATGCCGGAATCGAACACCCCGATCGGCCGGGAATCACCCGGCATCGGCGCCACCGAAAGTCTGGAAATAAAGCTCGATGAAGCGGCGATACACGGCGGTGAGCTGCGCGAGATCGGCGATCGGCACGTTTTCGTCCACCTTGTGGATCGTGGCGTTGGAAAGCCCGAACTCGACCACCGGACAATATTCCTTGACGAAGCGGGCGTCCGACGTGCCCCCGTCGGTCGCGAGCGACGGATTGAGCCCCGTCACTTCGCGGATCGCCTCGCTCAGAAGCGCATCGAGAGGACCCGGCTCGGTGAGGAAGGAGTCGCTCGGCGGGTCGAAATCGATACTGAAGGCAAGGTCGGCGCCCGACAGCGCGATCCTCGCCTGCTCCTTGATCAGGTCTTTCAGCGAGTCGACCGTGTGCCGGTCGTTGAAGCGGACATTGAACTTCGCCTCGGCAGAGGCTGGAATGATATTCACCGTCGGATTGCCGACATCGACGCTGGTCACTTCGAAATTCGACGGCGAGAAATGCGCGCTGCCGTAATCGAGCGGCGAGTCGTAGAGGCGCGCGAGCACCTTCACCAAGCCCTTGATTGGATTGCTGGCAAGTTGCGGATAGGCGACATGGCCTTGCGTGCCGGTCACCTTGATGCGCCCGTTCAGGCTGCCGCGCCGGCCGATCTTGATCGATTCGCCGATCTGCTTGGCGTTGGTCGGTTCGCCGACGATGCAATGGTCGGGGCGCTCGCCTTGCTCCTTCATCCACGCGAGCACCTTGCGCGTGCCGTTGATGGAGGGACCTTCTTCGTCGCCGGTGATGAGGATCGAGATCGAGCCGTCGATCTCCCGACCGCGCGCCTTGACGTAATCGAGGGCGGCCGCGACGAAGCAGCCGATCGCGCCTTTCATATCGGCCGCGCCCCTGCCGTAAAGGAGGCCGTTGGCGATCTCCGCGGCAAAGGGCGGATGCGTCCACAGCTTGGCATCGCCAGGCGGCACGACATCGACATGTCCGGCGAAGCAGAGATGCGGCGGGCCTTCGCCCACCCGCGCGTAGAGATTGTCGACCGGCGGCGTGTCCTCGTCCTTGAAATTGAGGCGCCAGAAGGTGAAGCGCGCGGGCTTCAGCGCCTGGATCAGCACGTCGAGCGCGCCGGCATCGACGGGAGTGATGCTTTCGCAGCGGATCAAGCTCTGGGTGAGCTGAACGGCCTTGTCGCCGAGCGCGGTCATAAGGCCAGCAAAATGGCTGGAGCAGCCTCGCGTGGCAAGTGCAGGCTTGCAGACCTCATGCGGTCGCCGACGCCATCGCTCTTTCGGGCCTTAGACGCGCGATACATCGTCGATGGAAATCTACTGTACGGCCGCCAAAGGATCGCCGCCGAAGCGATTGGGCCCGGGGGTTCCCTTGAGGATACCAAGCTCGATCAGGAACCAGATGCCGACGCCCATGGTGACGAGGGTGCAGATCCAGCCGAGCGCGTTCGGCTCTTGCGGCGTGCCGGTCAGCCCGAAAGACTGGAGCAGGCTCGCAATCAGCACCGGGACGAGGCCGTAGAGGGCGGTTTGGCCGGGCTTGTCGCGGTCCTGGAAGCGCTTAGCCGCCACCGCATAACCCGGATAGAACAGAGCGAGCGTGACCAGCGTGACGAGGATGGCGCCGAAGGTTGAGGGGCCGAATATGGCGCCGATGATGAAGCCGAGAATGATGCTGATGATGGCGAGAATGATGGTTCCCGCCCAATATTTCGCCCGATTGATGCGCCCCTCAAACGACGTGAACAGATATTGGAAGTCCAGATTCATCGTTCCCCCTCCCTTTGG
>DATAFR010000043.1:0-29403 GCA_036257375.1 Methyloceanibacter sp.
GTGGGCAAACGTCGGTGATGCGCATCTCGAGCGTCTGGAAGCGCGCCGAGGGCCGCAAATCCCACCAGATCTTGGTCGCATCCTCGATCAGCCCGGCACTGACTAGAAGCTCGATCGTACGCTCGTACTCGCTATAGCTCGAAAACTGGTGGGGCACGCCGGTGCGGGGCAATTCATCGAACACTGATAGCCGATACGACTTGAGTCCTGTCTGCGTGCCTTGCCAGAAAGGCGAAGAGGTCGACAGCGCAAGGAGATGCGGCAGGAAGTACGCCGCCTGGCCGAGCAGGTCGATCCTGAGATCGTCGTCCTCGATACCGACATGGACATGCATGCCGGAGATCACGAGCCGCCGCCCGACCTGCTGGAGGTCCCGGGCGATCACGTTGTAACGCTCCTTGTCGGTGTGCTGCTGAGCCGACCATGAGGCGAAGGGATGGGTCGATGAGGCGATCGGGGCAAGCCCGAACTCATCGGCAATGCGGCCGACTGTGCTGCGGAGATGAATCAGCTGATCGCGCGCCTCCTGCATCGAGTTGCAAACCCGCGTGCCGACTTCGATCTGCGAACGCAAAAATTCGGGGCTGACCTGGCCCCGCAGAGCCTCCTCGCATTTGGCGAGCAACTCCGGCGGCTGTTCGTGCGCCAAGTCGCGGCTGTCCTTGTTCACGAGGAGGTATTCCTCCTCGATGCCCACAGTGAAGCTTGGTGCCTTGATCGGCATAGGGCCTATCGTGCCACGTTTGCAGGCGCCAGGATTAGCCTCCCTCGGGGGTCCATGGCCGCTCCCCTTCGCCTCGCGTTTAGGGATATGTGGCATGCTCAACAAGGTCAGGCAATGAAGCGGCCTGCCTAGTCAGGGTTCCGTCAATCGCTTATATACCGGTCACTTTCAAGGAGAGCCGTTGGATGGCATCCCGTTGGAGCCCAGATAGCTGGCGCAGCAAAAAGATCGAGCAGGCACCGGTCTACTTTGACCTTAGCCAGCTTGAGCAGGTCGAAAAGCAGCTTGCGACCTTTCCGCCGCTCGTGTTTGCCGGCGAGGCGCGCGAGCTGAAGGTCAAGCTCGGCCGTGTGGCTGCGGGCGAGGCGTTTCTGTTGCAGGGCGGCGATTGCGCCGAGAGCTTCCTCGAGCATCGCGCCGACGCGATCCGCGACTTCTTCCGTGTATTCCTCCAGATGGCGGTGGTGCTCACCTATGCCGGCGGCTCGCCGGTGGTAAAGGTCGGGCGTCTCGCCGGCCAGTTCGCCAAGCCGCGTTCGAGCGCGACGGAGATGCAGAACGGCAAGTCATTGCCAAGCTATCGCGGCGACATCGTCAACGGCATCGAGTTCACCGAGGCAGCGCGGCAGGCAGATCCGCAGCGCATGCTGATGGCCTATCGCCAGTCGGCGGCGACGCTCAACCTCATTCGGGCCTTCGCTCAAGGCGGCTATGCCAATCTCGAGCATGTGCATCGATGGAACTTAGGCTTCGTCAAGGACAGTCCGGCCGGACACCGCTATCAGGAGCTCGCTGGGCACATCGCCGAGACCCTGCGCTTCATGCGCGCCTGCGGGCTGAACGCGGACAACACGCCACAGCTCCGCACCACGAGCTTCTATACGAGTCATGAGGCGCTTCTGCTCGGCTACGAGCAGGCCTTCACGCGGATCGATTCGACATCAGGCGACTGGTACGCCACTTCCGGCCACATGCTGTGGGTTGGTGACCGTACGCGGCAGCCCGACCACGCCCATATCGAATATCTGCGCGGCATCAAGAACCCTGTGGGGCTAAAGGTCGGCCCCACTCTCGGGGCCGATGAGCTGCTCAAGCTCATCGACGTGCTCAACCCGCAGAACGAGCCTGGGCGTCTCACGCTGATCTGCCGTTTCGGCGCCGACAAAGTCGCCAAGCACCTTCCGGCTCTGATCCGCACCGTGACGCGAGAAGGCAAAGTGGTGGTATGGGCGTGCGATCCGATGCACGGCAACACCATCAAGGCGGGAAGCGGCTACAAGACGCGGCCCTTCGATCTCATCCTGTCAGAGGTCGAGTCGTTTTTCGACATTCATCGCAGCGAAGGCACGCATGCCGGGGGCATCCATGTCGAGATGACCGGGCAGAACGTCACGGAGTGCGTCGGCGGCGCCAAGGCCGTCACCGAGACCGACTTGCACGATCGCTACCACACCCATTGCGATCCGCGGCTCAATGCCGACCAATCGCTCGAGCTTGCCTTCATCGTGGCCGAGCGGCTGAAGCGCGAGCGGGAAGGGCGGCCCGAGCCCGAGATCTCGATTGCCGCGGGCGAGTAAGCCGCGTTAATTCACTCGCCAAGCGGCGGCTAAGTTCCTGTCATGGCGCATACAATCAAGGACTCCTTCAAGCTTGCTCTCGCGCAGCTCAATGCCGTCGTCGGCGACATCGACGGCAATGTGAAAAGGGCGCGTGAGGCGCGGGCGCGGGCGGCGAACGCCGGCGCGGATCTGATCGTCTTCACCGAGCTGTTCCTCACCGGCTATCCGATCGAGGATCTGGTGCTGAAGCCCGCTTTGCAGAAGGCGGCGCGCGAGGCGTTGGAGGCGCTTGCCCGCGACACGGCCGACGGCGGGTCGGCCATGCTCATGGGGCTGCCCTGGGGGGAGCCGCCTTTCGTCTACAATGCCGTGGCGTTGCTCGATGGTGGCCGCGTCGCGGAGGTTCGCTACAAGAACAATCTGCCGAATTACGGCGTGTTCGACGAGAAGCGCGTCTTCGCGCCTGGTCCGATGCCGGCGCCGATCGAGTTTCGCGGGGTCAAGCTCGGCGTGCCGATCTGCGAGGACATCTGGAGCGAGGATGTGTGCGCGGCGCTCAAACAGGCGGGCGCCGAGCTGCTCATCGTCCCAAACGGCTCGCCCTATTGGATCGACAAGCAGGAGGTGCGCTACGGTGTGGCCGAAACGCGCGTGGCGGAGACACGGCTTCCGCTCGCTTATGTCAATCAGGTGGGCGGGCAGGACGAGCTCGTGTTCGACGGCGCGTCCTTCGTGCTGAATGCCGACGCGACGGTTGCGGTGCAGCTCCCGGCCTGGGAGGAGGCGACTGGCGTTACCGAGTGGCGGCGCGAGGATGGGCGTTGGCGCTGCCTGCCCGGTCTCGTTGCCGAGATCGAGGAGGGGGACGCCGCGAACTATCTCGCCTGCGTCACCGGCCTTCGCGACTATGTCGAGAAGAATGGCTTCCCGGGTGTTGTGCTCGGGCTTTCGGGCGGCATCGACTCAGCGCTCTGCGCGGCGATGGCGGTCGATGCGCTCGGCGCCAAGCGCGTGCATGCGGTGATGCTGCCTTATGCCTATACCAGCAATGAGAGTCTGTCGGACGCCGCCGGGACGGCTGAGGCACTCGGCATCCGCTACGACATCATGCCGATTCACGCGGCGGTCGAGGGGCTGACCGAGAGTCTCGAGAAGGTGTTTGCCGGGACGACGCCCGACGCGACGGAGGAGAACCTCCAGTCGCGCGCCCGCGGCACGCTGCTGATGGCCATCTCCAACAAGTTCGGGCCCATCGTGCTCACGACCGGAAACAAGTCGGAGGTGTCGGTCGGCTATGCCACGCTCTATGGCGACATGAATGGCGGCTTCAATCCGATCAAGGATCTCTATAAGACGCAGGTCTACGCGCTCGCCCGCTATCGCAACGCGGCGCGGCCGAAGAGCTGCCTCGGGCCGGAAGGCATCGTCATCCCGGAGAACGTGCTGACCAAGGCGCCGACGGCGGAGTTGAAGCCCGGCCAGCGCGATCAGGACACGCTGCCGCCATATGATGTGCTCGACGACATCATGAACTGCCTGGTCGAACTGGAGATGCCGCTGCCCGAGATCGTGGCACGGGGGCATCCGCCCGAGCTCGTCAAGAAGATCGAGCGCATGCTCTATCTCGCCGAATATAAGAGGCGACAGGCGGCGCCAGGGGTGAAGATCACCGCGAAGAATTTCGGCCGCGACCGGCGCTATCCCATCACCAACAAATTCCGCGAGAAGCTCTGAGCTATGAGCGTCACGGTGAGATTTGCGCCGAGCCCGACGGGCCGGATTCATGCCGGGAACATCCGCACGGCGATGTTCAATTTCCTATTCGCGCGGCGCGCCGGGGGGCGCCTGATCCTGCGTCTCGACGACACCGACAGGGAGCGCTCGACGGAAGAGTTCGCACGCGGCATCGAAGAAGACCTGCATTGGCTCGGCATCGGCTGGGCCAAGAAAGTCCGCCAGTCGGATCGTTTCGAGCGTTACGCCGCGGCGGTGGAGAAGCTCAAGGCGAGCGGGCGGCTCTATCCGGCTTATGAGACGCCGGAGGAACTCGAGCTGAAGCGCAAGCGTCAGCTCGCCCGCGGCAAGCCGCCGGTCTATGACCGCGCCGCGCTGAAGCTCACCGCCGAAGATCGCGCGCGGCTCGAGGCCGAGGGCCGCAAGCCGCATTGGCGCTTTCTGCTGGAGCAGCGCGACGTGGTGTGGGACGACCTCGTGCGCGGACGGCAGCATGTCGACGCCGTGTCCTTGTCGGACCCGGTGCTGGTTCGCGCCGACGGCACTTATCTCTACACGATGCCGAGCGTGGTCGATGATATCGACCTTGGCATCACGCATGTGATCCGCGGCGAGGACCATGTGACGAACACCGCGCCGCAGGTCCAGCTCTTCGAGGCGCTCGGCTCCAGGCCGCCGGCGTTCGGTCACCACAATCTCCTAGTCGGCGCCGACGGGCAGGCGCTCTCAAAGCGCGATCGCACGCTCTCAATCTCGGCGCTGCGCGAGGAGGGACTCGAGGCGCTGACCGTGGCGAGCTATTCCGCATTGATCGGCACCTCGGACCCGATCGCGCCGCACGCCAATATTGACGAGCTGGCGCGTACGTTCGATTTTGCCAAGCTGTCGCGGGCGCCAGCGCGCTTCGACCCGCAGGAGCTGCGCCTGCTCAATGCCAAACTTCTGCACATGCTTCCCTTCGATGCCGTTAAAGAACGACTCGCCGCGATGGGCGTCTGCGGAGGCGAGGCGTTCTGGGAGGCGGTGCGCGGCAATCTCGCTGTGCTCGGCGACGCCAAGCTTTGGTGGGCCGTCGTCAACGGCCCGGTCGAGCCGGTCATCACCGACACCGCGTTATGCGCTCAGGCGGCGGCGCTGCTGCCGCCGGAGCCGTGGGATGCGGCCACCTGGGAGCGGCTTGCCGCCGACATCAAGCAGGCGACCGGCGCCAAAGGTAAGGCGCTGTTTGCACCGCTGCGCTTCGCGCTCACTGGGCGCGAGCATGGCCCCGAGCTCAAGTTGTTGCTGCCGTTGATCGGGCGCGCACGCGCGCTTGCGCGGCTCGAAGGCAAGACCGCTTGATCGGAATTATTGCGCGGGCTTTGCGACCGGCGGCTTAGACGCCTTCTTGATGACGGTCGACTGCCCTTGCTGGGGAGGCGGTGCCGCCGCAGCGGCAGCCGGCGGGGGAGGAGCTGCTGCCGCGGCGGGAGGCGCGGGCGGCTTCTGTGCCGCGGAGGCCGGCGGCTTGGCGGCAGATGCGGGTGGAGTGCTTCCCGTCACATCGAGGTCGAGCAGCGGCTGAGCGCCGGTCGCCGCGGCGGGTGCCGCGGCCTGGGGCGCTGGAGCGGGCGCGGGCGCTTTGGCGCTTGCATTGCCCTTCGCCGGCGGCGGCGCGGCAGCGTCGGCCTCGGCGCGCTTGTTGGCGGCTTCGATCTCGGTCGGATTGTATTCTGCCTGCTTGCAAGAGCAGCCCTTCACATATTCCTTGCGGAAGCGCAGCGCGACGGGAAGGTCCATATAGGCCGAGCCGTTGAGCGACACGGCCTGCTCGATGTCCTGTCCCGGATTGCGATAGACATAAAGCTCGGCGGGCGCGGCGCAATTCGACTGGCACGATTGGGCGTCCTGCCCGACCATGCTGCCATAAGTCGAATAGTGGATGGGATAGAAGAAGCCGTCGCAGAGCCTGACGCAGACGGTGCGATACCGGCCGTTCGGATCGATGCTGCGGTAAATCGGCGTCTGCTGCACTTCCTCCTCTTCGTCTCGGCCGCCGCTGAAGAAATCGAACAAGCCGCCGCCCCGGCGCTTCTGGGCGGGAGGCTGACCGCCGCATCCGCTGCGGGCGAGCGCATCTTGCAGCTCCGCCTGCCGCCGCCGATTGCCGCCGCCGCCGGTAAGCGCTGCGCGCTGCTGCTGCAGCTGGGTGAGCTGGCGGCGCGCGTCCTCGACGCGATTATTCATGTTGAGGCATTTCGGGCTGCGCACCAGGCCGCGGCCGAAGATGAAGAAGCTCTCGAAGCAGCCGGCGTCTTCCATGGCCGCGCGGGTTCCCTGGAACACGCGGTCGGCCTGGGCGATCTGCTGGTCGATGCGGGCGACGTCCTCGCGATTGGCTCCGCCGCCGCCGCGCGCAGCGGCGAGGTCTTCCTGCAACTGCATGCAGCGGAGCTCGCGATCGCTCAGGCCTTGTGCGACAGCCAGACCCGCGCCGGCTACCAGCCCCGTGCCGCAAAGGGCGAGCACGGCAAGGCGCGCGCCACCGGCCGGCCTCACGACGCAACTCCGCGCCAGAAATCACGGTAGACGCTCACGATTGGTTCCCATCCCCGAGGAGCCACCCGACGCATTATGCGCCCCTAGATTCCGGGGTCAATGAGGCATGAATAAGATGGCTTGCTTGACGCTCACAGCAATTCCCGCCATAAGCGTCTCAAGATGATGCAAAAGCAACCCATCCTTATGATTTTCTGCGGCATCATTCCGGGCTAGCAAACAACGCTCGCCCGGCCGTTCTCCTTTATCTCAATCCAAGAGTTACGCGAACCGAAGGGCGGGCCTCACGCCGAAGAGGCTTATCCTGTCGTGCTTAGACTTTACAACACGCTGACCCGCAAGAAGGAAGACTTCCGGCCGCTCGATGCCGGAAACGTCCGCATGTATGTCTGCGGGCCGACGGTCTACGACTTCGCGCATATCGGCAATGCGCGGCCGGTGATCGTGTTCGACGTGCTGTATCGGCTGCTGCGGCACATCTATGGGCCCGAGCACGTCACTTATGTCCGCAACATCACCGACGTCGACGACAAGATCAACGCGCGGGCGGCACAAGATTATCCGGATCTTCCTCTGAACGAGGCCATCAGGAAGGTCACGGAGAAGACGGAGCGACAGTTCCACCAAGACATGGCTGCGCTCGGCGCGCTCGATCCATCCGTCGAGCCGCGGGCGACCGAGCATATCGAGCAGATGAAGGCGATGATCGAACGGCTCGTGGAGAACGAGTGCGCCTATGTCGCCGAGGATCATGTGCTGTTCCACGTCGCCGCGATGAAGGATTACGGCAAGCTCTCGGGGCGCTCGCTTGACGAGATGATCGCCGGGGCCCGCGTCGAGGTAGCGCCGTTCAAGAAAGATCCTATGGACTTCGTGCTGTGGAAGCCGTCGAAACCCGGCGAGCCGTCATGGCCGTCTCCCGCCGGCATCAAGGCGCCAGGCAGGCCGGGCTGGCATATCGAGTGCTCGGCGATGGCGGCGGCGCATCTCGGCCAGACCTTCGACATCCATGGCGGCGGCATCGATCTGGTCTTTCCGCATCACGAGAACGAGATCGCGCAGTCGCGCTGCACGTTCCATACGCCAATCATGGCGCAGGTCTGGATGCATAACGGCTTCCTCCAGGTCGAGGGGGAGAAGATGGCGAAGTCCTTGGGCAACTTCGTCACCGTGCATGAATTGCTTGAAGGCTGGCAGGGTTATGCCTGGCCGGGCGAGGCGCTCCGTTTCAACATGCTCAGGACGCAATATCGCCAGCCGCTGGATTGGACCTTTGTCGGGCTCGACGAGGCGCATAAGACATTGTGGGAGTGGTACGGCGATCTGGAGGGCAAGGAGCATGCGTCCGGCGTGCCTGGGCCGGTGCTCGATGCTCTCGCGGATGACCTGAATACACCGAAGGCGATGGCCGAGCTGCACAAGCTGCACAGTGCCGGCCATTGGGGAGCTTTGCGTGCGGCTCTCGGCTTTCTCGGCTTCTCGGGCGAGCGGGCTAACATCGGAAGGACGGCTTCCGCCACTGGAAAAGCGTCCCTCGGCTTTCGCGCCGAAGCGGTGGGTGAGCGGATTGCGGCCCGCAATGCAGCGCGAGCAGCGAAGAACTTCAAGGAAGCCGACCGCATCCGCGACGAGCTTCAAGCCATGGGCATCACCTTGAAGGACGCCAAGGACCCCAAGACCGGCGAACTCGTCACGACCTGGGAGGTCGCCAGATGAATCGTCCGCCTTCCAGCAAACCGCAGTCAAACCCCTCTCCCCTCGTGGGAGAGGGCTTTCCGTCGCGATCTTGCGCGGGCGAAGCTCTGCGCAAGTCGCATGGCGGAAAGGGTGAGGGGGAGCAGTCGCAAGCGGTCGTCCGCGCAAAAGCGCTGCGCGGTCGCATGACGGAAGCTGAGCGTAAGCTCTGGTATCTACTGCGCAACCGCCGGTTTGCCAATGCCAAGTTCCGCCGACAAGTTCCGCTTGGTCCTTACGTGGCTGACTTTCTGTCATTCGAAATGCGGATTGTCGTTGAGGTTGACGGCGGACAACATGCGAGCGCAGCTTCCGACCGCGTGCGAGACGATTGGTTCCGCAGTCAGGGCTTCACGGTCGTCCGCTTCTGGAACAACGACGCTCTGAAGAATCTTGAAGGTGTGTTCACGCGGCTCTCGGCGGTTGTCGACGACAATACCCCTCACCCGGCTTCGCAGCCGCGAACGGCTGCGAAGCCACCCTCTCCCACAAGGGGAGAGGGGAAAAGGAGCGCGCGATGAAGCCGCTGCTCGGCGATTTGCCGTTCAAGAATTCGCGCCGCGTCTATCTCGCCATAAAGCTCGCCGTGCTCGCGCTCGCCGTCTTGCTGGCACTGCATTTCCTGTTCGGCGTGGTGTAGAGGTAGGCATGACACGCGAACGCATCTCGCTCTACGACACGACGCTGCGCGACGGCGCGCAGACCCATGGCGTCGACTTCTCGGTCGAGGACAAATGGCTGATCGCGCAACAGCTCGACGTCCTCGGCATCGACTATATCGAGGGCGGCTATCCCGGTGCGAACCCGACCGATACGCGTCTCTTCGCCGAGGCGAAGCCGCTCGGCCACGCCAAGCTGACCGCGTTCGGCATGACCAAGCGGCCGGGCCGTTCGATCGCCAACGATCCCGGCTTCCAGGCACTGCTCGCCGCCAACGTCGCCTCGATCTGCCTCGTCGCCAAGAGCTGGGATTTCCATGTCGATGTCGCGCTCGGCGTCAGCCTCGACGAGAACCTCGCCGCGATCAAGGAGTCGACCGAAGCGGTCGTCGCGAGCGGTCGCGAGGCGTTGATCGACTGCGAACATTTCTTCGACGGCTACAAGGCGAATCCGGACTATGCGCTAGCCTGCGCCAAAACCGCCTACGACGCCGGTGCGCGCTGGGTGGTGCTGTGCGACACCAATGGCGGCACGCTGCCGGAAGAGATCGAGGGGATCGTCGCAGAGGTGGCGAAAATCGTCCCGGGCGATCATCTCGGCATCCATGTGCATAACGACACCGACAATGGTGTGGCCAACTCGCTCGCGGCGGTGCGCGCCGGCGCGCGGCAGATCCAAGGCACGCTGAACGGGCTCGGCGAGCGCTGCGGCAACGCCAATCTCACCTCGATCATCCCGACTTTGATGCTCAAGTCGGACTATGCCGAACGGTTCGAGACATCCGTGACGCCTGAGAAGCTGCGCACGCTGACGCACGCCTCGCGCATCCTCGATGAGGTGCTGAACCGAGCGCCCAACCGGCATGCGCCTTATGTCGGCGAGTCGGCCTTTGCCCATAAAGGCGGCATCCATGTCTCCGCGGTGCAGAAGGACCCGCGCACGTACGAGCATGTGCCGCCGGAGGCGGTGGGCAACCGGCGCAAGCTGCTCGTCTCCGACCAGGCCGGGCGCTCCAACATCCTCGCCGAGCTCGACCGCATCGGCATCGCCGTTCCCAAGGACGATCCGCGCATCGCGCGTCTGCTCGATGAGGTGAAGCAGCGCGAGGCGCAAGGCTACGCCTATGAGGCGGCGGATGCCTCCTTCGAGCTGCTCGCCCGGCGCATGCTTGGCAACGTGCCGCAATTCTTCGACGTGGACTCCTTCCGCGTCACAGTGGAGCGCCGGCATAACGCGCTTGGCGACCTCGTCACGGTATCGGAGGCGACGGTCAAAGTGAGCATCGACGGCGAGACCATGCTCTCGGCCGGGGAGGGGAACGGCCCGGTCAATGCGCTGGACAATGCCTTGCGCAAAGACCTCGGCCCCTATCAGAGCTTCATCAACGATCTCGAGCTCGTCGACTACAAGGTGCGCATCCTCACCGGCGGCACTGACGCCGTCACGCGCGTCCTGATCGAGAGCCGCGACGGGGTGGGCAACCGCTGGTTCACCGTTGGCGTCTCGCCGAATATCGTCGATGCCTCCTTCGAGGCTCTGCTCGATTCCATCAATTACAAGCTGATCCGCGACGGCGCCCGCGCCCTGAGGCATCCTCTGGCCTCAGTTTAGCCCCGGCAGCCTTCTGCTTTAGGTTGCCGAGTTCAATTTCCGATATAAGAATTGCGCCCACCTAGGATCGGGGAGCCGTGGAAGCGCATGATGCGGGGGCTGGTCGTCGCTTTTCTCTTGCTGTTCTGGCCCGCGCCCGCGTTGCCGCAGGCCGGCCCGCATGCCAGTCCCGAGGTGACCAACCCCGATAGCGGCGGAGGGCACGCGTTGGAATCCGGGGAAATCGCGCCCGAGGAGATCGCGGGCGAGGGCGAGCCCGGAACCGATCCCTGCGCCGGCACGTCGGGCGTCGGCGGTTATGCTTGCCGCGCGGGCAGTTTCTTTTTCGGCTCGGTCGAGCGCACCATCGTCAGCTTCATGGCGCTGCTCGCGCTGTTGACGCTATTGCTTTGGTTCAACACACGGCGCGCCGTTACCGCGGCGAAGATCGCGGCGGAGCATATCCCTGCGGTCGAGCGCGCTTATGTGTTCGGCGGCCCGACCGACCTCTTCCTGCTGCACGACCAGGCCAGCGTGCGTCTCGCCATGCAGAATTACGGGAAGACGCCGGCGGTGGTCAAAGAGTGGCTCGTCGAGTTCGTGGCGCAGGAGCCGAAGGGAAAGAGCCCCTCCTATGACGGATCCAAGCGGACGGTCACCAACGAGATCCTCGAGCCGGACAAGCTGTTCAGCCCGGTGGCCGTCTTCCGATCGGACATCCCCGCGCCGTTCTTCATCGTCGGCTATATCGCCTATGATGACGTGTTCCGGCAGCCGCATACGACTCGGTTCTGCGTCGGCGTCGCTCGCGACGGCAAGGCGGCCTATGCCGGACATCCGGCGTGGAACGGTTACGATTGAGCCGCTGATCAGAATTTCGCCGAGACTTCGGCTTCAGCCTGTTCGTCGCTCACCGCCGGGAAGGGTCCGAGCGCCCTCTCGATGGCCGGGATGATCTTCTCGACACGATCGACCACGCTCACGTTGAGCTCGAGCCCAGGGCGGATGAAGCCCTCGGCGCCCATCTTGTCGAACAGCACCAGCAACGGATTCCAAAAGCCTTCGATGTTGACGAGCACGATCGGCTTTGCATGCCGGCCGAGCTGCGACCAGGTAAGCTGCTCGACGAACTCTTCGAGCGTGCCGAGGCCGCCGGGCAGCGCGACGAAGGCGTCGGACTTGGCGAACATCAGCTGTTTTCGCTGATGCATGTCGTCAACGACGATCAGTTCCTGGGCCTGGATCAGCATGTGCTCCCGCTCGCTCAGGAAACCCGGGATGATGCCGGTGACGTGTCCGCCATGGTTCAGCACCGAGAGGGCGATCTCGCCCATCAGCCCGAGGCTGCCGCCGCCATAGACGAGGCCGATGCGGGAGTCGACGAGGATGCGGCCGAAGGCGCGGGCGGCCTGCACGAAAGCGGGATTTTTGCCCGGTCCGGAGCCGCAGTAGACGCAGATGCTTTGCAGGGAGGAACTTGGGTTGATGTCGTTCATGGGGTCATCTGCCATCGGGCTTCGGCGCGCGTCAAGAAAGGTCCCGGCCGCTCCTCATTCGACTGGCAGGGAATCAATCGATCGGCTACGTTCCGGGCAAAAATCGGTGCGGTTTGACGTTTTTTTGCCTTGGCCGCGGCTTACAAGGTGAAGTTGAGTTAGGGCGAAGGAAACGCATAATGTTCGTCAGCCGATTTAGTTTCGTAGCGGCGGCCTTTTCGGCTGCGTTCGCGGCTTTCATCTGGGCAAAGTCTGTGCCCGCCGCTGCATCGGCCACCGCGGAACAGGACTCTTCGCAGCCGGCGCCCGTTTCCGGATCGGATATCGTGCAACCGAGCGAGGCCCGTCCGCCGAGAGCGCCGCTCAGGCTGAGCACGATCGACTATCAGGAGGCGGCCGGAGGCAAGCGCGGCAAGCTGACTGTTGCCGGTGTCGCGCTGCCGGGACGGGACCTTTATCTCTTTCTCGACGACAAGCCGCTAAGCCAGACGATGCCGGACGATGCCGGCAATTGGAGCGTGGAGAGCGAGATGGAGCTTGAAGTCGGGCGGCACACGTTTCGCGTGGACCAATACGATGCGACCACGCAAATGCTGGCGGCACGTGCGATGATCACGTTCGAGCGCGCTAAGCAACCGCCGCAAGGTGACAATGCCGGGTCAGGGGAGCCTCCCACAGCGAAGGCCACCACGCCTTAGGGTGAGGCGCCAAGGGCGCCGGCCGAGGAAGACGAATGATCAAGAAGCTCATCGTCGCCGTCGCAGTTATCGCCGCTCTCGCCGGCGGCGCCCTGTTGGGACTTTATGTTCTAGGGCAAGGCCCCTTCGTTCCACCTTCGACCGAGCAGGGGCCGGTCGCCGATGCGGGTGGCACGACGCCTCAGCCGCAGCCCGAAGTCGGCGCCAAACCATCCGAGCAACCGGCCAAGCCGCAAGCCGACGCGACCGTCATGCCTACACCGCCGTCGGAGCCGACCTCGGTTCCGACCTTCGACGTGGTGGTGATCGAGCCGAGCGGCGAGGGCGTGATCGCTGGCCGTGCCGCGCCAGGCTGGAAGGTCAGCGTGCAAAGCGGAGGCGTCAAGGTCGCCGAAGCCAAAGCCGATACGCAAGGCGAGTGGAGCGTCGTTTTGGATAAGCCGCTCGCGGCCGGCAGTCACGCGCTCTCGTTGAAGATTACGTCGCCCGATGGAACGCGCGCATTGTCATCGCAAGAGTCAGTTCGCGTTGCCGTCGGCGACGACGAGAAGACAGGAAGCCCACCCGCAGCTGCGGAAACCCCCGACGCGCCTGCGCTCGCGCCGCAAGTTGCAGCGCCTCAGCCGACCGAGCAAGAGCCTGAAGCGCCGGCTGCAGTGCCGCCGATGGCAGCGCCCGCGCCAGCACAGCCGGCGCCGGCGCCAACGCCCGCTCCGCAAGCCGTTGCGCCGCCGCCCGCTCCGCAAGCCGTCGCGCCGGCACCCGCTCCGCAAGCCGTTGCGCCGCCGCCCGCTCCGCAAGCCGTTGCGCCGCCTCCGGCGCCGTCTCAACCCGCTCCTCCGGGCGAGGCCTCGCAAGTGGCCGTTGCAGAGCCAGTTCCCACCATCGAGGCATTGCCGCGATCAGCGTCGAGCGGCGGGCAGAGCGCGCCCGCGCCTCGGCCGACACTGGTGTTCAAGACAGTGGACTATTCGGACACCGGTGCCGCAACGGGCACCGTCACGCTGTCCGGCGTGGCCGACCCCGGAGCGAAGATCACCATCTATTCCGACAACGAACACCTCGCCGAAGCGCGCGCCGGGAACGATGGTACATGGCGCGTCGTGGTGCAGAAGAAGCTCGGCATGGGGCAGCACAGTTTCCGTGCGGAGAAGGCTTCTGCGGCAGGCGCGCCGGGAAGCAGCGCGGTAGTCTCGATCGAGCGCGTCGAGCCGAAGCCCGAGCCTCCGAACGCGCCGCAAGTCGCGACGGGACCCGCGTCGGTGATTGAAGCCGTAAAAAAGGAAGGTGTCGGCACCTATATCATCAAGCGCGGCGACACCTTGTGGGCCATCGCCAAGCGCTATCTCGGCAGCGGACTGCGTTATACCTCGATCTTCGAGGATAACCGCAAGGTGATCCGCAATCCGAACCTAATTCACCCGAAGCAGGAGCTTACCGTGCCGGCGCAGGAGCGCTGACGCGCTTGGCGGCGGCACGCGAGCGACCTATATAGCTGTCTCTGGGGGAATTCTGTGTCTTGGGCAGCGCCCGGCCGCTGCCTTTTTGCCGCGAAGGCGGCCGATTAGAAGCGATCTCTCATGCAAGACCGGCTGCCGCAATCGAGAAGCGACGCCGTGCTTCAGGCACGGACCGGCGAGTTGAGCGTGCTGCGCGAGCTTGCGCCTTATGTCTGGCCGGCCAATCGGCCCGATCTTCGCCTGCGCGTGGTGTTCGCGCTCGCGGCGCTCATCTTCGCCAAGGCCATCACCCTTGCCGTGCCCGTTGCCTACAAGGCCGTGGTCGATCTCCTCACCGGCGAGGCCAGCGCGAGCGAAATTGCCGGCCTCTCCTGGCTCGGGCTTGCCGCGGTCCCCGCCATGCTCATTATCGCTTACGGCGTCGGCCGCGTGCTGATGGTGCTGTTCGCGCAATTTCGCGACGTATGGTTCACCGTCGTCGCCCAGCACGCCGTGCGCGAGCTTGCCAACCGCACCTTCCGGCACCTGCACGCGCTCTCCTTGCGCTTTCATCTCGAGCGGCGCACGGGCGGCTTGAGCCGTGTCATCGAGCGCGGCGTCAATGGCGTCGATACCATCGTGCGCATGGCGGTGCTGAACTCGATCCCGACCGCGGTCGAGTTGCTGATGATCTCCGGCCTCATCGCCTGGTATTTCGGCTGGATCTATGTCGTGGTCGTGCTCGCCACCGTCGCCCTCTATGTGTGGTTCACCTTTTGGGCGAGCGAGCGGCGCATCGCCATCCGCCGCGACATGAACGAGTCGGACACCGAGGCGCATTCGAAGGCTGTCGACAGCCTGCTCAACTACGAGACGGTGAAGTATTTCGGCAACGAGGAGCTCGAGGCGCGCAGGTTCGATTCCTCGATGGCACGCTACGAGAAGGCGGCGATCCGCACCTATACCTCGCTCGGCGTGCTCAATACCGGGCAGGCGGTGATTTTCACCCTCGGCACCGTGATTTGCATGCTGCTCGCGGCGCGCGACGTCACGCGCGGCGCGCTCACGGTCGGCGACTTCGTGATGATCAACGCGATCCTCATGCAGCTTTATCTGCCGCTGAATTTCATGGGCATGGTCTATCGCGAGATCAAGCAGGGTTTGATCGATGTCGAGACGATGTTCGCACTGTTGCACGAGAAGCCGGAGATCGTCGACCGCAAGGGCGCAAAGCCGCTTCGCGTGACGAAAGGGGAGATCAAATTCGAGAATGTCTCGTTTGCCTACGAGCCGGACCGCCCGATTCTGAAGAACGTGAGCTTCGAGGTTCCGGCGGGTGAGATGGTGGCGATCGTCGGACCGTCAGGTGCGGGCAAGTCCACCATCTCGCGCATCCTGTTCCGTTTCTACGAGCTCTGCGGCGGGCGCGTGCTGATCGACGGCCAGAACGTCAAGGACGTGACGCAAGCCTCGCTCAGAGCGGCGATCGGCATGGTCCCGCAGGACACAGTGCTGTTCAACGACACGATCGAATACAATATCCGCTACGGCAAGCCCGGCGCGACGGTTGCCGAGGTGCGCGAGGCGGCGCGTCTTGCCCAGATCGACGATTTCGTCATGACGCTGCCGCAGGGCTACCACTCGCTGGTCGGCGAGCGTGGCTTGAAGCTTTCCGGCGGCGAGAAGCAGCGCGTCGCGATCGCCCGCACCATCCTCAAGGCGCCGCCGATCCTGATGCTCGACGAGGCGACCTCGGCGCTCGACAGCCATACCGAGCGGGAAATTCAAGATGCGCTGGAGCGGGTCGCGCGCGAGCGGACCAGCCTCGTGATCGCCCATCGGCTTTCCACCGTCGTGCATGCCGACAACATCATCGTGCTCGATCAGGGGGTGATCGTCGAGCAGGGCACGCATCCCGAGCTGCTCGCCAGAGGCGGCCTCTATGCGAGCCTGTGGGCGCGCCAGCGCGAGGCCGACGAAGCGCGCGAGCGGCTGGCCGAGATTGCGGGCGAAGAGCCATTACCGGAATCGCGCGCGGCGGAACGCCTCGAAGACGAGGCGCTGGCTTCGACTTAAGCTTCAAACATTGCGCAGGGCATGAACGACAAGCATAGTATTCTCGACAGCATTCTTGGCGCGTTCGTACCGATACATCCGGACGGCTACAAATTCGTCGCGGGCGCGGCGCTCGCCGCACTCATTCTGTTCGCCGTGGCGCCGCCGCTGGGCTGGCTCGCGGCAATCGCCACGGCCTATTGCGCCTATTTCTTCCGCGATCCGGAGCGCGTCACGCCGCAGCGCAAGGGGCTCGTCACTTCCGCCGCCGACGGCAAGGTGGCGGCCATCGCCGATGTCGCGGCGCCGACAGAGCTTCAGCTCGGGCGCGAAATTCTCAGCCGCATCTCGGTGTTTCTCTCCGTGTTCGACGTGCATATCGTGCGCGCCCCGGTTGCGGGGAAGATCGTCAGGAGCCACTACGTGCCGGGCGCGTTCCTTAACGCCGAGCTGGACAAGGCGAGCGAGGAGAACGAGCGGCGCGCCTTGGTGATCGAGGCCGAAACGGGCGAAAAAGTAGGCCTTGTGTTGATTGCCGGGCTGATCGCAAGGCGGATCGTGACTTTCGTCGGCGAGGGGACTAGCGTGGCCCGCGGCGAGCGCATCGGCCTGATCCGCTTCGGCAGCCGGGTCGATATATATTTGCCGCAAAGCGCCGGCATCGTCGCCGAGGTCGGACAGACGGCGATCGGCGGCGAGACGGTGGTGGCGGAGTACGTGGGTCGCGAGGAGGCGCCTGCGGTGAAGACTTTTGTAGGGTCGGGGCTGGAAGAGGACTAGAGCATGTTTCCTCCCTTCGATCCCGACCGCGACGAGCGGAAGAGAAAGCGGCCGAACGTTTTCGCCCGCGGCCAGGTGCCGGTCAGGGTGCTCATCCCGAATATCTTCACCCTGGTCGGGCTGTGCGCGGGCCTCACGGCCATCCGCATGGGCATTGAGCATCGCTGGGATTTGGCGGTGGCGGCATTGGTCTTCGCCGCATTTCTCGACGGCATCGATGGCCGCGTCGCGCGCCTCTTGAAAGCGTCGTCGCGTTTCGGCGCCGAACTGGACAGTCTCGCCGATTTCGTCAATTTCGGCGTGGCGCCGGCCATCATCATGTTCAATTGGGCGCTCGAAGACCTGCGGAGCCTCGGCTGGATCGCGGTGCTCGTCTTCGCCGTGTGCTCGGCGCTTCGCCTTGCACGTTTCAATGTGTCGCTCGACGCGACCGACACGCCGGCCTGGAAGAGCAATTATTTCGTAGGGGTGCCGGCGCCGGCGGGCGCCATCATTCTCCTCTTGCCCATCTACGCGCAGGATCTCGGCTTGCATTGGCCGAGCCTCACCCCGCTCGTGCTGCTCTATACGCTCGCCATTGCGCTGTTGATGGTGAGCCGGGTGCCGACCTTCTCTGGCAAGCTGATCGGGCAGAAGATCGCGCGCGAATATGTGCTGCCGGTATTCGTGCTGGCTGCCCTGTTCATGGCGCTGCTGCTGACGTATCCCTCGCTCACGCTCGCTGTCGGCTCGGTGCTCTATCTCGCGCTGATACCGCTGTCCGCCTACCGCTATCTCGCCGAAGAGCGCAAGGCGGCGAGGGCGGCGAAGGCGCCAAGCGGCAAGGGCCAAGCCGCTGCGGAGCTTCCAACCGGCTCAGACGAGCAGGTCGTTCGCCTGAGGACGAAGCCTTGAAGCCGGGCTTGTCCACCTATCTCCGGCAGCTCGAGGCCGAGAGCATTCACATCATGCGCGAGGTCGCGGCAGAGTTCCGCAACCCGGTGATGCTCTATTCGATCGGCAAGGATTCCTCGGTGATGCTGCATCTTGCGCTCAAAGCGTTCTATCCGGGGAAGCCACCGTTTCCGCTGCTGCATGTCGACACCACGTGGAAATTCCGTGAGATGATCGCGTTTCGGGATCGCGAGGTGAAGCGGCTTGGCCTCGATCTCATCGTCCATGTCAACGAGCAGGGGGTTAGGGACGGCATCTCGCCGATCACGCATGGCAGCGCGCTCTACACCGACATCATGAAGACCGAGGCGCTCAAGCAGGCGCTGACCGCTCATGGCTTCGATGCCGCGTTCGGCGGCGCGCGCCGCGACGAGGAGAAATCGCGTGCCAAGGAGCGCGTGTTCTCGTTCCGCAACATCGCGCAGAACTGGGATCCCAAACGGCAGCGTCCCGAGCTGTGGCATCTCGCCAACACCAAGATCGGTCCGGGGGAGAGCATGCGGGTTTTTCCGCTGTCGAATTGGACCGAGCTCGATGTGTGGACCTATATCTATCTCGAGGACATTCCGGTGGTGCCGCTTTACTTTGCCGCCGACCGGCCGGTGGTCGAGCGCGGCGGCATGCTGATCATGGTCGACGACGACCGGCTTCCACTTAATGCCAAGGAGAAGCCGGAAATGGCGCGCGTGCGCTTCCGCACGCTCGGCTGCTATCCGCTGACCGGCGCCGTCCGCTCCGATGCCGCGTCGGTGCCGGAGATCATCGAGGAGCTGATCGCCACGCGCTTCTCCGAGCGCCAAGGTCGCGTCATCGACCACGACCAGTCAGGCTCGATGGAGAAGAAGAAGCAGGAGGGCTATTTCTGATGGCCCGGTTGAGCGTCGTCGGCGGCCCTGCGCAAAGCGACGCCCGCGAGCGGGTGGATGCGCGCATCGCGGCGGAGGAGAATCGCAGCCTGTTGCGCTTTCTCACCTGCGGCAGCGTCGATGACGGCAAGAGCACGCTGATCGGCCGGCTGCTCTACGACTCCTCGCTCGTCTACGAGGACCAGGTGAAGAGCGCCGAGCATGACTCGCGCCGGCCCGGCGGGGGCAGGGGAGGGCAGCTCGATCTCGCACTTCTGATCGACGGCTTGGAGGCGGAGCGCGAGCAGAAGATCACCATCGATGTCGCCTATCGCTATTTCTCCACGCCGCGCCGCAAGTTCATCGTCGCCGACACGCCGGGGCATGTGCAGTACACGCGCAACATGGCGACGGGCGCATCGAATTGCGATTTCGCCGTGCTGCTCGTCGATGCGCGGAGCGGGGTGCTGACTCAGACGCGACGGCATGCCTGCATCTTGTCGCTGCTCGGCATCGGTAAGATCGCGCTTGCCGTCAACAAGATGGACCTTGTCGATTTCGATCAGGCCCGCTTCGAGGCGATTGCCGAGAAATTTCAAGAGTTTGCTGAGGCGCTCGGATTCGAGTTGGTGACGGCGATCCCCCTCTCGGCGCTCAAGGGCGACAATGTCATCAGCCCGAGCGCGCATATGCATTGGTATCACGGGCCGACTCTACTCGGGCATCTCGAGACAGTCGACGCGACGCGAAACGGCGAAGACCGACCGTTCCGTTTTCCGGTGCAGTGGGTGAACCGCCCGCATCTCGATTTCAGGGGCTATGCCGGCACGGTAACGAGCGGCAGGGTCGCGCGCGGCGATGAAGTGGTGGTCCACCCGTCGGGAAAACGTGCGCATGTGGCGCGCATCGTCACGGCTGACGGCGACCTCGAGGAAGCGCACGAGGGGGAGGCGATAACGCTTACCTTCGCCGAGGAGGTCGATGTGAGCCGCGGCGATGTTATCGCGCACGCGCAAGGCGCCCCGTCACTCGCCGATCAGGTGGCCGCGCGGCTCATTTGGTTCGACGAAGAGCCGATGCTGCCCGGGCGCGCCTATACGCTGAAATGCGGCGCGCAGACCACGACGGCAACGATCTCCAACCTCAAATACAAGCTCAATGTCGACAATCTCGACCACGTAGCCGGCAAGACGCTCGAGCTGAACGAGGTCGGCTCCTGCAACCTCAGCACCGCCAAAGCGTTGGTGTTCGATCCCTATGCGGAGAACGCGGAAACGGGGGCTTTCATCTTGATCGACCGCTTCACCAACGCGACCGTGGCGGCGGGCATGATCGAGTTCGGTCTGCGCCGAGCCACCAACATTCAGTGGCAAGCGCTGTTCGTCGACAAATCCGCCCGCGCGGGTCTCAAACACCAGAAGCCGTGCGTGCTCTGGTTCACCGGGCTGTCGGGCGCCGGCAAATCGACCGTTGCCAATACGCTGGAGAAGCGGCTGCACGCGATGGGGCGTCACACCTATATGCTCGACGGCGACAATATCCGCCACGGGCTCAACAAGGATCTCGGCTTCACCGACGCCGACCGGGTGGAGAATATCCGCCGCGTGGCGGAAGCGGCGAAGCTGTTCGTCGATGCCGGACTGATCGTGATGGTGTCGTTCATCTCGCCCTTCCGCTCCGAGCGGCGCATGGCGCGCGATTTGTTCGATGACGGCGAGTTCATCGAGGTGTTCATCGATACGCCGCTCGAAGTCTGCGAGGCGCGCGATCCGAAAGGGCTCTACCGTAAAGCGCGCGCCGGGCTGATCCGGAATTTTACCGGGATCGACTCGCTCTACGAGGTGCCGGAGCGGGCCGAGGTCACCCTCGACACGAGCAAGGCGAGCCCCGAGTCGCTTGCCGAGCTTCTGCTCGCAGAGTTGCGGCGCCGACATCTGATCTGACATCACCGCCAAGTCAGGAGGTTCGACTATGGGCGAGGGGCAGAGCAGGCTGATCGCGTCCTTGGCCGCGTGCGTCGTCATCGGCACGGCAATGCTTCCGTGCAACGGCAATGCAGCGGAAGCCGATGGGCTATGGGGCGTCTACGAGCACGCCCTGAAGGGAGCGAAATATGTCGACCTGACGCATACGATCACGCCGAGCATTCCCGTCTGGGCCGGCTTTGCCGAATCAAGCTTTGCACCGGCCAAGGCTGGCTCTGATATCGAAGGCTTCGCTGCGAAGGGCGAGGTCTACACCTATGCGAAGCATGGCTTCGAGGCGACGGAATATTCGCTCAGCACTGATCAGCTCGGCACGCAGCTCGACCCGCCCGCTCATTGGGCGCCTGAATATCCGGCAATCGACGAGCTGCCCGCGACCTACGCGATCCGGCCGCTCGTGGTCATTTCCATCGTCGAGCAAGTGAAGGCCAACCCGAACCACGCTCTCCAAGTTGCCGACATCAAGGCTTGGGAAGAGAAGCACGGCCGCATACCCGAAGGCTCCGTCGTGTTTGTGCGCTCCGATTGGTCGAAGGTCTGGCCCGATCCCAAGCTCGCCACGTTGAAGGAATTTCCAGGCGTCGGGCTCGAGGCGCTGAAGTTCCTGCACAACGAGCGCAAAATCCTATTTCACGGGCATGAGCCGCTCGACACGGATTCAACTCCGACCCTCGAAGGCGAACATTGGCTGATGCATAACGGCTACGCGCAGGCCGAAGGCGTCGCCAATCTCGACAAGGTCCCGGAGACTGGGGCGCTCGTCATCATCGGCTATCCGAAGTTCGGCGGCGGTCTCGGCGGCTATGCGCGTTACATCGCTGTCTGTCCGCCCGACTGGCCCCATGGCACAACCATCGGCCCGCAGGATGCGCCATTGCCAAAATCCAAGACGCTCTTGCACTACGATGCGGCGGCGGGCATGCGCGTTCGATAGGCGCCGGCATCCGCGCCTGAAGTGAGTAGGCCGCAGCCGCCGCTTCCCCCCGATTGGTCTCCCTCGGATCGGCGGCCGCGGCCTTCCTAGCGCTAGTCGGACGGATCCGTTCCAGAAAGACTAGCGAGGACCTTCAAACGTTCGGCGGCTTTGGCATTGCCGTCCTCGGAAGCGCGCTCGTACCAGCCGCGCGCTCTCTCCAGATCGCCATCCATGCCCTTGGCCCCAAGCTCGGCGAGCATGTCGCGGTCGAAGGTGCGAGCGAGCTCGTAAGCCGCATCGCCTTCGCCGCGCTCGGCGAGATGGAGCAGGAGCAGCCGGGCCGCGGCGATATCCCCTTCCTTGAGCAGCTTCTGGGCCCGGTCATGCAGCACTTTGGCTTCGGCCGGAACGGCGGGTTGCTCGGCGGCCTGGGCCGCGGGGATAACGTCGAAAAGCGCCGACGCCCAGCCCGTGTCGGGGGCATAGACCGCCGGGCCGTAGGTAAGGGTCTGCGTGGGCGTTTCGACGCGCAGCACGAGGCTGCGGCGCGCTTGTGGCGCGTCGCCGGATTGGAGCACATAGACCTCGACGGGATAGTCGCCGGGAGCGGCCTCACCCATCGTGAGCGTGAGACCTGACGCGGAGCTGCCCTTCACGAGCCAAGTTCCGTTTTCGCTCTGCCGGCCGGTCGAGAGCTTGGCCGTGGCAGGGAGTCCGCGAATGAGGAGATAACCTGCGTGGCTCGAGGGGAGGAGGGGCGCAAAGGCGATAGCGCGACCGGTGGCAACGAGGATCAGTTGCGCCGGCGCCGAAGCCTCGGCCGGCTCGGCGAATTTCGGCAGGACCAAAGGCTCGCCCTTTGCGTCCCTATTGGCGGACACGACCGCGAAGTCAAGGCCTGAGCCTGCACCCGCCTGAACCGGAGGCTGCCAGGCTACCGACGTCGAGCGAAGGGCGGGGCGATTGTCGCTGTCGGCCGGGTTGGGCACGGCCATATGAGCGATGATCACGAGGCCGCCCAAGGTGAGCAGAATGGCCGTGGCGATCGAGCCCGCCACCAGCAGGCTCGCATGGCGCTGGCGGCGCTGAAATTCGCGCATTAGCGCTTGAACATGCACTTGCGAAACGACCTGAGGCAATTGGCCATGGTCAGGATCGTCCAAGTCAGCGTGGTGAGGATCGAGCCCATCGCTCGTCTCATCCCATTCCGATGTTGCCGGCACGAGACCATGCGCTTCCGCGGAAAGAGCATCGCTTGCGGAAAGACCGCCGCGCGCGGAAAGACTGCGGGAGGGGGGTGCCGGGAGCGGGAAATTGGGGAAGGCATCCTCGATGTCGAGCGCGTCCAGACGTTCCGCGAGCGACTTCGGGAAAGTGATGCTGACCGGCCCCTGCATCACGGTTTGAATCGCGCGCGACAACGACTCTACGTCGCGCCGATCATCCGAAGGGCCGGAAGGAGAAGTTGAACTCAAAAGCGCCGCGCGCAGCAGCGCGTTTGCCCGATGCACAGGGTGCACGGCCACGGGCGTAGCGGAACTAAACATCTTACTGCTCCCTTCACTGCCCCGCGCGAGTGCCCCACGCGCGAGATCACGCCCCGTAACCCCCTACGCGCTCGAGCCCCGAAGCGCGCAGCTATGTCGAACGATCCAACCCCTCTTTCCGTTCCCCCTCTTCTTCGTCGTTTCCCTCTATTCCGCGCGACTTAGCGCACCTTGCCGCGCTGCCATTCGATGAAGCGTTTGAACAGGATCTCTTTCTGCTCCTTGCTCAGGGCGAGATTCTGAGCGAACTCAGGAGGCTCGCTGGTGCTGGCATCGGCTGTGGCAGCCATCGGCTGCACTGTCGCTGCCGAAGGCTCGCCAAGGAATGCAGCCGCGGCAGGGGCGCGCTCGAAGCCGGGAAGGCTCGCCGCGAGATTGACTTCGCGCCATTTGGGATGCCGCCCTTGCGTTTGCAGCTCGGCGAAGCGCGGGAAGACGACATTGACGAAGCGGCTGACGCGCTCGGCGGCGCTCGGATCGCTCTTGGATTTGGCTGTAAGCAGCGCCATGCCGGTCGCAACCGTGCCGATCCCGTTACCGGCTTGAATCAGATTTGGGTAGTCCTCGGGCAAAAGCCGCGTCGGCAAATAGGCGCTTTCAAGCGATGCACCGAAGGAGATCGGCAACAGGTGGATGCCTGAGCTCGCGGGAATAGCGCTTACCAGCGGTGAGGGTTTGCAGCCGACGATGACGGTTGCGGCGAGTTCGCCTTGCTTCAGCCGCTCAATGGCGGAAGGTGCATCGAAACGCGTGGCTTTGACCTTGATGCCGAGCGCCCTGAACAGAGCCGCGGCGGTGACGGCGGAACTGGAACCGGCGGGACCGAAATTCACCTCCTTGCCGGCAAGGCCGGTGAGGCCGCCAATATCGGCCCTGGCAAGCACATGGATCTCTTGCGGCGCCAGCCGCGCCACCAGTTCGAGCCGCTCGGCGAGGCCGCGTTGCTTGCCGACGGCGTCGGCAAGGACGTCGGTCGAGACGAAGGCGATGTCGACATGCGGATCGTCAAGGAGAAGGACGAGATTTCCCGCGCCGCTATCCCCCAGCATGGGCGCGACGCGGAGGTCCGCCTTTTGGCCGAACAGACTGGCTATATCGGCCGCCAGCACCGTTTCGGCTGCCGCCGGAGGACCGGCGACGAGGCCAAGCCAGGACTTCGACTCTTGACCTTGCGCCAGCGCGTTTCCGCCCACGCAAACGCCGAGGAGAGCCAGACAGAGTCGGGAGAAAGAGCGACGCAATACACACACCCCTGCATGTCCGCTTTCCGCTCCTCGACGATCGAGGTCCCCGCGGCGTAGCGGCTATTGCCCGGCGCTTCGGGGCAAAGGAGGTCGTTCGAGCCCTCCTTCCCGACAGCCGGGACCCAAACCTTTGGCAAGCGTTCTTGTGTGCTGTGCGTAGCCCCGCGAAAGGGGCGAGAAGGCTTTTTGTTCTTGATGACGAAATTAACCTTCGACTGGGGCGCCATGTCGGCCTGAATGCGGCGAACCCAGGGCCAGGGCCGCGTTTCAGGGCCCTCCGGGCCAGTGTGAGGGGGCTCACAAAGGCGCGGCATTCCCCACGCCATTTCAGGGTCACGCCGATGGCAATTCCGCCACGGCACATGTTCACAGGAGACAAAAATGAAACGTACGACTCTGATTGCGGGCGCCGCCCTCGCCGTTGTGGCAGCCGCCGCGCTCGCCTTTACCTCGGCCTATGCCAAGCCATCGATCGACCGTCACGAGACGGCGATCGGCGCCTGCTCCACTGTCAATCCCTTGCAGCCGGTTCAAGTCGTCAATGCCGTCGACGACGGCAGCGGTATCGGCTTCAGCCTGGTTTGGCTGACCGACAAGAACAACAATCTTTGGCTGTGCGACGCCGATGACGAAGGCAACGTCTATTCCTACTCGCTCGTGACCAAGGACCTGCTCGAAGGTGACGGTCTGACTGTCGCCGGCATCACCGAGGTCGACCTCAGCGAAATGACGCCGCAGGAAGTCGCCGAGAAAGTCTGCGTCGGCTGGCTGGACGGCGGCGGCCAGGTGGCCGCAATCGCTCCCGACGGGTTCGAGCAAGACCCGGGCTTTGCGATCTTCGTCAAGAACGAGGCTGGCAACATCTATCTCTGCAACGCCACCGGAAACGCCGCGATTTGGGCCTTTGAGCCGATTGGCGATCCACTCAGCTTCGGGCACCAGACGAGCTGACCTGCACCAGGCTAGGGCACTACGCGGGTGGCCGGGAGGAAACTCCCGGCCATCTGCTTTCACGCTGGTCGCGCAGGCGCTCGGATAGTTCCGGGCTCTGAATGTTTGCGGCGCCGGCGAGCTCATTCAGCATCTGCATATAAAGGCGGTGGGCGAGCGTGTTGAGGCCGAGGCCGGCGGCGAGGGACGCCGGAAGAATGTAGCGCGCATAGATCGAGCGGAGGATCGCAGCGCGCTCCGCGTGCGGAAGCCGCGCGAGGATCTGCGGCGCGAGCGCATAATAGATGGCGATCTCCCCTTTGCCGCCCGGCCGCATGGCGAGAACCTCGTCGCGATAGCGCCGCAGCGTGCGAAGCTCGAAGCAGTCGTCGGGGAGCCCGAGCGTCTCGCAACAGGCGGTGGTGATGAAACAGCCTCCGGGCGGCTCGCATTTCTGATCTGCGGCGAGCGCGGCAAGAGCCTCTTTGCGCTCCGTTGCCCAGTCGAGCCCGGCGCGCAAGCTCTCGCAATCGACTTTGAAATTGCACTCGTCCTTGTCGACAAGCTTGATGGCGATCTCGCAGGACTTGGCGTCGCGGAAGAAGGGCGCGGTGGCAAGCGGCAGCACGATGCTCACTTTGTTGTCGAAGATGTCAGTGCAATTGCCGCAAAGCGGCTCATCGACCGCCACCTTGCCGTCCTCGTCGCGCACCAGCAGACGGTTCTCGGGCTTCTTCAAAAATTTCCTCGGCAGCGGCGCCTCATCGGGATCGCCATAGACGACGATCTTGCCGTCGAAGCTCGCCGCGACCTGGAGTTCGACGCGCAGGTCGCAAGGAGTGGCAAACTTCACCTCGCTGATGCGCGCGCCGGCTTGCGAGTCGGTCGCTTGCGCCTTCCACAGGCCGAAGGCCTTGGACTCGAAACATTTCTGCTTGGCGGCAAGTGCGCGCCGCAGCGAAGGGGGACGCAACACAGCGCCTGCGGCAAGCAGAAGGGCCAGCGCCCGGCGGCGCGTATGCAACATCATCGCTCTACCTGTCGTCACGAATTGCGGCGATGCCGGGGCGGGCTCCTCGCGGAAGCGCCGCCCACGGCGAGAGTGACCTTGCTAGCCCATCAGCCCTGTTTGGCGCAAACAATCACAACCTTGACGTCGGCATTCTCCGCCGCCGTGCAGGACGCCTCGTTGGCTCCGGGTCCCATGCGCAAGGGATAAGACTGATAAGTGCCAGTGCACCAGGCGCCGATCATGACCTCGCCGGAGTCGCAGGACGCGGTTCCGCCAGATCCGACTGGCTCAAGCACGCGAATGCCGGCGCTGCCCGCATCGCCCTTGTCGCCTTTTTCACCCTTCGCCCACGGGGCCGGGAGGGCCAGCGGGTCCGGGTTCGCCCTGAGGTCCAGCCGGTCCGATGGGTCCTTGCACGCCGGCCTCGCCTTGCGGCCCGGCCGGGCCCGGGTCGCCCTTCGGTCCTTGCAGTTCACCGCATCCCGCCACGGTCAAGAGCCCAAGCCAGGCAAGTGCGAGCAAGACTATTCGCATGTTTTCCTCCCATTGCGTTGCATGATCGACGCTGCGGCCGAAGATGCGCTTTGTTTTTTGTTGGCGCGATAACTTAGAGTTAGGCTCGTCGCCGCGTCAAACCGCGTGCGCGGATATCGCTGCAATCTTCGGGGATGAATAGGCGGAGAACCAAGACAGATTCCCAAGTACGCATGTTGGAACTTGATCAATTCGTGACAGGTGAGCGTGCGCACGACGCTCGCCGGCAAGGTCATCGCGATCGAAAGCCAAGACGAGCCGATCGCCGGCATCAGCATCGCGCTTGACGGCCACGGTCAGCTTTATGCGCTCGCCACCCGCAAGGCCATCGCCGAGGGCGACCGGGTCTTCGCACAGGTGAAAGCCGTGGCGCTCGACGAGCGGGCCGTGGCGCCGGCCGACGTTTAACGCGCTCCGCCGGCAACTACGCATGATTAACCTCGTTTGCGGGAAGGACTCGCACTGAGCCGCGCTTAAACGCGTTGGCAACTCGTTCGGCGCGACGCTTGCCCTCGAACCGGCTCGCATACGAGCCATCGAGGGCACTCGTCATGAGGTATTTTTCAGATCGCTATCGGCCTGAGCTGCATTACATGCGCGGGCCAGGGCCGAAATGGCTCGAGAAACATGCGGGGCATTCGGGAGCCATCGTCGTTCCGAGCGAGGGCCATCATGGGAACGCGAGGCTCGGCAGGCGAATCGAATTGATGCTGCGGCATTGGTTGCCGAGACGCTGGCTCGCACATCGGGCAGCGCACGAAATCCAATGGGCCGACCGCGTCGGGCCTTGGTCGGTGTAGCCGGGCCCCGCCGGCGCTAGTTCTTGCCCCGCCGCTTGGCTTCCGAGGCAAGCGTGGATGCCGCGGCCTGGAGCCGGATGAGGAGTTTCTCGTCCTGCGTCGACTGTTGCAGGCGCGCACAAGCGCTTTGCGCAGCCGCGAGCTCCTTGTCGCTCACCTCGCCGCCGGCCCCGATAACGGTCGCGGGATCGAGGCAGGGAGCAAGGTCCGGCGCGGCCGCCCGGGCGGCATCGGCGAGATGCAGGGCGGCGCAAGCGAAGAGGAGCGCGAAGATGAGACGCAGCATGAGGGTCCTCCCGATCTCTTTTTTCTACCGGCAAATTTGGCCCGGGTCGTGGCCTGGAGACAAGCCCACTCGTGGCCGCAGGGAAGAGCCCTTCGCGGCGTCGCGATTGAGGAACGAGAACTCCGGTCCGTCAGCGGGGACGCTTCGCTCATGAGCGAAGCGAAGTGGCTGGGGGACTAGGATTCGAACCTAGACTGACGGAGTCAGAGTCCGCGCCCGAAGCTTGATGACTAAGCACTTTTCTCCCAAACAGCGGAGAAATGTGTGTCGGAATATCAAAAGCTTAAATCTAAATTCCCAACTCGATTCCGCCTTCCCGCAAACCGAGTCGACCAGCGGCGGACTGCGCCTGTTCCCAGGAGGCTCGCATGAGAAAGAAGTGTCTCTCATGCGGCGCGCAGTTCGTGTTGAGCGGATCCGGCAAGCGCCAAAGATATTGCTCAAAATGTGCCAAACGGGGAGATGGTCGGGGCCGCGGATTACCGGGCTCTAACCCTCTGAAAGCAAAGGCCGCAAAAACGGTTCGTGAGCAAGTCCTAGCCCAGCGCGACAAGCCCAATCCAATCAGCTTTGTTACACCCCATGGCCGCAAGGGCAGAGTTTGGCTCGGCGCTGCGGGTGTTGGCGATGATCGACACTGGCGCGTGAACCTGAAGGAATGGAAGCGATGCGGTTTTACGGAGCCACGTAAGGCCACCGCAGATATGATTCGCATTGAGGGCAACTCCCACGTTCCCCTCACGAGACTTCACCCCAATCTCCCCGCGCGCGACCCGATGTGCGTCCAGCCGGATATTTGGCCCCGGCCGTGGGGTTACAAAGTGCGGCTCTACATCGGAGCGGAAGAGGAGCTTCAGCAACTTGGCTGCGGGTGGCGAAACGTCATAGTCGAGTTGGACGGGGCGCACGTGCGTCTGCATCACAACGGACGCATCGCAACGATGAAGCGAGATGCGTTCAAGGCGTTTCTCGCTCGCAACAAGCGACCTAAGCGACCTCAGCTCAAGCTAAGCAACCCTCCCAAACTCGACGAGAGGTTCAGCGATGTCGCTTGATGCAGAACCGCCTGCCAGCAGATCAGTGCAGCGTGACGAAAACTTGGACGTTGTCAGAACGTCTCATGACCAAGAAAGCGTAGAGCCCAAAGGCCCTGCGGATGAATCGGCCCCCGATCCGCACTTATCTGTTGTGTGCCCTTACCCGGCACAGTCTGTTAGGGAACACAAGCACCGTGGGCGCTATCGCCCCCGTGGCAGCAAGCATATTTCGGTCGCCCAAGCGACCAACCTCATTGAAGCGGTCGAATTTGCAAAATCGGTCAGTCTTCCTTTGGTTGCTCACCTCACCCTTCACTGGTCGGGCAC
>DATAFR010000044.1:0-1787 GCA_036257375.1 Methyloceanibacter sp.
CGAGAGGCCAAGGTCGCCGGTTTCGCCGCCGGGCGGGAGAAGAAGCCCTACGCCATCTGGAGCAAGATGGAGCGGAAGCAAATCTCGCTCGAGCAACTCTCAGACATTTATGCGTTCCGCATCGTCGTTCCCGCGGTCGAGGATTGCTACCGGGCGCTCGCTGTGGTGCACACGAGCTGGCACACCGTGCCCGGCCGCTTCAAGGACTATATCTCCAACCCGAAGCAGAACGACTACCAGTCAATCCACACCACGATCGTCGGTCCGCGCCATCAACGGGTCGAGCTGCAAATCCGCACCGAGCGGATGCACTCCGTCGCCGAATACGGCGTGGCCGCGCACGCGCTTTACAAGGACCTGAACGGCGCGCAAGGCCGGAGCGCCGGGCCGTCGCAGGATTCGAATGCCTATCGCTGGCTGCGGCATCTCGTCGGCATGCTGCTCGACGGCGACAACCCGGAAGAGTTTCTCGAGCACACGAAGCTCGAGCTGTTCAAGGGCCAGGTCTTCTGCTTCACGCCCAAGGGGCGCTTGATCGCGCTTCCCCGCGGCGCAAACCCGATCGACTTTGCCTATGCCGTGCACACCGATGTCGGCAACACCTGCGTCGGCGCCAAGATCAATGGACGTCCCATGCCGCTTGGGACCGAGCTCAGGAACGGCGACGAGGTCGAGATCGTCTGTTCCAAGGCTCAGCTTCCGCCCTCGGCATGGCAGAGTATCGCCGTCACCGGCAAGGCGCGCTCGGCTATCCGCCGCGCCACTCGCGACGCCGTGCGCGGGCAATACGGCAAGCTTGGCCGCGAAATCCTGGTGAGGGCGTTCCAGCGCCGCAACAAGACCTTCACCGAGGGCGGTCTTGCCGTGGCGCTCGGGCGCCTGTCGCAAAAGACGGCCGATGACGTCATGGCGGCGGTCGGCCGCGGCGAGCTCGCCTCCGCCGACGTGATCCGGGCGATGTTCCCCGGGGAGAAGCCGCAAGAGGCGCCCAAGCGCCGCCGTAAGGTCAAGCGCAACGACGAAGGCTGGTTCGGACTGCGCAAGGTCATGGGCCTCAAATTCCGCTGGCCGGGATCGGGGGAGCGGCCGCGCGAGGAGGATACCAGCGGCATTCCAATCAGGGGCATGCGCGGCGACCTGCCGGTGAGCTTCGCCCCGGGCGGCGCGGTTCCCGGCGACCGCATCGTCGGCATCCTCACCCCGGGTCAGGGCATCACCATCTATCCGATCCATGCCGAGGCGCTGAAGGCGTTCGACGAGGAGCCCGAGCGGTGGATCGACGTCACCTGGGACATCGACGAAGACAATCCGCAACGCTTCCCGGCGCGAATTTCCGTGACGGTGCTGAACGAGCCGGGCAGCCTCGCGCAAATTGCCACCGTGATCGGCGAGGCCAACGGCAATATCGACAATATCAAAATGGCGAACAGCGTTCCCGATTACACCGAGATGCTGATCGACCTCGAAGTGTGGGACTTGAAGCACCTCAACGACATCATTGCCGGGCTGAAAGCCAAGGATGTGGTGAGCAGCGCCGTCCGCACGGGCGTCTAGCGCCCTGGCGCCATAAGGGAATTTTACCTAAATATGGCTATGGTTCTTCGCCCGGCGCCATTTGCATCCGGCGTTTGGACTTTGAGATTGCGCGTAACGAGGCAGTGATGCTGTTCAAGCGCCGCGAGGCGGAAAGTTTCCTTGAGCGGATGCGGGTGCATATGTGGCCGCGGCGGAGCTGGAGCCGTTCCAGCCGCTACGTCGTCTATCGCCTGCGGCGCTTGAGCGACACC
>DATAFR010000045.1:0-14344 GCA_036257375.1 Methyloceanibacter sp.
TATTACCCGGCGCTCCTCGTCGTGCCGACCAATGCGCCAATCACCATTCTCGGCTGCCTCGGCGACTACACCTGGTGCGACGTGATCTTCCAGCGCAACCGCGGCTGGATGCGCTCGATCTATCTGCAGAGCTGGTACAGCGGATATTACTATCCGCTGCGCGATTACGCGCCGAGGCTCGGCCTTCGCGTCGTCTCGTTCGATATCGGCGGCTATTGGGACGCCTACTATCGCGATCGGCCGTTCTATCGCGATCGCGGCAGATGGGGTGGCGGCTCGCCTTACGGCGAAGGCGCGACCAATCGGGGCGCTTTCTACAATCGGCTTGCGCCTTACGGGAATTGGACTTGGCTACAGGGCCAATATGTTTGGGTACCAGGTAGGGTTGGCCCCGGTTGGCGGCCTTACACGGTCGGCCGCTGGGTGTTCACCGACCGCTATGGCTGGATGTGGGTTTCCAATGAGCCGTTCGGCTGGGCGACCTACCATTACGGCCGTTGGGGGTTCTCAAGCCGCGTGGGCTGGTTCTGGGTGCCGGGCAACCGCTGGGCGCCGGCCTGGGTGTCTTGGCGCAGGTCCAACGACTATCTCGCTTGGGCGCCGCTGCCTCCCGCTTACGACGAAGGCGTGAGCATCGAGATCAATGCGCGCGGCGTGCCCGATTATTACTGGCAGGTCGTGCCTAACCGGGACTTCTTGTCGGACGACCTGCCGCGCCGAATCGTGCGCGACAGGAATCGCTTCAACCCGATCCTGCGCGAGACGCAGCCCTTGGGCAATGTCACGATCACCAACAACAATGTGGTCGTGAACAATGTCGTCAACGTGAACTACATCGAGGAGAAGACGAAGGAGAAGGTCGTCGTCCATAAGGTCGAAAAGACCAAGGACGAGAAGAAGGCGGGCAAGGTCGAAGGCAGCGCGGTCGAAATCTTCCAGCCTGCCGCCGAGCAGGCGCCAGAGAAGATAACGCCGCCCAAGCCGAAGGAGATCGAAGAGGTCGCGGCCGAGAGCAAGACCAATGTGCAGGCGGAAGGTGCGCCTGCTACCGATGAGTTGCTGGTCCCACCCGAGATCAAGACACCGCCTGCGGCGAAGCCGGGCGAGGCTTCTGCGGAGAAGGAAGGTCAGCCCGCGTCCAGCGAGGCCGCACCGCCTCCACCGCCGCCACCGCCTCCCCCGGCCAAGGAGGTTGCACCTCCCGTCCCAGCGGAGCAAGCACCGCCGCCGGCGGCAGAGGAAGCTGCGCCTCCGCCTCCGCCCGCACCTGAAGGGGCAGCACCGCCGCCTTCCGCCGAGCAAGCTGCACCACCGCCGCCACCACCGTCTGCTTCGGGAGAAGAGGCTGCACCTCCACCGCCGCCACAAGCTGGCGAAGCCGCGCCTCCGCCTCCGGTAAAGGAGAAAGTGCCCCCGCCCCCACCGGCTGAAGAAGCTGCACCGCCGCCGCCCCCGCTACCGCCGCCACCAGCTGAGGAGGCAGCTCCGCCACCACCACCGCCCGCTCCGGGCGAGGAAGAGGCGCCCAAGGGAAAAAAGGAGAAGCCCAAGAAGGGCAAGAGCGAGAAGACTCAGCCTTCCGAGGCTCCGCTGCCTCCGCCTCCACCGCCTCCACCTCCTGAAGCCTCGGCGCCTCCGCCACGTGCAGAGGAAATGGCGCCGCCACCACCTCCACCCGCGAAAGAAGAGGCACCCAAGCCCACGGGCAAAAACAAAAAGAAGAAGGGTAACGGCGAGCAGTTTCAGCCCGAAGGCGCTCCGCAGATGATGCCGCCGCCTCCGCCAGCTGAGGAGGCGCTCCCGCTGCCTTCTCCGGAGGAGGCCGCGCCACCGCCACCTCCACCGCCGTCGGGCGATCAACCGCCTGAGCCGAGCAGGAACGGCAAGCCGAAAGGCAAGAAGGGTCAGGGCAAGGGCGAAGGCGCGCCTTGTCCCGAGGGCTTGCTCCCGCAAGAGGATGGAAGCTGCGCGCCGCCGCAGTAGCGACGACAAGTCTCCGAAGCAGATTGGGCGTGGGCATCACCACCGGCGCGCTAAGCCTAGATGCGGCGGAAGACGAGATGCGCAACGCGCCGGGCGAGCGAGCCGGTCTCGCGTACAAGCGCAAAGCGCGAGGCGTGCAACGTGTCCTTAATCGCCGGAAGATGGTCGGGCTGCGTCGCGACGATGAAGGTCTCGCGGCAATGCTCGGCCAGCGTCGTGAGCATGCGCCGCGCTGCCGCCTCGCCGCGCCCTCTCCGCTCATGTTGATAGACCGCAAGCAGTTGCACGATATCGTAACCCTCCTCGAGCACGGCGCCCAGGTGAATATCGTCGGCGAGATCGACGAGATCGAGACGGGTCGGCGCCTCGACCGAGCGAAGCACCACCCGCGCGGCATCGAGTTCGGGCTGCGAGCCGTCGAGCGCGTGGATCAAGGACGGGCCGAGCTTGGAGATTTTCATAAGCTAAGATGCCCCCATTGCAGCCCGCGTCGAGCACGCTCTTCCCGCTGAAATCGACTTCACAGGCGAGGAGATCTTCGAGCCGCTGCCGCCACGGGCGTCCGACTCGCGTACCCAGGATGGGTGGCTGAGACTCGTTGGGCGTTGCGTTGTCCACAACTGCGATATGGTTGGCCGGTGCAGGAAGCAAATACCCGCGCGACCAAGTGCCCAGGGATCGCCGTGCGAGTGCAGCATCACGCTCTGTTGAAGCCGCCGAGCTTTTTGCGGTGGTGAAGGCGGGTGCCTACATCGGCGGGACTCTGCTATGGTTTCATGCAGACCTCCCGGAGGAGCGGCCATGAGCAGATATCTTCCAAGCGGCTTCGCAACGCTTGCCATGACGGCGATCGTGACGCTTGCCGCAGGTCACCGGCGGATGCAAAGATCGAGTGCCGCGGCAATTTCCAGGTCACGAAATATGGGCTGATCTCCACGCCATATTGCGAGGAGGAACAGATCGCGCGCGTCGCTCGAAGCTACGGCGTCAATGTCACCGGCGCAGAGGTCCGCAACAACGCGCTCACGAAGGTCTATCTCTGCCAGGTCTATGGCTACGACACGCGGCTCAAGGGGTCATGCGCCGGTTATGCGCCGGAGCTCTATGGCCGCTAGCGCTGAGATCGACCGACCCTCGCGACAGCCTCCTTATCTCTTCGTTCAGGATTGGCGCGTAATTCGTTAACCAACCGAGTTTTCGCGTTCGGAGGGGCACGTGCGAATTACGCTCTTCGGCCTTGCGGCCATCGCCATTCTTGGCGCCATCATCGTCTTTGTCGGACCGCTGCTCATCTCGACCGACGATCTGCGCGACAGCCTGTTCGCGCAAGTCGAGTCGGCGACCGGCTACCGCTTGCGGGTCAGCGGGCCGATCCAGGTCTCGTTGTTCCCTTCGCTCGACCTTGTCGCGGAGGACGTCGGTATCGCGCCTGGCGGCGAGGGCGATATGGCCGAGATGGCAACGGCGAGATCTCTGCGCTTCGGCTTGCAGCTTTCGGCGCTGATCGGCGGCAAGGTCAAGATGACCGAGGTCACACTGGTCGACCCGGTGATCGCCGTGCCGGAGACAAAGGACGCGGCCGGGACGGCGAAGGGCGGGGTGCCGCAAGTCAGTTCAGGCTCGCCGGCCGCCGCGCTCAAGTCGCTCAGCCTCGACAGACTCCTCATCAAGAACGGCACGCTGATCCTGCCTGGTTCGGGCCGAGGTTCCGGGAGGCGCATCGAAGCTTTCTCACTTGAAGCGTCTCTGCCCACGCCCGATGCGACGCTCACCTTCGAGGGGAGTGCGCTGGTCGAGGGCCAAAAGATTCAAGCCGCTGGATCGCTCGGGGGCCTGGCCCAACTGCTCGATGGCGAGGCCGTCCCGCTCTCCCTCACGGTCGACGCTCCGTCCTATCTCGCTGAGACGACCGTGTTGAACGGCATCGCCAGCTACAAGGGCGACAGCTTTGTCTTCAGCCAGTTCACTGCGCGCGCCGGCGACAAGTCCTTGACCGGCGGCGGGAGCTATAGAGGTAGCATCCTCACGCTGCACCCGCTCACGCTGAATGTCGGCGGCAACAGCCTGTCGGGCTCGGTCGCGGCCGATCTGTCGGGGGCCGTCCCCGCCGTCAACGCGGCCTTCAGCGGCAAGACACTCAATCTCGATGCGCTGCTGGGCAAGCCGGCATCCGCAGCGGTGCCTGCTGGAAGCGACGCGGCTGCCTCAGTAGGCTGGAGCGACGAAAAGATCGACTTCTCAGGGCTCAGATCCGTCACAGCCAAGCTCAAGCTTTCGACGGGGCAGCTCATCTACAACAACATCACGATTAGCAATGCGACGCTGCAAGCAACTGTCGCACGCGGAAAACTCAACGCGACGCTTGCCAGGTTTCAGCTTTATGGCGGCGCGGGGGCCGCGGCGCTCGATGTCGATGCGAGCGGCAAGATCGCGACCCAGAGAGTCAGGCTGTCGCTGGCCAAATTCGATGCCTATCCCTTCCTCAAGGACAGCACGGGCTTTCAAAGCATCGAAGGCACGGGTGCCATATCGCTCGACCTCACGGCAAGCGGCGCAAGTCAACGCGCCATGGTCTCGGGTTTGAATGGCGCAGCCAAGCTCGAGTTCACCGACGGCGCCATTCGCGGCATCAATATCGCCAAGACGATGCGCGGGCTGACCACCGGCATCTTATCCGGCTGGCAGGAGAATGCAGCCGAGAAAACCGATTTCGCCACGCTCGGCGCAAGCTTCAAAATCGCCAGGGGTCTGGCCCAGACCGCCGATCTCAAGCTGGTGGGCCCGCTGGTGCGGATGGCGGGAGCGGGCACGGTCGATCTCCCGGGAAGGGCGCTCAAGTTCCGCGTCGATCCGCAGATCGTCGCAAGTCTCGAGGGGCAGGGTGGTAATGCCGATCTGCAGGGCCTCGGCGTGCCGATCGTCATCGCCGGACCTTGGGACAGGCCATCGATATATCCCGATATCGAGGGCATCTTGAAGAATCCGGCGGCGGCCTATGAGCAGCTCAATCGGTTGGACGGGGGGCTCGTCTCCCTGCCCGGCACTGCCAATACCGGAAGCGTCTCGGCGATTGGCGGCTTGATCAAGAACGGCAAGGTCGGCACCGACGCGCTTCCTCAGGGTGCGTTGGGCGGCATCGGCGCGCTTCTTGGCGGGCAGAAGCAATCGGCGGATGAGCCGCAACAGACTGACGCCGCGGCGGCGGCTAACGCCAAAGCGAAGCCGAAGCCGGTGAGTGATGCCGCGCCTAAGGAGGCGAAGAAGAGCAAGAAGCGGCAAGCCGCGGCGGAGCCAAGCCGCTCGCCGGAGGATACGGCGCGGCAACTGATGCAGAACTTCCTGGGCAACTAAGAGACGATTAGCCGCGCTGGTGTGCCTCCTGAAACTTTGCCGACGAGAGGGTCTTTTCCGCTGCGGCTGCATGCTGTTAGTTTGTGAACCCGATGGCCTCGATCCTCGATAAATGCGCGGGCGTTCCGCGCCAGCATTTCGCTCCCGGAACGGTCCTTCTCTCGGAGGGCGAGACCTCGGGGCGCCTCTATATTCTCGCCGAAGGTAGCCTCGAGGTGCTGCGCGGCGATACTCAAGTTGCGATCATCGGCGATCCCGGAGCAGTGTTCGGCGAGATGTCGGTGCTGCTCAATCGGCCGCATACGGCTACGGTCAAAGCTCTGTCTCCGATCGCCGTATTTGTGTTCGACGACGCCGAGAGGTTCCTCAAGTCAAATCCAGAGATTGCGTTCTTGCTCGGCCGCTTGCTCGCCGAGCGCCTCAATGCCGCGACCACCTATCTCGTCGACCTGAAGCGGCAGTTCGAGGGGCACGGCAATCATCTCGGCATGGTGGGAGAAGTGCTTGAGAGCCTGATCCATCAGCAGCACGAGGAGTTCACACTGGGCCCTGAGCGCGAGACCGATCCGCGGCTTTGAGCCAATCAGGAAGGGCTTGCAGCTTGGGCACCGGCCGCTCCAGCGGAGCGTCGAGCCGCACGCGCTGAATGCCGGCGGCCGAGAACCACAGCGCCTCACCGATACCGGTGTCGATGATGATATGCGTTGGCGGCGCGCCGAATTGCTGCCCGGCGTTGAACACCCAGGTGTGTCCGATGCGATCGACCCAGGAGCCTTCGTTGACGAAGGGCGACTGATGCACGTGGCCTGAGAAGACCATGTCGGGCTGGTATTGCTCGATCCATTCCCTCAGTTCCACGTCGCCGAAATATCTGTTGCCGCCCCAACTGGTCGGCGAATTGGCGGGCGGGGCGTGATGGATCCAGATCCAGGTCTTGCTCCGCTTGGAGGCGGCCTCAGCCAGTTGCGCGCCGATGCTGGCCCTTACGATCGGGCCGTCCCACCAGGGGCAGCACGTGAACATCGTGTCACCGAAGATCACCGACTCGCCGTCCGATAGCACCCCTTCGTGCTGGGATCCGGAGAGCCACTTGGCGACCTTTTCGCCGGACTCGTGCTTCGCATCGAGATCGTGATTGCCGGAGCAGATCAGCACGCGCGTCTTCGCTCGCAGCCGGCTGAAATATTTGCGCACTACCACGCTTTGGGTGCGCCCATCGACGAGCGAGGCGAGATCGAGATGATCGCCAGCCAGCACCACCACGTCGAAATCAGACGCGATGTCGACGACCCAGTCGAATTGTGGAAGCGAGTAGTGGAGATCGGCTACGAGGAGCAGGCGCATGGGAGGATCATTCCATCATTCCCGGTCGACCGTCTGCCGCCGATCGATGCCGATCTTCATGCCGCGGGAGCATTTTTTCACGCCTAGCACCCGTCTGTTAGCGACTAGTTAACCATACCGGCGCAGCCTCAACGCCTGTTCGCGTCCATTTGGGGGAAGTTGCCCATGTTCCATGTCCCGAGAATGATAGCTGTTGCAGCGCTGGGTGTTGCTTTTTTTGCGTCCTGGGCGCCCAGGCCTGCCGAGGCTGCATGCCAATTGATCAAGGCCACCCATAGCGCGGCCTCACAGGCTGAGGCCGCCGAGATGTCCCGAGCGCTGGCACTTCAAAGCGCCGACGATCTAAAGCGCGCCAAAGGCTGGACCAACGTCAGCCTCTCCGCGCACAAAGTGAAGGGCGATCCGTTCTGGAAGGCCGTACGCCCGGATGGCGTGCCGGACTATGCGCAATTGAAGCCGGATCTCGTCAGCTCGCGCTTCTACACCACCTGCTTCACGGGGGTGGTGGTGCCTTACGTCTGCACGACAGGCTCAAGCGTCTGCGGACAATAGAGACTTACGCATCCTCATCGAGGGGATAAGCCCGGGCCGGCTATTCAGCGCCGAGGACCAGGGTCCAATAGGCGCGCCCACTCTTGTTCTTGGCCATCGCGACACCGATAGCGGTCACGTTTGGACGCAGCAGGTTGGCGCGATGGCCTGAACTCTGCTTCCAGAAGCGCATCACGTCGCTGAAGGATTTCTGTCCCGAGGCGACATTCTCGGAAGCAATCCTGGCGTGGAAGCCCGCATGCTCGGCGCGGCCCTTGGGCGTCGATCCGTCGGACCCATAGTGACCGATCCAACTGCGTCCCGCTTGAGCCTCGGACTGCATGGCGGCGGCGCGAGAAAGACGCGCATCAAGCACGAGGGGCTTGAGGCCATTCTCGGCCCGGAAGGCATTGACGGCCCCGAGCGCCGCTTCCGGATTGAGTGGCTGCACGGGACGCGCGGCGTATTCCGGAGACACAAAGGTAACGGAGCAGCCTCCAAACGGGCTCCATATGCAGGGTATCCGCAACTCGGCGACCGCCGGCGTCGCCAACAGCGTCAGTACCGTCACGATGACGCTTCGCTGAAACATTAGGAGTCCCCCCGTGGTCCTTTAGCATACCAGCAAAAGGCGGCGCGCCCTGCAAGGAGTGGGACCGTCTCCGGCATTGCCTTTGAGTGAGCCACGGACATGGGGCCTCATTAAGTCCATCGCTTCGCACTGAACTCCAGCCTGTTTGCAGTGTGGGAAATGTCACAGCGCCGCTCGTCTCCGTGCCCATAGGGTGGGGAATCTGTGCCGGGACGAAGGCCAATGTCCCCGCACGTGCCCCCAATGAGATTGGCTGATGCAAGAGGCACCCGTGGTACCAGCTAGAATTGCCGTTTCGAGCGCGGGAAATTTGCTGCTTCCCGCGCCGCAACGCGCCGAGGTCAAGCCCGGCGCGTCCGAGAATGTGGAAATGACCCTTTACTGCGCCGGCGACGGTCGGGACGAGGACCCCACGCCCGTCTCGATACCGCTGGCCCCAGCCTTAGCGCGCGACCTCGCGATTCGGCTTTGGCTGGCGGCCGACGAAACAGACGCGAAGTAGGATCATCTGCCTAAATAGAGAAAGGCTGGCATGTGGCATCATGCCAGCCCCACCAAGCGGGAGATCCGCCTGAACTCGCTGCTAGGGAGCGTCGCGAGTCTATGTTTGATTTCCCACGTCGTATTGTGGGGAATGTCCATAGCCGTGTAGCCGCCATCCCCGGCAAGCTTGGGCATCGTGATGCAGTCGAACGGCTCGCTGCCGGTGATGCCGGCATATTTGCCGGTGCCGCCGGTAATGATGTGCGTGCCGCAGTCGAGCTCGGGTTGCGACTTGTCGAGTTCGCGCGTATCGAAGGTCGAGAAGATCTTGTCGCCCTCGGCGTCAGCGAGGACGCAGGCGCCGTCGATATATTTCTTCGGGCCGGAGTCCACGCTGAGCGCAGTGCATCGCGCCGACATCTTGTCGAACATCTTCTCGCCTTTCATGTTCTCGGTCGTTCCGACCGCCTCGAGCAAAGTAGCAGTACCAAGGTCGGCAACCTCAAGCGTTTGCAGCGGCTTGAAGACAAAATGAGTCACATGGGGTGTCGTGCCTTTGTTTGGCTCGGCGGCGATCGCGGAGCCAGCCATAGCGAGCAGCATCGCGGAAACCAGCACTCCCTTAGCAAGTGTCATCGCAGCGGCGGGTGCAGCGATCATACCGATTTCGTTTCTCATCCAATCCTCCGTGAGTAGTGGGCTTATCGCTCGGTCTTTCGGACCTCGTGCGACGCTAGCGAGGAGGGCACGTGCCGACATCGCCCGGGCGGTCTAAGCCGAACGGTCTAGGCCGTAGGTTGACGATGGCGGTGCGTCAGTGAGGGCGGCGGATGGGAGGGACGAGGCGAGTGACGAGGACGAGGAGGTCCGCGCGGCGGGATACGCCGGTCTTGGTGAAGATGTGATTGCGGTGCGTCCGCGCCGTGGCTTCGGTCACCCCAAGCGCGCAAGCGGCTTCTGTCAGGCTCGCACCGGAAATGAGTTGGCGAAGCAGGCGCGACTCTGCCGGTGTCAGGCTGAAGATGCGCGCCACTGTGCCGATCTCGGCCGGCAAGCTCGCGCCTGCCGGTGTTACGAAGACCGCCGCGGCCGTCGCCGCTTGGCGATCGCCGCAGGCGAGCGGCAGGACATGCGCGGTCGCTGCCGCCATGGTCTTGTCGATGAGCGGGACGCCGATGCCGATGCCGGCGATGCCCTTTGCGTCTGCTTGCGCCGTGGCAATCGCGCGCCGCAGCTCCTTGGTGAGGTCGGGCTGCAAGGCGCAAAGACAGCCTGCGAGCGAGACGATTGGCGATTTTGCCGCGAGCATGCGTTGCGCCGCCTGGTTGGCGTGCAGGATGCGACCCTGGTCTGCGACGATGACCACGCCGATGACGAGGCTGTCGAGAGTGCTGCCAAGAGCTTCAAACAGATAGGATTTCGCACCGGCATCGTGAGGGCTGGTTCTCGCCCCGAAACCATTTGCCTTGCGTGCGATTCTATCTGTCGTAATCGACATCGATCAGTCCCCTAGGCGACGAGCGTGGGGGCGTAGGTGAGGCAGGTGACCAGCCACACCGAAGCGAGGCTGACGATGGCGCCGAACGTGCTGCACACGAGCACGTAGGGAAACTTGGTGTCGGTGATGGAGCGGTACATAGTGTTGTCCTCCATCCAGCGGCTCAAGACTGTCTTGGGCTCTTGCTGGTATGCGAATTATCCCGCGTCCCTCGCAATCCAGATGTGATATTTGCCACACGACAAACAGCGCCGATGCGGGCAACGCGGCATGATGCAAAACAAAAAGCGGGCGCCGATGAGCGCCCGCTTTTTGCATAAGGCTAAAGGATCGATTCAGCGACTGCTCACTTTGCATATGCAAGGAGGCCAACCGCGACGGCGATTGACAGCCCCACGAACTTCAAGCCGGAGAAGGCAATGAAGATCAGGGCGAAGGTGAGTGGCGCAGCCTGCGCGTTCACAAGCGCAAAAATACCGAACGCGTCGGTGAGCAACACGAAGAGGGCGAAGCACACGCCAATGGCAAGGCCGCGATAGATGGCGGCGATGAGGAACTGCGGCAGAGCATCGTGGCGAGTTTGCGGGGCTGGCTTCGCCGCTACGAATGGCGTTGCTACCAACGCCAGTTCACGCTGGGTCAATGGGCGGGTCATGACGATTATCCTTCTACGAGGTCCAGTCGGCGCCGGGAGGTATCGGGGACAAGCGATACAGGTGGCGGGACGAAGGCTGATATGGCTTCGAGCTTTCGATGTTTGCGGCATCGGGCGTTGCCACCACCGGCGCGAAGGCGTGGGAGGTCACAAGCCAGACGGCCGCAATGCTGAATAAGGTCGTGCCCACTGTGCTGCTGATCAGTGCACGGGGAGACTGACGCTTTGTCATCGGGCGGGTCATGGCGAATATCCTCTTAAGTTCGGCAGTCCAAAATGTGAGGACCTTCACATCATCGCGGGTTTGGCGCTTGAACGCGTTGCCGCATCGTGGCGAGCGTTGCTAGGCGACCATCGCCTGCGCGACTGAATGCGCGGTCATGATCCAAACGGAGGCCAGGCTGACGACGGTCCCGAGCATGCTGCACACCAGCACGTAGGGGAACGAACGGTCCGACGAGAACGGATCCTTGTGTGACTTTTGGCGGGTCATGGCGATCTCCTTTAGCTTCGCCGCTCAGGACCATCCTGAGCTTGTAGGAGAATCTTGCCCCTGTTTTCGGATTCCCGCTGTGGCATTTGCCACACGACAAAAAAGTCTGGGAAGGACGGCTCTCGGCTCATTTCGACTTCCGCAAACGTCTCAGCGCTTGTCATCTGGCCGTAACGCGACAGAAGTTCCTTATTTCCCGACCTTCTTCGGGGATTACACGCTTGCCGACCCTGGTTTAATGTCGCAACGCTTCAATGGGCTAAGGGGATCAGAATGGCGCAGCCTCAGGCCAGAGAGCAGCGCAAATCCTTAAAGGGCATCGCCATCTTCGCGGGCCTGTCGCCCGAGTCTGTCGAGCGAGTCGAACGGCGCTGCGCCTGGAAGCGCTACGCCCCCGGAGAGCCAATCCTCAGCTATCTAGACAAGTCGGACGACGTGTTCTTTCTGACCCTCGGCGAAGTCCGCGTCACCATCTATTCGACTATCGGCAAGGCGGTGAGTTTTCGCGAAATGGCGGCCGGTGAGATTTTCGGTGAATTCCCGGCGATCGATGGCGGCTCACGTTCGGCAAGCGTGGAAGCGCGCACGAACTGCCTGATTGCCTCGATGTCGGGCTCTTCGTTCCGCGAGTTGCTTCAAACCGAGCCCGGGCTCGCACAGGCCTTGTTGCCGCGGCTCACCAAGACCATTCGCGCGCTGACGACCCGCGTCTACGAGTTCAGCACGCTCGCTGTTAACAACCGCATCCAGGCCGAATTGCTGCGGCTGGCGAGCCTGGGTCCGAAGGAAGGTAAGACTGCGCGCATCGTGCCCGCCCCGACCCATGTCGAGATCGCAAGCCGGGTCAGTACCCACCGCGAGGCGGTCACCAGAGAGTTCAACCGCCTGTCCAAAATTGGGATTATCGAGCGGCGGGGCGGCACCTTGCGGGTCAAGGACGTCGACCGGCTGGCCGAAATGGTCCACGACGCAACCGGCGAGTAGGCTCCAATTTTGGCTGGACTCGCACCGGATTTGTGCGACTGCTAAGATAATTGGCCATCGACCGTGGGGCTGATGTAGCTCCCGGCTGAATCGGCTTTTACTCTCGCCTCTTAGGAGGCTTGCGTCATGACTGAGTTGAGCAACCGACCAAGCAAAGTCGCGCGGGCAAAGCCTGCGCGAGAGGCTGCCTCTTCTCCGGTCAAGGGCATCGCGATCGACGACAAGAGATCGCGAAGACAGCTCCTGGACGAGATCGCCGATCTCCGCAAACAGCTCAATGCCAAAGACGCACTCGATCCTCTGCGCAAGGCCTATGAAAGCGAGGGCACCAAGCAGCGCGTGCAATACCTGCTCGCCGTCAGTCCCGCCATCATCTACACGACCCAGGCCTCGGGCGATCTTGCCTGCACCTTCGTCAGTCAAAATCTTCAAGCGATCATGGGCTACTCGCCCGAGGAGATGACGACTGATCCGAAGTGCTGGCCAGGACACCTCCATCCCGACGATGCCTCGCGCGTGTTTGAGGAGATGCGACCCCTGATCGAGCGCGGCGGCGGAACCGTCGAATATCGCTTCCGCCATCGCAAAGGTCATTACATCTGGATTCAGGACACGTTCAGGGTGGTCAGCGATGAAGCCGGCCGCCCGTTGGAGCTGGTCGGCGCTTGGGCCGATATCAGCGAACACAAATCTATCGAGACCGAGTTGAGCGGCACGCGGCAGCGCCTGCAATATCTGCTCGCGGTCAATCCAGCCATCATCTACACCACCAAGGCTTCCGGCGATTTCGGCTGCACCTTCGTTAGCGAGAATCTGCGCGCGATCATGGGCTATTCGCCGGAAGAGATGACCACCGACCCGAAATGCTGGCCGGATCATCTCCATCCGGACGATGCGACGCGCGTCTTTGAGGAAATGGGACCTCTGATCGAGCGGGGCGGAGGGAGCATCGACTACCGATTCCGGCACCGCGACGGCCATTACATCTGGATCCAGGACAGCTTCAAGGTCGTCAAGGACGAAGCGGGTCAGCCGCATGAGCTGGTCGGCGCTTGGGCCGATGTCACTCAAAGCAAGCAGGCGGAGCAGTCGGCGCTGGAAGCCAATATCGAGCTGCAAGACACCAAGCGCTATCTGACGCGGCTGATCGAAAGCTCGACCGACGCCATTATCGCCACCGACAAGGAAGGCAAGGTCGTGCTGTTCAACGAGGGCGCCGAGACCTTGTTGGGCTACCGCGCCGAGGATGTGATGGGGCGGCTGTCGTCGGATCTGTATGAAACCGTCGATCGGGCGAAGGACGTGTTGCGCGAGATGCGCAAGCGCGGCGGCACGGTCGCGGGCTTCGAGAGCGTGCTGAAGACCAAGGACGGCAAGAGCGTTCCAGTGCTGATCTCGGCGTCGGTCCTGTTCGGCGAGCATGGCGAAGAGGCCGGCACGGTCGGCTTCGCCACCGATCTTCGCACGCGCAAGCACGAGGAAGAGGAACTGCGCAAGGCGCATGACGAACTGGAGAAACGCGTCGACGAGCGCACCACCGAGCTAAAGGCCGCGCGCGAGCGGCTTCGCTACCTCATGACCGTTACGCCGGCGATCGTCTACACCAACCAGGCCAGCGATTTCACCTGCACCTTCGTCAGCGAGAACGTTTCGCGCATCATGGGCTTTTCCGCGTGGGAGATGCTGGAGGACAAGGACTTCTGGACGGTGCGTCTGCACTCGCAGGATGCCTCCCGCGTGTTCGCGGAGATGAGCCCGCTGATCGAAAAGGGTGGCGGGACGATCGAGTACCGCTTCCGCCATCGCGACGGTCACTACATCTGGATCCAGGACACGTTCCGCGTCATCCATGATGCTCAAGGCCGTCCTTTTGAGATTGTAGGCTCCTGGGCGGATATTTCCGCGCGCAAGAAGGCCGAGCAGGCGCTCGGCGAGCGCATGGCGTTGATGAACGACCTGGAGACGCTGGTCGGCGCAAGCCCCGCCATCATCTACACCACGCAAGTTTCGGGCGACTATGCCTGCACCTTCGTCAGCGAGAACCTCGATTCGATCATGGGTTACGCCCCGTGGGAGATGCGTGACGACAAGAAGTTCTGGCTTAAGCGCCTGCATCCAGAGGATGCGCCAGGCGTGTTCAGCGAACTCGAGCGGCTGATCAGCCAAGGCGGCGGAAGCCTCGAATATCGCTTCCGCCATCGCGACGGACATCACATCTGGATCCAGGATACCTTTAGCGTCACCCATGACGACGACGGCAAGCCGAAGGAAATCGTCGGCTCGTGGGCAGACGTGTCGGACCGGAAGCGAGTCGAGGCCGAGCTGAAGCGTCTGGCCGAGCAGGTCGAGCTGCGCAACCGCTTCATCCGCGAGACGTTCGGCCGCTACCTCACCGACGAGGTGGTCTCGACCGTGCTCGAATCGCCCACC
>DATAFR010000046.1:0-8267 GCA_036257375.1 Methyloceanibacter sp.
GGCGTCGGCTTGCATTTCTCTATGAAAGACCTGCTCTCGGTTCGCGCCATCGCCGTGCCCGGAGCGGTGGCACAGGCGCTTGTAGCGACGCCGCTCGGCATGGCGGTCGGCTGGTCGCTCGGCTGGCCGGTGGGGGCGGGACTGATCTTCGGCGTGGCGCTGTCGGTGGCGAGCACCGTGGTCCTGCTGCGCGTCCTCCAGGAGCGGCGGCTGATCGAGACCGAGCGCGGGCGCATCACCGTCGGCTGGCTGATCGTGCAGGACATTGCCATGGTGCTGGTGCTGGTGCTGTTGCCCGGGCTCACGGCGCTGTTCCGCGGTATGGAGACGGCACCCGGCGCCATCGAGATTGCGCGCTCGGTCGCGCTTCTCCTCGGCAAGTTCGCCATCTTCCTTGCCGTTATGCTGCTCGTCGGCAAAAAACTGATTCCGCCCATCCTGCACTATGTCGCCCATACCGGCAGCCGCGAGTTGTTCAGGCTCGCCGTTCTCTCCATCGCGCTCGGCGTTGCCTACGCCGCGGCGGAGTTGTTCGGCATCTCGCTCGCGCTCGGCGCTTTCTTCGCCGGCATGATGCTGAGCGAGTCGCAACTGAGCCAGCAGGCCGCCACCGAGTCGCTTCCGCTACGCGATGCTTTCGCCGTGCTGTTCTTTGTCTCGGTCGGCATGCTGTTCGATCCCAGGATCGTGTTGGAAGAGCCGGCCGCGCTGCTTGCCACCGTGTTCATCATCCTGATCGGCAAGTCGATCGCCGCCTTCTTCGTGGTGCGCCTGTTCGGTCACTCGCGCTCGGCCGCGTTGATGATTTCCACCTCGCTGGCGCAGATCGGCGAGTTCTCTTTCATTCTCGCCGACCGCGGACTGGCGCTCGGCCTTTTGCCCGACGAAGGTCGCAACCTCATCCTCGCCGGAGCCATCATCAGCATTCTCGTCAATCCGCTGCTCTTCGCCGCGCTCGATGTCTATGCCGCGCGGCGGGAGAGGGCGCTCGCCGAAACTGCCGCTCAGGAGGCGCAGGAGGCAGAGGCGCCGATGCGCGAGCCGATCCGGCCGACGACCCTCAAGAATCATGTCGTGCTGGTCGGCCATGGCCGGGTCGGTAGCTTCATCAGCGGCGCCCTGCGTGAGCAGAGCGTGCCTCTCTACGTCATCGAGGACGACGAGGACGGTGTCGCGGCGCTCAAGCAGGAGGGTATCGAAGCACTCGAGGGCAACGCCGCGGATCCTGCGGTGATCCAGGCGGCGAATCTCCCTGAAGCGCGCTGTCTGCTCGTCGCCATTCCCGACGCGTTCGAGGGGGGGCAGGTGGTGCAGCAGGCGCACGCCATAAACCCGAAGCTGCCCATCATCGCGCGGGCGCATTCGGAGGAGGAGATCGACTATTTGAGGCGGCATGGCGCGACGCTGGTGGTGATGGGCGAGCACGAGATCGCCAAGGCCATGCTCGACAATGTTGGGGAGATCGCGCTTTTGGTCGCGCAGTCCCAGCGCGAAAGCATGGCGGCGCCGCAACCCGAGCCGATGCGGGTGGAAAAAGAGGCTTCTACCGGCTAAAGCTGTCCCGCCCGATCATGCCGCATTACACACCCCTCATTACGACGGTCGTCGTCGCGCTCACGTTCGCTTGGGCTTTCGCGGCGATCGCGCACAAGGTCAAGCTGCCCCCGCTGGTCGGCTATCTCCTCGCCGGCATCGTCATCGGGCCGTTCACGCCAGGCTACGTCGCCGACCAGAATCTCGCGGGCCAACTCGCGGAGATCGGCGTCATCCTGCTGATGTTCGGCGTTGGCCTGCATTTCTCGCTCGAGGACCTGCTCTCCGTCCGGAAAATCGCCATTCCGGGAGCGATCGCCCAGATTGCCTGCGCGACCCTGCTTGGGATGGGCCTAGCCGCCTGGCTCGGCTGGGACTTGGGCGCCGGGCTCGTCTTCGGCCTTGCCCTGTCCGTGGCGAGCACTGTCGTTCTGTTGCGCGCCCTTCAGGAGCGCCGCCTGATCGAGACCGAGCGCGGCCGGATCGCGGTCGGCTGGCTGATCGTCGAGGACATCGCCATGGTGCTGGTGCTGGTCCTCCTGCCGGTGGTCGGGGGATTGCTTCAGGGCGAAAAGTCGAGCTCATCCGAAATCGCGCTCGCGCTCGGGCTGACAGCGGCCAAGATCGCGGCCTTCGTCGCCGTCATGTTGATCGTGGGCAAGAGGGTCATTCCCTGGATCCTGCATTCCATGGCGCATACCGGCAGCCGCGAGCTGTTTCGCCTGTCGGTGCTGGTGATCGCGCTCGGCGTGGCGTTCGGCGCGGCTGAATTGTTTGGCGTCTCCTTCGCACTCGGTGCCTTCTTCGCCGGCATGATCCTGAGCGAGTCGAAACTGAGCCAGCAGGCGGCCACCGAGACGCTGCCCTTGCGCGACGCCTTCGCCGTGCTGTTCTTCGTTTCGGTCGGCATGTTGTTCGATCCCACCATTCTCGTGCGCGAGCCGCTGCCGGTCTTGGCCACGCTGCTCATCATCCTGGTCGGAAAGTCGCTCGCGGCCTATGCCATCGTGCGCGCTTTCGGCTACGCCAACGCGACCGCGCTGACCATCTCCGCCTCGCTGGCGCAAATCGGCGAGTTCTCCTTCATCCTCGCCAATCTGGGCGTCGCGCTCATGCTTCTCCCGGAGCAAGGCCGCGACCTCATCTTGGCCGGCGCCATCCTGTCAATTCTGCTCAATCCGTTCCTGTTCTCGGCTTTGGACGAATTGCTCGCGCGCCAGGAAGCCGCGCCGGAGGGAGCCGCGCCTGAAGACGAAGGTGCCGCGAGCGAGCCGATCAAGCCTACAAACCTCGATGACCATGTCGTTCTGGTCGGTCATGGCCGCGTTGGCAAGGCTGTCAGCCAGGCATTGAGCGAGCGCGGGGTCGAGCTCTTCGTCATCGAGGATGACGAGGACGAGGTCGCCGAGCTGAAGGAGCGCGGCATCGCAGCGCTTTCCGGCAACGCCGCCGATCCGGACGTGATCGCGGCGGCGAATCTGCCCGCCGCGCGTTATCTGCTCGTCGCCATTCCCGACGCCTTCGAAGGCGGCCAGGTGGTGCAACAGGCGCGCGCGTTAAATCCCAAGCTAACCATAATCGCGCGAGCGCATTCGGAGGCCGAAATCCTTCACCTGAAGAAGCATGGTGCGACGTTTGTGATCATGGGCGAGCACCAAATTGCCATGGCAATGGTGGATCATGTCACCGGTAGTGCGGCGGGCGCCGCAACGAACGATCCCCGGGCTTAAAAGCAGGACGCATGTCAAAGCTGAAAGACGTCGTCGAGGAGCTCGTTACAGCCAACCGTATCTTGGCCAATGAAGGTACCCTCGATTCGTTCGGCCATGTCAGCGTGCGCCACCCTCAGGACGACAAGCTTTTTCTTTTGTCGTGTGCCCGCGCGCCCGAGCTGGTCGAGGCGGCCGACATCATGGCGTTCAGCCTCGACGGCGAGCCGGTCGATGCGAAGAAGGCAGAAGGCCGCGCGCTCTACATCGAACGCTTCATTCATGGCGCAATCTACGAGGCGCGGCCCGACGTCAGTCGGTCGTGCACGATCACTCGCCTAGCACGATCCCCTTCGGGGTAACAGGCCTTCCGCTAAGGCCGGTGCAGCATATGTGCGCCTCGATCGGGCATGAGGTGCCGTTGTGGGATTCGCAAGACGGGTTCGGCGATACGGCACTCCTGGTCAACAGCATGGAGATGGGGCGCGACCTGGCCAAGCGCCTGGGCAACGGCTCGGCCTTGCTGATGCGCGGGCATGGTGCGGTGACAACCGGAGCCTCGATCCGGCAGGCGGTGTTCGTGGCCGTCTATCTCGAGCGAAACGCCAGATTGCAGATGGAGGCCATGGCGATGGGCCGGGTGAAATTCCTGAGCCGGGGCGAGGTCGATGCCGTGATCGCCCGCACCGGTCCTTATACGCTCGATCGCGCGTGGGAAGCATGGGCGCGCCGGGCCGGACAGAAGGCGAAGAGCCGCCGCTAGGCTTGTTACGTTCAACCTCAGGCTTGATGCCGCGCGCCTAGCCACCATATGCGGCGCGGACGAGTACGAGGCCTCAGGAGCAGATGAGCAGTCGAATCGAAATTCTGGATCGGAATGCGCCGGACCCGTGGTCGGTCAAGCGAGGGCCTGCCGACTATTTCCGCGAATTCACCGCTGGGATGAGCCACGAGGAGCGGCTCGCTCAGGTGAGGTGGTTCGCCAATCTGATGGACGACGCCTTCCGCGTTCCCGGTACGCCGCTCAGATTCGGCTGGGATTCGGTGCTCGGCCTTTTCCCGGGCCTTGGCGATGTGCTGACCAGTGCGCTCTCCCTGCTCATCGTGCATCACGCTTGGCAGACGGGAGCCTCCAAGCTCACGCTCGCGCGCATGCTCGGCAATGTGGGCCTCGACTTCGCTATCGGCGCCATCCCGTTCCTTGGCGATCTGTTCGACTTTGCCTTCAAGGCGAACCGCCGCAATGCCCGGCTGCTCGAGCAACACCTCAATCGCCAGCGATATGGAGCGAGGCAGCGCTTCGGGAACTCCTCGCGCTAGCGGCGCGTTTTTTATGGCGTCATCAGTCGCCACGGGGGTTTTACCATGCGCAAGACTGCTCTGATTTCTCCCGTATATGGCGTTGGTTCTGTGGTTGCCGGCATTGCGCTTCTGGCGTTGCCGGCGAGCGGGTTCGCCGCCGAGGAAAGCAAGAGAGACACGATCGGTCCGTGGGAAATCGAGGCCATTTTCAAGGCCGACGAGTTCGACCGCTGCGTGATCAATCGCAAGCTCGAGGACGATATCGTGGCGCGTTTCGTGCGCACGGGCAACGTGCTTACGCTCGAGCTGGAATCACCGAATTGGAAGCTCGATAACGGCAAGAACTATCCGGTTAAGATGACGCTCGGCCCGCTCAGCTTCGATACCGAGGTCGCCGCCGAGCCGAGCTCGGTGTCGTTGGAAGTCAAGGATAAGAAGTTCGAGACGGAGCTGCGCAGCGCGAGGGCGCTGATTATCGTCGCCGCCGGCGCCACCATAAAGGTGCCGCTCGACAAGAGCGCCGACGCGATGGAGCGGCTCGATCAATGCGTCGAGAAGAACGACAGGGCGGTTGCACGCAACCCTTTTGTGGCGCCGGCACGTCAGCCGTAGCGGCCGGCGTGTCGGAGGGCGAAGGCCCCGACTGTAGCGAAAGGGCGAACTCGACGCATGCGATCGATCCCGATGGGCCGAGCGAGCCGGCCAAGGCGACCGAGGAGAGCAAGCCGGCGAGCAAGACGGCTTCCGAGAGCAAGCCGGCGAAGCGCGTCAAATCCAAGAACGCGAGATCGCGCCAGTTGCCGTCTTTTCTCCGAAGGGTTGATCTTCTGCTCCAGGGCCGCCGATGAAGGCCTTCACCGAACTGCCGCCAGCGCATCAACCTCGTCATCGGTGAAGACGCGGCTGCGGGTGAGGAAGCGCATGCCTTCGGGGGCTTCGACGGAGAAGCCGTGCCCGCGCCCGGGGACGACATCGATGATGAGCTGGGTGTGTTTCCAATAGTCGAACTGGTCGGCGTCCATATAGACATCACAGCCGCCGATCCGCCCCAGCTTCACGTCGTTGCCGCCGACTTTGAACTCTCCGGCCGGATAGCACATGGGGGCCGAGCCGTCGCAACAGCCGCCCGACTGATGGAACATCAGCGGCCCATGCTTCGCCCGCAATCGCGCGATCAGCTCGAGCGCGGCATCCGTGGCAAGCACTCGTTCGACCATCATGGCCGAGAATAGCGCAAAACCCGGGCCGGCAGGTCGCCGAAAGTAGGCCTGCTGGAACCCGATGTGGCCGCGTTGGTTTACCTGCAAAGCAATAAACTGGAGGCAGGCCATGCCTGACAAAACGATTGGTCGTGAAGCCGGCGAAAGCCGTCGCGACAATTACGTGATCATTTGGCATCGTGCTGGCGGCCGTGATTGCGATCCTTCTCCTGTTCGGCGCTCGCATGTTTTCCGACGAGAAGAGCGTTGACGTGAACGTGGCGCCGCCGAGCACCGAAGCACCGGCAACCGGCGAGACGCCAAAGCCGTAGGATGGCTTGAACGTCTTTTGCCGGCGCGGGCTGAGAAGTCACCGGGGCACCGGGAGTGCGCCGGGCACCGGCTTTGCGCGGCAATCAGTGAGGAGGCGATTCCTCAGGGAGCGGGCCGATTTTGGCGCCCAGCCTGTCGCTGCCACTGAAAGCTGCTCGCTGACAGTCTCGAAACCGAGCAACTTGGCAAAGTCGATCTTGCCCTGCTTTTCCATGCGGCTTTTCCCCCCGTCGAACTGCGTCCCGCTAGGCTAGCACGAACGACTGCAAAACAAAAAGCGGCGCGCCTGGTTGAGCGCGCCGCTTTGCGAAGGTTGGGCTCGAGTTAGAAGAAGCCGAGCGCCTTCGGGCTATAGCTCACCAACACGTTCTTGGTCTGCTGGTAGTGGTCGAGCATCATCTTGTGGTTCTCCCGCCCGATGCCGGACTTCTTGTAGCCGCCGAACGCCGCATGCGCCGGGTAGAGATGGTAGCAATTGGTCCACACCCGGCCGGCCTGGATGCCGCGGCCCATGCGATAGGCGCAGTTGATGTCGCGCGTCCACACCCCGGCGCCGAGCCCGTAGAGCGTGTCATTGGCGATCGAGAGCGCCTCCTCCTCGGTGTCGAACGGCGTGACCGAGAGGACGGGGCCGAAGATCTCTTCCTGGAAGATGCGCATCTTATTGTGGCCCTCGAACACGGTGGGCTGCACGTAATAGCCCTCGGCCAGCTCGCCGTCGAGCTTGGCGCGCTCGCCGCCGGTCAAGAGCTTGGCGCCTTCCTTCTTGCCGATATCGACATAGGACAGGATCTTCTCGAGCTGGTCATTGGAGGCTTGCGCTCCGATCATGGTCGACGGCTCGAGCGGGTTGCCCTGCTTGACCTGCTTCACGCGGGCGATCGCCTTCTCCATGAACTTGTCATAGATCTTCCGCTGCACCAGAGCGCGCGAGGGGCAGGTGCAGACCTCGCCCTGGTTGAGCGCGAACATGGTGAAGCCTTCGAGCGCCTTGTTGAAGAAGTCGTCGTCCTCGGCCATTACGTCGGCGAAGAAGACATTGGGCGACTTGCCGCCGAGCTCGAGCGTGACCGGGATCAAGTTCTCCGACGCATATTGCATGATGAGCCGGCCGGTCGTCGTCTCGCCGGTGAAGGCCACCTTGGCGATGCGCTTGTTCTGGGCAAGCGGCTTGCCGGCCTCGACCCCGAAGCCGTTGACCACGTTGAGGACGCCGGGCGGCAAGAGGTCGCCGACGATGTCCATCAGTACCATGATCGACATCGGTGTCTGCTCAGCCGGCTTCAGCACCACGCAATTGCCGGCCGCCAATGCGGGCGCGAGCTTCCACGCCGCCATCAGGATCGGGAAGTTCCACGGAATGATCTGCCCGACCACGCCGAGCGGCTCGTGATAGTGATAGGCGACGGTGTCGTGGTCGATCTCCGACAGCGAGCCTTCCTGCGCGCGGACGCAAGCCGCGAAATAGCGGAAATGGTCGATAGCGAGCGGGATGTCGGCGAAAGTCGTCTCACGGATCGGCTTGCCGTTGTCGATGGTCTCGACCGCGGCTAGCACCTTGAGGTTCTCCTCCATGCGATCGGCGATCTTGTTGAGGATCTCGGCGCGCTTGGCCGGCGCCGTGTTGGCCCAGGCGTCCTTGGCCTTATACGCGGCGTCGATCGCAAGCTCGATGTCGGCGGCTTGCGAGCGCGCGATCTGACAGACCGGCTTGCCGATGATGGGGCTGATACTGTCGAAATATTTGCCGTCGACCGGGGCCACCCATTTGCCGCCAATGAAGTTGTCGTAGCGCGGGCGCAAAGCCACTCGCGCATTCAATGTCTCGATAACCTGGTGAAGCATAACTGTCCTCCCTAGGACCACGCCGCTTATCGTTTCTTCTGGGTAATCCTGATCCCCGACCTTGACCTACGTCAAGCTGAACCTCAAGTTGCGCTAGAACGGCGGGGGGAACGGGGCGGCGCGTAAGGCGTTCGTCGGAGGCGCGGCAGAGAGAGGATGAAATGCGAAACATAAGTCCAATGCTGGCCTTTCTGCTTGGGGTGGCCGTGGTCGGGCTCGGGATCCTCGGTTACATGCTCTACGAGCGGCAGAACCGGCAGGTGCTGAAGATCGACGTGCCGGGCTTCTCGGGCGAGATTACCAAGGACAAGGGCATCGATATCGAGGTCGGCAAGGACCGGTAAGC
>DATAFR010000047.1:0-1572 GCA_036257375.1 Methyloceanibacter sp.
CGCCACCTCCCCGAAGCCGCCCGCGAAATTCTTGCGCCAAGCTTCCAGCTTCTTAACCGTCGTCCGTTAGAACCGGGGAAGGGGGAAATTGCCCGGAACCCGCGCGCCCGCTCGGCAAGGCTCAGAGCCGCCATGCGTACCGCGGCGCCCGCTCACCCCCTCGACCTTGCCGCGCTCGGGGTGCCAGAGCTCAAGGTCGCCATGTGAGGGTCGTTCAGTTTCGCGAGTAATGCCATGCTGCGCTTCATTAATATCTGCCTTGTGTTAGGCCTCGTCGCGCTTGCCTGCGTCATCTATCAGGTCAAGTACCAGGCGAAGGGGCTCGACGCCGAGATCAGGACGCTCAACGGGCAAATCGACGAGGAGCGCGATGCGATCGCCGTCCTCCGCGCCGAGTGGAGCCTGCTCAACCGCCCTGAGCGAATCCAGCGGCTCGCCCAGAAGCATCTGAAGCTCGCCCCGGCCAAGCCCGTCCAGATCATCACCCTCGACAAGGTGACCGACCGCGATTTCGATCCGGCGCGCCTCAAGCAGGAGACGCCCGCTCCGGCCCCTGATGCGCCGGCCGCGAAATCGACCCCTCCGGGAGCCAAGCCGAAAGTTTCGATTGCGAGCGCGCCGGCCGACGAGGGCTCCCAGGCCTGGCCCGAGGCCAAGATCGAGCGGTCGGCCGACGAGGCCCAATAGGCGACCGACCGTGGCCCCGACCGCAAGACCAGATCCCGCAGCCGCCCGAGCCGAACGTGCTTCTCTCCCGCGCGGCCGCTACCGCTTCCGTCTTGCCTGCCTCGCCTTTGCGCTTGCTTTCGCCCTGATCGCGGCGCGGCTCGTCACGCTCGGCTTCGCCGCCACCGGGCCGGGCTCGGGCGTGATCTTCGACATCTCCTCGACGGTCCATCGTCCTGACGTCTTCGATCGCGGCGGCAGGCTGCTCGCGACCGACATCAAGGGCGCGACTCTCTTCGCCGATCCCAATCGCGTGATCGATGCTGACGAGTTCACCGAGCAGGTCGCGAGCGTCCTCCCCGACATCGACCAAGGCGACCTGCGCACGCGCATCAAGCAGGGACGGCGCTTCGTCCGCATCAAGCGCCAGCTCACGCCGAAGCAGCAGGCCGAGATTCACGAGCTCGGACTCCCCGGCATCGGCTTCATCGACGAGTATCGCCGCGTCTATCCGATGGGGGCCACCGCAAGTCATGTGGTCGGCCTCGTCAACGTCGACAGCAAGGGTCTCGCCGGTGTCGAAAAATTCATCGACGACAACCCCCAACTCGCCATGACCGGGAGCGAGGGCGTTGCGCTTTCGCTCGATCTCGGCGTGCAGCATGTACTGCGGGAGGAACTCGGCCGCGCCATCGCCGCCTATCACGCCAAGGCCGCGGCGGGAATCGTCATCGACGTTCACTCAGGCGAAGTAATGGCGCTCGCCTCGCTCCCCGACTACGACCCCAATCATCGCGAGCAGGCCCTCGACAAGGAGCGGCTCAATCGCATCGGCTTCGGCGTCTACGAGATGGGCTCGGTGTTCAAGGTGTTCACCGTCGCCGGCGTGCTCGACGGCGGGCAGGC
>DATAFR010000048.1:0-10599 GCA_036257375.1 Methyloceanibacter sp.
ACGACGGTCGCATCGCCCCCTTCCACATTAGAGCCCCGGTCGAGGGCGGATTGTACGGCATCCAAAATCGCCGCTTCGTCGAACGGCTTCTCGATGAAATCGACGGCCCCCGCCTTCATGGCTTCCACCGCAAGAGGAATGTCGCCATGCCCGGTGATGACGATGGCGGGAAGCTTGCAGGCTTTCGATCGGAGCTGCTGCAGCAGCTCGATGCCGGTCATGTCCGGCATGCGAACATCAGTGACAAGACACCCATTCTTGACGGCGGAGAGACCGGCAAGAAACGCGCTTGCTGAGTCGTAAAGCCGCACAGTCAAGCCGGCCGAGCCCAACAGGAAGGCCAGCGACTGGCGCACGGCCTCGTCGTCGTCGACGATATGCACGATTCGGTCAGGCATCGACGCCGCTCGGCTCGATTGCGGATTGCAACGTAAAAAGGAAGATGGCGCCACCGCCCGGGTTCGGTTCGGCCCACATCTCGCCGCCATGCGCCTCGACGATACGCTTTGAGATCGACAATCCCACGCCCATGCCGGCGGGTTTCGTTGTTACGAATGGCTGGAACAGTCGCGCGGCAATCTCCTCGGATAAACCTCTGCCAGTATCCGCCACGCTCACCGTGAGTTTATCGCCGTTGGGCACCGACGTCGTCACCATCAATTCCTTGAGCTCGCAATCCTGCATCGCCTCCATGGCGTTGCGCATCAGGTTGAGCAATACCTGCTGGATCTGCACTTTCTCGACCAAGACCGTATCGGTGTGGCTGGCGAAGCGGAACACGGTTTTTACCCCCGCTTCTCTCGCACCGACGAGAGCGAGCGCGCTCGCCTCCTCAATCAGCTTGCTGATGTTCTCGGGCCGCTTCTCGATTTCGCCGCGCGCCACGAATTCTCGCAGCTGGCGGATGATATGACCGGCACGCAGCGTCTGCTTCGTCGTCTCGGCGAGAGCATCGCGTATCCTTGGCACATTGGGATGCTCGACCGGCTCGAGCAGCCGGTTGCAGCCTTGCAGGTAATTTGAGATCACCGAGAGCGGCTGATTGATCTCATGCGCGAGTGTCGAGGCCATTTCGCCCATTGCTGTCAACCGCGACAGCCGCGCGAGCTCGGTTTGCAGCTCCTGTAGCTGATCCGCGGTTTTCTGCCGCTCGGTGAGGTCGTGGATGAAGCCGGTAAAGAAATGGCGCTCGCCTGATTGCATCTCGCCTACCTCGAGCTTGATGGGAAAGGTCGAGCCGTCTTTGCGCTGGGCGGTGACCACGCGGTCGATGCCGATGATGCGCTTTTCGCCGGTGGCGAGATAACGCTGCAAATAGCGGTCATGCTCGACGCGATAGGGCTGAGGCATCAACATAGACACATTCTTACCAATGACGCCGGATTCCTTGTAGCCGAACAATCGCTCGGCGGCGGCGCTGAAGGATTGGACAATGCCCTTCTCGTCGATCACCACGGTGGCATCGGGAGCGGTATTGAGGATGGAGCGGAGATGTGCTTCGCGCGTCCGCAAGTCCTGCGTGTTGGTCGCGTCGCGAATGCGCGAGCGGCGAAGCTGCTCGCCGAACCACGAAATACCCACACCGACAATAGCGAAGATCAGCGCCTCAAGCAGCGCTGGTTGCGAGAGGTTGCCGCCACCCACGAGCAGGACACCAAGCGCGACGCTGAGGGAGGTGGCTAGAAGTCCGGGGCCAAGCCCACCGAAACCGGCTGCGAACAAGACGGCCAGGATGAAGATGAGGAAGGAGCCCCGGTCCTCGAGCCAAGGGTGCAAGCCCCAGGCCAAGGTGAGCCACATTCCGACAGCAGCTACCGCGGCCCAATAGTGAGCACGCGAGGTCGTCGGATCGAAAAGAGCCCGAAAGAGGCGGTCGATGCGGCCTCCTTCGGGGCGCGTAGCTGTGGGGCCATGCATGACAATTTCTATCAGTTTCTAGCCCGGCGGAACAAAAGCCGATAAAGACCTCGTCTCCGGCGCATAACGGAGTTCGTTACTTGGGGCGCCTCTATCTTGGTCCCTTGATCCTCATCAAGGTTCCAACGGCTGGGCTCGGCCATGGTGCGCGCATCAGAGAGGAATTTGCGTCCATGGCAGTACCGCTCGAGCGCGAGGAATGGAAGGCTTTTTCCGACTTTGTGGCATTGGTCTCATCAGGCCTCTGCGCCCTGGTCGGCCTGATCTTGGCCGTGGCAGGCAAGGATCCCCCCATGCGCTTTCACGGCTGTCTGCTGCTCGGCGCGGCGGGACTCGCCTTTCTGTATATCCTCACCCAGGTCATTCAGCGGCGCGAACCCAAGACGGAGGCCGGCTATTTCGACGGGGTGATCCGCGCCGGCGTGATTGCCACGGTGTTTTGGGGGATCGCAGGCTTCCTTGTGGGCGTCATCATCGCCTGGCAGCTGGCCTTTCCCGCGCTCAATCTCGATCTTCCCTGGACGAGTTACGGACGGCTGCGTCCGCTGCACACCTCGGCGGTCATCTTCGCCTTTGGCGGCAATGCGCTGATCGCCACTTCCTTCTATGTCGTGCAGCGCACCAGCCGCGCGCCGCTTGCCGGGCGCTGGGCGCCCTGGTTCGTGTTCTGGGGCTATCAACTTTTCATCGTGATGGCCGCCACCGGCTATCTCCTCGGCGTCACCCAGTCGAAGGAATATGCCGAGCCCGAATGGTATGTGGATGTTTGGCTCACCATCGTCTGGGTCGTCTATTTCCTCGTCTTCGTCGGCACGCTCGCCAAGAGGCGCGAGCCGCATATCTACGTGGCGAACTGGTTCTATCTCGCCTTCATCGTCACGATCGCAATGCTGCACATTGTCAACAATCTGGCGGTGCCGGTCTCGGTGCTCGGCTCTAAGAGTTACAGCGTTTATTCCGGTGTGCAGGACGCCATGACGCAGTGGTGGTATGGCCACAACGCGGTCGGCTTCTTCCTGACCGCGGGCTTCCTCGGCATGATGTATTACTTCGTGCCGAAGCGCGCCGAGCGGCCAGTCTATTCCTACCGGCTCTCGGTCGTGCATTTCTGGTCGCTGATCTTCCTCTACATCTGGGCCGGTCCGCACCATCTGCACTACACGGCTTTGCCGCAATGGGCACAAACGCTCGGCATGACCTTCTCGATCATACTGTGGATGCCGTCATGGGGCGGCATGATCAACGGCATGATGACGCTGTCCGGCGCCTGGGACAAACTCAGAACCGATCCTGTCCTTCGTTTCCTCATTGTTGCGGTCGCTTTTTACGGGATGGCCACCTTCGAGGGGCCGCTGATGAGCATCAGGGCGGTCAACTCGCTGTCGCATTACACCGATTGGACCATTGGGCACGTGCATGCCGGAGCGCTCGGCTGGGTCGCGCTAATCACCTTTGGCGCAGTCTACTGCATGGTGCCGTGGCTCTGGCATCGCCGGGCGCTCTATTCCCAGCGACTCGTTGAGTGGCATTTCTGGATCTCGACGCTCGGCATTCTTCTCTACATAACGGCAATGTGGGTCTCGGGCATTCTCCAGGGATTGATGTGGCGCGCCTACGACTCGCTTGGTTTTCTCGAATACTCCTTCGTCGAGACCGTCGCGGCCATGCATCCCTTCTACGTCATCCGGGCGTTGGGCGGCCTCCTGTTCACCATAGGTGCGCTGTTCATGGTCTACAACGTCTGGCGCACCATTCGCGGCGATGAACCGGTTGACGCGGCCGAGCAGCCGCGCATCGCGGCGGCGCCCGAGCTTCGTCCTGCTGCTGCGTAGGGGAGGCCGGGATGAACTGGTCAAAGCATCAAGTCCTCGAGAAGAGCTCAATCCTGCTGCTGGTCGGCATTCTGATCACGGTAGCCATCGGCGGCCTGGTCGAGATCGCACCGTTGTTTTGGCTCGGCTCGACCATCGAAAAAGTCTCGGGCATCAGGCCGTATTCGCCGCTCGAGCTCGCCGGCCGCGACATCTATATTCGCGAGGGCTGCTATGTCTGCCATAGCCAGATGATCCGTTCGCTTCGCGACGAAGTCGAGCGCTACGGCCATTACAGTCTGGCCGCGGAAAGCATGTACGATCATCCCTTCCAATGGGGATCGAAACGCACCGGACCCGATCTCGCGCGGGTCGGCGGCAAGTATTCCGACGAATGGCACGTGGCGCACATGATCGACCCCCGCGCCATCGTGCCGGAATCGATCATGCCGGGCTATCCGTTCCTAGCAAGGCGTACGCTCGATTCCAGCGACATTGCCGAGCGCATGGAAACGCTGCGCCTCGAGGGCGTGCCTTACAGCGACGACATGATCGCCAACGCCAAGGCCGATCTCGAAGCCCAGGTCAATCCTGGCGCCGTTTCGCTAAAGGCTTTCCTCGCGCGCTACCCCAAAGCGCAAGTCCGGTCGTTCGACGGCGATCCGAGTTCGGGGTCGGAGCTCGATGCGCTGATCGCCTATCTGCAAATGCTGGGCACGCTCGTCGACTTCGCGACCTTCGACGCCGCGGGTCCTAATCTGAGATGAGCCGGCCATGAGCTACGAGCAGGTGGCATCGATCACGCAAGTCGGGGCGCTGCTCTTGTTTGTCGCCTTCTTCATCGGCGTTCTGATCTACGCGTTCCGGCCCGGCAACAAGAGGCGTTTCGAGGAGGCGGCACGGCTTCCTCTGGAAAAAGATCCAGGTGATGAGAAGAAAGACGGCTGAACCATGGCCATGAGCAAGCGCGACGCGGTAAGCGAGCCGGAGACGACGGGCCATGAGTGGGACGGCATCCAGGAGCTGAACAAGCCGCTGCCGAAGTGGTGGCTATATGTGTTTTACGCCACCGTCCTGTGGTCGATCGGCTATTGGCTGCTGATGCCCTCCTGGCCGCTTTTGTCGGGCTATACCAAGGGTTTGCTTGGATACAGCCAACGCGAGAAAGTGGCCTCTCAGCTCGAGGCGGCCCGCGCCGCGAAGGCCGAATATCGCGACAGGGTCGCCGCGAGCGACCTCGCCGCGATCAACGCGGACCCCGAGCTGCTGCGCTTTGCGCTTGCCGGCGGCGAGGCGGCCTTCGGCGACAATTGCGCGCCCTGCCATGGGCGCGGGGCGCAAGGCGCTTTCGGCTATCCGAATTTGCGTGACGATTCCTGGCTGTGGAGCGGAACGCTCGACGGCATTCAGCAAACCATCATGCACGGCATTCGCGCCGACGACCCCAAGACGCGGAGCGGGGCGATGCCCGCCTTCGGCAAGAGCGGCCTGTTGTCGGCGGCGCAAATTAACGATGTCGCCGAGTATGTGCTCTCGCTCTCGGGCGGGTCCCACGACCCGCAAGCAGCGGAGCGCGGCGCGGAAATCTTCGCCAAGAATTGCGTCGCCTGCCATGGGCCGCAAGCGAAGGGCAATCACGAGTTTGGCGCGCCGGATTTGACCGACGAGCTGTGGCTCTATAGTGGCGACAAAGCAACTATCGTCACGACCGTCGATGGAGGAAGGGGCGGGGTGATGCCGACCTGGGTCGGACGCCTCGATCCCGAGACCATCAAGGAGCTCGCCATTTACGTTCACGCGCTTGGCGGTGGCGAGTAACCCGTCCGCTCGAAGAGATGTTGATGGAGAATTCGCGAAGCTATTCTGAGAGCGTGGCGCTCGAGACCGCTGCCGTGATCTCCGGCGAGGCGGCTCCCGGTATCGAGCGAAGCGATGCGCCGACAGTTCATGGCGGCGGCGTCAATACGCCCCTCTATGCCGCCCGCGTCAAGGTCTATCCCAAGCGCGCGCACGGCACCTTTCGCACCGTCAAGTGGATCGTCATGGCGGTCACGCTCTCGATCTACTACCTCGTACCATGGCTGCGCTGGCATCGCGGTCCTTATCTTCCCGATCAGGCGGTCTTGATCGATTTTCCGTCGCGCCGCTTCTACTTTTTCTTTCTCGAAATTTGGCCGCAGGAATTCTACTACATCACTGGGCTGCTTGTGCTCGCCGCGCTCGCGCTGTTTCTTTTCACGTCGATCGCCGGCCGTGTATGGTGCGGCTATACCTGTCCGCAGACGGTGTGGACCGATCTGATGATCGCGGTCGAGCGCTTCTTCCAGGGCGATCGCAACCAGCGCATGCGTCTCGACAAGACGCCCTGGGCGTTGGAGACGCTATGGCGGAAAGGCGCCACGCACTTCACCTGGCTTCTGATCGCGGTCGCGACCGGCGGCGCCTGGGTGTTCTATTTCGCCGACGCGCCGACGCTGGCGCGCCAGCTTGTCAATTTCGACGCGCCGATGATCGCCTATGTCTTCATCGGCCTCTTCACCGCGACCACCTATCTGCTCGGCGGCATCGCCCGCGAGCAGGTCTGCATCTATATGTGCCCGTGGCCGCGCATCCAGGGCGGCATGGTCGATCGCGATTCGCTTCTGATTTCCTACCGCGGCTGGCGCGGCGAGAAGCGGGGACCGCACAAGGTCGGACAAAGCTGGGAAGGCAGGGGCGATTGCATCGATTGTCGGCAATGCGTCGCCGTCTGTCCGACCGGCATCGACATTCGCAATGGCTCCCAACTCGAATGCATCCAGTGTGCGCTGTGCATCGATGCCTGCAACGAGATCATGGACAAAGTGGGAAGGCCGAGAGGATTGATCGCCTACGATACGGTGCGTAATCTCGAATCGGCGGGAAAAGACGGGCTTAGTTTCAATCTCTCGCGCCCGCGCGTCGTCCTCTACAGCGCCGCCATCGCCGTCGTCGGCGCGATCATGTTGACGGCGCTCATGCTCAGGCCGAACGTCGACGTCAACGTGCTGCACGACCGCAACCCGCTCTACGTAAAGCTCTCCGACGGCGGCATCCGCAACGGCTATACGCTCAAGCTGCTCAACAAGGCCTATGCGCCGCGGTACTTCAGGCTGGCAGTGAAGGGATTGCCAGGCGCCGAGCTCACCGTGGTCGGGCAGGAGAAAGAGCCCGATCTCGTCATCACCGTTCCGGCCGACGACCTTCAGTCGATCAGGGCCTATGTCACGCTCGACAAGAAAGCGAACGCGGCCCTTCCCGCCGCTGACGCCGCGTTCTCCTTCGTGGTTACCTCCGCCGACGGCGCGGCCGAGGCCGAACACGAGACCACCTTCCAGGGGCCGGAGCGATGACGGCGCAACCCGGCCCGGGCCCAGTCATCGAAGGCCGGCACGTGCTGCTGGCCCTGATCGCCTTTTTCGGCGTCATGGTTCTTGCCAACGCGATCTTTCTTTATTTTGCCGTGGCGACCTTCAGCGGCGGCGACGCGTCGAATGCCTACAGCAAGGGTCTTCACTACAACGAGACACTCGTGGCGGCGAAGCTTCAGGGCGAGCGCGGCTGGCGGAGCGAGCTTGTGTATGATGACAAAACCGGACGGCTCACCTTGAAGGTGCTGGATCGGGCGGCAGCGCCCGTCAACGGGCTCCAGGTCGTCGCTGATCTGGAGCGACCGGCGACAGATAAGGACGATCGCAAGGTCGTACTGAAAGAGTTGGGCGAGGGGGTTTACGCCGCCACGATCGGCTTAGCGCCGGGGGCATGGGTGGTTGCTATCGACTCGAGCCGTAGAGGTGAAGGCGGCGACAATGTCTACCGCCTCAAGCAGCGCCTCGTGGTCGCAGAGATGCCATGACCGCGCAGAGCCCGGCCCTCCATTTCGCCGCAGGTGCGCAGAAGGTCGCGCCCGAAGGCGCTACGCTGACGCTGGCCGTCCAGAACATGCATTGCGGCGGCTGTTTGCGCTCGGTCGAGCGTGCCGCGCTGAAGGTTCCGGGGGCTGAGGCGGCGCGTGCCTCTCTTGCGGCCAAGCGCGTGAGCGTGGTCTACGACCAGGCACGGGCAAGCGCCGCCGATTTCATCGCCGCGCTGAATGATGCGGGCTTTACCGCGGCGCCGCTCGAGGCGGCGAAGACCGGAGGCGACGACGCGCGGCAAAAATATCTGCTGCGCTGCATGGCCGTGGCCGGGTTCGCTGCCATGAACATCATGCTGATCTCGGTTGCCGTCTGGTCGGGGGAAGCGGGTGACATGGATCCGGCGATGGCGGTTGCCTTCCGTTGGATCTCGGCGCTGATCGCCTTGCCGGCGGTGGCTTACGCGGGACAGCCCTTCTTTCGCTCGGCGCTTGCCGCGCTCAAGGGGCGACGGCTCAACATGGACGTGCCGATTTCGCTCGCCATCATCCTCGCTACTTTCATGAGCGTCTATCAGACAATGCGCGGCAGCGAGCAGGTCTATTTCGATGCCGCCGTCTCGCTGCTGTTCTTCCTGCTGGTGGGCCGCTTTCTTGACGAGACCTTGCGTGTGCGCGCGCGAGGCGAGGCGCAGAATCTTCTCAGCTTGCAGAGCGGAGTAGTCACACTCATCGAAACGGGCGGCACTCGTCGCATGGCGCCGGCACATGCGCTTCGCCCGGGTGATCGACTGCTGGTGGCGACAGGCGAGCGGATCGCCGCTGACGGCGTTGTGCTCGCTGGCGCTGGGCAGATCGACCAAAGCCTAATTACCGGGGAGACCGCGCCTGCAAGGGTAAAGATAGGGCAAGATGTTTATGCCGGGACGCTCAATTTGGGGAGGCCGCTTGAGATCGAGGTGCGCGCGGCCGATTCTGCAACGCTGCTTGCCGAAATCAGCCGGCTTATGCTGGCGGCCGAGCAGGGCAAGGCGCGCTACCGCAGGCTCGCCGATCGTGCAGCCGCGATCTATGCGCCTGCAGTGCATGGGCTCGGTCTCGCGACCTTCCTCGGTTGGGTGTTTGCAGGCGCCTCATGGCAAACGGGGCTGACCTATGCCATCGCCGTACTGATCATCACTTGCCCTTGCGCGCTCGCGCTTGCCGTTCCCGCCGTGCAGATCGCCGCTTCGAGCCGACTCTTCCGGCGGCACGTCATTGTTAAGGCCGCTGACGGACTCGAGCGCATCGCGGAGGCCGATATGGTGGTATTCGACAAGACCGGCACGCTGACGCTTGGTCGGCCAGCGCTCATTGACGGTATCTGTGTTTCCGAAAATGCATTGAAGGCTGCTGCGAGTGTTGCTGCGACAAGCAAGCATCCTTATGCGCGCGCAATTGTCGCCGCGGCGGAAAAACGGTTTGGGCGGGTCGTGCCCGTTTCAGGTGTTGAGGAAGTGTCCGGATGCGGTCTCAGACGTTTTCTGGCCCAGGGCGAGGAGCGGCTGGGCTCAGCCGAATGGTGCGGCGTCAACAGCAAAGGCGAGGGCAGTGAGGTCTGGTTTCGCCGCTATGGCATGCCTCCAGTGCGCTTCCGTTTCGCCGATAGTGTGAGAAGCGACGCAGCGGAAGTTGTGGCTGCATTGAAGTGTGAAGGGTATCGAGTCGCGATGCTCTCAGGCGATCGCTGCGCTGTAGTGGAAAAAATCGCGCGCGAGGTCGGCATCGAGACTTGGAAGGCCGAGCTCAAGCCGGCCGAAAAAATCGCTTGGCTCGATGCCTGCGCCGCCGAGGGCCACAAAGTCTTTATGGTTGGCGATGGTCTCAATGACGCGCCAGCCCTTGCCGTGGCACACGCCTCGATGTCGCCGGCGAGTGCCGCCGATATCAGTCAGCGCGCAGCCGACTTCGTGTTCCAGGGAGAGAAGCTTGCGCCGACTCTCGATGCCATATCCACCGGCAAGCGCGCACGGTCGATGGCCTTGCAAAACTTCGCTGTCGCTTTGGTCTATAATGTTATCTGCGTGCCGCTTGCCATGGCGGGCACGGTCACGCCGCTGATCGCAGCCATCGTCATGTCGACCTCATCGATTCTCGTTACGGCCAATGCCGCGCGGCTGGCGGGCAAGGGGCATCCATGACGGCTCTCGCATGGCTCGTGCCAATAGCACTATTTCTCGGGACACTCGGACTTGCGGCCTTCATGTGGGCGCTCCGCTCGGGCCAATTCGAGGATCTCGAAGGTGCGGCCTATCGGGCGCTCGAAGACGATCGGCTGGAAGACGAGGATCTCACCAAAAAGTGAGTAGGCTCAAAGACTGCCCTTGCCAAGCTTGCGTTCACTTTATGCGTTCCGAGCAATCGCGGTCGACTCCGCCGCGCGGCAGGAGGAGCATGTCAGCGGCTGATCCCCAGCGAAGGGCGAAATGGGTTTTGTTAGACAACGGTGCCAACGATGGCCCCGATCCCGGCCGTCAGCGCCATCGCGAGTGCGCCCCAAAAAGTGACACGCACGATCGGCTTGAAGACCTCAGCGCCGCCGGTTCTGGCGCCTAGCAAGCCAAGCAAGGCCAACGACACCAGCGATCCTCCCGAAACGACCGGGATGATGAAGCTAGAGGGCGAAAGGAGTACTAGAGCAAGCGGTGCCGCCGCCCCAGCCGAAAAGGTTGCGGCCGATGTCAGGGCAGCCTGCACCGGTCGAGCCGACGTGATTTCGGAAATGCCAAGTTCGTCGCGGGCATGGGCACCCAACGCGTCCTTGTCCATGAGTTGTTGCGCGACCTGACGCGCAACTCCGATCTCAACGCCGCGGCTAACGTAGATCTGCGTCAGTTCCTCCTTCTCAAATTCTGGATCTTCCGCAAGCTCGCGCTTCTCTCGCGCGAGATCTGCCTGTTCAGTATCCGATTGCGAGCTGACCGAAACATACTCCCCCGCCGCCATGGACATGGCCCC